>CAJONC010000071.1 GCA_905235675.1 uncultured Bacteroidales bacterium | reverse complement strand
ACTAGTATTTTGTTACGGCTAAAACTTTAATTTGTTAGAAATATTTTGTAACTTTGCCATAATCAACTAAATTTGATGTTATGGCAAAGTACAGGAAACTGAAAATAGAACTGACCCAGGAGCAACGGGCATCCCTCGAAAAGACCGTGCGTAGCGGAGTGGGAGGGGCAATGGAGATCCGGCGCGCCAATGTGCTGCTCCTTGCCGATGAGGCAGGAGACAGAAAGCGGCAGAAGGACGTCGTGATTGCAAGCATGTTGGGCATAACTCCTCAAGCAGTTCATAACATTAAACAACACTTTCTGGACAGGACGGCTGAATCTGATCCCGTTTGCGGAATCAAACGGAAGAAGCGGGAGACCCCGCCGGTTCCGGCCAAATGTACAGGGGAGGTAGAAGCAAAGATAGTAGCAATAGCATGCAGTACACCGCCGAGCGGCAGAGGTAAATGGACACTCAGACTCATATCGGAACGGGCCGTGGAACTGGAGGTTCTACCCTCCATTTCGTATGTACAAGTGGGTCGCATACTAAAAAAAACCGGTATAAGCCTCACCTGAAGAAAATGTGGTGCATTCCTCCTAAACAAAACGCCGCGTTTGTGGCATATATGGAGGATGTTCTGGAGGTGTACTCCAGGCCGCAGAACCCTCGCCGGCCTCTCGTCTGCATGGACGAGCAACCGATAGAACTTCGCTGCGACTCCCGTGAAACGATTCATTTGTCCGAGGACAATCACACGGAGAGGATCGATCATGAATACGTTCGCAACGGCACCTGCTGCGGCTTCATGTTCACTGCTCCGCTTGAATGCTGGCGAAGAGTATCCATCCGGGAACACAGATGCAAGACAGACTGGGCACAGGAGATCAAACAACTTGTGGATGAGGACTTTCCCGATGCGGAGAAGATAGTTCTTGTATGTGACAATCTTAATACGCACGACATCTCTTCTCTGTATGAGGCGTTTGAGCCAGCCGAAGCTCGACGGATATGGGAGAAGCTGGAACTTCATCATACCCCGAAGCATGGATCCTGGCTGGACATGGCCGAGATAGAACTGTCCGCCTTCACCAAGGAATGCCTTGGAAGGAGAATCGGTGACAGCGAAGCTTTGAAGGCAGAAGCCGCAGCTTGGTATCTGGACAGGAATCATCGGCAGAGGTATCGATTGGCAGTTCACGGTTGGGGATGCAAGGGCCAAGCTTAAGCACCTGTATCCAGTGATAAAACTCAAGAATTAGATGTTACAAAGTACTAGGGCGCCTTTCTTTTTTCATTCGTCGAAATCCAGCGCCTCCAGCGCTTCCTCCAGCTGCCGCCGGTCACGCTTGGTGGGACGCCCCGCCCCGCGGTCGCGCTGCAGTACGAGCGTCTCGCGGGGCGCCTGGAGCTTCGCCCGCTCGCTGTCCGGGGTGAGGTCCTCGGCGTAATCCGGCACGAGCGCCGCGCCCATGCGGCTCCCGGTGACTTTCAGGATGCGGTAGGAGAAGAGGGCCGGGCCCTTGCGAATCTCCAGCATGTCGCCGGCCTTGACGGCCTTGGACGGCTTGGCGTTCACGCCCGCGAGTTTGACCTTGCCCCCGTTGCAGGCGTCGGTGGCGTCGCTCCGGGTCTTGAACACCCGGATTGCCCACAAGTATTTGTCTATCCGTACATTATCCATATGATTCCGCGGAGCGGACGGCACGAATCCGGCTGCGGCTGAGCCTTCGGCACGGGCATCCTGCAGTCCGTCATCTTCTTCTGCTGTTGCCCAGAGAAATGTAATAGAACAGGGTGGCGAGGGAGCCGAGCGCAGCGATGACGTAGGTGTAGGCCGCCCACTTCAGGGCGTCCACCGCCATCGGCCGCGTGGTGGCATCCACAATGCCCGAATGCTCCAGCCACTGCACGGCGCGCTGGCTGGCATTGATCTCGACGGGGAGCGTGACCACGCTGAAGAAAGTCGTCATCGCGAAGAGCGCGATGCCGATCCAGAGCAGTGTGGGGAAGACGTCAATCAGCAGCACCCCGCCCAGCAGCACCCACTGCACGGTGTTGTTGGCAAAAGTCACGACGGGGACCAGCGCGGAGCGCAGGCGCAACGGAGCGTAGCCCTGCGCGTGCTGGATGGCGTGGCCCGTCTCGTGGGCCGCCACGGCGCAGGCCGCGACCGAAGCGCCGTCATAGACCCCCTCACTGAGGTTGATCGTCTTGGAGCGCGGATCAAAGTGGTCGGTAAGCCGGCCGGAGACCGACTGCACGGTCACGTCGTCGAT
>CAJONC010000070.1 GCA_905235675.1 uncultured Bacteroidales bacterium | reverse complement strand
TCCGCATATCCAGGAATCACGATGGACACCACTCCTGAGGAGCAGTCTCCCTCCGCCAGGAAATTCCTCAGATAACCCAGGTGCCGGCAACGGCCCGGGGCGGTGAGCTGGATCTTGGCCAGCAACCGGTAGCGGGAAGCTTCCGTGCATCCACCTGTCTCCACCCGGGCAGGAATCACCAACGCCCCATTCATCTTGACACCGGCTCCAAGTGATACCGCAAACGGCGGGAACTTCTCAAACGGTGCCGGCTGCGGCACGTGCTCATCCCTGAGCGTCACGAATCCGTGGTACGCGCTCACGAAGAGGTTCTGGCCGGTGATATGTGCCAGGTGGTCGAAGGGCGGCCGATGGGGTTCCACCTCCTCTGCCAGAAGATTCCAGACCAGCTGCGTTTGGTGAGGCACCTCCCTCCAGGCCGCCAGCGCCCGTCGATGCACATCCAGGGCCGACGTCTGAGCCTCCGTCCCCGGATAGCGGCTGTGGGATCGCTTCCGGTAGTAGCACTTTCCGTTGCGGTGATAGAAGGTCACCTCGCCCACGGAGCCGTAGGCGTCAGCAATCAGAACTGATGGATAGAAACGAGGCATAGGGCGCTATAAGTTTTGGGCAAAGCAATAGCTCAGAGGAATCTCAAAAGGAGTTTCCCCTCATCACAAATATACTAAAAATCACGCACATCTGCAATCCCAGCGGCGTCAGCCCGGAAGGGAGAGTCTCGCAGTGGAGCTGCCATAAGTGGAGTTCGCAGGGGCGCATTGTGCCCCGGAGGACGGAACCAAAGCGAGTGAGCGCAGCTTCAGCGGAGCGAACTGGCTTTGACCGCTTTCATCCTGAACGGACGCGTAGCGGACGATCCCATCTGCCCCAATCACCATCGCCACCATCGACCTTCATATCGGCCCTCATCGGCCCGGAAATCCGGCACCTTGTTCTGTTCCGTTCCGCGGAATGAGTGGAACAAGCGGAACAAAAAAAGCGAGAATGCTCGGCGGGGCCGGGCATTTTTCGTTAGAGGGTGGAAAGGTAGGCGGTAATGCCGTCGACATGGAGGTCAGCGATGGATTGTTGGCCTTCTTCGCTGAGGAGGAAGGCGCAGTCGGCGGGGTTGTCCATGAAGAGGTTTTCGGTGAGGACGGCGGGGCAGGCGGTGTGGCGGAGGATGTAGAAGTCGGCTTCGAGGTCGGGGTCGCCGTCGGTGTAGTCGGTGCGGAGGCGCTGGCCGGGAAGGTGGCGGCGGGCGGCCTGGCAGAGGCAGGTGAGGGTTTTCATAGGTTTTTCGTAGCTTAGGTTTGTGGATGTAAGTTGCGAAAAATCAGTGAGAAAAGCAAGGAAATGGCGCCCTTCTTTTAGGAATGGATGAAAGTTTCTTTTGCCCTCTGACGGAGAGTTGCTATCTTTGTATTCCTAATTGTTGACGATATGAGGGAGTATATGATATATTGCGATGAGTCGCTGTCGAAGGGTACGTATTATTCGCACTTCTACGGCGGTGTGCTTGTTAGGAGCAAGGATTTTCACCAGGTAAATACGGCGCTTGAGGAGATGAAGACACAGTTGAACTTGTTCGGCGAAATCAAGTGGACGAAGGTGACAGCTACCTATCTGGAGAAGTATAAGCAGATGATGGACGTATTCTTCGGTTTTGTGAAGGAGAAGAAACTGAAGGTGATGTTTCAAGAGACTTCCCAGATTGTCCCTAATCACGGAGCCGCCTTGCAATACCATCTTTTGTATTATCAGTTTATCAAGCACGCATTTGGCCTGGCTTATCACAAGAACAATCCTTCGCGTCCAACTAAAATCAAGCTTTTCTTTGACGAGATTCCGGATACGCGCTCCCAGAACGATGATTTCAAGGCACACCTGAATTACCTGCAGGAACTATCACTCTTTCACAATGCCAAGATTGTCCTGAAGCCCTGTGACATCGCGGAGATAGATTCTCACAAGCACCCTATCCAGCAGTGCATGGACATTGTACTGGGTGCGATGGCTTTCCATATGAACAGGATGCATCTTTCGGCTCCAGAAGGCGGCCCCGGCACTCCCGGAAAGAAGACACAGGCCAAAGAGGAATTGTTCCAGCATATCCTGACGCTTATCAAGGATGCAAACGGAGATGAGAACTTTGACATTTATGAAAATACTCAGCCGGAGACCGGCCGTGGCCGCTGGAGGGTGCCGTACCGTCATTGGAAGTTTGTTCCAGCAGAGTTCCGAGAGAAGAAGGCATAAAAAAAGAAAAGCTCCACCAACACTACTAACCCCTCAAGTAGGAACTTAAGACTTCATGTTGCGCAGGTCTTTTCTTGTTGGTGCAAAGATATGCATTTCTGATTTACCAAATGTTTTTCCGGAGGGAAAGAAAAGCGTCCGGCCAAATTCATTGAACCATTGACCTCCGTGCGGAAAATTTAAGCGAACTTTTGGGTTGCTTTGATTGCAAAACGTAATCCCACTCTGCACTGACAAGAATGTTGCAAAACGAGCCACAAACGAGCCACATTTCAAAAGCAATCGGCCCCTCAGTTGTCTGAGAGGCCGATTTTAGTGGTGCTGGGAAGTCCATTTTTAGGGTTACAGGCGGTTTAGGGAAGTTCTATAAAGCATTGAAATACAATAATATAAACAAGCAAAGTTTATTAGGATTTATTTGGATATTAGGTTAATTATGCGTAATTTTGTGCGTAAATAATAAACGCACTGAGTTATGGCAGTCAACTATTTTTTGGAGAAAAGGGCGAACAAAGCCGGGGAACTTCCCATCCGCGCCCAGATATGTGTAAAGGGTGTGACGCGCATTTCTACATTCGGCATCAGCGTTGATCCGGAGTTCTGGTCCGGCTCCCGTGTGACCAAAGGTACTTACCGCAATTCCAAGCGGCTCACCGGCGCTGAAATCAACAAACGCCTGAACAATATCGAGAATCATTTCATGGACTGGGATAACCAGCTCACTCATCGCCCAACCAAGGACGAAATCAAGGAGCAGCTGGATAAAGCCCTCAATAAAGAGGAAGAGACCTCACCGGCACCCGTCAGGAAGGCAGCAAAGGTTTCCTTCTTCCAGCGCCTCGATGAATTCGTCAAGGAGCAGGGCTCCGTCCAGCAGTGGGCATATGCCACCAACCAGTGCTGGCTCACTTTCCGGCATCACATGGAAGGGTTCAAGCCTGATGTAACGTTTGAATATTTCGACGAGACGGGCCTGAATAAGTTCGTTACTTACCTGCGCGAGAAAAAAAGTCTGGAAGACAACAGTGTCCGTAAGCAGTACAAGAACCTGCTTTGGTTCACCAACTGGGCCATCAGGAAGGGCTATACCCGCCAGGACACCATCACGCGCTACAAACCTAAATTCAAAGTAGTTGAGAAGCCCATCATCTTCCTTGATAAGGAGGAACTGAATATCCTCTATAATTTTGAAATTCCGGCCAATGGCACCAAGGTCAAACTGCTCGATATGAACGGTAATGAATACGAGAAGACCGTGGAGGAGGCCGGAGCCCTGGCAAAGGCCCGTGACCTCTTCTGCTTCTGTGCCTTCACCTCCCTGCGTTTTTCTGATATGTACAATCTCCGGAAG
>CAJONC010000069.1 GCA_905235675.1 uncultured Bacteroidales bacterium | reverse complement strand
TTTTCCTGTTTCTGGTCTTTCTGATTGTTCTTGTCCTTCTTTCCCACATTCCCGTTCAGGATGTCGTTGACTCCCTTCTCCACCTTGTTCCCCAAATTGCTCTCCGTGGCGTTCTTGGCACGCTGTCCAAGCCTTTCCAAAAGGCTTTGTGCGTTCGCGGGTGCGCCCGCGAGCGCAATACAAGTAATGAGTAATGCAATCTTTTTCATACGTTATGTGTTTTTGTGTTGGTCGAGTCTAATCTACCCCTGTTCCATGGCTATCTTCACGATTTGCGCCATCGTTTTGGCATGGAATTTCGCCTTGATCCGCTTCCGGTACCACTTGACCGTAGCGTACGATAATTCCATGTCTGCGGCAGTCTGCTCGCAGCTCATTCCTTCAGCCGTCCGCTTCAGGACTTCATACTCTTTCCGTGTCAGGACAATCGTGGAATCGTCTTCAATCCGTATATCCATTTTCGCGCTATTTAACAGCTACAAAGTTCATTATAATCTTCGACAAAAACACCATCCCTTAGGATAGTCGTTACTATCCTTTCGGATAGAAATGCATGGTTTTTAAGGTTATCTGCCAATTTTTCCGTACCTTGGTATCATGAAAAGACTGTCACTATCCCTCCTTCTTCTGCTCCTCGGAAGCTTTGCCTCCAAGGCACAATATTCCGACCACCGGGACCGGAATATCGACTCGCTGGAAAATGTCGTTGCCACCTGGACGCCGGAACGGCTCTCTGCTGCGCCCTATGAAACCAAGGCCGCTGTGGGGCTCGCTTTTAACCACTTGATGTATGCCTACGAGCGCATCAATCCGGAGCGTTCCATGTATTGCGCCCGGCGCTCATTCGCCATCACCGATGAGCTGGGCTCCCTGTACCGGCCTTATCTTGCCGCCAAGTTCATAGGAACGACCCATTACCAGAAAGGGCAATATGACAGTACCATCGTTTACTACAAGACCGCCCTTTCCTATCTGGACCGGATGGCGGCTGGAGAAGCGGGACCGGACACGCCGGAAGGCTATCCACAAAAGACCATCGACGATGCCCGTTCCAGCCTGTATGGCAATATGGGAAACCTGTATTATTCCCTCGATTCCCTGAGTCTGGCACTTGATTACTTCGCCAAGGCCGGAGAAATCTTCGAGCAGTACGACTGGAAAGAAAGCAGCGCAGTCCTTTGGTACAATATGGGTGAGATTTCCCTGGAAAGCGGTGATTACGAGCAGGCCCGTCAATACTATGAGAAATCCCTGCGCTTCGGTCTCGACGCAGGAGACTCCCTCTGGATTGCCACTCCGAAACTGGGTATCGGCACTGTCTATATGAAGCAGGGCAAGACCACCAAGGCGCTGGAATACCTGCAGCAGGCCGACGAATACTTCTCCAAGCACGAAGACCAGGAATTCACCGACCGCATCCTCACCCTGGACGTGATGGGGCAGGCCCTGTCGGCCCAAAAACGGCAACTGAAAAGCATCATAGGCGCCGGCATCCTGATTATCCTTCTTCTTGCAGCCCTTGTGGCTATCCTGCTCCGGGAACGGCGCTTACGCAAAGAGAAAGAAGGGGCCGATGCCGTGATCAACGAAGCCATCGGAGAGCTGATTCCTGAGCATATAGAAGCCACACTTTCAGAGGAAGAACAAAGTGAACAGGTCCCTTCCGGAACAAAGAAGATCGTCATTGTAGAAGACGAGAAGTCCATCCTGAGCGACCGCGAAACCGACATCCTTCCGCTCATCGCCCAGGGCCTCACCAGCCAGCAGATTGCCGACAAACTTTTCCTCTCCCTTCCCACCATCAAGTGGTATCGCAGACGCCTCCTGATGAAATTCGACGCCAAGAACACCGCCGAAATGCTTGCCAAGGCCAAAGAGGCCGGGATGCTGTAGCAACCCCTCCAATCAGATTTTTCCACCCCTGTCCACTCCGGCCACCGGTGGACAAAGTGGACGGAAGGGTTCAGGCCGATGCCGATGATCCCGGCCGATGGTGCCCAGCAACCCTCCATCGCCACCCTTCGCGGCAAGACTCTGCACGGCAGGGCCGCACAGAGACTTGCTTCGCCCTCCCCGCGATATAAAAGGGAAAGCGGTATGCGAGACAGCAGCCGGACAAGCCGTCAGCAGACTCGCATCCGGTTGTCCCCCTGGCCCGTTCCACTTGCACTCCGCCAGCATGGTGCCGGACTTCTCGCTGTCGCTGTTGACGAAGTAGTAGCGGAATTCATCATTATGTCGCGAGAAACGGTCGATAACATAGCGAAATCTTGTTTTAATTATGAGATTTCGCTGGCTTGTTTCCGAATTGGGGTCGTAGTCTGCACTGCATTCCGAATATATGTCTGTTATTTTTTGATAATAGCGGCGCTCTGAGGTCCGGATTTCCCGAATGCGTTCCAGCAGTTCTTCAAAATAATCAGGGCCCAAAACGGCTGTCCCTTTGAGTCTATCATCATTTAGTACGAAGCCTTTTTTGATGTATTCTTTCAGCACACTCGTCGCCCAGATACGGAATTGTGTTGCCTCATAACTATTAACCCTGTAGCCA
>CAJONC010000068.1 GCA_905235675.1 uncultured Bacteroidales bacterium | reverse complement strand
GGAGCAAAGGTAAACAAAAGAATTCACATTACCATAAAATAGTTACCATAAAATGATAATCGTGAAATGGTAATGAATCGTAATGCCAAATAATAGGAGAGCCTACGAGTGAATATATGGTTCTTAATTCTTTCATGGCCTGATGTGATAGCAGCGGATTAAATGTACCCCCTGTATTGTGATGATTCGGCGTTGTCCTTGCCGACAGGGAATTTATCTGGAACATCTTTTCGCCCTACCATATCTCTTTCAGCCCTTCTTTCCATCCTGGAATCTTGCAGTTGTTCTGAATCTCGATAAAGATGGAGACGCTATACTTGAACAGACGGAACGCCTGCTGCTCAATGAGAAGGCGAAGAGATGAATCGGACTGTCAATGGGCACGGGCAGAGTGACTTCCATACCGATGCCATCTGCGGTTTCGCCTGTGCTAAGCTCAAGGCTGACCTGAGAAAAAGGTTCAGCGTCGCCCTGCAGCAGTTTCACTGTCTCAGGACAATCCCTCTTGATGCGCCCAAGCAGCGATTCCGGATTCCCATGCTTGTTCACCCGGTCGAAGAATTGTCCCCAGTCGCACATCAGTATTACTGACTCTCTGGATTTTGGAATGACGAGCACAACCGCATAGATTCCCTTGCTATACTTGAAAATGTACTCCAGGTGTGTTTTCATCACCCTGACAGTGGACGGCATCCCGCCATAAAAAGTCGCAGATGCGGTGGAAGTCAAGAAAGTTCTCATATAACTCTACTAAAGATTGACGTACACACCTAAACGGATGTTGTCAAAAGATGATAATCACAAACTCCCCACATCCTGTACACTATTCCGGGGTAATCCCAGCGATGTTCTCGTTCTCTAATCCCCGTAATACTCCTTATACCACTCCGCGAACTTCCGCAGGCCTTCGCGAAGCGTAATTTTGGGCACAAAGCCAAAGTCGCGCTCCAGTGCGGAGGCATCGGCGTAGGTGGTGGGGACGTCGCCGGGCTGCATGGGGACGAGTTTCTTGTGCGCCTCAAAGTCGTAGTCCCCGGGCAGCACGCCGGCACGCACTAACTCTTCCTGAAGTATATTCACGAAGTCCAGCAGGTTCTCCGGCTGGCCGCCGCCGATATTGTAAACCGCGTAGGGCGGGACGGGCAGGCCGTCCTCTCCGACGCGCCGGGAAGGCGCACCCTGCATCACACGCACAATGCCCTCCACAATGTCATCGACATAGGTAAAATCCCTGCGGCAGTTGCCGTAGTTGTAGATCTGGATGGTCTCGCCCTTCAGCAGCTTGTTGGTAAAGCCGAAGTACGCCATATCGGGCCGTCCCGCAGGGCCATACACGGTAAAAAACCGCAAACCCGTCGTCGGTATATCATATAACTTGCTGTAGCAATGCGCAAAAAGCTCGTTGCTCTTCTTGGTGGCGGCATAGAGCGAAACAGGATTGTCCACGCGGTCGTCCGTGCTGAACGGAACCTTCTTGTTGCCGCCATAGACGCTGCTGGACGATGCATACACCAGATGCTGCACGGGATGGTGACGACAGGCTTCCAGAATGTTATAGAACCCGATGACATTGCTCTCGATATACACGTCAGGATTCTCGATGCTGTAGCGCACCCCCGCCTGTGCCGCCAGATTCACCACGATGTCGAAGGGATATTCCTCGAAGAGTCTGTTTATCAGTTCGCGGTCCGCGATGTTCCCTTTCACGGACACATAGTTCACCTTCTTGCTTCTCCCTTCAAGCTTCCCGAGACGATAGTCCTTCAGGCTGGGGTCATAGTAGCTGTTCAGGTTGTCGATGCCAACGACGGTGCCGCCCTTCATCTCAGAGAACAGCCTGCCCACCAGATTGCTCCCGATGAACCCCGCGTGACCGGTAACTAATATTGTCTTGTTATTCAGATCTATCTTTTCCATTCTTTCGCTATTATACCATTAACCATTATCACATCTCCTCCATGCTCAGCCCCCGGCATTCCATCTCATATTTTCCATACACCCCCGTAGCCTCCTTGAACCTCCGCACCTTCTCTCCCAGCACATCCAAATCCAGGTCCTTGCTTTGCCGCTTCACCTCAAAGAATGTCACACGCCTTGCCAGATCATCAGCAGCTCTACATACTTAGCCACGCCACCTGTACAAGTGTAAAGCGCCAACAGGTCCTCTTTTGTGTATTCGGGATTATAGTAAGTCAGGATTTCCTTCACCGTCGAGGGTGTGAAAGGTTCAATCTTCAGGAACTCCGTCTGCTTTAGCCATTATTTAATCGAACTCCCCAGTTCCGAACTCTTCGTTTCGATTGCAAAGGTACAACTTATTATTGAAATACCGAGCCTTTCCTTATTAAAACTTTAAGAAAGTCATCAGCAGCACGCATCTTGCCGTCAGCGGCGCGCATCTTCAAAGCGTTACAATTTGTAACGGTTTCATTATAAATGACATTACCCCTACAAATTCAGAACATCCTCCGGCCCTAACGGTTCATAAGCCCCATCCTTACATTCAAGTATCACCGTACCGCTCTCCAGGGCGCGGACGGTGTGCCACTGGCCGATGGGGATGTTCAGGGCCACGACAGGGCTGTTGGGGGCCAGTTCTATTGAATCCATCAACTCCCCCGCCTCGGAGTAGAACTCCTCCACCAGCCGCCCGCGCAGGCAGACCACCGTCTCCGAGCTATGTATCTTCATATATTATCGTTGTCTATTCGCTTACTTAGTTCCTACTTATTTTTATTAGCGGTCAACTCCTCCAGCAAATGTAAGCCCTTTTCTGACAAGTAATAGGCCTGGTCGGGTCGGTTGTCAGATTCCGGATAGAGTTTTAACACAAGCCCATCTTCCATGGATGGCTCCAAATAACTAACACGGAAATTATCTCTCCCCTTCAGTGATAGTAATTCCATTATCTGTTTACGGGTAAGAGTTTTGTCACCAAGGGCCAATATCATGCGCCGTACAGTATCTGTTACTTGACCTG
>CAJONC010000067.1 GCA_905235675.1 uncultured Bacteroidales bacterium | reverse complement strand
ATGATAATAGGAAGAAAAACCGAGCAGGAACGCCTGCTGCATGCCTATGATTCCGAGTATTCCCGTCTGGTGATTGTCTATGGCAGACGGCGGGTCGGGAAGACCTTCCTCGTAAACGAGACCTTTCGCGGCAAAACTTTTTTTGAGCACACCGGAGAATACATTCCCGACAAGGCGGGAAAGACCACCGAAGAGATGCTCCGGCAGGAGCTGTGCGCCTTCCATCATTCCCTCCTCCGGTTCGGGCTCAAAGACGCCCCGCAGCCAGAGGATTGGCGAGAAGCCTTTGAGCAGCTCAAAGACCTCATCGGCCCGGAAGACATTGCGGCCGATCGCCCCGCGAAAAAGGTCATCTTCCTGGACGAGCTCTCCTGGGTGGAAACGCCCGGGGCCGACTTCCTCGCTATGCTGTCTTCGTTCTGGAACGGCTGGGGCGCCAAGCGCCACGACCTGCTGCTGATTGTCTGCGCATCCTCCACCTCCTGGATCTTCGAGAAGCTGCTGTCCGACAAGGGCGGACTCTACCGTCGGCAGGACATCCTGCACATCAGGCAGTTCAGCCTCCGCGAATGCGAGGAGTTCGCAGCCTACAAACACCTTTCAATGACCCGAAAGAACATCATCGAGGCCTATATGATTCTGGGCGGTATCCCTTACTATTGGGACGAATTCCTGCCCGTCGACACCGTCGGAAGCGGTGTCAACCGGATGTTTTTCGGCGACGCGCCCACGCTGGACAACGAATTTGAGATGCTCTACAGAGTGGCCTTCGAGCAGCCGCTCCCCTATATAAAAGTCATCACCGCGCTATCTGACAAAGCTTGCGGAATGCTGCGGGAGGAGATTATGAAGGTCTCCGGCCTGAGCGACGGCGGCACCCTCACCTCCATTCTGGAAGACTTGGAGAAATCCGGCTTCATCCGTCGATACACCGCTTTCGGGAAAGCGAAGAAGGATGCGATGTTCCAGCTGGTCGATAACTTTACGCTGTTCTACTTCAAGTTTTTGAAGGACGGAATCCGCTACAGCGACGACTTCACCCAGATTCCGTCAAGGATTTTCGACAACTGGGCAGGCCACGCCTTCGAACGGGTCTGCCTCCTGCATTCGGAACAGATAAAGAAGAAGCTCGGGATCAGCGGCATCCCCACGAACGTATGCTCCTGGCAGTGCAAGAACGACCCAGAAAAGGGCATCGAAGGCGCCCAGATTGACATGGTGATTGACAAGGGCACACTGGGCGTCACGCTCTGCGAAATGCGATTCTACGAGGATGAGTACCCTATTTCGGCCAAGGACGAGAAGGATTTCGCGCGAAGGCGGAATTCCTTCCGGATGGTCACGAAGCTGAAGCAGCCCATCCAGACCGTGCTCGTCACCACATACGGCATCGTGAAGAACAAGTACGCGGGAGTGGTGAATGCCGTGGTGACGGCGGATGACCTTTTTGAATGAACCCATGATAACACGGCAAATAACCCTTTCCTTCCTCCTTTTCCTGGGAGCACCATGCACGTGTCCCCCTCCAGCGTGTACACCATGAAATACCGCATCAAAAAGAAATACCCCGCCGATTATCCCCTGCCGTTCTGAGCCCAGCTTCAAATTCGCCCTGTTTGGCAGTCGGTTTGCGAAAAAGTTGAACAAAGGACGCTGGTGCAGGGCAATTGATTATCTGGAAGCACAGCAAATAACCAAGGGACCTCAATCCTACAGCTTCCCCTTCTCAATCTCGTCTTTGAGGTAAGAGTAAATATAGGCGGGCCCTTCTTTGTAGAGGGCAGTGGCGGGGTCGGATAGCTTTTGGAATATTTCAGAGGAATAGACTACATCCAGGGCTTTCTCCAGATTGAGGTGATAATCGGCCATCACGCGATCCACAAGGTCGGCGATGAGCCCCTCTTTGAGGTATTGGAAGTGCTCGCTCATAGTTTGTGCAAGGTTTGGATGGCGGCATCCGTCCCAAAGAAATATTGGAAGGTAATGCCCTTGAGGTACTTGATGCGGCGCATCAGTTCGTCCAAGTCGATGCTGTCGTTCTTGAAATTGCGAATTTGGGCGCCCACGCGGTCGTTGGCGATGGGACCGTAGATGATGTCGAAGTCGTGGATGGGGACGTCGGTAAAGTTTTCACGGTTGTCATAGACAAACCGGGCCCACTCCTCGGAATAGCTTTCGAAGGTCTTGATTTTCAGTTTGCCGGAAGTGAGAATGTTTCCGTCAAATTCAAACGCCGTGACGATGGGTGCACCGCCAAGGAAGGCCACTTTGCTTTCGGCCATTTCGATGGCCTGCTGTTTGTCCGCTGACAGGTAAAATCCTTTGCCGAAGTCCTTGCCAGGGCGGGACTTGGCAAGGTCGATAAGAGTATCATATCAACTGCCCTCCCATACTTCTGCAGTAGGTGGCGACATCCTCCACGTTTCCGCGGAAGTCCTGGGTGTGGAGGGCGCCATAATGCTTGTCGATGTTGGCGATGGCACCGTAGGTCTTCAGATAGCGATAGGCCTGCGCATCGGTGAGACCGAAACGCTGCCCGAACTCGTCGATGAAGGCGATGATATATTCAATTTTGTCGCGGACCGGATAGGTGGTTTCCATGGCAATGTCTCCTTTAGTAGTGGCTGCAAGTTACGAATTTTTTGTGATTTCCTGATACATTTTGAAGAGACGGGCGCACTGACTTTGCGGGCGCTCTTTAACACCTGTCAGTGTCCTCTTTATTCTTCGGCGACAGGCCGGATAGCAAAACCTTGGAAGCGATAAGAATTCATCTTAGTATCGCGATTATTGCTCAAATCTAATAGAATACGAGTACCATAATAGAAGTATTTGTAAGGCGATGATGACCAATATAAACCGCCATACTCGATACGCCCTTGTTCGTTTCCCATGAAGTTACGATAGCCCGAAACGGGGAAGAATATGTTGTTCGGGGAGGCCGTCGTCAGCCAGCGTCCTTTATTTGTAAAAGTTTTCCAAAGGCACAGTATTAGCCATGTAATAAAACAAATTGTATGAGGGCACGCAAAAGCCTGCAGGACATGGGTCATAGACGGTCTTCACCGTCGCTGTCTTGATATCTCTATTGGTTTCTCCATAGCCAGTCTGTTGAGCATCCCACATATTGTAGAAACTAGTGTTGCATGGCCCGTCATTATCATCGTTCAAATACCCTGTCGCCGGGTTTTTGACATTGTCGGCAATGGTGGCAGTGTTACTCTTTCTGTAGGTAAAACCCGCTACTTCCTCGTTGCTGATGTTATAGACAGTATGGTCGGGGATAAGGGGATCTTTGCGGCCCCACTGGTAGAAGGTGCAGTAGCCTTGGCTCACAGGCTCGCCCACCCATCCGAGGTTGACGGGCGCCACTTTGTATATCTGCCAATCCACGCCTTTCGTACCAACACTTGTATCATCTGTCGTGGTTACCGAATTTAAGTCTTCCTCAACAAAGGTCTGCTTGGTCACCCAGATGTGCCACGACCATACGATGGTGCCGTCGCTCGTCTTGGCGGCCACGAGGGCGTTGCCCTCCTGCTCGGTGGCATCCTTACCTACAGACATTGTCAGGTAGTCTCCGCTGATGCCGACCTCTTGGATGAGCCCCTTGGCATCTTGCCAGAGCAGCTGGGCAGAAGTAACGGTGATGTCGTGGTCCTTAATCCACGGCCCGGTTATGGCATTACCTTCGTGATTGGGGAAAGTCGGCGTGGCCGTCACTATCACATGCCCCCCATACTCATTCACCTCCTCATACTTATACGCTATGCCCGTATAGGCCGAGGCATTGGCTGTGCCGTTCTTGATGGCATTGCCATAGACCAGGGGCAGTTTGTGCCTGCCTGCCGTATGTACCATGTAGCAGTTGGCCGTCCACATCTTGCCTGCCTCGCGGTCGTTGCCGGCGCAGTCCACCATGGAGAGATCTACATAACTATAGATCAACGTCCTACTGTAAGTAGTGCCTGCGATGAACGTGGCTTTGCTGGCAGAGAGCGTCATGCTATCTTCGGCCGAACCGATCGTGTAGGTAACGGTCTGCTTGCCCGTGTATTGTCCGGCAGGGACGGTCATATAGATGGTATTTTCGCCATTTGTCCCCACCGTGAATGATGCCTTGGCCAACTCCGTGCCGTCCGTCTTGTAGGTCAGCGTGGCGGCATCACCAGCGCTAACGCCGTCGGGAGCTGTGACAGCGAACTTCAGCATCGAGGTGTTCACGCTGAACGAGCAGGTGATGTTCTCGCCCGTGCCGTAGGTGGTGGTGCCGTAATAGACATTGCACTTGGCGGCTCCGGCCATGGTGCCGTCCTGCGAGGTGAAGGCGCCGCTGGCGTAGGTGTATTCACCGTCGGCGACGGTGATGACCGAGGGGTTGTTGGCATCGCGGACGTAGCAGATGAGTACCGACGAGGCCGATGGCGTGCCCTGGATAGTGCCCTCGAAGGTGGCGGTGGCGGTACCTGCGCCGCCCGTGAGCGTAAGCGTGTTCACATGGCCCTTGTAGCAGACGTAGAGCTGGTCATCGGCCTGCCAGGTGGCGGTGATGCTGCTGCCATCCTCTGTGTAGGCTACGCGGGTGGTGGCGCCGCCCTCATAGACGGCACTGATGCGGATGGGGGTGAGCACCTCGTCGGGAGAGGCCACGGGTTGTTCCCTGTCGTTTTCTTTGCTGCAAGAGGCAAAGCTGATGGCAGCAAGGGCAAGCAGCGCAAAATATAGGAGGTTCTTTTTCATAATCGCAGTTTGTTTCTGAAACTTATTCCCAAGCATCGTCTCCACTGCCGGTCCAGCCGCCGCCAATGGAGCTTCCGCTGCCGCCGGAGGAGCCGGAGCCATCCCAGGCATCGCCGCCGCTGCCGGCCCAGCCTCCGCCGAGCGTTCCGCCCGCCGAGACGGACTGCAACTCCGCCATCAGCAGGCCCTGCTGGTAGAAGTTGTTGGACTTGTAGGTCTTGGCGCTCACAGACTTGGTGTAGTTCTTGGTGCCGTCGGTGGCGGTGACGGTGAACGCCGTATCAGTAATAGGCACCATGACCACATAGATGTGTCCATTGGCATCATGCCCCGTAATATTGTATGTGTTGGCACCAGTATGGATGGTCATCCCCGTGATGGTGCCGGTGATGTCGTTGGCGCCGGTAGCGTCCTTCAGGGTAAAGGCCACGATGGCAAACTGGTTTTCCAGTGTCACAGAAGCGGGAAGGGTTGTTCCGGACATATCGCCTGTAT
>CAJONC010000066.1 GCA_905235675.1 uncultured Bacteroidales bacterium | reverse complement strand
GGCATCAAGAGCTGCACCATCGAGGTGGAAGGCGACTACGCCTACGGCTACCTGAAGGCCGAAAACGGTGTGCACCGCCTGGTGCGCATCTCCCCCTTCAACGCCCAGGGCAAGCGTCAGACCACCTTCTCCAGCGTATTTGTGTATCCCTTGGTGGACGACAGCATCCATATTGAGATAAACCCTGCAGACCTGGAATGGGACACCTTCCGCAGCGGCGGTCACGGCGGCCAGAACGTGAACAAGGTGGAAACCGGCGTGCGGGTGCGCCACCTGCCTTCCGGCATCATGGTGGAAAACACCGAAACCCGCAGCCAGCAGGACAACCGCCAGCGCGCCCTCCTCATCTTGAAATCCCGCCTCTACGATATTGAGCTGCGCAAGCGCCAGGAAAAGCAGGCCGAACTGGAAGGCCAGAAAAAACGCATCGAATGGGGCTCGCAGATCCGCAACTACGTCCTGCATCCCTACAAACTGGTGAAGGACCTCCGCACCGGTTACAGCACGGCCGATACCCAGGGTGTCTTAGACGGAGACCTCAACGAATTCATGAAGACCTATCTGATGGGCAAGGGAACTGCCGTGACAGATCCTGACGACCTGGACTGAGCCGGGGGCATGAATCCGCTTTCTGCACGACTTCTGAACCAGCAGCTTGCTGCACCGCAGTTCAAAGGACCTGCGGAGGTGGTGTCGTGGTTCGGGGCGATGCAGGCGCAGGACGTGCGTTCAATGCGCTGGGCCGTGGCCATGCGCACGCAAAAACCTTCGTTTGCCGCTTTTGAACGGGCTTTCAATGCCGGAACCATCGTCCGGGCGCATCTGCAGCGCTGCACCTGGCAGTTGGTGGCGGCCGAGGACTACCATTGGATGCGGGCGGCCATCTACGAGAAAGGCCTCAGCGTGATGAACGGCTGGACCTCGGCGATGGGCTTCAAGTTCTCTGCAAAGGAGAAGGAACGGGCGCTGGGTATCATCGAGGACCTGCTGGATCGGCAGCATGTTGCTACCGAGGAAGAAATAGATACGGCGCTGTTCGCGGGCGACATCCCCAGAGAGCACATGCGCTACAGTCACCATCTGCGGATGGCCGAGCTGGAAGGCTTGGTGTGCAGCGGCCCCCTCGGCCCGAAAAATACCTACATGTTGGTGCGGGACAGGATAGGGGAATCCGGACCCATAGACCTTGATGAGGCGCTGGAGAAGCTGACAGCCAAGTATTTCCGCAGCCATGGCCCTGCCACGCTGGAGGACTTCGTCTGGTGGAGCGGGCTCAACAGAGGGGACTGCAAGCGCGGCATTGCAGCCTTGGGCAAGGCGCTGGAGGCTGTCAGAATGGGCGGACGCACGTATTATCTCCACGAAGCCTGCCGCATCCGGGGCTTCCGCAGCGGAAGTGTCCTCCTGCTGCCCTCCTACGATGAATATCTGATCGGCTACAAGTCCCGCGATGTGGTGCTGCATCCCGACCATGCCCATCACGCCCACGACAAAAAGGGTATCTTCCGTCACGTGGTGGCCCTCGACGGCGAAATCGTCGGCAACTGGCATCCCTCGGCCCGGGACGGCGGCATCACCGTCTTCAAAGAAGGCGTTTCCCTGCCCGAATCCGCCAGCCAGAAAGCCTGGCAATCCTTCCTGGGCGCGAAATCTCCACTACCTTTGGCGTAGGGATTCCTATTCCTGCTCCGAAAGTTTCGGCAGTCTCAGCGGCAGCGCACCCGGCAGAATCTTCAGGAGGAAGCGGGAGCCGGGAAGCTGTTCCCCGTCGATATAAATGTCAATCAGATCCTTGCTGGAGATGCTTACCTCGCGGGCCTGGCTCGAAGCTGTCCTCCGCCGCATTCCGCGGTGGCTGATATCTCACTGACGCCAGTCGTAATATCACTTTTTCAAGACATACTTATTCGAATGCTTACGTATTTATACAACTCATTGGTAAGAAGCCTGACGTCGTTCATGGAAAACTTAAGCAGGTCCGTTCTCTCCTCCCAAACCGCGGGCGGTCACCGAGACCCCCTGTTCATCAATCACGGTTTGGAAAATCCATTCTAAAGAACTACCTTTGTAGAGTCCCTCCAAAGAGGGATATACATATAGAAAGCGTTTTGCTTGTCCCTGTTTCGATGAATCTGGACAATTCATAGTGCATTAGGGGAGGGTGAAGACGCTTGCACTGTATAATTTGGGCCTGCCCATGCTATAGCAGAAAGTGTGAGCCTTCTTCTTATCCAATGCACGGCCGTCCAGAGCCTATCGAAAGGGTAAGAGTGAAGAAGTCCGCACTTTCTTTTTTATTATACCCTCGAAACGGACAAAGAGGATACAATTAGAGCATGAAGGCAAATCTTATTATCCCGACGATGCTGCTCTTCCTGGCAGTTGGTTGTGCAAGAGAAGCAGAAGTCAATCTTCAAGAGGCTTCCGGTGAAGTTCAGACTGTAGAGGTCATCGGCCCCACCCCGATTCAGTTCGAGGCCATTACGGGTAACACTCCTGTGACGAAAGGAACGTCTGTCCAGAATGGTAGTGCGCTGCTGTTCGGCTGGGAGGTCGGAG
>CAJONC010000065.1:2249-4594 GCA_905235675.1 uncultured Bacteroidales bacterium | reverse complement strand
AGATCAATAACCTCTTCATAGTACTGATCCCTACGATTCGTCTGATAAATAAACATTGTAACTCGTGTTTTACGAGTCAACTTTTTTCAGGGAAAGACACTCCGGCACATATCGCAAATCTGTTCCACCAAGTCATAGAAGAAGATGAATTCAGGGACAAGTTCAGCGTGATTGACTTCGCCATCCTGGATGGCTATCGGACAGGCCTGTTGCATAATCCGGAAGGGAATCTGTTGCCGTTCCAGAGGGAGTTCGCATAATTGTCAGCAAAGCCTAAGACCTCCTCCGAGTCCCTCTTCTTCCCCTCTTCAATCTCTCTTCTTCCCCTAAGCTATTCCCGGTTGTCACATTCGCGCCCCACGACTGAACCGGGTTGACAGTCTGCAAGCCCTAAAACCCATGCCCGCAAGCGTAGATCACCGTCAGATCTCCGTTACATCTCCGTTAGATCTAGCTTCCATCTCCCTTTGGAGATTCCCGGTCAAGCTGGGAATGACGGGAACTCCGGGCCGGGAATGACTGCGTGTAAGATTTCTCGACAAGCTCGAAATGACATCATACCCCCATATCATTCAAGACATACGCCGCGTGCTCCCTAAGGAAGCTCCGGAGCTCGTCGCCCTCAAGGACTTCGATGAACATCGGCAGGCCCAGGACAAAGCGCCCGACGCCGTCCATCCCGCGGACGTCGCCTTCCCAGATCCAATGGTCGCCGTCGGGCGTAAGGCCTTTCTCGGCCATCGGGAATTCTTCCACCAGCAGGTTCTTGGCCACGTAGTCCAGCCGGAGCTTCACGTGGGCCGGTGCATGGCCATGCATCCGGAAGGCGTCCAGCGGCTCTTCCTCGTGCAGGGCCTCGTTCTCCCAGGGCTCGTCCAGCAGCTCCACCTCGTCGATGCGGGACACCTTGAAGCGCTTGTTGACGCCGTCCCGGGTATCGTAGGCCCAGATGTCGATGTAATTGTTGTTCAGCCGGTAAGGCTCCACCGTGTAGTCCTTGGTGGTCTTGGAGTGGGAGGAGGAATAGCGGTGCAGGACGACCTTGCGCTTTCCCTTGATGGCCGTCGTGAGCGCATCCACCACGGCCGAGTTGGTCTTGCGGCGGAGGCCCTGCTTGATGGGGTTGTTGTTGTCCAGCTGGTCCATCAGCGCGTTCATGATGTAGGCTTCCTCGTCGGAGAAATACACCACCTTGGAAAGGTCGGTAAAGGGTTTGCGAAGGGTGGCCAGCCGGTAGACGTTGCCGGAAGGGTTCACCTTCTGCACGGCGAAGCCCGCCTCCTTGAACGTATCCAGATAGCGGTACACCGTGCGGCGGGACATATCCAGGCGTTCCATCAGGTCGTCAATGCTGTATTCCACGTTGGAAGCCAGCAGCTGTATCATCCGGAGCATGCGCTCCACTTTGGGTTGGTCCATTTTGTTCTGTGTTGGGATATGCGAATATACGGATAATTCCCGGAATGGTCAATTAGCGGCAACAATATCGGCCCCTGAGGGCCCTTGGAAGCGTTTTCGGCCCCTTCGTTTTTCCGGCAAAACGGGCGGGTTTTTGTGGCACTTTTTCTTTTGGGATTTGGCGGTTTGTATGTTGGCGGTTACCTTTGTCAGTGAGAATATGACAAAGTGTTGTTTAAAGATTGAGGCGTATGAAAGTCATTTCCTTCTTCTCCGCCAAGGGCGGAACCGGCAAGACCACGTTCAATGTGCTCCTTGCCTCCTATATCAAGTACCGCCTGGGCAAGCGGGTGATGGTGCTGGACTTCGACTACCCGGAGTTCAACCTCTGGCATATGCGGGAGCGGGACCTCCTGTATCTGGAGCGGGAAAGCATTCCCTTCAGTGAAGAGGACTTCTATCCCATCGAGAAGGTGAGAAAGAAAAAGGCGCAGGATATCCGTGCCCTCGCGGAGGACTTCGCGAAACTTAGTTCCGAGCTGGATTACCTGATTCTGGATTTCGGGGGATCGTTCTCCGGAGAAGACCCGGTGTGCCAGCTGCTGCTGGACGGAAGGATCGACCTCATCGTGATTCCGGTGGAGCTGGACCCGATGATTATCGCATCCATGCGGACGCTATCCCACATCATGCAGGAGTATCGGCAGCGGACCCGGCTCTTTTTCAACCGCGTGGGCGGCCGGGAGTCCAAGGAGGCTTACGCCCGCGTGCGGGACTGGTTCGCCGAGGACGGATCCGTGATATCGGAGCACTTCGTGAAGCAGTCCGAATCCATGAAGAAGGAAAAGGACGCGACGGCCCATATCCGCAGTACGGTGGACTTTCCGATGGCTTACGCCAGAAAGAGGAACCCCGGCATCATAAAACTGTTCGAGGAGGTGTTGGAG
>CAJONC010000065.1:0-2219 GCA_905235675.1 uncultured Bacteroidales bacterium | reverse complement strand
CTGCTGGAGATTATTCCAAAGGTGGAACTGGTACCGGTGGTAGTCCCGGATAAATACGAAATCCCAAGAGATTTCAAACCGCCGGAGCCCAAGACTGTATATCAGATGGACTACCCGGACTATGTCTTTCATGATACACTTGCCGCCTCTCGCCGCATCTATGGAGCCTCCCTCCCAAACCATCAACTTCAGACCGTCGCCGCCGCCTGCGGATACGACCTCACCAGGCACCACCACGCGCTGGCCGATGCAGAAGCGTGTGCGCATATTGCTTTAAAACTTCTTTGAAAAGTCCTTATCCATGGACAAGTACGATTTTACCAATCGGAATTAGTTACAAAAATATTTAGCATATCACGAGCATTTATCGCTGAATATTAAGTAGATAGCGATAATTTTACGTTTGGGAAAATGTGAAATCTTCGTATTATTCGCATGGATAAGTGTGCAAATTCTTTTGTTTTTCGTTTGGAAAAATGTAAATTTGAGCCATAAATATGCCGTATGCTTAAGAGAAAAATAGAAGAAACACTTCAGCAGTGGAAGAATAGCCCGGATCATTTGCCGCTTGTGATCATGGGGCTTCGCCAATGCGGGAAAACCTTTATCGTCCGGAAGTTCGCTCGCGAGAACTTCAAATATGTGTGTTACATCAACTTCATTAAACAACCCAAGAGGATTGCGGCCTTCCTGGGTTCCAAGGAAGTGGATGACATATTGCTGGAACTCTCCACCCAGATTCGTGGCGTCAATTTTGTCCCGGGACAGACATGCTTCATTTTCGATGAGATCCAGGATTGCCCTGATGCCCGTACATCCCTGAAATTTTTCAAGGAGGACGGGCGGTTCGACGTGATTGCCACCGGTTCCCTCCTGGGCGTTCAAGGGTACGGAGAAAAGAAAAAGAAGCGTAAAAGAAAAAAACAGGATAACGTCCAGTTGGGCAAAAACTCGGTTCCTGTCGGTTACGAGGAAATCGTCCAAATGTATCCGCTGGACTTTGAGGAATTTCTGTGGGCTAACGGCATCTCAGAACAGACTGTCGCTTTTCTTAAAGAGTGCATGAGTTCCGAGACACCTGTCCCGCAAGGAATTCACGTTGCCATGAAAGACCTGCTCAACCGTTATGTGGCAGTGGGAGGTCTTCCCGCCGCCGTGAACAAACTGCTGGAAACCGGCAATATGAGCAAGGTGGATACCGTACTCCGCCGTATCTTGAAGGAATACAAGGACGATATGGTGAAATATGCCGATGATGAGGACAAACCCTTCATCAGAGGCTGTTTCGACTCCATCACCAAGCAGTTGGCCAAGGACTACAAAAAGTTCCAGTACAATCTCATCCGCAAAGGTGCACGGGCCGAAGATTACGTTGGCTCTCTACAGTGGCTGGAGGATGCCGGAATGATTCACCGTTGTTACAATACCGAGGCCACGGGCCTGCCGATGGAAGGCAATGCCATTGAATCAGCGTTTAAAGTATATATCACAGATATAGGCCTGCTGGTTACTATGCTGGGCGGCTCTACCAGAAGTGACATCATCCAGGGCAACCTGGGTGGGTTCAAGGGCGCCATCTACGAAAACCTGATGGCAGACATCCTGCATAAGAAAGAGCAGAGCCTCTACTACTATCGTAAAGAATCCGGCATGGAATTAGACTTCCTGCTTGACTATAAGGGTGAATGTGTACCCGCAGAGGTGAAGGCAAAAAATGCAAAAGCAAAGAGCATATCGACGGCGCTAAAGCATCCGGACAACTACCATATTTATCACGCATTCAAATTTGGCGACTACAATGTCGGACGTGAAGGTGCGCTGCTTACGCTTCCAACCTATATGGAGTTCCTGTTGGATCTTCAGCCAGAAGAATTTGTCCTTGCTCCCGTTGATTCTACTTCCGTGAATTCAATGGTCAGCAAGCTTATGAAGCGACAGTGATTCGATAGACCTTGGAAAAACCAATCAAAAGGTCTATATTTGCATAGGAAATCCGTGCGAAACGAGTGTGTTTCAAACGTGTTTCAGTGGCTAATGATAAAACTCGAAAGGAGCTGATAATCAGCAACTTGTTTCTTTTTGGAGTATGAATGGCATTCAAAAGGTCAGGAGTTCGATTCTCCTATGCTCCACGAAATACGCTGAAAATCAGCAAGTTATAGAGGTTATACACAATTCCGTACACAGTTTTTACGAGTTGTGTATATTTTTTTATTATC
>CAJONC010000064.1 GCA_905235675.1 uncultured Bacteroidales bacterium | reverse complement strand
GAATTTGATAAAGGAGAACTGCAAATCCAGATTCTCCACATCGGAGGCTTCCCTTCCTGACACGAACACTGCCGATGCAAGGTTCTTGGCGGCATAGCCGGTGATAATGGGCATAAGGCTGTTCAGATACAGGCATCCTCCAAGGATGGCGGTGGCAAAAACAGCCGCTACGATACTGATAATACGTTTTTTCATGGCGCTTAGTGCTTATTACGTGTCTCCTGTGGCCGGCCTCTGGTCTCGTGAGAGAGGGACACCAGGTATGTCAAAGTTACAAATATTGAAAAACTATCAAAACCCATTTTACGTCCGGGGTACTTCCGGTCTCACGGGAGACTATGCCGATGGTGACTGGGGAATATACTGCCCATGTCGTCCGGCTCGGCGGATGCTTAGTCGAAAATTCTTTTATACATAGTTGTTGCCATTTTGTGGAGCGGAAGTCCGATTTTTCTATGAAATTCAGGAATCCGGGTACATAAAAGCAAGGTTTACTCTTATTTCTTCGTCTGATGAGGTCGCTCAATCAGCTCCTCAAGGATATCTTTGGCAACAATCCTGTAATGCGGATGATAAGCCAGAGAAAACGCCCGGCTGTGGTGCATAATCAATTGTCCTTCGGCCATCAGAGAGTCTATAGCTGCAAGGTCTTTATCAGCATCAGGAATATCTCTGAAGTCTTCCTTGATTACAGCTGCGACCTCCTTCCACTTCTCTTTCCATTGCTCCGCTGTAACGGTTTTCCCCTCATTGGCGCTACGGACAAAGGCGTCGAGGAGCCTGTCCGCATCGCACAGGCTGTCCAGAACTATGGAAAGATCCACCCGCACATAGTTGCCCTTGTCGCCCACGGGAATGTACCGGGAGGCCGGTTTTTCATAGCGGGCGCTGTCTAAATCGGCCCGATACATTTCCAGCTCCGAAAGAAGGTACGACTTTGCTGCCTCCGGATCCGGGACCAGATGTTCGGGGCCAAGATTGTCCTGACAGAAACTCTTATAAATGTCCTGGACCTTGGTTTCCGGATACTGACGCAACTGCGCAGAAATAGCATCCTTGACAGCATTGTTTTGACAAGACATCAGGAGCAAAAGAATAGATGCGAAGAATACCGATTTTGTTTTCATCCGTTGGAATTTTTATTGAGCTTTGAGATAAACCTTCCCTGATAGTTCCTCTAAATATCTGACTTCTTTTCCATTCGCCTTTGCGTACTCGATTTCAGAGCGGGTGCTCTGGCCGATGTATCCGCCAACGTTAATCACATAGATGGCGTCAGCCATGTCGATCTTGCGTTTATGCATGTCGTCCAGCATCTCCTTGGCACCTTCCGTCCAGACCTCGTCGTCTCCGGAATGCCCGAAGAGGCCGACGCTGATGACGATGTTGCCTTCGAGGGTTAAGCGCTTCTGCGCCTCAAGGAATTGCTCTTTGAAGCGTGTGCTGCCGCAGAGGGTTATGACTGGGTATTTGCCGACCATAAGCTTATATCATTAATCGTATTCTTCAAAATAGCGTAAAAACCGAGAACTTGGAATATCTTCCAAATGTGTAACATTGCTTCAGACCGCGGCATGGACGGCATCGGCCTCAATAGCCAGCAGCAGGAGTGCAATGGCAGAGAACACCAGGAAAAACCGTAATTTCTTCATGAGACTAAAAATCTACGATTAAAATCTAACCAGCGTTCTAAACGCTTGGAATGGGCAAATATACAAAAAAGAGCGCTCTTGAAAAAGAGCCGGGGGATTTTGATGCTTTTGGGGTGATAAACCGTTGTCGGGATGATCGCATATATTGTCAGGCTTAGGTTAAATATATGTGCCACTTTACTGAAAAGTGGTTATATTTGTACATGCATACAAACCCATTTTCTTCAGATAACCGCCAAAAACAGCTGGAGTCTCCCGACCAAATAGGGAGCATCCTCAGGGTGACTGCACTGCCCACCTGTCTGCTTGCCCTCACTGTAGTGCTGCTGCTGGGCGCTTTCTTTGTCTGGGGCTTCCTGGGAACCGTTTCAGATAAGGTGTACTACAGCGGCGTAGTTTTCCCGTTGGAAGGGACCTCCGACGTGTCGCTTCCAAACCGCGGTATGGTGCGCACCATGTTTGTCCATAGCGGAGACCACGTGAACAAGGGGCAGTCAATTGCCCTCATCTCCCTGGAGGACAGTTACAGCATCCTTACCAGCAGTGTGGAGGGAACGGTCATCAGCGCCAAGGTAGACAATGAGCCCTTTGAGGCCTTCGAGCCCATTGTAAGCGTCATAGACAGCCTTGACAGCCGCACCCGGCAGTCTGTGCTCATAGCCTATGTGAACAACGCCGGCCAGCGTGATCTGAAGGAAGGA
>CAJONC010000063.1 GCA_905235675.1 uncultured Bacteroidales bacterium | reverse complement strand
CTGTTTATCTTTGCATCGGAGTTCTGAACGGACCTTATCGCGAGAGGGATGGAAAGAGCTCAAAAATGGCCATTGTCAACAGATTGTTAAACCAAATTGTATTTTGAAAATGGAAAATCTTACTACTGAACAAAGTCTCCGCATCATCAGCGAGACGCTCGATAAATCCCGCCGTGCGATTGCCCGCAATTCCGGCAAGCCGCTCATGATGTGGGGCAGTCTTCTCGTTGTATTTTCTCTTATCATCTATCAGCTTTGGGCCGGCACCGGCCATCCCGCCTGGAATTTCCTGTGGTTTGCCATGACCGCCATCGGCTTTCTCGCACAGTTCCTGTTCCTCAGGAACAAGGAACGCGTCCCTGACTCCGAGGTGGGCCGCATGCTCGGGAAAATCTGGATGTGGTACGGCATCCTCGCCACTGCTTGCTTTCTTCGCGTCCATCTGGCTTTGTGTCCCGATTGCGAAACACTTCGAAATCAGCGACATTTCCGTTAATCTGACACTGGTTATGGTCCTTCTTCTGGGCCTCGCCGGTGCCATTTCGGGGGCCGTGCTGAAGATTCGTTCCATCGAGGTTCTTTCCGTCGTATCGGCCCTCCTTTGCGGGATGGTGGCCATCCTTGTCGACGGCCCGGCACAAATCCTGACTATCGGCGTGCTCGGCCTCTGTGCCCTGCTGATTCCCGGCATCATCCTTCAAGCCAAAAACGGAAAATGATGGAAGACAAGCAGTTCAAACCCCTCGACCCCTTGCTCCACTCGGAGCTCCGGCTCGCCGTGATGTCACTTCTGCTGGAAGTGGACGAAGCCGATTTCGTCTATCTGAAAAAGCAGACGGGGGCGACGGCAGGCAATCTCAGCGTCCAGATAGACAAGCTCTCTGCCGCCGGGTATATCGAGGTGGAAAAAACCTTCCGGGGCAAGAAGCCCTGCACCCTCTGCCGCATGACAGACAAGGGACACGAAGCCTTCCTCGCCTATGTCGAAGCCCTCCAGTCGTACATCGTCCATACGCATTAATTCCTTACCTCATTCCCCTTTCTTCTCGATCCACTGCTGCGGTGAGCAGCCGTGGACGAGCCTGAAATTGCGGAAGAAGGACGATTCGTTGGCGTAGCCTATGGCCTCGGAGATTTCGTTCATATGCGCATCGGGCCTGGAAAGGAGCAGCTTCTCCGCTTCGCGGATGCGGTAGTCGTTCAGGAACTCCTTGAAGCCGCAACCGGCCCCGGCTCCGATGGCTTTGGAGATGTATTTGGTGTTGGACCGAAGGCGCGAGGCGAGGTCCGCAATGGTGAGGTCTGTCCGCCG
Organism: uncultured Bacteroidales bacterium; assembly: GCA_905235675.1. Lineage (GTDB taxonomy): Bacteria > Bacteroidota > Bacteroidia > Bacteroidales > UBA932 > Cryptobacteroides. Next base: position 1,810 of record CAJONC010000063.1, on the reverse strand, counting down.
GTAGAGCTGCTCTCCTTCCATCAATTCACATATCTGTGCATAGAGCGCAAGGTCTTTGTCGCTGGGCGTCGGCGCATCCGCATCTTCCTCTTGCCGAGGCGTTTCCCCGCGTCGACGGCGCCGGATGAGCCATCCGCCCGCAAGAGCACAGAGCAGCGCCAGCAGCCATCCTCCCCATTTTCCGGCCCGGGCCGCCCCCGATGTGTCCGGAAAGGGACTGAAAGCAAATACCTTGGCGGAAGGCTGGTAATTGCCCATCGGCTCGCCATAGGCAATGCCTCCCGTAACGACGATACGGCCGTCGGGCAGGATAACGGCGGGACCGATGCAGAAATCTTTGATGGGATGGGTGTAATATACTTTGACACTTGCCTTCCCGCCGTTTAGCAGGGGCAGGCAGTCGGCAGCAAGGAGATACACCCGCAGCTCCTCGTCCTGTCCGGCGATAAAGGCCGTAGCGCTTCGGCTGTCAGCGAAGAGCGAGCTGTACCAGAAAATCGGCCCCCAGGGGCCTTCGGAAGGGATTTCATAGTCTGTATCGACCTTGGAAAAACTGCCCTCGGAGAAGCAGAGGATGGCCTGCCGCCCTTCGACGTTCTCTCCTCGGAAGAGGTAGAACACCTGCCCGCTGACAGGGTCCACCAGGCGCATATTTTCCACCGGGGGCTGGTCGTAGTCTCCCCAGGGCCGCCATTCGGAAAGCAGGTCCGAGGTGTAAGATTCGCCGCCCAGACGGTCAATGATCGGCCCCACGTGCTCGCCGTGGTTGTCGAGGCTGCCGAAGATGACCGCCTCGCGTTTGCCGTAAGGGAAAATATAGGGACGGGCGCGGTTCTGCGCGGTGTTTTGCACGGTCTCAAAGGGCTGCACGCCGTCCGACAGGCCCAGCGCATCATCGGCATACCAGTTGCCGGCGACGAGGAGCTCTCCGGAGGGCAGCAGCGCCGCCGAGGCGATTGCCCGCTTGACGTCCAGAATCGGGAAGGGGCTGAAACTGTGCTCCCGAGGGTCGTAACGTTCCACGCCGAAGGTCTGGCCGATGCCGAAGTCGTCGCTGCTGCCTCCGCCGACGAGCCAGTCCCCGTCCGGAAGCCGCAATGTGAAGCCGTAGTCGTGCGGATAGAGCGTCTTGACGCTGTGCCAGCCGTCGTCCTGCAGGTATTCGGCGGTGGCGGTGCGCATGAAGCCGTCGGTATGGCCGCCGACCACCACGAGCTGCCCCTCCGCCACGAAGGCCTTGTGCCCGGCGCGCGGGAGGGACATATCCGGCAGCCGCTCCCACTGCATCGGCAGGAACGGCAATTCGTCCATAGAGATTTCGGCGCCGCACGGCACCGCTGTCAGAAACAGAAGCGGCGTCAGCAGGAACCTGCCTTTTTTGAATACCTTAGCCATACGGCTGCAAAGTTAGCGGGAATTTTCGTACTTCCCCTCTCAATATGTGAAAATCAGACTTGCATTTCCGGAATTTGCAAGTCGGGAGTGGTAGATTTTCCATTTTTAGCATCAATTCTTCGGAGAAGAAGGCGTATCTTACAGTCAAATCCAACTCATCACCATGAAAACTTATAAAATCACCCTGTTTTGTCTGGCCCTGTCCGTTGCGCTCTCCGGCTGCGGCAAACCCGACAACCCGGATCCCGGAACAAACCCGGGGACGAATCCGGGGACAGACCCGGGGACAGACCCCGCCACTCCGTTTTTTACGGCTTCGCTGCCGGATGAATGGGTTTTTAACATGGATCCCGGAGCCATGAGCTGGCCCGTGGAGACCAATATCACCGACTGGACGGCGACTTCCAGCGAGTCC
>CAJONC010000062.1 GCA_905235675.1 uncultured Bacteroidales bacterium | reverse complement strand
ATGAAAATCTGGACGGTGGGGTGATTTCTGCTCGTGGGATTGCACAGCAGCTAAAGTATTTCGCCATTGTCGATAAGGTAGTTACAATGTGATTTTTTCATTCTAAATATAAATTTTTAATTAAATTTTTATATTATAAATAAAAAAACTACCTTTGCATTGCGCGTTAAAAATAGACGAAATGGACAAGGAAATACTGCGAAACATTATTCGGGAAGGACAGGAAGACATACTTTCCGTGCGTGACGAACTGTACCGGCGTCCCTTCAACTTTGAAGACAACGGTCGCTATGTAATGACCGGCGTTCGTCATGCTGGGAAGTCATATCTTCTCTACCAGCGAGCTTTGGAGCTTATTGATCTTGGGCATTTGCTCGAAGAGATGCTCTACATCAACTTTCGTCTTTATGGCGTTATCACCGCTGCCGAACTGGATGATATTCTACAAGCGTACGCTTCTATGTACCCGCATAAACCCATTCTGCTCCTGGATGAAATCCAGAACATAGATGGTTGGGAGCATTTCGCCCGTCGTCTTGCCAATCGAAAGTACATGGTTATGATTACAGGAAGTAATGCAAAAATGCTCAGTAAAGACATGGCCACCGTTCTTGGAAACAGATACTTGGATGAAAGTGTATCGCCATACTCTTTCAGGGAGTATCTGGAGGCAAAAGGGATAGCTTTGGAAAAGAACTGGCAATATGGGAAGATGCGCGATACGGTTGCCCTATCCTTCAAAGATTATTTCGCATGGGGAGGATTCCCCGAACTGATGCTGTACAATAACAAGAGGAAGTGGCTTGGGCAACTCTATGAAAAAATCCTTTTGGGAGATATTATCCAACGTCACAAACTCAAAAATGAGATGGCGGTGAGGCTCACTTTCAAGCGCCTGGCAGAGACCGTGAAACATCCCGTTGCGTATAACAGGATTGCCCATCTTGTAAAGTCAACGGGCGTAAATACCACCCCGGCTTCTGTAATGGATTATGTAGAATTTGCCAAGGAGGCCTTCCTTGTCTTTTCACTGAACAATTATGCTTCCAAATTCACTGAAAAAGAAACGATTAAAAAGCATTACTTTGTTGACAATGGTCTTCTGAAGATCTTTCTGGGCGATCCGGATACGGCTCTGCTGGAAAACCTGTGCGCCATTGACTTGCATTCGCGATATCCCGAAGAAGCGCTCTGGTTCTGGAACCGGAACGTGGAAGTTGACTTTTATCTTCCGGAGGAGAATACTGGAATTCAGGCATGTTATTCCACATCGAAGGATATAGAGACCTTCAAACGCGAGACGGATGCTCTTCTTGCACTGGACAAGGTGCACCCACTGGAAAGAAGAATCATCGTTACATATGATGAGGAGCGAACTTTCACCACCCCGAATGGGAAGGAAATGGAGATTGTCCCTATCTGGAAATGGCTTCTTCGCTGATATCTGAGCGTATTACAAAAAAAGACATAATAATTTAAATATTTGCTTCATATTCCGGTCTGTTTTGACTAAATTTGTGGGAAATATAATGGAAAATGAATAATCAGATTCGTCCTTCCGGCATTCTGGATGCCGCTTCAGCCGATGCCCTTCTTGCACAGATACACGGAGATCTTCCCGTTGTCGTGGACTTCAGCGATGTGACCGGCATCCAGTTCGCTGCGCTGCGCCGGCTGATGAACGGCCGCCGGAGCGGCTGCCGGTTCAGCATCGTCAATGCCTCCGACGCGGTGATGGAGCGTTTTGTTGACAGCGGCGTATCGGCCTATATCGACATCGGCCGCAGGCCGCGGAAACTGGATATGTCGCAGTATGTGGAATTCGGGGAAAGCGTTATGTACAAGGCCTACAAAAGTGCCGACGGGGATGCCATTATCAAGGTCTATTCCGCCAATGTTCCTGCCTCTTTCGTCATGCAGGAGCAGGCCGTCGCCCGCGCGGTGATGCACTTCGGCTTGCCCACCCCGCTGGTCGGCACAATCTATGTCGATGGGGACAAGACGGCGCTGGATTTCGAGCGTATCGAAGGCAAGCGTTCCTTCTCGCGCATCATTGCCGAGGAACCGGAGCGGACCGTTGAGATAACAAGCCGCTTTGCAAAGATGTGCAAGCAGCTGCATTCGACGCCATGCGACACATCCATCTTCAGCGACCGCAAGCTGGTCCATCGGCAGGCCGTCCTTGCCTGCCCGGGCCTGTCCGACGGAGAGCGGGAGCAGATTCTGCGTTTTGTGGATGCCATCCCGGACGTCACGACATGCCTGCACGGAGACCTTCAGATGAGCAACGTAATCACTACACCGGAGGGTGAAGACCTCTGGATTGACCTCTCGGAATTCGGCTACGGCCATCCGATGCTGGACATCGCCATGTGGTATTTCCTCACGCGGCTCAACCCCGAGGAACTGGTACAGCATCTCTTCCACATGGGTCTGGCGGAAACGGCCCGTGTATGGGACCTGTTCGTTGAAGAATACGCCGATGCCCGTTCCCCCGAGGAAAAACTGGCGTTCGAACAGCAGGTGCGTCCCTACGCGGCCCTGCACATGATATATCTTGGCGTCAACGTGGGATTCAAGCCCGGGTTGATGGACCGGATCCGGGAGATACTGAAAGCCTGCAAGATGATTCCTTGACAATGACCGCAGTCCTCTCCATAACTAGTTCTCAAGATCTTCAAAAATGAATAACAAATCGTTCTCTAGCAGGCTGAGCTGGCGGCTCATCGGCATCGTGTCCGTTGTTTTTTTCGCCGCTTTCGTCGCCATCGGCCTCGTTTCCCTGTATGCCCTCTCGTCCCGGCCGGATCTTTCCGTTCCGCTGCTGCTGGCCGCAAACCTCGTGCTCGTGGGCATCCCGGCGCTGCTCATTGTGTATTTGCTGTGCCGCCGGGAGATACGCCGGATGACGCGTCCCATCACTGAACTCTCCGTGTCTGCCCTCAATATGGGCAAGGGCAACTTCAAGGCCCAGCTGCCGGAAATAACCAGCATGGACGAAATGCTGCGCCTGCGCAACAGCTTCGTCTATATGCAGAACTCCATTTCGGACTATATCGGACAGTTGAAGACCACCCGGAGCGACAACGAGCGGATGGAGTCTGAGCTCAACGTGGCGCGCACCATCCAGATGGGGATGCTGAACACCAATTTCCCGCCACAGATCCATGCCCTGTTGACACCGGCAAAGGAGGTGGGCGGAGAC
>CAJONC010000061.1 GCA_905235675.1 uncultured Bacteroidales bacterium | reverse complement strand
TGAGAAGTTGATTTTGTAAACCCATAGTGGTATCGTGTATTACTTTCAGTTCACAAAAATAGAAATAATAGATGGAATCTGCAAGCCTTTTATTGGCCGCGGTTCCGTTACTGTCACGTTCGAGCTGTAACCCCGGGGGGAGTCGGGCTTACCGTGCCGGGGCGGTCTTATTGGAAAGTTGCGCAAAAAATGTAATTTTGCATTGTTAAACGACGCGGCAGAGAATGATAAAGGCTATCTTACTTGTGGGCTCCGGCAGTTTTATCGGAGGTGCGGCCAGGTATTTTGTTTCTACCCTTATGAAGGATACGGGCAGCGGTTTCCCCTTGGGGACATTGACCGTCAATCTGGCAGGATGCTTTCTGATAGGCATGCTTTATGGTCTGTTTGCGAGATTCTCGACCACCGACAGTAGTTGGTGCCTTCTGCTGACGACAGGCCTGTGCGGAGGTTTCACCACTTTCTCCACCTTTGCAAACGAAAGCCTTAAGATGCTCCAGTCCGGCAACACCTGGGGCTTTATCGGATATGTTGCCGTCAGTGTCGTGGTCGGTGTTGCGCTTACGGCTCTCGGGTATATGATTGTCAAGTGATGGAGGAGACAATGGCTTTGAAAGTTGGAAAAATACTGGTGGTTGATGACAACCTGGGGATCCGCCGGGCGCTGGAGATCTTGTTGCCGATGCATTTTGCAGAGGTGAAGACAATCCCGTCGCCGGCAACCCTTGTATCGTCGCTGGAGCAATTCCGGCCGGACGTGGTGCTGCTTGATATGAACTTCAGCACCAGCATCAATACCGGCAACGAAGGCCTCTACTGGGCCGGTGAAATCAAAAAGATGGTGCCGGAAGTGGAAGTGGTGTTGTTCACTGCTTATGCCGATATCCAGCTGGCCGTGGAAGGAATGAAGAGGGGAGCATTTGACTTCATCGTGAAGCCATGGGATAATGATAAATTGATTGAGGTGCTCACGGCGGCAAGGGACAAGGCCAGGAAGGCGATGAAAAGGGATGCCCGATCAATGTCGGGCATGACCGGAAGAGGGCCGGGCATGACGGGCGGCGTCACTCCCGACCAGATCGGGGGTCCCATGTTCTGGGGCACTTCCAGGCCCATGGCGGCCATCCGCAAAACAATGGATAAGATCGCGCCCACCGATGCCACCGTGCTGATTACCGGCGAAAACGGTACCGGCAAGGATGTGCTGGCGCGGGAAATCCATGCGCACAGCCTCCGGAATGGGAAACCGATGGTGGCCGTGGATGCGGGTGCTATCACGGAAACCCTTTTCGAAAGCGAACTCTTTGGCCACGTGAAGGGCGCTTTCACCGATGCCCACACAGACCATGTGGGTAAATTTGAGCAGGCCGACGGCGGCACGCTCTTCCTCGATGAGATTGGTAATATTCCTCTGCACCTGCAGGCGAAGCTTCTTCGGGTAATTCAGAACAGGAGCGTCGTGCGTGTTGGCGGCACAAAGGCCATCCCAGTGAATATCCGGCTGATTTGTGCAACGAATATGGACTTGGAGCAGTTGGTGCGGGACGGCCGGTTCCGGGAAGACCTCTACTATCGCATCAATACCGTACATATCGCCCTGCCACCCCTGCGGGAGCGCCGGGAGGACATCGTTCCGCTTGCGGAGCGTTTCATCGTCCAGTATGCAGAGAAGTATCACCGGCCTGTCAGCGGTCTTGATAACTCAGCGAAACTGGTGCTGGAAGGAGGCCGATGGAGCGGCAATATCCGCGAGCTTCAGAATGTTATTGAAAAAGCTGTCATTCTGAGCGAAGGAACGCTGTTGACCTGCAAAGACATAGATGCCCGATCGGTGTCGGGCATGACGGGGTTGTCGGTGTCGGGCATGATGGGTAGAGTCATTCCCGGCTTGACCGGGAATCTCCTTCATAATTCGCAGGAGGAAGAGCGGATGGTCCGTGAGGCGATGGATCGCACCGAAGGCAATATCTCTGCAGCAGCGAAGATGCTGGGTGTTAGCCGCCCCACGCTATATGCCAAACTGAAGAAGTACGGACTATGAGCACGTGGGCCATCATACTGCTCTGTGTCGCCGTTGCCATTGTGGCGGCGGTGATTGCTACTATCCGAACACGCCAGAAGGACATCAAGAAGGTAGCATACATGATGGATGCTCTGGAGGACGGTGAACTGAACTTCCGCTTCCAGGATAAAAACAAGTTCAACCGCACGCTCAACCGCATCCGGACAATCTTCGAGAAGCAACGGCAGGCGCACGAGCAGGATTCCTGGACGAAACTCATCCGCGTGCTCACGCACGAGATTATGAATACGGTGTCGCCAATCGCATCTTTAAGTGACGCCCTCTCCAAGTCCATGGATGAGACCGGCCACAGCGAGCTGGACGTCAAAGCCGGGCTGGACACCATCTGCGATTCTTCTAAAAACCTGATCAAGTTCGTGGAAGACTACAGGGAGTTGGCAGGGGTAGCCAGGCCCGTCAAGAGGGCAGTTGACCTGCAAGAACTGATGGACAAAGTCATCGGCCTGGATAAAGAGCTTCTGGCTTCTTCCGGCGCCGACTGCACCTACTCGGCAGAAGAACCGGACCTGATGGTCTATGCCGACGAGGGGCAGATTTCCCAAATACTCATCAACCTGATCAAGAATGCCCTGCAGGCCGGGGCGAAGCATATCGACATCACCGCTTCGCTGAACAAGGATGATGAAACTATCATCCGCATCGCCAACGACGGTGAGCCCATCCCTCCTGCGGCCCAGGAGCAGATTTTCGTCCCGTTCTACACCACCAAGAAGGAAGGTTCCGGCATCGGTCTTTCACTCGCCCGCCAAATCATGCGCCAGCATAACGGCAGTATCGACCTTGTTAAGAGCGACGTGAATGAGACCGTGTTCTATTTTCCTTTCAGGTATTGCGTTTTCACAATTAAGCATTATCTTTGCAGTACTTGTTTAAGTACTTAAGATATGATTACAGCAACTTATACAGACCTTCGGTCAAATCTCAAAGGCTACTTGGACAGAGTAGTCAAGGACTCCGACAATGTTATCGTGAACCGGGGAAACGGTTCCGCCGTGGTGATTATGTCCATGGAAGAGTACGAGTCCATGGTGGAAACGGCTTATGTTATGTCCCAGCCGGATCTGGTGGAAGCCATCCGCCAGGGAGATGAGGATGTGAAGAACGGGAACTATGAAGTTGTGAACGTCGATGAGTTATAAGATTGCCTTCCTTCCTCATGCGCGAAAGGATTTCGATGAGTGGAAGCGAACCGACGAAAAGACGGTCACCAAAATCAAGGAAATCCTGGGGGATATTGCTGAGCATCCCTACTCCGGCATCGGAAAACCGGAGCCGCTCAAGCATAACCTTACGGGCAAGTGGTCCCGCAGAATCAACAAGACAGACAGGATTATCTACTCTGTGGATGGTGAAAAGATTCTGGTATATGTGTTCTCAATGAAGGGTCACTACCAAAACAAATAATCCGGCTTGCATAATATGAGTGAAACGACTGTCCTTGTCGAAATGAAATTGGCCGACCT
>CAJONC010000060.1 GCA_905235675.1 uncultured Bacteroidales bacterium | reverse complement strand
AGACTTGTGTACATCTAAAACTTTACTTTACCGGCCCCGGCTTTCGCCCCGCGATGGTCGCATCCGAAGTGAAATACTAACTTTTTAAAGTCGACTCATTTATAATAAGAGATAGAGTTTCTCTATTTCCTGCATCGGGAAGTAGGCATTATTATCAAGCCTCCTTGAACCTCCTGGCTCACAGGACCTGGTGGTCCGAGGCAATGACGCCGAGTGTGGCCATCTTCGACGACCGTATCGAGTTTATGAATCCCGGTGCCTTCCCTATTGGAACGACGCCCGACGAATTCCGCCGCCGCCCACACTCACTGCCCATCAACGAGAAGATTGCCGGCGCACTCTTCAAGGGAGGCAAGGCCGAAGGCTGGGGCCGTGGCATCCTCAATATGTACACCTATTGCAAGGATGCAGGCCTTCCTGAACCGGAGTATGACATTGTGACGCATTTTGTCTGCCTGACAATTCGGTTTAAGAAGCCTTTGGCTCCTTATCTGACTGGTAAGGGAGTAAGCGATGGACAAAATGAGGAACTTAATGAGGGTTATCGTGGATGTCATCCCAGGTGCGCCATACTATGAGAATCAGGAAGGGTTTCACGCGATTTTCGCCCTCGCTCCGCGCATCACCCTCGCCTCCTGCATCGCCTTTCTATCTGGCAGCTTCATAAACGCAACGGTGCTGAGCAAGATGAAGGTCAAAACGGGTGGAAAGAGACTCGCCGGACGACTCGCATTGAGTTCCGTCGCGGGAGAGGCCGCCGACTCCCTTTTGTTCTTCCCCATCGCACTTCTGGGCACGCTTTCGGGCAAGGAACTGCTGATCCAGCTACTCGTCCAGTTCGCCCTGAAGACAATTTATGAGATCGCATTGCTTCCGCTTACAACCTTCGTCATCCGTAAACTGAAGGCCTACGAGGGCGAGGACGCCTATGACAGGGATATCAGTTACGGCATTTTCGATGTCTTCAAAAGAGGATAGAAGGGCCGCAGCAGGTCTGCCCCCGGGGATAGGTCACGTCCACACCCAGATGCCGCAGAAGTTTCCACGCAGCCATCCCAACCTCGGGATAGACCGCGTCCACGTAACACGGAACGAACAAGCCTACTTTCATACGGAACTTCTCCCTGTCGCAAATATAATAAGATTTTGATTACTTTCCCGCAAGAGAACATCGCTACTCCGCCAGATCCAGGCCAACGCCAAGCATGAGGTTGATATGGGCAAGGCTGCCTTCCAGGTCCCAATCCGGGCTGTATTCGTCGCCTGGTTTGTGATACCAGGCAGAGAAGTCGTTTCGGGCGGCTTTTACCGGGCAGACAAAGTCGTGCCCTGGTTCAATCACAACAGCCGGGACGCCTTTTTTGACAAAATTGAAATGATCGGAACGGAAGAACCAGCCGTCGGAATTGTCGTCATTGAAAGTAACATACCGTCCCTGTGCCTTGGCCCTGCGCACGATATACTCGTCCAAGATGGTCTTTCCGCCGCCCAGCACCACCACGTCGCGTGTGAGAGATTCCGGCGCCATGCTCTCGAAATTGATGCAGGCACGGGTATTTTCCATGGGGATGACCGGGTTGGCGCAGTAATGGGCCGAACCGAAGAGCCCGCTTTCCTCCGAAGTATAAAAGAGGAACAGGAGAGAACTGCGGGGCCGCTGCGGAAGTTGCGAAGCCTGTGCCGCGCAGAGCAGGGTGGCCGCCATACCGGAGGCATTGTCGGTGGCGCCGTTGTAGATGGCATCGCCCGTTTCGTCCGGCAGGCCAATGCCCAGATGGTCCCAATGACCGGAAAAGACCACTGCCTCATCCGGCAGATCCCTCCCACGGAGGATGCCGCCGACATTGCGCGAGGAGCTGATTTCGCTGCGCACATCCATGCCGATATCGCCATGAAGATTCAGCTCAACGCTCTGGAAGCCCGGGTGCTTGGCGGCTTCAAATGCCTGATCAAAGTCCAGTCCGGCGGCGGCGAAGAGGCGGCGGCAGGAATCGTCCCTAATCCAGCCGTTCACAAAAAGGCGGTCGGCATTGCCCGTTGCAGCGTTGTACAGGGCCAATTCGTCACTGACATGGTTGCTGCAGACATTCCAGCCATAACCGGCGGCATCGCTTGTGTGAATCACCAGACAGCCTGCCGCACCCTGCTTTTCAGCCTGCTCAAACTTGCAGGTCCATCGTCCGTAATAGGTCATGTTCCTGCCCTGGAACAGGTTTTCGTCATAGAAACCGGGATCGTTCACCAGGGCCAGCACAATCTTGCCGCGAACATCCACGCCTTCGAAATCGTTCCAGCAGAACTCCGGCGCATCAATGCCAAAGCCACAGAACACAAAGGGAACCGATGGCAGATCCACACGCTTTTCTGTCCTTGCATTCCAGGCCACGAAATCGTCTGGAACGCACAGTTTTCCATCGCCCTGATGTCCATGGTAAGGAATGCTTCCGCCGTCAATATGGCACAGATTATCAAGTAGTTGAACTTCCTGGAAATAACTCCCGTCAAATGCCGGCGCAATACCCAAGCTGTCTAACTGCCCGGCCAGATAGTCTGTCACCAGCGTCTCATACGGTGTCATCGGACGGCGACCGCCGAAACTGTCCGACGAGAGCGTGTCTATCCACTGCCGGAGCATCGTCTCCTCCTCGGCAGGGCCGATAGGAAACGCTGTCTCCCTCTGTGTACAACTGCCCCATGCGCAGACACAGGCCGCAAGGCAGACAAAAACATTGGCTTTATTCATCCCTTATTTGTTTATATCCTTGCAAAAGTAACAAAATTGAGCGAAAGAATTCCCGTTCATTTGGCGCGCATGGCCTGTAATCGTTTTTGTAATGTCTTATCATAACTTGTTCCTTTTTTCTCGATAAAGATAAGTCATAGACTTCACAGTTGCAAATTTTCTTACGCCAATAAAGATATTCCTTATCTTTGCAGAAGTAATACACGAAGCGTATGGACATCACACGAATAGAACGACGGATATTCCTTTCGGAACTCAACGCACAAATGCTGGAAAAAGGGATTAC
>CAJONC010000059.1 GCA_905235675.1 uncultured Bacteroidales bacterium | reverse complement strand
TGCAAGGCACGATGACGAGGTTAGACGAAAGATCTGCCGTGTGCGTCCTTACTCCGCCTCAGCATCGGTCGCGGCTGTTTAGCTTTAAAAGTTAATAAATATAGGGGGCACCCCTTTCGGAATGCCCCTTTATATGAAACCTTCTCCATTTGTTCGTTTATTACTCGTCTACGCCACCGTAAAGGATGAAGAATTTGTTTCCTTCATAGACCTTTAACTTAAGACAGGCGACATAAATCCGAGTTGCATCGTCCACCCATATCTCGCGTTCGGCGTAGTCACTGACGTCTTTGTTGACGTCCCTTTCATTGGGCCAGTCGGCATACATGCCTTCTTCGAAATAACCGTAGCGGGACATAATTTCTGTCATATTCCAGAGGAAGTCCCATTCGCTTTCGAAGGCGGACACGGTACGGAAGGAGGTATTCTCCGGCTCTAAGCCCTCGAAGCGCAGAAGGGCGCCCTGGGTGGTGTCGATGACAAAACTGCCATACCCGGGACGTTCCGGATCCTCCACCCAGATATTGGGTTTCTTGAACTGCATCCAAGTAAAATCCCCCTGCTTGGGGCGCTTGGAGAAATCCGGATACTCGTCGCCTTCCTTGCAGTACATGTTCGGCCGGGAATAGGCCACATGCTTCACGATGAGCGGTTCGCCGCCGTAGGTGAAGCGCAGGCCCTCCACGTCCACGTACTCCAGTCCCTTCACGGTAAAGCTTTGGGAGACCTCGGCGGTGCCGGTGCCGTTCCACACCCGGATGGTGGCAAGGCCCACCTTGGCGCCATCGCCGCTGCCGCCCTTATAGACCAGCTGGTAGTTGGAAGAGCCCACCTTCTCGACGGCAACCACCGTGGGGTCGGAAGAAGACACGTTCACGTCCACCCCGCCCGTCTTCAGGGTCACGGTGTTGAAGGCGGTGATGCAGAGCTCCTGGATGGTTTCCGCAGGATTCACGGTCTTGCCGCCCTCCACGGTCCACTCGAAGGTGGCCTGGTCGCGGTTCTCCGTGATGGAAACGGTAAACTCCTTCCCGGGCAGGTCCACGGGCTTGGGATTCTGGGGCGTCTTGTTGCAAGACACCAGCGCAGCGCCCATGGCTACCATGAGGGCTGCAAGATGGAGAAAGCTGAAATGTTTCATGGTCTTTTGGTTTTAAAAAGTTAGTGATGTAAATATAGGGGAAAAAATGTCAAAAGACATTACACGGCGAGTATTTTGGCATTACGTTTCAGCCATTCCTTGAACATGGGATCCTGGATTGTAACGCTTTTCCCGGAAATGTCGATAAGGTCTTTTTTCTCAAGAGCCTGTTTGATCGCCTTTATACTTGAGCTGGGGCCCAAGTGGTATTTTCTGAGAACCTTGTCAGATGAAAGATTCCTTTCTCCATTGCTTATGGCCATCAGAAAACCTATTTGTCTTTCTGTCAGTGAGTCGGCCAGCACATAAAATTGCATGTTAAGCATATCAAGAATGGCGTCAAATGCCTGACAGACATGCTGCTCCAAGCAAATGTCTTCACAACGGAACCATGACATCTGCGCGAGTTGTTGGACGTAATACGGATGGTTTTCCACCATGGCAGCCAACATTGATGCGGTTTGATTTGAGATGTTTTTTTGAGATTCCTGGAATCTCTCAACAATATATTCCGCCCAGAGTCGGTTGTCGATTTTAGGAAGGAAGAACAGGTCTCCAAACTTATAGAATGGGCTGTTGTAATCTGCGAAAATATGTGTCATCATGTTCCGCTTACTTCCATACAGGCAATATGCGACGCGTGAATGCCGCTGCCATGCGGAACGGAGTGTTTTTTGGAAGGATACGGAGTCTTTGAACTCTCCTACCTGTTGGAACTCGTCTATACACACGATGACGTTCCTGTTTCTTTTTTCAGCGAGTTGCTGCGGGAGATCGAGGATATCTGGCGTATAACTGTCTTTGGAAGTATAGTCAACGCTGAAGGTCAGTTCATATTGTCCGGCCGGCTCTGACAAGGATACTTTAGGTGCCAGTTTTGACAAGAAATCCTTGGTGTTGGAAACAAGGTTCTCGAAGGAAGTGGACATGTCCCGGATTGTTCCTTTGGCAAGCATTGAATAAAATTCTGCCGGCGTTTTACATCCAAAGGCGTTAAGCCTGACGACCAGCGGTCCATTCTGTTGATCGAGAGACTCAATGGCGCGTTCTACCAAGGAAGACTTTCCCCATCTTCTTGGTGAGATGATAGCGGTATTGGTCAGTGCCAAAAAGTTCTGTCTCAGATGTCTTGTTTCATCAATTCGGTCGGTAAAATCTTTTCCTGTAACGATTTTCCCATACTGGAAGGGTACTTGTTTCATAGCACTTTATTTTACGCAAAACTATAAAAAATTATTCAATAAAAAAAATTAGGAAATATTTTTATAGTTTTCTCTGCCCCAATAAGACCGCCGCGAGGCAGGACGTGTTGCATAATTGTGTTAGAATTGTTTTCTCCGGTTGGACCTGACCGCCCTTCCGGGGACGAGTTAAAGAAAACTGATGATTATGAAAAGTATGAAGTAACGTTTACTCGTCCGGCAACACCCGACGGGCGCCAACGTATCGCATTTGGAAATATGGGTGATTGGAAACGTCTTCCGTTACACCTTTGGAAACGGAGGCATGGATGAAGTTGAAACTCCCCTTTTCATAGTTTATAGACACTACGATTCCCACATGGCCGATGTCCCTTACACTCCCCCGCTTCCCGAAGAAAACCAGGTCTCCCTTCTGAAGGTCGGAGAAAGATTCCACTTCCCGACCCTCCGAAATCTGTGCCCCGGTGAAGGGTGTAAGCGTATAGCCGAAATGCTTGAATACATAGGTGGTAAAGTGCGAGCAATCGAACTGACGGGGACCGGCCGCACCCAGTTTGTAAGGCACACCTAAAAACCCTCTCGCGTACTCAATTACCTGATCTGAAAGGGCTTGCGTTGAATTTATTTCCTCACTCCCCGACACGGGATCCTGAGAAGGCTGAGAAGGCGTTGGGGCCGGGAGTAAAGCCTTTTCCGTATCGGCCTGGGCCGTCTCCTTCTTCTCTTCGGAGGGCACAGGATAGGTTTTCAGGTCCTGGGTGTCGATGGGCGTGGCCCGCCGCACCGAAGCGCAGGAACAAAGGGCCAGCAAGACCACGAAGGATATGAGATTCTCCCTCATGTTTGCAAAGATAAAGAAAATATTTGTATCTTTGCAGCCACGTTCAATGGGGGTGTTTTGGTTTTGACAGCGTGAGTGTTGGACGGTAAGCATGCCGGGCGTGGGAGCCTTGCCCGTAAATCTCAGACTCCGAAAAAAAAAATCAGTTGCCAACAACAACTATGCACTCGCTGCTTAATTTGCCAAGCAAATTAACTTAATCCGCGACGCCAAGGCTGCGCCGCCGACGAGTATCCCTCGGAACTTCCGCCTGGTAAGGGCCGATCAAGGGGTATCATCCCAACCAGGACGCTCCGGTGGACGCCTCTAAAGCCGGCTAAGACACAAAGGCTAAGGAAGAGTTTGCCCGCCTTTCGGCTGGCTCTCCCCTACAACCAAAGGAAGGATAAGCATGTAGAAAGCCGGCTGGCGGCACGTTTGGACAGCGGTTCGAGTCCGCTCACCTCCACTTAATATGAGGCTATCCTCTCTTGAAGACGTCGAAGATACCGTAGCTGATATCCCTGTCATAGACGTCCTCGCCCTCATAGACCTTCAGCTTCCGGATGAAAAAGATCGTCAGCGGGAGCAGTACAATCTCATAGAGTATCTTCAGGACGAACTGGAGGAGAAGCAGGCCCAGCAGTTCAGCGCCTGGCAGCACGCCCATGAGGACGATGGGAAAGAACAGGAGGGAGTCGGCAGCCTCTCCGGCGATGGAACTCAGGATGAGGCGTCCGGCAAGCTTCTCTCCACCTGTCTTCGTCTTCATCTTGCTCAGTACGCAGGCGTTGATGAAACTGCCGGCGAGGATGGCGATACAGGAGGCGATGAGGATGCGCGGAGCGAGGGCGAAGATGGCATGGAACCCCTCCTGGTTCTCGTAATACGGAGCACCGGGAATCACGTCCACCACGGCGGCGGCGCCCATGAAGAGGAAGCTCATCAGGAATCCCATCCAGATGAGCAGACAGGCCCGCCGGTAGCCCCAGACCTCGCACACGCAGTTGCAGATGACGTAAGCGAGGGGGAAAACGAGCAGGCCGCCGGTCAGGTTGACCGGTCCAACGGCTAACTGCTTGGTTGCGAAGATGTTCGATGCAATCAATACGGTAAC
>CAJONC010000058.1 GCA_905235675.1 uncultured Bacteroidales bacterium | reverse complement strand
TGCCAATTTCCCCATAGAACAGGGCGCTGGGGCGCGGGTCCACGCCGGTCAAGTTGCCGATGATATAGCTCTTGTACACGCCGGAAATGGTGAAATAACTCCGCTCTGCGTTGCGTGAACGTTCGTGGCCGGTAATGAACACCTGCTTGCCCACGGCACCGTCGCTCCAGTCTGTAAACTCGGCCATCTTTGAGACAAACTTCTCATCCACAACGATTTCGGAGGAATCCCTGGGCGCACGGCCCTCCAGAAACTGGATTCCCATCAGGTCATAGAAGCCGTCGGAGCACTCGTACTGATCGGCAATGTTGAAGAGTTCCCGCTTATCGTCCGGCAGATAGACATTGTCTCCGTTGGAGCCCCGGAAAGGCAGGTTGTAGGCGGTTGCCACGCCGCTCACTTCCGGCAGGCTCTCCAAAGTCTGGACGGCACGGGTAATGGCTTGCCGGTCCCCGTCGAAGATGCTGATATAGTAGAGGTTATCGTAGTCATAACCCGTATCGGCATGGGAAACCTTTTGGTATTGCCGGCCGATGATGAGCATCATCACCACCAAAAATACATTGATAAGCACTTGGACGCCCAGGAGGCCCAATTTCCAGTTGCGGGAGTTCTCCGTATAGTTCTTCAGGGCGGCATAGACCGGAATGCGCTGGTAGAGCTCTGCGGGAACCACGATGGAGATGATGAGCACGAATGCCACCAGCGCTGCGATGGCCACGATACTCTGCGGCACCAGCAGGGTGGCGAAAGGCACGCCCAGAAGGTTCTCGATGATGCCGCGGCCGGCAAAAATGATGACGACGGCGAGGGCTAACGAGAGGAAGATATGAATAGATGCCTCCTTCGTCAGCATCCCGTAAATGTGCTTACTCTCAGCGCCGTAGCACTTGCGTACGCCCACTTCCTTGGAACGTTTCACCATGGAAGAAATGACGATGAGAATGTAGTTCAGGAGGCTGATAAGAATCAGCAGCGCCGCCACAATGGAGAGCAGAATCACTTGTGACTTAACCTCCGGTGCGGACGTATGCATTTTACTGAAAGGTTTCAGGAAATAACGGAAAGTGCTTCCCTGCGCCTCAATCATCTCTATCGGCTGATGGGCTTCCTGCATCTTTCGGATACCATCGGCCAGCGTGTTCGGGTCCACGCCGGGCATCAGCTTCACATAGCCTTTGTAACGGTCATTGCCGTTCCAGTTATCGGTGCTCTGCCTGCCGTAGGTCTCCATCGAGAGCAGGATGTCGTAGTCCAGGCTGCCGTTTTTCGGAAAGTCCTCGAACACGCCTTCGATGGTGAGTTTGAGCCCTGGCATATCCTCATTGGCAATCTGCTTGCCGATGACGGAGGAGAGATCCTTCGCTTCGCTCAGGATGACACCCCTGTCATTCTGAGGGAGCGAAGCGACCGAAGAATCTATCAACTTCTCCGCAAAGCTCCGGCTCACCATCACGCAGCCCCAATTTCCCAGCGCCTTCACCGGATCGCCTGCCAGTATCGGCCTGTCGAAGACCTTGAAGAAGCAGGCATCGGCACAAACAAGCGTGGCCTTGAGTTTGTTGCCCTCCTCATCCAGGTAGGTGTCGCCGTTGAAGACGAAGGTGGTGCGTGTTCCCACTTCCACACCCGGAACCTCTTCCATAAAGCCCACCGCCACGGCTCCACTTACCTGACCATAGTCCTTCTCGTTCCCCTGCATCGAAATCCAGGTGTTAATCGTATATACCCGGTCGATGTCTTTATAGAAGCTGTCGTAGCTCAACTCAAAGAACACCTTGGCAATGAGCACGATACCTACCGCCAGGCCGATACCCAGCGACAGGACCTTGATAAGTATATCTGGTTTTTTTCTCATATAACAGATTCTTCACTTCGCTACGCTCCGTTCAGAATGACAGAAGTAGGACGCTCTATTCATTTTTGTCATTCTGAGTACCTTTTGTCATTCTGAGTACCTTTTGTCATTCTGAGTACCTTTTGTCATTCTGAGTACCCTTTGTCATTCTGAGCGTAGCGAAGAATCTACAATTCGTTTTTCACGTCTGAGACAATCTGACCGTCGAACAGGTCGATGGTGCGCTGGGCGCAGGCGGCGTCTTTCTGGGAGTGGGTCACCATGACGATGGTGGTGCCGTCGGCGTTGAGCTCTTTCAGCAGGTCCATCACCTCCTTTCCGTTCTTGGAGTCCAGATTACCGGTGGGTTCATCGGCCAGAATCAGTTTCGGGCCGGCGACAACGGCGCGGGCGATGGCCACCCTCTGCTGCTGACCACCGGAGAGCTGCTGCGGGAAGTGCTGGGCACGGTGGCTGATATTCATCCGTTTCATAATGTCCGTGACCTTCTGCTTGCGCTCACTGGCGCTGATATTGAGGTATCTGAGCGGCAGCTCAATGTTCTCATACACATTCAGTTCGTCAATCAGGTTGAAGCTCTGGAACACAAAGCCGATATTGCCCTTGCGGAACTTGGTGCGCTCCTTTTCTTTGAGCTTCGCCACCTCGGTGCCCAGCAGCTCATAGCTGCCGTCGGTCGGGTTGTCTAAGAGTCCCAGGATGTTCAGCAGCGTGGATTTGCCGCAGCCCGAAGGCCCCATGATGGCAACGAACTCGCCGTCCTTGATTTCGAAGCTGACGCCGTTCAGGGCTGTAGTCTCAATCTCTTCCGTCCGGAAAATCTTGGAAAGGTTGGTAACTTTAATCATACTATCTGTTTTTTAATTGTTTTCGTTTAGATTGCCGGTCAAGCCGGCAATGACGTTTTCGTCAGCCTGGCAATGACGTTTTCGTCATGCCCGACCCATCCCGTCATGCCCGACGTATTCGTCATGCCCGACCTGATCGGGCATCTGTCAAAATACAAGCATTCCCCGTGCCAAAACTTCAACTCGCTGAAATGCAATCATTTACAAAATCCAGAGCCCGAAAAAAGTGTAAAGGTCTTTACAACTCTTTACACTTTTGCTTTACACTTTACGCCGGCTTCTTCTAATCCTCTGCCCGCAGATATCCGTGCCTTACCAGGTCTTCGCGGCATTGGACAGGATTGGTATAGCCATCGGCAATGACAAAAAGCTTGTCGGCCACAGAAGAAAGGGCGTCGTAGTTATGGTCGGTGACGATGATTCCGTGGTCTTTGCTGCGTTCCCGAATAAGCGCCTTTACCTCGTCAATGTTCACGGGGTCCACTTGCGTAAACGGCTCGTCCAGAATGTAAAACGGTGCATCGCTCATCAGTACCAGGTACAGTTCCGCCAGGCGGGCTTCTCCGCCGGACAGCTCATAGATGGGCGAATTGTAGTGCCTGGCGTACTTGGAAAAGCGGTTCGCAAAGGTCCAGTAGTTTACGCCATACAGATCGAAGGCCCGGTGCAGTTTCATCCCTTCCGGAATCAATCGGCCCTGGGGCAAGTATTTGATGGACTGGCCGATGATTCTGCGGTTCACGGGCTTTTCGTCAATGCTCACCATCACATTCTCCACCTTGAGTCCTCCCATCAGTGCCCGGAACATGCAGGATTTGCCGGCGCCGTTGCGGCC
The DNA here is from genome assembly GCA_905235675.1 of uncultured Bacteroidales bacterium. Lineage (GTDB taxonomy): Bacteria > Bacteroidota > Bacteroidia > Bacteroidales > UBA932 > Cryptobacteroides. The sequence continues at coordinate 2,352 of CAJONC010000058.1, read as the reverse complement.
CAGAAGGCCGGTGACCATTCCGGTTTCGGAGGTGATATAGCCGCCGCTCAGGACCGTCTTCTGGCCGAAGCGGACCACCACGCTGTCAACTATGAGTTTGTGCTTATCCATAGATCAGGAGCATGACGGTCATGAGGATGGCGAGGGCAAGGAAATCGGCCAGAATAACGCGGACAAGCAATTTCCGGCGCGAAAGCCCCAGGTTGATGTAGAAGAAGATGGCGTCCCGGTCGCTGAACTGCTTCATCAAGAACAGCGTGATAGCAGTAATTACCGCCTTTATGATAAAAGAATCCACCATGAACGCATAGGAAAAGTCGATGGACTGGAATCCGGCACACACCAGGTTATATACTCCTCCTATCAGGAAAAAGGTTTTCCCATAGCGCCAGATAAGTGATATGCGGTCCCGGAGAGTCATTGTACCGATGCGCTTTTCTGCAAAAATCAAACCAGCTGTCATACCCGGCCAGACCGGGTATCTGTCATTCTGAGCGTCAGCGAAGAATCTCATGTACTATATGTCGATGATAGATCCTTCGCTGCCTCTGTGTATGGATAGAGAAATATTTCGTATCTTTGTATTTACCATGTTAAATGGGGATGAATGAGCAACTTCGATGAATATATCCGCCAGGGAGAGCCTGGGCGCAGCGTTAAGGCCGCCGCCTGGCAGACGGCTATCGGCCTGCAGGATGTGGATGGGCTCAAGCCTTCCTCCTACCTCATCGATACCGCCAAGCGGCACATCGAGGGTGATGTCACCATCGAAGAAGTCAAAGGGCTCATCGACACTTACTATAAATCCAGGCAGGGACGGCTCTCCATCGGGGAAGAGCGGACCGAAGAGGCCGATAAAGTCTCAGCAAGAATTACCGAGCTGCTTCAGGAAGAGACGTTTTCTTTTACCCCGGCCGAGTACCAGCGGATTCACCGGAAGCTTTTCGAAGGCATCTTCAAGTTTGCCGGGAAATATCGGGACTACAACATCTCCAAGCAAGAATGGGTGCTGAACAATGCCTCTGTACTTTATAATCCCTATGAGAACCTGAAGGAGACACTGGATTACGATTTTGCCGAGGAACGGAAGTTTGACTATGCAGCTGCTTCCACCGACGAAGCCATCAAGCATATCGGCACTTTTATTGCGGGCATCTGGCAAATTCACCCTTTTGGCGAAGGGAACACCCGTACAACGGCCGTTTTCTTGATCAAGTACCTCCGCAGTTTTGGTTACACCATTTCCAATGAGCTCTTTGCCAGCCACTCATGGTACTTTCGCAATGCGCTTGTACGGGCCAATTACTTCAATCGTGAGAAAGGAATTGTGCCCACTGGCAAGTATCTGGAGGCTTTCCTGCGGAATCTGATCCTTGGTGAACACAATGAGCTCAGGAACCGTTATCTGCATGTGGACTATCTGGTACAAAGTGAAGATGCTGAAGGTTCAAAGAGCAAAATTTGCACTTTGAATTGCACTTTGGAAGAACTCGTTGTCTTGCGCCTCCTTAAAGCAAATTCCAAGGCTACCCAAGAGCAGCTGGCAGAACAGATTCATCGCTCTCCAAGGACCGTGAAGACCATCACGTCCCGCCTGACAGAGAATGGCTATCTGGCCCGCCGTAATGGCAAACGTGACGGTTGGTGGGAGGTGCTGGTCGAGATACCGGAAGCGCAGTGATTGCACTCGGCTTGGCGTCGGTTGACCGCTTATGAAGTCTACTCTTTCTTGAGTTCTATCGCCGGATTCGTCTTTGCCGCTTTCAGTGTCTGCCAGAGGACGGTTCCAAAGGCGATGGTCAGCGAAATCGGGGCGGCCACCACGAACACCCATCCATAGCCTTCTACGACGAATTGCCCCAAAGTTTTGAGACCCGCATCTGCCTGGCCATAGCCGAGCGCTACGGAATACCCGAGAGGTCTTTCAAAAGATGGCTTTCCACCAGCCTCTTCCGCAAGATTACCCACGACTTCTATGAAAAACGTTATCATTAACCCCCTATGGCACGATTGGCACTTTTGGCACTTTCGGCACCCCCCCAATGCCAATAATGCCAGAAATGCCACAACAAAAACAATATTATGACAGTGAATTCAGAAAAAAAACTTACCTTTGTAAGTATTGGTAAAAGAGCCAGCAAAATGCTTTATCCGATTGGCATACAAGACTTCGAGAAAATCCGCAAAGACGGCTTTGTCTATGTGGACAAGACAGACCTTGTTTACAAGATGGCCCAGAAGGGAGGCTATTACTTCCTTAGCCGTCCCCGCCGTTTCGGAAAGAGCCTGCTGGTTTCCACATTGGAAGCATACTTCAGTGGCCGTAAAGAGTTGTTTGAGGGTTTGGCTATA
>CAJONC010000057.1 GCA_905235675.1 uncultured Bacteroidales bacterium | reverse complement strand
GTGAAATTCTTAACCCACGAAAGGGAATCTATGCGAAACCCTGTTACGATGAGAAAGAACTCGCATGCCTCCTTTACACGCCTTCTTACATTTCCCTGGCATCCTCAACGAAGTAGTGCGCAACGCCACCTCCAACGAAGACGCCGACCAGAAGACCATAGACCGCTACACCCTTGACGTCGTCGGCTCCATGGCGCAGCAGTAGCCCGCCATCGATCACCGGAAAGGCGCAGGACAACTGTCATCCTGAGGCATGTCATCCTGAGGCAAAACCGAAGGATCTACTTCCCCCTCACAAAATGCCGATAGTCAGACCCCCACGTGCCCACTGAATAAGTCGTCCCTTCCTTCTGCCATTCCATTTCCTTTGCTGTCAGCTTCACAAGCTTGTAGGTGACATTGCTGAAGTCAGACATCGCCGGATTGATGGTAATGGTGCCCTTGTCGATCAGGTCGATGGCATAATGGCCGCTGTAGTCGCGCGATTCGCCACTTAGGGCATCATATACGTGAAGTTGATAACCATTGTTCCCGTCGAACGTGTACGTCACGGAACCATCCATCGCAAAGACCGTGGGGTCATATTGCTCGGACCAGGTACCTTCCAACTTGTTCACATCAATCTTCTCACAAGCGCACAGTCCTGCTACAAGCAGCGCCGCGCTCACAAAAGCCAAAATCTTTCTCATCATATCATTCAAATTGTTGTACAAATATAATCACAAAAACGCAATACCTTGCATCTACAAGGCCGATTATTCTTTCTTCAGTTCCGTTGCCGGATTCGTCTTCGCCGCCTTCAGCACCTGCCAGATGACGGAGACAAAAGCAATAACTCCGGTAAGAAACACGGCCAACACGAATATCCACCCATAGCCTTCCAGCCGGTCAATAAAGTCTTTCAGGTATTCCCGGGCGGCATACACCGCTATCGGAATGCCGATGAGGCAGGCGATGCCGACGAGCACCATATAGTCCCGGATAGTTCTCCAGGCTTCCGTATCCACCGTGCCGCCGAAGACCTTCCGGACGGCGATATCACGGGATTTTTCATCGGCATAGTAGGTGCTCATGGCCACCAGGCCCAGCAGAGCGATGAGGATGGAGAGGAGCATGAAAATTTCCACCAGCCTCATATTGTTGCGGGCCGGCTTCCAGGCCTCTGCAATATTTTCGTCAACCCAGAAGGCTAAGCTTCCGTAAATCGGCTTTCCCTTGATGAAGTTTTCGTAAGCGTCCATGATCTGCGCTTTCGTCTCTTTTCGGTCCGGGGTGGTTTCTATGACCCATCCGGCGAAAGGAATGTCTTCTGAACGCATCAACGAAACGATGGCATAGTCTTCTTCTCCTATATTGGCGTTGTTGGTCGGGAAAGATTTGAAAACTCCGGCAACCTGTTCGCATCCCTGCGTCCGTCTGCTCAGCGTGCCGCTGATGTCGTGATAGTCAGAATCGAAACCGGTAGCGATAAAACTCTTGTCCGAGAACCATACGCTGTTAAATTGTGGCGCATGGAAGTCCTCCAGAATCTCAAATCCGAACATCGAGAAAGCAGTACTGTCCAACCTGATCAGTTTGTAGAGGATGTCCTGCCCATCCCGGGTGGTGCTGTACTGGCCCATATTGATACTGCCGGGTACTCCTGAACTCCTTCCGATACGTTTTACGCAGGGAAGCGCCTCAAGGGCATCTTTCAAAGGCGTACCGTCCTCAGCGGAAAAATCTTTGAGAAAGAAAATGTTCTCTATGTTGCAGTTCATCGGCCGCTCCTGAGTCTTTCTCATCTGCGCCTCCATCGTGACGGCCAGCGCAATCAGGATGACGGCCAATGCGTTCTGCAGCACAATGAATACCTTGCTGAACACCATCTTGCTCTTGCGCCGGTATCCGCCTTTCATCACGTCCACGGGTTTGTATCGGCCTGCCATAATTGCCGGGAAAATGCCGCAGAGCGCTCCAACAAGCAGGATGATGACGATATATGCCAGCACATACCCCGGAGACCAGATGACTCTTATCGGAATATCCGGATTGTTCAAAAGCGCATTCATGGCCGGACAGAAGACTTCCGCCAGTAACAGGCCGGCTGCAAAGCAAACAGCGGTAAACGCGATGGACTCGGCCACGTACTTCCAGATGATGCCGCCCCTCGATGCCCCGGAAAGCTGCCTCACGGCCATTTCCTTCGCTCTTTTTCCGGTGAGTGCGACAGACAGGTTGATATAGTTCAGGATGGCCGACAGGAGGAGAAGAAGTCCAACCAGCGTCAGAATCCTGAGTGTAGCTTTGTCTCCGTGTCGGAAAAATCCCTCCGTCTCCTTGAAAAACAATTCGTCGTAACGCGAAAGATCCAGATATTCAAAGAAAGCCTGTCCATAAATGCCGGAATAAACGTCTTTGCAAACGGCTTCCAATTTGTCATACAGGACTTTCCTGTCTGTTCCGGGACGGACCTTAAGCATCGTGACCGTACTGGCGAAATTATCGAATGGCTGCCACTCGTCTTTGTAAACAGCAGCATTGAGGAATATATCATAAGGCTTGATGACCGTACCCTTAAGGTCCTCCAATATAGCACCCACCACATAGCTGCTCCCACTGATGTCAAGAGCATCACCTACCGAAAGGCTGTGCTTTCTGGCAAAAGAGGCTGAAAGAATGGCATTGGTCGGAGCTGAAAGCACATCTGCGGAGCCTTCCACAAAGCGGAACTGCGGGCAAATCTCAAAAAACTCCGGTTCCACGCCGACGCTCTCCGCCTCCGTCTGCTCTCCCCGTATGGTAGGATGTACAACCACATTACACATCCTGGAAACGGACACAATTTCCGGAATATCTCCGATGGCATCCGGGAAACCATATGTAAGCGCCGGGAATCCCGGCGTTCCGGGCACATAGACTCTTTCCCGGTCCGGATGCTCCCGTGTCACCGAGAACTGTTGCCACACATAACTGCCGATGATAATCACAAACGCCAGGCTCACGGCCAGCCCCACCGCCTCGATGGCGGTGTATAACTTATTGCGGGAAAGGAATTTCAGGTAACTCTTCATACTATTCGTTTTTTAACGATTCCACGGGATTCGCCCGGGCAATCCTCAGGCAGTTAAGCACCACAACGCCCAGCACAATCAGCAGCACCAGGGCGGTTCCTCCAATGAAGTAGAGCGGATTCAGCGACACCTTCTCGGCAAACTGCTCCAGCCACTTGCGGGCCACGAAGTAGGCGGCGATGCAGGCGATGACGGCCATCACGGCGGACAGTTTCATGATGTCCTTGGCGAACACGCTCAGGATGTCACTGGTAGTGGCACCGTTGATCTTGCGGACGGCCATTTCTTTGCTTCGACGCAGGCTCTCGTCGCGGATGAAACCGATCAGGCCCAGCAGCGCAATCAGCAGCGAGAACACGGCCCCGATGGCCATCGTATTCCGCATCTTTTTGCTGTCGGCGTATGCCGCCCGCATCTGCTCCTCATAGGACTGGATGTTGATTTCCCGACCTTCCAGTGCCTGTTCCAGTGCCTGTTCCAGCGCCTGCCGAACCTTCGGCAACGCCTCCGGCTTTACCTTGAAGAAGGTATGCGGCATCCAGGAAGACATCGAGCCGATTTCTCCATAAAACAAGGCGCTGGGGCGCTCGTCCACGCCGGTCAAGTTGCCGATGATATAGCTCTTGTACACGCCGGAAATGGTGAAATAACTCTGTTCCGCTTCGCGTGAACGGTCGTGGCCGGTAATGTACACCTGCTTGCCCACGGCACCGTCGCTCCAGTCTGTAAACTCAGCCATCTTGGTCACGAACTTCTCATCCACAACGATTTCGGAGGAATCACGCGGCGCACGGCCTTCCAGGAATTCAATGCCCATCAAGTCATAGAAATCCGGCGAGCATTCGTACTGGTCGGCAATGTTGAACAGTTCGCGGTTGTCATCCGGCAGATAGACGTTGTTGCCGTTGGAGCCCTGGAAAGGCAGATTGTAGGCAGCGGCCACGCCGCTCACTTCCGGAAGGCTCTCCAGGGCGCGGACAGCACGGGTTTTGGCTTGCCGGTCACCATCAAAGAGGCTGATATAGTACAGGTTCTCGTAGTCGTAGCCCGTATCGGCATTTGAGACCTTTTGGTATTGCCGGCCGATGATGAGCATCATCACCACCAGGAACACGTTGAT
>CAJONC010000056.1 GCA_905235675.1 uncultured Bacteroidales bacterium | reverse complement strand
CAAGAAAGGCATTAAAGAATTGTAATAATTGATGTTGCCTTATAATATAGGCCTCGAGGTTATTCGGAAACCTTGGGGCCTTTCTTTTTCAAGAGTCATGTTGGCCCGGCCGCTTAAAATGACGAAAACATGCTGCCGAGTAACTTTTTCGCGTTTTGAAAGTCGACGACATGTTTTGAAAGTGCCGTTTTTTTCGTTTTGATTCAAGATGAATCAAGACGGGGACTATCTTTGCAATTCAAATACATCGGTATGAATTCAACTGATCGACAAAGGTATGAAGCACCCTCGATCAAGGTAATCGAGGTGGCACAAGGCGGCGTGATTTGCGCAAGCGAAACGGTGACGGACGGGTCTCCGGATTTCAACCCGTTCAATGATGAAGAAGTGTGGTAAAAGGAGGACAAGGTTATGAGAAAGTGTATTTTGATGATTGCGACGATGTTCGCGCTGGTGTCCTGCGGGAAGGAAATCCTTGAACCGGCGAAAGAGATGGGTGAGCCGACGGTGGTGTCTCCCGTCGCTTTCAACCTTACGGCAAAACATCCCGGTGAGACCAGGGCGGCGAAGTCCGGCTGGGAAGCCGGTGATGTCATTTTTGTGTTCTTCAACAATGTTCCTGCACCGAAGTTCCTGAAGATGAGCTATGACGGTTCGCAGTGGACGAGCGCGGAAATGAATGGCAGCACGGCCACTGCCGGTGCCCTCGGACTGAAAAACGGCGATACCGGCACGATGCGGGCCGTGTTCCTGCCCTTCGGCAGCGATGCCACAGTGTCGGCCAGCGGCACGGACTTCGTGTTCAACAAGACCTGGTATGCCTATTATCTCACGGCCACGCTTGACTACGCGGTGTCCGGCAACGCAGTGTCCGGCGCTTTCAACATGATGATTCCGGATGATTATGTGCAGTTCTTCGTTGAAGACGCCGCTGCCACCGATGAAGCCTACACGCTGGGATGCGATGCCGTCATCCCCACAGGCGTGGCCTCCATCACTTCCGACGGCTTCGTCATCGAGACCAGCGACAAGACTGCTTCCGGCGACATGCCCGGCTACGCCTACAGCGGCGGATACCTGTTTAGCGGAAAGCTCGGCTCATGGGGATATGGCTCGAACTACTACTTTGCCAAGATCAAGACAGATGACAATTCCCGCGCCGACTATTTCGTTACCGGCAAGGCCCTCTCCAGCCACAGTGCCGTGAAACTGCCCGCCAACGACGACATCTATGCGGTAGTATCCGGAATACCGAACGACGGGAAATGGGTCCCCGTCGGCAGTGGCATACCTGTAACGCTATATCATTCTGATCTGACCACTTCGCTCGGTACGTGGCACACCTGCAACTACAACCAGTCTGTCCCGGAAGCAGTCGGATCTACATACACTTTTGCTGACGCCAACGCCCTGGGTGCCACATTGCCGACAAAAGAACAGTTTGAACTGACCAATAATTCCAGCGATTGTTACTGGATATCGGTTCATGGTCAGCAGGGGACCGTAGTCAAGGCCGCCCGGGGGTTCCTGTTCTTTCCTGCCCATGACGGTACCAATGGCGGTTTTTGGTCTTCCACAATAGACAGCAATGACAATAACTACGCGTGGTCTTTCTACATCAGTGGGCCCGTTCACACAGTGGGACGTACTGTTTGTGATGGAAGCTACCCCGTACGCCCCGTCCTGGTTACTCCTTCGACAGTGGAATTCAGCGTCTCGTCCACCCGGAAGGTCGCCATCTCACCCGGCAACCTGCAGGCTACCTACGACGCTTCGGCGCAAACCTGGACCTGGGACTTCGCGGCCCATCAGTACGACCGCATCGGCAATGCGCCCGGCAACACGACCATTACGACCGAAGTGAAAGAGGCTACCGAGCCCTACGCGAAACTGTCCGAAAGCGGTACGGTGGACCTCTTCGACTGGAGTACCGAATACACCTACTACGGCATTTCCACCTCCAATGACGAAACCTACACGAATGCTACAACAGCTGTGTTCGTGGACTGGGGAGGCCTGCCGATCGGCAACGATTCTCCGGGCTACTGGCGCACGCCGTCCTGGGCTGAGTTGGATTATCTGCTGTTCACCCGCAACGCTTCCACCATAGGAAGTACGGAAAACGCGCGTTTTCTCAAAGTTTCATCCGTCGTCGGGATGATGGGCCTCATCATCTTCCCGGACCAGTTTACCTGGGACGATACCATGATGGGAACAGCGCCTTCGTGCAACAATTCCGGAGGTGCCGGCAGCGGTACCTTCTCCGCCGCCCAGTGGGCCGCCCTGGAGGCCGCCGGCGCTGTTTTCCTTCCCTGCACGGGCTATCGTACCGGCCCGACTTATGTGGAAACTTCAAATGCCAATTCCCCTTCTCTCGGGTGTTATTGGGTCAGTGATGTAAGCAGGCACCCCAGTCTCGGTCCAGGCTTCTTGTGGATGACATTTGGTCCCCGGTATGGTTCGGTTGGAAGGGAGTACAGATACAGCAGTATATCCGGCGCGGCGGTCCGCCTTGTCCATGACCTGTAAAGCGGCTGGGATAATTTGCGTATCTTTGCAAGGATGAAACTCATCCGGTTTATAGCGGCGGCTTTGCTCCCGGCCGTGCTTGCCTGGGGGTGCGAGATGCCCGGTCAGGCCGGGGTTGACGGCATCGGCGAGGCAGGGGACAACCTTGCCTGGCAGGAGTTGCGTGTTGAGCGGCTGCCGGACCTGAATGTGCCCCGGAACGGACACTTCCTGACTTATGTCGACGGAGAATTGACGGTCATCGGCGGGCATACGACGGGCTTTATTCCTACGGCCACAGCCGAATATTTCCAGGGCGGGAGCTGGCATCTGCTGGACACTTACTTTCCGCACGATTTCGGTTTCGGCCTTGTTCTCCCTTCGGAGCAGGTGCTGGTGGGAGGTGGCTGCGCTGAAGCTTTCGGCATCGGGCAGACCTGGGGCGTGGAGATGTACGATCCCGCCACGCACAGCTTCTCTCCGCTCCCCATCCTGGATGTCAAGCGGGGTGCAAATGCCAGCGCCGCCCGCCTATCGGACGGCCGTATCATCGTCTCCGGCAACTGGTATGCGGAGGACATGGTTTCCGTCTATTCGCCCCAGTCCGGCGGAGAATCCCTGCGTGCGCCTGCGCTTGGTCGCTTGATGCCATTCATCCTGCAGACAGCTCCGGACAACGCCTTGATACTGAGTTCATCCGGAACTCGAGGTGAGCATCTTGCCCCCGTGGCAGACCGCCTGAAGGGAGACCCCCTCGAAGTGCCGCTGCTGCAGGAATGGGAGGCGTGGTTCCGACCCGACGTATGCCGGATAAGTGATTATTTCATCGGCGACGAGACCGTGGGCGGTTACGCCTGGCTCTTCCCTGCCTTCCGGAAGGCGGACGGACAATTGGGGTTGATCAAGCTTGTGGGCGAGGAGTTCTCCGTACTGGAAACCGAGCAGCCCTTGCCCACGGTGAGTCCGGAAGGAAAGGCGCTGATGCCCGGCGCCATCCTGCTTGCCGACAGGGAGAACAGATGCGCCTGGATTATCCGGGCTGTCGTAGGGACGGGAGAAATCGATTTGGCCAGAGTAGATTACGGCGAGGCGCTCAGCGGAGGGAAGGCTCCTGTAAGCCTTTACAGGGCAGAAGTGCCTGACGGCCGCACTGTCCATTCGATAGGGGCGGTCCCGATGCCCGGAGGCCGTATCGCGTTTGTCGGCGGTCTTGTAGACTCTGACAATTATCATCCTGACGGCATAGCGTTTATCCTTCACACGGAGCCGGTTGAAAGGGCCGCCCTGCCGTGGCCGTGGATCATCTTGGCCGGGCTTCTTCTCGCTGCGACCGTTTTGTTCCTGATACTCAGGCATCGAAAAGACAGGCTCCCCTCCGTTGAGCCTGAAGACCCTTTTGCAGATTTGATGGAGCGGATCACCCGGCAAATGGAAGAAGGACGCATTTTCCTGAATAAAGGCCTGTCTAAAGATGACCTCGCCCGGGCCGTCCACTCGAATTCCCGCTACATATCCGACTGCATCAACCGCAAAGCCGGGTGCTCGTATATTGATTATGTAAACGATTACCGCATCCGGTATGCGCAGCAACTCCTGTACGAGAATCCCGATATGCGTCTGTCCGAAATCAGCGACGAATCCGGTTTCTCCAGCGAGGTTACCTTCTACCGCAATTTCAAAGCCCGGACGGGACAGACCCCCAGCGAATGGCTGAATGCCCAGAAAGACTGGTATTAATATTCAAGAAAAATCACTATCTTTGC
>CAJONC010000055.1 GCA_905235675.1 uncultured Bacteroidales bacterium | reverse complement strand
AAAATAAGTAAATTTGTACACTGACAATGACTATAAAATTATGACACTCGAACAGCAAATCCAGGAAGATATCAAGGCTGCAATGAAGGCCAAGGATACCGTGGCAATGAACGCCACACGTGCCATCAAGGGAGAAATCCTACTTTTCAAGACCTCCGAGGGAGGCAGCAAGGAAGTCACCGACGGGGACATCCTGAAGATGATTCAGAAACTCGTGAAGCAGCGCAGGGAGGCCGCAGGGCAATACGCAGCGGCAGGCCGTCAGGAGCTCGCAGACAATGAACTCGCTGAGGCCGCCGTGATGGAGAAATACATGCCTAAACAGCTATCGGTCGAAGAAGTGAGGTCGAAGGTGCAGGAAATTATCGCCCGGGTAGGCGCCAGCTCCATCAAAGACATGGGGAAAGTGATGGGCGCAGCGAACAAGGAGCTCGCCGGCCAGTCCGACGGAAGGACCATCTCCACCGTCGTCAAGGAACTGCTGTCGTAGTGCCTGCGCTTTTCAGAAGCGACGCATCACACCGAAGTTGACGACGCCTCTGGCGATGGCTATCAGCGGATTGCACTGGAAGATGAAGGTGTTGGAGACCTTATCCCGCGTGCTTGCGTTCGAATAGGTCTTGTGCGAAGCCTCCCCGGACCAGTCGAAGGAAAGGAAGTCCAGCGAGGTGAACAGGCTGTATCGCTCGTTGAGGTCAAGGCTGATGAGCGGATGCAGGGAGACACCGTAAATGGCTTTGCTGTTGCCCTTGTCCAGCTGGTTGTCCACCCGGGGCATCTTCTGCCCGTAGTATCCGTTCAGCTCCACCCAGATATTCAGCTTTTCGTGCAAGATGCCGGTCGCCTTGTAGCGGACATAGGGCTTCACTTTCCAGGACATATAGTTCATATCAAACCCGTTGCCCATCAACGCATTCATTAAATAATAATTCAGATCATTCAGAGAGGAACTGTCCGCGGAGCAGTCGGTGTAGACGAACTTCACACCTGCCTGCAGACGGGACGAGAAGGCATATCCGACGCTGGGCTTGAGGGTGTAGTTGAAGGTTTCTTTTGAGGAAAGCTCCGTGTCGGAACCGGAATTGGTCCCGTTGCTGCCGATCAGGCCGAACTGCAGACCGTAAAAGAATTGTGCCTGTGCGCAGAAGCCGAACGCGAAGGTCAGCGAGAGAATGACTAATAACTTTTTCATTGATAATATAGGGTTCAAAAAACACCGCAAATTTAAGGAAATATCGGTTATTTTTTTTCAAATTTGCGTTGTTTTGGAGCAGAATGATTTGAAAAGAATACTTTTTGTCTGCCACGGCAATATATGCCGGAGCCCAATGGCGGAATTCATAATGAAGGCGCTGGTAAAGGCCGAAGGGCTTGAGAACCGGTATTATATCGAGTCCGCAGCGGTATCTTCCGAAGAGGCCGGAAACCCCATTTATCCGCCGGCGAAACGCTGCCTCAGCCAGCACGGTGTGGCCTTCGACAATGCCAAACGCGCCCGCAAAATCACCCCTGCGGACTACGGCCGCTTCGACGAGATAATCTGTATGGACAGCAGCAACCTCCGCAGAATCAGACAGATAATTCCTTCAGACCCCGATAACAAAATTCACCTCCTTATGGCCGCTACAGGCTACGGACGCGACGTGGCGGACCCGTGGTACACAGGTGACTTTGAAACCACCTTCCAAGACATTCTGGAAGGCTGCGAAGCACTTTTGGGCAAATAGAATCAAATGATATCCTCCCCTTTCCGCATGTCGCGTATGCGCAGCTGGGTGAACGAAGTGCCTGCGTAGTAGTTCTCCACTATTGCGTAACACACGTCGACGGGGTTCCCTTCCTTTATATAATCGAAATTGTCGGCCTGGTTGAAGGCGATTGCAGGCACCTTGTGGTAGGGCTGGTCTTCCTGAATCAGGTCGAGTTTCATGTGCGCTCCGCCTGCACCGACCTTGCGTCCGTCGCCGGCATCATACACGTTGCGCGTCATGAAAACAGGGTTGTAATTGCCGGGGCCGAAGGGCTGGAACTGCTTGAGTATGCGGAAGAATTTCGGGGTTATCTGGCTGAAATTCAGTTCGGAATCTATCTGGACCACGGGAGTCAGCATCTCCTCGGTGGCATTATCCTTCACGAACTCGTCCATCCGTCTCGCGAACTCCGGCAGCTTCTCCTCCTTCAGCGTAAGGCCGGCGGCATAGGTGTGCCCTCCGAAGTTCTCCATCAGGTCCGCACAGCTCTCTATGGCGGCGTACAGGTCGAATTTACCGGCACTGCGGGCGGAACCGGTCACGAAACCGTTGCTCCGCGTAAGCACCACCGTGGGCTTGTAGAAGGCTTCCACGAGGCGCGAAGCCACGATTCCCACCACGCCCTTGTTCCAGTTGGGGTTGTAAACTATGGTGACATGTTCCCGCGCGAGGCACTTGCCTGACTGCACCATTTCGAGGGCCTCGGCGGTGATTTCGCGGTCGACATTCTTGCGCTCGTTGTTGTTGTTGTTTATCTTCTCCCCCACCATCATGGCCTTGGCGCTGTCGGTTGCGGTGAGCAGTTCCACGGCGAGGCGTCCGGTCTCCATTCGGCCGGCTGCGTTGATGCGGGGACCTATCTTGAAGACGATGTCGTCCACCGTGATGTGCCCGGGTTCGAGTTTGGAGAGGTTTATCATCGCGAGCAGGCCCTTGCGGGGGTTCTCGTTGAGCTGCTTGAGGCCGAAGTATGCGAGGATGCGGTTTTCGCCGACTATGGTGACGAGGTCGGAAGCGATGCTCACCACCAGCAGGTCGAGCATGGGGATGAGGGTTTCGAAGGGGATGTCGAAACGCTGCGAGTAGGCCTGCACGAGCTTGAATCCCACTCCGCAGCCGCAGAGGTCGTCGAAGGGATAAGTGTCGTCTTCGCGCTTGGGATCCAGCACCGCAACGGCATCGGGCAGTTCATCTTCGGGGAGGTGGTGGTCGCAGATTATGACATCGATGCCGAATTCGGCCGCCTTTTCCACTTTGTCTATGGCCTTGATGCCGCAGTCGAGGGTGATGATAAGATTGAATCCGTTGTCCGCCGCCCACTGGATTCCTTTCATGGACACTCCGTAACCTTCGTCGTAACGGTCGGGTATGTAGAAGTCGACGTTGTCGGTGTAGCGCTTGATGAACGAGTACACCAGCGACACCGCGGTGGTGCCGTCGACGTCGTAATCGCCGTACACCAGTATCTTTTCCCCGCTTTCAATGGCCTTGTGGAGACGTTCCACCGCCTTGTCCATATCCTTCATCAGGAAGGGATCGTGGAGATTGTCGAGGCTGGGGCGGAAGAAAGCGCGGGCCTGGTCGAAGGTCTCCACGCCGCGCTTGACCAGCAGCGACGCGAGCACCTTGTCTATCCCCACCTCCGCCGAAAGGCTATTGACCTTGTCCTCGGGGGCGGGATCCACGATTACCCATTTGCTTTCTTTGCCCATATCCTACAAAGTTAGCAAACACAGACTTAAAAGACAAATTTTTCTTTTAGCGGGGTATGCCCTGGGCTCAGTGCCGCTGGCGAAGGGCTTCGTAGAGAAGGATGGCGGCGGAGACGCTGACGTTCAGGGAGTCGAGCCTGCCGAGCATGGGGATTAGAATGTGGGCGTCGGCGGCTTCGCGCCAGACAGGGGTGAGGCCGGTGGATTCGGTGCCCATGACGATGGCGGTGCCGCGGGTCATGTCGACGTCGTAATATGCGGAGGAGTCCTGCAGCTGGGCGGTGAGAATCTGTATTCCGCGGGCTTTGAGGAAGGAGATGGCTTCCGCAGAGGAGCAGGCGACCGTGGGGACTGTGAAGATGGCTCCAATGCTGGCGCGGATAAGGTTGGGGTTCCAGAGGTCGGTGAGGGGGTCGCAGATTATCACGGCGTCGGCTCCGGCGGCGTCGGCGCTGCGGAGCACCGCTCCGAGATTGCCTGGTTTCTCGACGCTTTCGAGAACGACTATCAGCGGATTCTCTTTCAGCTGCAAATCCTCCAGACTCCTGTCCTTCACCTTCACCTCGGCTATTATCCCCTCCGTACTCCCCCGGTATGCCACTTTTTCGTATAGTTCTTTTGTCAGATAGAATACCCTTGTCTCCGCAGGGTAGTGGTATCCCCCCTTCGGGCTCACCATCCCTTCGGGACGGTCCCCCCGCTATCGAACGCGGGGCCCCCGAAAAATGACAGTTTTCCGGGGTGCAACCGCGGGTGTTACGTCCCTCAGGGGGGATACCACTCTCTGCGGACGATTGAAGGGCACTCGCTTCAGAGTATATTTCCGGACAAATGAAAACCGAATCTATTTCGAATCCGGCCTCGATGCAATGCTCCAACTCCCGCTGTCCCTCAACTACAAACAGCCCATCCTCACGGCGCAGGCGCGACTTCTCCTGAAGGGCGATGAGGCGCTTCAGTTTGGGGTTCTGGGCAGATGTGATAAGCTCAGGGGTCATTCAACGAAAAACGGCTATATCAGCGGTATATTGTTTTCGGAGCAGGAAGCAATCATCTCCTCCGGCCAGACGGAAGCCTGGATCTCCCCGATATGGGCTTTGCGGAGGAAGAACATACAGAGACGGCTCTGTCCGATGCCGCCGCCGATGCTCTGCGGAAGGGCTCCGGAAAGGAGCTGCCGATGGAAAAACAGTTCGGCCTTGGACTCCTCGCCGGCGATTTTCAGCTGGCGGAGAAGGGCTGCCTTATCTACACGGATTCCCATCGAAGACAACTCGAAACTGTGCTCCAGCACGGGGTTCCATACAAGGATGTCGCCGTTCAGGCCGGCGAGCATCTCCCCGTCCCATACGGCGGGAGTGCTCCAGTCGTCGTAGTCGGCGGAACGCCCGTCATGCTTCTGTCCATCACCGAGAGCGCCTCCGATTCCGGCAACGAAAACCGCCCCGTACTCACGGCAGATAGCATCTTCCCTCTCCTTCGGAGTCATGGAAGGATACAGGCGGCGAAGCTGCTCGGCATGGATGAAATGTATTTCTTCCGGCAGGCAGGGCCTGATTTCGGGATATTTTTCGCAGACGAAAAATTCCGTGCGTACTATAGCCGAATAAATGCGGCGCACTATGTCTTTAAGGTACTCGGGATTCCTTTCGCCGGGGAGCATCACGCGCTCCCAGTCCCACTGGTCGACATAAAGCGAATGGACATTGTCCAGCTCCTCGTCGGCGCGGATGGCGTTCATGTCGGTATATATTCCATATCCGGGCTCTATGCCGTATTCAGCGAGGGTGAGACGCTTCCACTTTGCCAGCGAATGCACTATCTCACAGACACATCCGTCCACATCCTTCACGGGGAAGGACACCGCGCGTTCCACGCCGTTGAGGTCGTCGTTGATACCGGTGCCCTTCTTAACGAAAAGGGGCGCGGTCACGCGGCGCAGCCGCAGTTCGGACGAAAAACTCATCTGGAAGAAATCCTTGATTTCCTTGATGGCCCCTTCCGTCTGGCGGGGATTCAAAACCGGTTTGTAGCCGGATGGTATCTGCAGTTTCATTCTTCAGCTTTACTGTCTTTAACTATCTTTTCCGGACGCATCTGGGGGAAGAAGAGGACGTCCTGAATGGCTGTCTGGCCTGTCATGAACATGGTCAGGCGGTCTATGCCCATTCCGAGGCCCGAGGTGGGCGGCATACCGTATTCGAGAGCGCGCACGAAGTCGAAGTCGATGAACATAGCCTCGTCGTCTCCCTTGCTCTTCAGGCGGGCCTGCTCCTCAAAGCGCTCCAACTGATCGATGGGGTCGTTCAGCTCGGAATAAGCGTTGGCGAGTTCCTTCCCGCACACGAAGAGCTCAAAGCGCTCGGTGAGGGCCGGATTGTTGCGATGGCGCTTGGTAAGGGGCGACATCTCTACGGGATAATCGATGATGAAGGTGGGCTGGATGAGGTTCTTCTCGGCATATTCTCCGAAGATCGCATCTATCAGCTTGCCCTTGCCCATCGAAGGCTCGACCTCGACGTTCAGCTTCTTGCAGGTTTCGCGAAGTTCGGCCTCGTCCATTCCGCTGACATCCACTCCGGCGTATTCCCTGATGGCGTCGAGTATGGGCAGCCTGCGGTACTCCCCGCCGAAGTCCACCTCGTTCTCCCCTATCTTCACCTTGGTGGTTCCGTTCACTGCCATCGACACCTTCGCGAGCATCTTCTCCACGAATTCCATCATCCAGATGTAATCCTTGTAGGCCACATATATCTCCATGCAGGTGAACTCCGGATTGTGCGTCTTGTCCATGCCCTCGTTGCGGAAGTCCTTCGCGAATTCGTACACTCCGCTGAAGCCGCCGACGATGAGGCGCTTGAGGTAGAGTTCGTTCGCAATTCGCAGATACAGAGGAATATCCAGTGCGTTATGATGGGTGATGAATGGACGGGCGGTGGCTCCTCCGGGGATGCTCTGCAGTATGGGGGTTTCCACTTCGACGCAGCCAGCCTCGTTGAAGTATTCGCGCATGGTGGAGATAATCTTCGCACGCTTTACGAAGGTGTCCTTCACCTGTGGGTTCACGATGAGGTCGACGTAGCGCTGGCGGTAGCGGAGCTCAGGATCCTCGAAACTGTCGTGCACGGTGCCGTCGGCGTCGGTCTTGACGATTGGAAGCACGCGCAGAGACTTGCTCAGGAGGGTGAGTTCCTTGGCGTGGATGCTTAGCTGGCCGGTCTGGGTGATGAAGGCGTAGCCCTTGATTCCGATTACGTCGCCGATATCGAGAAGCTTCTTCCAGACTGTATTGTACATGGTTTTGTCTTCGCCGGGGCATATTTCGTCGCGCTTGACGTAAATCTGTATGCGGCCTGTCTCGTCCTGAAGTTCCCCGAAGGACGCTGCTCCCATTATGCGTCGGCTCATAAGTCGGCCGGCGATGCATACGTCGGCGAAGTTGCCCTTTTCGGGGTCGTAATTATCGCTTATGTTTTTGGTAGTCTCGTTTACCGGATAAAGTGCTGCCGGATACGGCTCGATTCCAAGTTCACGTAATTTTGCCAGAGACTCCCTCCGGATCTGTTCCTGTTCGCTGTACTCTATATTTGCCATATATCTAAACAATTTGCGGACAAATTTAGCAATTTGCCCGCAAATAACAATGTGATTAATCTGCGATTAAATCTCTATAGGCTTGTACTTGGGCACGAGGCTCTTCATGATCGCCCAGGCGATGAGGTAGGCAACGCCGCAGAAGCAGAACATGATGAAGTATCCTGCAGGCTTGCCTTCGAATCCGAGGAAGTGGAAGGCGGAGCCGGCATTTTCTGCATAAGTGAAGAGGTTTCCGGCAACCTTCTGGATAATCATCGAGCCCACGCCTCCAGCCATTGCGCCGATACCGGTGATGGTGGCGATGGTGCTCTTGGGGAACATGTCACCCACGGTGCTGAAGAGGTTGGCGCTCCAGGCCTGATGTCCTGCGGCGGCAAGACCAATCAGGATTGCAGGCCACCAGGGATTGTTGAAATGCACTCCAAGAGGCTGTGCAAACAGTGCCGCAATGGGGAAGAATGCGAAGATGAGCATTGCAAGCATGCGCCCTGAATAAGGATTCATACCCTTCTTGTCCACGAAAATCTTGGGAAGATATCCTCCGAAGATGGACACCACCGTAACTATCGCATAAAGCGTGAATATCAGCGCCTGTCCGAGACCGGATGTTGCCGGAGCATTGAACTGGTTGCTGAAATAGGACGGTGCCCAGAAGAGGAAGAACCACCATACGCCGTCGGTGAAGAACTTGCCGGCGATGAAACTCCAGGTCTGCCTGTATTTGAAGCACTGTATCATGGGTATGGACTTCTGCTCGGCAATGGCGGCCTTTTCAGCGGCTTCGGCGGCATCGTCCTGGTGGATATACTCGAGTTCCACTTCGTTCACGTGCTTGCTCGATTCGGGCTTGTCGTACATGAATGCCCAGAAAAACATCCAGATGAATCCCAGTCCGCCGATGATGATGAACGCCCATTCCCATCCGAGAGCCTGTGCGAGAGGAGGTATGCAGAGGGGAGCTGCGAGGGCGCCAACGGATGCGCCTGCATTGAAGATGGAGGTGGCAAATGCGCGGTCCTTCTTGGGGAAGTATTCTGCGGTTACCTTGATGGCCGCAGGGAAGTTGCCCGATTCACCGAGGGCGAGGATGCTGCGGCATAGTAGGAAGAGATATACCGAGGTTGTGGATATTGCAAGGGCAACATTGCTTCCGGCCTCAACCGCCCTCAGGGCTTCAACGGAGTCTACTCCGTCCACGAACCAGGTGGTGGCGATGCCGCAGCCGGCATGCATCACGGCGCCCAGCGACCATACGCCAATCGCGATAAGGTAACCTTTCTTGGTGCCCATCCAGTCCACGAACTTGCCGGCAAAGAGGCAGCAGATTGCATAGAAGATGGAGAAGAAGGAGGTGATTGTGCCGTAATTTGCATCTGTCCAGTGGAATTCAGGCTTGATGAATTCTTCGTAGGTGAGGGAAAGGTCGAGGTAGTTCACCGTCGTTGCCACGAACAGCAGCGAGCAGAGCCACCATCGCCAGTTGGTCATCAGTTTTTGGTTTGTACTCATATTTGAACGATTGTGTTAAATCTTTCAAATATAGTAATTATTTGGCAATAATCCATTGTGAAGGCATACTGTTATACTCCCCACTTGGAAAAACGTCCTTATTTACCCTCAAATTCTTTGGAAAAGCGTCCTTTTTGTGTTTGATTTTTCATGGAAAAGCGTACCTTTGCCGTGTAAACGATGTGATTTTATGCTAAAAAGAAAGATTCGCTCCTATATTCATGAGCATCTTGCCAGTAGGAACAGCAAGATCCTGGTCATCGACGGGGCCCGTCAGATCGGGAAGTCATACATCATA
>CAJONC010000054.1 GCA_905235675.1 uncultured Bacteroidales bacterium | reverse complement strand
TTTTATGTTTCTTATGTCGATTTATGTTTTTTATGTCGACGATGAAAAAATGTTAAAAAGATAAGAAACAGATAATTCTGCCGATTATTTTTTATGTTTACACATTCCTCAGCACCGTCTGTCCGTCGACGCAGTCGACTTCGATGGCGGAATCTTTCCGGATGCGGCCTTCGAGGATTTCGCGGGCGAGTTTGTTTACGAGCTCGCGCTGGATGAGACGCTTCACGGGGCGGGCGCCGAATACGGGATCGTAGCCGTTTTCCACCATGTCATCCTCAAAAGCTGCGGTATAGGTGAGGCGCACATTGTCCTCTTCGAGCTTGCGCTGCAGTATGTCCATCTGGATATGCACTATCTCGCGTATGTCGTCCTTGCTCAACGAATCGAACACTACTATTTCGTCGATACGGTTCAGGAATTCCGGCCTCATGCGCAGGCGCAGCTCCTCTTCCTTCAGGTTGGAGGTCATAATCAGGATAGTGTTCTTGAAGTCCACCGTGCGGCCTTTGTTGTCGGTAAGGCGGCCGTCGTCCAGCACCTGGAGCAGAATGTTGAATACGTCGGGATGGGCCTTCTCAATCTCGTCCAGCAGCACTACGGAATAGGGTTTGCGGCGAACGGCTTCCGTCAGCTGGCCGCCTTCATCGTAACCCACATATCCGGGAGGCGCGCCTATCAGACGGCTCACAGTATGGCTCTCCTGATACTCGCTCATATCTATTCGCGTCATCATCGTTTCGTCGTTGAAGAGGAACTCGGCCAGGGCCTTCGCCAGCTCGGTCTTGCCCACGCCGGTGGTGCCGAGGAAGAGGAAGGAGCCGATGGGCCGGTGCTCGTTCGAAAGGCCTGCACGGCTGCGGCGCACGGCGTCGGACACCGCTTCTATGGCCTTGTCCTGACCTACCACCCGCTTGTGCAGCTCGCTTTCCATACGGAGCAGCTTCTCCTTTTCGCTCTCCATCATACGGTTCACGGGGATGCCTGTCCAGCGCGCCACTACTTCGGCTATATCCTCGGGGGTAACAGCTTCATTTATAAGGGGATTCTCAATAGAAGCCTGCTTTGCAGTAAGTTCATCTATGAGGGCCCGGGCCTGGGCGATTTTCCCGTAGCGGAGCTCTGCCACCTTGCCGTAGTCGCCCTGCCTCTCGGCGATGCGTGCGGCGTTTTCGTCGTCCTCGATCTCCTGGCGCGCCTTCTGGAGTCCGGAGGCTATCTCCTTCTCGGAAGACCATCTCTTCATCAGTTCGTCGCGCCCGGCCTTCAGCTCGGTGAGTTCGGAGTCTATCTTCTCGGCCTTGAGCGAGGTGCTCTCGCGCTTCACCGCCTCCTTCTCGATTTCGAGCTGGCGGATGCGGGAGTTGAGTTCGTCGATGGGTTCGGGCACGGAGTTCATTTCCAGACGCAACTTGGAGGCCGCCTCGTCCACCAGGTCGATGGCCTTGTCGGGCAGGAAGCGGTTGTTGATGTAGCGGTGGCTGAGGTTCACGGCCGCGATCAGGGCGTCGTCCTCGATGCGCACCTTGTGGTGGTTCTCGTATTTCTCCTTGAGGCCCCGGAGGATGGCGATGCTCTCGGCGGGCGAGGGTTCGTCTACCATGACCTTCTGGAAACGGCGCTCGAGGGCCTTGTCCTGTTCGAAGTACTTCTGGTATTCGTCGAGGGTGGTGCTGCCTATGGTGCGGAGCTCTCCGCGGGCGAGGGCGGGTTTGAGGATGTTGGATGCATCCATCGCCCCGGAAGATCGTCCGGCTCCGACGAGGGTGTGGATTTCGTCGATGAAGAGGATGATTTCTCCCTCGCTGTCAACAACTTCCTTAACCACTCCCTTGAGCCTTTCCTCGAATTCCCCCTGATATTTGGCACCTGCGATCAGTGCGCCCATGTCGAGAGAGAACACTTTTTTGGATTTAAGATTTTCGGGCACCTGTCCATTGATTATCTTGGTGGCGATGCCTTCGGATATTGCAGTCTTGCCCACACCCGGTTCGCCCACCAGGATGGGGTTGTTCTTGGTGCGCCTGCTCAGAATCTGGAGCACGCGCCTGATTTCGTCGTCGCGCCCGATTACGGGATCGAGTTTGCCCTTGGCCGCGGCCTCGTTGAGGTCGATGGCGTATTTGCTTAAGAATTCATATTTGTTTTCCATGTTCAGTTCTCCTTTTTGCCGTATTGTCCGGCCGTTATGAAACGTCCAAACCGCGGACCAGTGACAAATTGTCAGTAAAATCACTATATTTGCAAAGTAAATGGATACACAGGAACTTCAAAGACTTAAGAACAAGTTCGACATCATAGGGAACGATGCCGCGCTCAACAATGCGCTCGAAATCGCCGTGGCCGTGGCGCCTACCGACCTCACGGTGCTGGTGAGCGGCGAGAGCGGGGTGGGCAAGGAGAACATCCCCCAGATAATTCACCAGTTCAGCCGCAGGAAAAATGCAAAATATCTTGCCGTAAACTGCGGGGCCATCCCCGAAGGCACCATCAACGCGGAGCTCTTCGGGCACGAAAAAGGATCCTTCACGGGCGCCATAGGCGAGCGCAAGGGCTATTTTGAGGAAGCCAACGGCGGTACCCTTTTCCTCGACGAAATAGGGGAGCTCCCCAAGGAGACGCAGGCCATGCTGCTGCGCGTGCTGCAGAGCGGAGAATATCTGAAGGTGGGATCTTCCAGGGTGGAGAAAACCGACGTGAGGATCGTCGCCGCAACGAATGTAAATCTCTATCACGCAGTGCAGCAGGGGCGTTTCCGCGAAGATCTCTACTACCGCCTGAACGCCGCCCGCATCGTGATGCCATCCCTGCGCGAGAGAAAAGAAGACATCTATCTCCTTTTCCGCAAGTTCACTTCCGACTTCGCCCAGAAATACGGTCTGCGAAAGGTAAGCCTCTCGCTGGACGCCATCTCCATGCTCAAGAACTACCGCTGGCCCGGCAACGTCCGCCAGCTGAAGAACGTGGCGGAAACCGTCACCGCGCTGGAATCCCGCCCAGTCAGCTCCGAGTCCGACAGGATAGAACTCGATGCGAGGACCTTCGCGAAATACATCCCCGACGAGAAGGATACCCTCCTTCCGCAGATAGCTTCGCCCTCGTCACAGTCCGGCGGCATCAGCGACGACGACAAACGCATGGTGGTAAAGGCCCTGCTCGACCTCAAAAACGAGGTGGACTCCCTGCAGAGAAGGGTGGAGGAGCTCGAAGGCGGCGCCACGAAGCAGCTCTCCGCACAGACGGGGGACAGCGCCCGCATCGACACCCCTTCCGCATCCTACGACGATGCCGAATGGCAGGAGCAGGCGGAAGACCTCAGCATCAAGAAAACTACCGGCGACCTTCTCGACAAGGCGCTTGAAAAACACGGCGGCAATGTAAAGGAAGCGGCCCAGGAACTCGGGATTTCCGAACGCACCGTCTACCGCAGGCTCGCCGAAAAGAAGAAAAGCAAATGAAAAAGTTAGCTGTCATAATACTGCTGGCGCTGGGCCTCTCCGGCTGCGGCATCTATTCTTTCACGGGGACCAACATCGGCCCGGACGTGAAGACCATTTGCCTTCCTACCTTCGAGTACAAGGCCCTCAGGGTGAATCCTTCCCTTGCCAACGACCTTTCCGAAGCCCTCCGCAACCAGTTCCGCCGCATGACCAGGCTCGAACAGGTGGAGCTTGACGGCGACCTCGAAATCACCGGAGAAATCACCGGATACGACGTTTCGGCATCCGCGGTGACGGCCGACGAAGTAGCCGCGCAGAACAGGCTCACCGTTTCGGTGAAAATAGATTTCACCAATGTAAATCATCCGGAAGAAAGTTTCAGCGGAAAGAGTTTTTCGGCATACGCCGACTACGATTCATCCCAGTCGCTCGACGCGGTGGAAAGCAGTCTCTGCGCCGAAATAATAGACAAGCTTATTGAAGATATTTTCAACGCAACCGTAGCACAATGGTAAACGATTTCATCGATTTGCGCAAACTCAATCTCGACGAGCTGAACGGGGTGGTGAATCTCTACCCCTGGTTCGGCGGGGCGCGCAAGGAACTCTGCCGCCGCATGTCCGAGCTGGGAGAGGGGGCCTGGAGTGATGAGCGCTATGCCGATGCGGCCCTGTACATCGGTTCGAGGCGCATCGTGGCTGCGATGGCCCACAAGGGGCACGCTTCCGATTATTCCGACAAGGAAGTGGCCGAGCTGCTCAAGACCTACATCGATGCGGAGGGCGGCCGTCAGGGCGACGGCAGTCAGGAGCGCCGCATAATCGTGGTGGGAGGAGATTATTTCAGCGCGCAGCAGTATGCGGAGGTCCGCCGCGAGGAGGATGCAAGCCTTGGGGATCTTGCCAGACCATCGGACGAGATTACCGCGGAGGATGTGTCCGTTGAGATTGAAGAAGACAAATTCACCGCTTTCTGCACCGAAACGCTCGCGCAAATCTATGCCGACCAGGGCTATCCGGAGCAGGCGGCGCAAATTTATTCGCAGCTAAGTTTGCGATTCCCAGAAAAAAGTGTTTACTTTGCAGCCCTTATTGAAAAATTAAAGAAATAGTATATGAGCACATTATTCACAATCCTGACAGTACTCATTGTCCTGGCGAGCCTCCTTCTTATCGGAGTAGTCCTCCTGCAGAACGGAAAAGGCGAAGGACTTGCGAGCAATTTCGTTGCAGGCAACCAGGCCTTCGGCGTGCGTCAGACCGCCGATATCCTCGAGAAGATTACCTGGGGTCTCGTGGCATTCATCCTTGTCGTTTCCATCATAGCATCCTTCACCGTAGGTTCAAGGGGCAATGCCTATGACATCACCGACCAGATCGAGAATGTTGCTGAGGATGCCCAGCCTGCCTTCCCCACCGCTCCCATCGAGCAAGCTGCTCCCACCGGCGAAGCAGAGTAGTTGAACTGCAGGGAATCAAGTTTAAGGAAGTCGCCCCTCGGCGGCTTCTTTTGCGTATTATAGTATGTAAATGGAATATTCCCGCGGTATTTCACTCCGTCCTGGTGTGTCGTCCTGAAATAAGTTTACCGATCTTGAATAAAATACATGGCACTTAAATGCTTATATACCAGAGGATTAAGCAAATCTCTCCCCTTGGATTTCCATGGGGGAGAGTATATAGTAAATGCCTGTCCTATAGATGGTTAAGCGCCAGCGCTTCTCCGTCCTGAGTCCGTCTGCCACGGAGGATGCGCTGGCATGGTGTGCCGCCCCGGTGAGGCGTTTCAGGCCGTCATAAGCATAGCCGTAGGTATCGGTAGAAGGTTCCAACTAAGGACTTCGATTAGCTCAATTATTCTGTAATATGTTTCTTTATACTTGCGAGAACTAGGGGCACGTTGTCAAAAATGAATGGCATTGCATATCTGGAGGGAGCCAACCAACGTAACTATGACCGTGCTTGTCGCAAATAGTAACAAAGAACCAATCCTCTTTTTTCCCTGTTATTCTTGCATAATGTATATCCCTTGAAACTTCTTTTTTACAAGATGCATACTCAGGTCCGTCGTAAAGATAGAGGATCTGCCCATCATAGTTTCGAGTTGAAACTGCAAGATGCCCTCGCTTCACATATCCAAGAAATTCGTTTCCTATCTTAACCAGAAAAGTGTTATTGCCTGCCTCTTGAATAACAGTAACCTCTGCTCCGCATATAAAGAGCTTATCGCGATGGACCCACTCCTTTAATGCTTTCTTACTCATACATTTAAATTCTGGATGAGGATATATTCTTATTAGTAATTGTCTATCTGTGCACAGAGTGTCATAATAAACATTCACAGAAGAATGCAAATCTCTATGTATGGTAAAAGCATTTTGTGCAGAACAAACAATAGAAATAAAACTATAAAACAATACGAATAAAGAAAGTCTCATCGTGTAAGTCTTTAAAATAACTTTTGTTCTCATCGTGTAAGTCTTAAAAAA
>CAJONC010000053.1 GCA_905235675.1 uncultured Bacteroidales bacterium | reverse complement strand
CAGTTAGTGCAAACTCCGTACTTTTAGCAAGGCCACAAATCGCCCCCACGGCGGTCTGTGGCCTCATTATCTGAAATACTATGTGTCAAACTCCGGAATATAACTATTTCTGCAAATCCTCAAATAATGTCGGCCATGAGAAAACTGCTTTTCGTCGTCATCCTCCTGTTATGCATTCCGGGCATTTCCGGATGCAGGCAGTCCGCACAGAATTCCAGTGTGAAAACACTGTGCATTGGCACCTATAACGCAAGGGTTATCAACAAAAGCGACACCAATACCACAAGAATGATCGCTTATATGATGAAAGAACTCGGGGTGCAGTGCTGGGAGTGAATGAACTGGATAGTTGCAATCTCCGCCATCCGGAATTCCAATTGAGGGATTCTGCAGAAGCGATGGGTAGGCGGGAAGTACGGAAATGGCATAGTTTCCTCCCCCAAATTCACTCCGGTACGGCAGTATGGCTTCACGCTTGACCAGGCCGCTTGGGAAGGCTCTGAGAAGGCTGCCGTTCACACCTACGAGGAAGACACCGGCGGTTTCGTAACCAAGGTCAACAAGGTTTACGGCTTTTGTATTCTTTTCATTAAAAATAATGCTAAAATCCAAATTTACAATTCCCCGAAATTGCGACGGTCGAGGAAGCGGTAGGTGGCGGCTTCGGCGAGATGCTCGGGACGCAGGGGCCCCGGAACGGGTTCCTCCCCTGCAGGGGCCGAGACAACGGCATCGAGATCGGCTATGGTACGGGCTACTTTCAGTATCCTCGTGAAAGCCCTTGCGGAAAGGCCTCTCGCACATATCAGCTTCTCCATCATACTGTTGCAATTGTCATCCAACGGGCAGAAGCGTTCCAGCATCCTGGAATCCATCTCCGCATTCACGCTTATCCCCTCATCCCTGAAACGATACTCCTGAATCTTCCGCGCTGCCAGCACCCGCTTCGCCACCTCTGCACTGCTTTCGCCCTTGACCCTGCGCACCAGACGGCCGGTATCGACCGGCGACATCCACACATGAAGGTCGAGCCTGTCCATTATCGGGCCGGAAAGCCTCGACAGATAGCTCATACGCCTCCCGACCGTGCAGGTGCAGCGGTCTCCTTCTCCATAATATCCACAGGGACAAGGGTTTGAAGCAGCTACCAGCATGAATGAGCAGGGATATTCCGTTTTGGTGCGAAGCCGTGACACCGCCACCTTCCTGTCTTCCAGCGGACCGCGCAAAGCCTCCACCACGCTCTTGGGAATCTGTGCGAATTCGTCGAGAAAGAGCACCCCGCCATGGGCAAGGGAAATCTCCCCGGGCATCACGCTGTTACCGTTTCCGCCCCCAATGATTGCCGGCAGCGATGCGCTGTAATGAGGGGCCCTGAACGGTCGCTTTTTCATCAGCCCGTAACCGCTGCGGGGCACACCGGAGATGGAATATATCTTGCTCGTAACTATGGACTCTTCGAGCGTCATCGGCGGAAGAATCCCCGCCATAGCCTTGGCAAGGGTGCTTTTCCCCGAACCGGGGCTGCCCACCAGAATCAGGTTGTGGCCGCCCGAGACCGCAATTTCCGCGCCCCGCTTGGCCCCCTCCTGCCCTATTATGTCGGCAAAATCGGGATAATCCCCTGCGGTATCGCGCCCTGCCGCTTCCAGCGCCTCGTGATATGCCGGCTTGTTCCAGATAAGCAGCCTGGAATTGTCTTCGCGCTCTTCGAGTATACGCAGCACATCGGAAAGGGTATCCACACCGAAGATGGCCGACTGGCGATATTCCACGGCTTCCAGGGCGGAACGGGTGGGAAGGATGCAGCCGGCAAGGCCTTTTGCGATTGCCATCTCCGCAAAGGGCAGGGCCCCCGGCACTGGGCGCACCGATCCGTCAAGGCCCAATTCGCCCATTATCAGATATTTGGAAAGGGCAAGGAGGTTGCGCTGCTCGGATGCGGCTATTATTCCAAGGGCTATGGGGAGATCGTATCCGCTGCCGCTTTTATGAAGATCGGCGGGTGCAAGGTTAATCACTATTTTTTTGCCAGGGATATGGAATCCCATTGACTGCAGCGCAGTTACGGTACGCAGCAGGCTCTCTTTTACGGCGGCGTCAGCGAGACCGACAAGATGGATTCCGACGCCTCTGTCTATCTTGACCTCCACGGACACCGGAACGGCGTCTATACCGACACATTTTGCTCCTGTAATGGTAATAAGCATAATTTTACGGTTTAATTAGTACCTTTGTGCCACAATGCAACACAAAATCATTATTCACAATCTCAATGAGATCGACGATGCGGCGGTGCGTTTCCTGGCCGAAACCGGCGATGCCCGGCTGATTGCCTTCGACGCACCCATGGGTGCGGGAAAGACCACTTTCATCACCGCCCTTTGCAGGGCCCTCGGAGTGAGGGAAGACGCCGTCAGTTCCCCGACTTTTGCAATTGTCAACGAATACAGGGCGGCATCGGGTGACAGCATCTACCACTTTGACTTCTACCGTCTGGACAAGGCTGAAGACGCACTCGACATAGGTTTTTACGAATACACCGACAGCGGCTGCCTCTGCCTGATGGAATGGCCGGAAAACATCGAAGCCATACTGCCGGAGGAAACCCTGCGCGTGAGCATCGAGGTCGCCGGCGACGAATCGCGCATCATCACCTGGAACGGGTAATCTCAAGATCCACCCCGCTTATATATCCATAAATATCGTAGCATTCCCTACGCCCGTCCATCCATACGAAAGGCGGCTGGCCCGTATCGCGGGGCGAGAGTGCGACGCAGAGCGTTCCGCCTGCATTGACGGCGCAGTCCCTGCCAAAAAAGAAGCAGTCACCAACACTCAGCAGAAGGTGCCCGGATGCATCCTGCGCCATTATATCCATATCGTCCAGCCCTACGGAAATTACCGCATCGCCATCGTGATACAGATAATTGTTGTTGCCGACAAAAGTATAGAGCACCGGCGCTGTATCGGACAGGCTCCCAAGGGAACCTGCCATGGTGTTTCCGGATTCGGTGTCGCCAAGGAACCAGAGCGTGCCGTCGTGCGGGAAAAGCCTGACATTCAGCCAGGAGGCAGAACCCGGCAAGGCGTAATTCCTTGTCGGGGAACTGACCGAGACCATGGTGCCATACTTGGAAACCGTCCAGACATTGCCGCCGAAACAACGCATGTCGCACACCCTCGAAAGCGAACGGCCGGATGAAACCGCCTCAGGAGTGCCGTTCCTTACTGCGAAAGCCGACGAAGATCCCTTGTAGCAGAAACAGATCTGGCCCGAATCCTCGTACAGCGCTCCTGTGCGGCCATAGGCAGAGTCGGAGAAACTGCCGAAAATGGTTCCGTTCTGTCTGAGAACGAGTTCCCCGTTGCAGCGGAAAGTAAAACTGTCGTCGCTGCGGCTCTTGCCAAGAGTGTATACATCGCCATAAACATCCATAAGA
Organism: uncultured Bacteroidales bacterium; assembly: GCA_905235675.1. Classification (GTDB taxonomy): domain Bacteria; phylum Bacteroidota; class Bacteroidia; order Bacteroidales; family UBA932; genus Cryptobacteroides. Next base: position 7,604 of record CAJONC010000053.1, on the reverse strand, counting down.
CCCCTGAGTATCTCCCGCCCCTTATAGGAGAAGAGCAATTCGCCGTCACGCCTGATTACTGTTTCATCGACCGTACAATACTCGGTGTAGATATGTCCTCCGATAATATGGTGTGTATCGGGGGAATTCCCTACCTGCCGTGACGACCCTGTAACAATGTCCACCACAGGTATGCCGTTTTTGTAGAGCAACAGGTTGCACGGAGTTGCACCATAGGCGGTGTCCCGCCGCCAGTCGTAGTATGAAGGCACTATTACAGCCGCCACGTAGAGGGTGGTGTCGTATACCGCCTTGTCGCCGGGGTCGTCCTCTCCGGAAGAATTGTTGGAATTGCCGGTATCTATCACCTCGCTGCGGTACCAGCGGGTGCTCATTTTTTCGCAGGCTCCTGCAGCCGGAAGCAGGGCGATCATCAATAGGAAAACTGTCTTTTTCATTGCGTCTCGTTTTGCGCAAATAAAGACTAAAAAGAAACACCCCCGTAGGTAAAATACGGGGGTAAAAGTTCAAATAATTATTTCTTTGCCTGCAAGAGGCTGATTGTCAAGGCTTAGAAGTCGAATCGAAGGCCCGCCCTCATAAGGAACTGGAAAGGCTTGTCGGTACGTACGTTCTTGGGCTGGTTGCAATCGAAATAGTAACGCACTCCGGGTTCGACATACAGGCCTACGGGGCCTCCGAGCGAGAATTCCACCCCAAGTCCCGCGCCGACCGACCACTGGACATTTTCCACCTTCGTGCTCAGTACCTGGTCCGTCTTTAGGATTTTGTACTTGTTGGACACGGCGAATTCGGCCTCGCCTCCAAGGTTTGCGTAGAAATTCACATCCCTGGTATTGACGAGAGTGTAGAAAACGTCGACCGGAATTCCGACATACTGCATGGTATGGCTTATGTCGGAGTTCACAATCTTGAGTATGCCGTCACCATTGTAGATACCGGAAAATGTGCGGGTAAGAAGGGAATAGTCGGCGCCTACACCAAAGGAAAACCTGTCACCGAGGTGCACGCGCAGACCGAGGCCTGCACTGAAGGGAATGCCGTAGTCGGACTTGGTCAGCTCGGTGATGCCGGACTGGACATAGGAACTGCCAGCGCCTTTGGAAACCGAAGCGGCCGAAGCGTTGTTGCTGCTGATGCCTCCGATAAGGACGCCGCTGAAACGGACTTTGGCAGGCTGTCTGCCGGCGTCTTCATAGGCGAGAAGGGCGAAGGGGTCTGCGACGGGGGTGGGCTCTGCGACGGGATCAGCGACGGCAGGAGCTCCGGAGGCCGAAGCCTGAGGGGCGTCATGGCGCTCAATCTCTTGATTATCAGCATTTTGAGCTAAGTTCTCCCCCTTATTTTCAGAGGGGAGAGAAGTAGTTAATTCGCTATCCTTCAGCGAGTTGTCCGCCAGCTCCCCTGCGGCGGCGCCCCGCGCTGCAGCACCATTGGGGCGTGCTTTAACGTCACCGGCAGGGGCATTAGCCGTAGCTGCCGGCATGGAACCACCGGCCTGTGTTTTCGCCGAAGCAGCAGGGACAGAAGCGTCGGGCTGTGCATTGACCATAGCAGTCAGGTCAGCCGTGCCGGGCATCCCTGAGCCGCTTGAAAGGTCGCCGGCATTGGCATCCGAAACAGCAGGCACGGATGCCGTTATAGTTGTAAGGTCAGAATTATCGTAGGACGGCAGATTGACGAAGATGCCTACCGCAAGGGCGGCCGCGGCTGCGAGCGAAGCTGCAGCCCAGCCCCAGGCACGCGAGTGCCTGCGGGCTGCCTGCGCCGCAGGCGCAGCGGCCGCCGCCTCCATGGCATCCAGACGGGCCGAAACGGCTTCCCAGACACCGGCGGGAGCTTCCTGTCCGGCATCTTCGACCATCGACCTGATCTGTCGGTCAAAATCTTTGAATTTATCTTCCTGCATCTTAAAACTTCTCTTTAATCTTGCTTTGCAGCAGGGCCCTGGCCCTTTGGAGCTGGGACCTTGACGTAGTTTCCGAAATATTCAACGCTTCCGCAATCTCCTTGTGGGAGAAGCCTTCAACCACATACATGTTGAACACCGTGCGGAATCCCGGAGGGAGTGCGGCAATCATTTTGCACAGCTCCTGATAACCTATATTCTGCACCGGAGTCGGGTCGTCGGCACTGACGCTCCAGGCGGCTTCGACATCTTCCGTCTGGCGCAGCACGTCTTTCTTTCGCAAACTCATCAACGCTGTATTGACAAAGATCTTCCGGGCCCAGCCTTCGAAAGAACCCTCTCCCGAATAACTGTCCAGCTTGGTAAACAATGTCACGAAGCCATCCTGAAGGATGTCAGAAGCCGCTTCGCGATCGCCTCCCATATATCGCATGCAAACTGCGAACATCTTGGAAGACAAAGCGTCGTAAACGACTTTCTGTGCTGCCCTGTCGCCTTTTTTGCACTCTTCGAGGAGTGCGGCGTCAATGACATTTCCTACCTTGCCGCTTTCCCCGGTTTTTAAGATGCAGTTTCTCTCCAAAAGGTTGCATCTTCAAAATTTGTATATGCAAAAATAACCAATTAAATGCAAAATGCACTATTTTTGTATACACCAGAAAATATGCGTAAAATCTTTCTGACTACAATCTCCGCCCTTGCCCTGTTCTGCGGCACGGCCGGCGCCCAGACACCGGAAAAGAATTCGGTGCTTGAAACCATGGTCGTCGGGGCAGCCGCATCCCTACAGGCCGGAGATATGGAAACTGCAAGCAAACATCTTGAATATCTTGACAGGCATTTCCCTGGGAACGACGCCGTAAACTATTATCTCGGAATATGTTACGCGGCCAAAGGGAAACTCCCCGAAGCCGAGGCCCGCATGAGGGCGGCAGTGCAGGCCGACTCCACAAACGTCTGGTATCAGGACTATCTTGCAAGCATACTGCTAAGCGAAGGGAAAAACGTCGAAGGCGGACGGATATATCTCGACCTTATGGAGAAATATCCGGCCAAATACACCAACGCCTACACCCTCACCCTGCTGGGAAACAGCAATCTCTCGCAGTACAGGGACTCCCTTGCTCTGAAGAACTTTGAAGACGCCCTCGCCATCTCCCCCGACTACGTCCCCGCCATTCTCGGGCAGGGCGAAGCCTACAGGATGATGGGCAACTATCCCGGATTTTTCGCCAGCGTCAACACCATGGTTTCCAATCCGGACCTCAACCCGAAGTCGAAGAGCGATTACGTGAGCGAACTCCTCCAGCACATAGACTACAAGTTCTACACGGTATGGAAAGATCAGCTGGACTCGCTCGTAAACACCTGTGCGAAAGTCCACCCCGGCGACAGCAGCTGCCTGATGCTCGCGGGGTACTGGTATTACGGCACCGACCGCAAGGAGAAGGGCCGCGAATATTTCGACGAATACCTGAGCTATCATCCCGAAGACCTCAATGCCCACTACATTCATTTGCAAATGCTTATGGACGAAGGGAGTACCGCCAGGGAAATCATTGACGAATGCGAGGAGATAGTACGCATAGGAGGGGAGAAAAATCCCAAGGTGACGCCCGCCCTTGCAACCATAGGCGACACCTATTATCATGTCGGGCAGTCCAAAAACGCATACAAGGCTTATGACAGGGCCCTGAAGGCCAATCCGGAGTATCTTCCGGTGCTGAACAACTACGCATACTACCTCAGCCTCGAAGGGAAAAAGCTGAAGAAGGCGGAGTCGATGAGCAGGATTACCGTCGACAAAGATCCCGACAATCCCACATATCTCGATACCTACGGATGGATACTCTATCTCCGCGGGCAGCCCCAGAAGGCCAAGCCGGTCTTCAAACACGCAATGCTCTACGGCGGAAGGGATTCCTCGGTGATAACCGAGCATTACGCGAAAGTGCTTGAGGCCCTCGGCGAAGACGAGCTTGCGAAGTCGTTCTACATGCTGTCGGAAAGCAGAAAGAAAGAAGGAAAATGAAACGTCTGACGTCCATACTGCTTTGCCTGCTGCTGAGCTGCTCCGCCATCACCGCCCAGAACAAGGCCGGCCAGGACAAGAAGGCGAAACTCGAAAGGGAAATCGCCATACTCGACCAGCAGATAAAAGACAACAACGCAAAGACCAGGAACGCCAACACCACCCTCAACCTCACCCGCAGCAAGATAAAGGCCCGAAAAGGGCTGATTGCCGAAAGCGACGCGCAGATTGCAGGCATCGACACGCAGATACGCAGGCAGAACCAGAAGCTTGACAGTCTCCGGAGGCGCTACGACGAGATTTCCGCGAAATACGACCAGCTCGTGCTCACCGCCTACAAAAACCGCGATTCGCGCGTGTGGTACATGTACCTGATGTCGAGCGAGAGCCTGAACCAGGGGTTGCACCGCTACGGCTATCTGCGGAAAATGGCACGGGGGCTGAACACCCAGGCCATCGAAATCAGCAACACGAGGGAGCAGATTGCGGCGGAGAAAGCGGAGCTGGAGAAACTCCGTGCCGATGCCGCCTCCCTGCGCAGGGAAAGAGTCGGGGAGCTCGACAGGCTGAAGAAGGACGAAGCGAATTCGCAGCAGCTTGTGGCGAGCCTGAACAAGGACAAGAACAAGTACCAGAAGGAGCTGAACGCCAAGAAGAAGCAGGTGGAAGCCCTGTCCAGGGAAATGGAGAAGATGGTGAAGAAGTCGGCTTCCAAACCGAAGACCGAAGTGGACACCAGGCTTTCCGGCCAGTTCTCAGCAAACAAAGGCAGGCTCCCCTGGCCTGCGGACGGCCCCGTGGTGGAGTCCTTCGGACAGCACAACCATCCCGTATACAAGAATGTAAAGCTTCCCTACAACAACGGAGTCAACATAGCCCTCGCCAAGGATACAGCAGTCAAGGCCGTTTTTGACGGCACGGTGAGCAATGTGGTGGTGATACCCGGCTACAACCAGTGCGTACTGGTGCAGCACGGCGGATATTTCACCTTCTACTGCAAACTCGCGAGCGTGAACGTCAAGGCCGGAGACAAGATAAAGACAGGGCAAGTCCTGGGACGTGTCGACACCATCGCAGGAGAAACCCAGCTGCATTTCGAGCTCTGGGAAGGCCGCACTCCCCAGAATCCCGAATTCTGGCTCAAATAAGCCCCTTCCGGCTTGAACGGTAAGTTATTTCTTCAGGAAACTTCCAAGAATGCTTGAAGCTGCACCGAGAAGGGATGATGTGCCCGCGGAGCCGCCCTTCAAGGAGAGGATGATGTCGTTAAGGTCGACATCTCCGTCGCCGTCGCGGTCCTTGATGACATTTCCGAGATTGCCTACCACCGAAGGAACGAGCGCAAGAAGTGAAGTCTTCATTCCGGAATTGATATTGAGGCCGCTGAGGACGTTCTTGTTGAAGAGATTTCCGGCCAGCGCGGTGACGGAGCTGTTTGCCGCAGAGGTCTTTCCGTTCACGAGATTCTTGATTTCTTCTACGCCTCCGGCCTTGGAAGCCGTTTGGGTAAGGCTGCCGAGGACCGACTGTCCCAGCCCGTTCAGAACGGTATTTTTAATGTTGGAAGGAATTTCCGTGCCACCTGCAACAGACTGCACCTGCTGCATTATAAGATCCGTGATTGATGCCATAATTGAATATAGGTTTCAGTGTTTTCGACAAAAATATAAAATAATCGGAACTTTTGCAATACGGCTTTCAATCCGGCCCGAGTGTGTCGTCCTGAAAAAAGTTTACCCAAAAAGGTAAATTTTATGATGACAGAAAGTCAATGTTACAAGTTGAAGATGAAAGCAACGAGAAGAAGATCCGTGATGTGATTGCCCTGTTCATCGCATCAGTCAGCCTGTTCGACAATCAAATAAGCACTATACGCCGCCATATTGTGTATTCATCAGTTGCCATTCACTTGTACTGCAAGAGAAAACAAAAAGATACTTTCCCCAATCACTTATTCCAACTTCCATTCTTTTTCTATTGAAGGTTTTGATACTCCTTTTAGAAACGATAATACTGATTTGGTTGTTCATCAATTCATAACACACGAAATAAGAACTCACTTCATTCTGAAACGATTTCTTGCAGACATTGGAATTATACTGATTATATTCTAAGGAAAAGAAAGAATAATCGGGGAAAAGATTATATGGGAAATCCAGCGGTAACCCATCCTTACAAATGTAAATCACATTGTTATTGTCCGTTTTGTTTTGCAAATCGGAATCATATTCTATAAACAAATGCAAACACTCAGTGATTAAATCATTTAACTGATTCTTGCTCTGGCCAATCAATGGATATGACACGACAATAAAGAATAAACTAATGAGAACTTTCTTCATAATAATACTTATCGTATGATATGGGTTATGTTTGATTGCCGTGATTTGACCTATTACGATGTTTAATGAGCTGCTTCCCTGCCAGGGGATCCAGCGTCATCCACCTTGCGGTGAAGGGGTCGTAGTAGCGGGCGCCGAAGGTCCAGGCCCTAAGATAGATAAAAATACTAAAAGCACCATTCATTATCACCAATAATGCATTCTGAAAAGTATTGCAAAATATGACTCATCGGCAACTTGATTCTCTAAAGCAATTTCTTTCCCGAAATCTAAACCTATTTGTTCCAAGTATGGATCAATAGATCTATTATGTAAAGAAGCGTGCTCTTTTGAGAAAAAAACGACTTTTGAAATAATCGGACACCCGTTTTGAAATAGCACGAGATGATATATGGTTTCATTCAATTCATCGTCCGGGAAATCTTGTGAATATCGCAATAATATCTGATCTTTAACACTATCTCGAGGTGTAATAGTGTATAAGTTCACCTTTTGGGGGGAGACATTATTTAATTCCATACGCAACACTCCCTTATTATTAACAACCTTGTTCAGAAGGATTGCAACATTATTTCCTTCAGCATCTACAATAATATGTTTTGAATTAAAACAAAACACAGTAAAAATAATCGTAAATAAGGTGATAAATCTACCTATCATATCCTAATCTTTTTGACATAGCAGAAGCCCTTGAATATACGAAACTATCAACGCCTGGGTCTCCATGCCCTGACGGTTTGCCTCTCAAATAAAGCAGAACATGACCGAATTCATGTGACATCCCTACAGTTTGATGATTTAAAGAACCTTTTGAGTTCAATATAATATTCACATTTTCATTGATGGATCCTTTCTTTGATAGCACAGGTAATAATGTTTGACCAAGGTTACCTTGAATCGTTCTTCCAAAGCTCTCAAATTCATTTAATAACGCGTCTTGGGTATCATCATAATCATAAGGAGTTGTCTCAAAACACCCTATGGTTTCATTGCCGTAATCACTAAATAAGTACTGCTCAGAAACATCCACGGTAATCATGTTTGGACTTAGTGCAATCTCTCTAAGGTCATTTATAAAAAAGTCATCCGTATTGTCCGGAATGGATGAAGGAATCAGTACTCCGTCTTTAAAAGACAACGACACATTAGTACCTGGAGCAAAACCATTATATAATGCAAGAATCGCCGCAGTAGATAAAAAATTTAAGCTATCACCTTTGAAATCCACCAGATTCACCGGATTCCCGGCGCAGTAGACATAGGGGCTGATGTCGTAGTACTTCTCGGCCATCGGGTCCATTGTTGTCCAGCGCATCCCGGA
>CAJONC010000052.1 GCA_905235675.1 uncultured Bacteroidales bacterium | reverse complement strand
TTGTCCAAATATACAATTAAATATCGACATTTGCAACGGTTTGTGGATTTGTTTTCAGCGATTTAGCATTTAATTGTACAAAATTGTGCAAAACTCAGGATAATAAAGGAAACGGCTGGAAAATGGCTGTTAGGTGTGTGCATGGCGCTCATGTGCACTGTTGTCTCTTATGCGCAGACAGGAGGGCCGCGCTCCGTCAAGGCCGACACGGTGTCCGTGCAGGTTTACTTCGACAAGGGATCATCGAAAGTGGACACGTCCTTCCGGGATAACGGATTCCGTCTGGATGCTTTCAAGCGTGATCTGCAGCAGAAGACGCAAAACGGTGCTGCCCTCCGTTCCATGGTGGTGACGGCATCCGCCTCGCCGGACGGAATCTATACGCAGAATAAGAAACTGTCGCAGGAACGTGCAGAGCAGATCCTGTCCTGGATAGACAATGCCCTGGGCTGCGTTCCCGAAGAAGTCAGCATCCGAAACGTCGCTGTGGACTGGGACGGGTTGGCGGCGGTGGTCCGCGGGACGGACATGCCGTGGAAGGACGAGGCGCTAGACCTGATAGAGAACTTCCCGGGGTGGGTGCATAAGGATGGCCGCCTTGTGGATTCGCGCAAGCGACGGCTCATGCGTCTGCGGCACGGGGACGTCTGGCGCTGGATGGACATAAAGCTCTTCCCGGAGCTGCGGCAGGCATCGGTGCAGGTAGCGCTGGAGACTGTCGTGCCGGAGCCGGAGCCGGAAGTGACGGAAGAGGCGACGCCGGCAGAAGTGCCAGCGGTATATGACACCGTTCTCGCTACCAGCCCGACGGAGTCAAACGTGCACGAACCGCAATACAGAGATCCCTGGCTGCGCCTCGGCACCAATCTGCTGTACGATGCCGCTGCCGTGCCCAACCTGAATGTGGAGTTCAACCTGGGCCGGCGCTGGACGCTGACGGCGGACTGGGGCTGCGCCTGGTGGAAGTCGCCGGAGAGAAACCGCTTCTGGCAGACCTACGGTGGCTATCTAGGCGTGCGCAAGTACTTCGGGAAGGCATCTTCCGAAAGAGTTTTCGCCGGCCATCACCTCGGCGTATACGCCAGTGCCCTCACCTACGACGTCGAACTCGGCGGCAGAGGCTGGCAGGCGGCCCGCTTCGGCTTCGGCGGGGGCGTGGAATATGGCTACAGCCTGCCCATAGGACGCCGCCTCTTCCTCGACGTCTCCGTCGGGCTGGGCTATCAGGGAGGCGAATACAAGACCTACGAGCCTGCGGACGGGCACTATGTATGGCTGGGCACCTACCAGCGCCACTGGTTCGGTCCCACCAAGGCGGAAATCGGTCTGAAATGGAGCATCGGCGGCAAAACAAAGGAGGGCAGGCGATGAGAAAGACAGGGATGATGATGCTGACGGCGCTGCTGGCGGTTTCCTGCCAGTACAAGGACCTGTGCTACGACCATCACCACACAGGCATGGTTACCCTTGCCTATGACTGGACCGATGTTCAGGAGGCGTCTCCCGCCGGGATGACGGCGCTCTTCTATGGCGGTGCAGCCGCCCCCGTCCGCTACGACTTTTCAGGAATGCAGGGCGGAAATGCGAACATTCCCACAGGTTCCTGGCAGGCGGTGAGCTACAACAACGATACCGAGTCCGTCCTGTACCGGGGCGACGGTGTGGAGAGCCTGGAGGCCTATACGCGCAAGTCCAGCCTGGAGGAAGGCTCCAAGATACAGACACAGAATGCCATGCCCATGGCGAAGGGGACGGAAGGCGAGGCGGTCATTCTGGAGCCGGACCTGCTCTGGGGCGGTGCATCCCAGCCCTTCACGGTGGAGGACGCCGGTCGCCAGACCATTACCATCTTTCCGCAGGAGTTGGCGGCGGAGGTGGAGGTGACCATATGCAATGTCCCCAACCTGCAGTACATCAGCGGTATAGGCGGTGCTATGAGCGGCCTCGCCGGCTCGGTGTTCGTGGCAAGCGGCACCGTGGGGGCAGAATGTGTGACGCAGTCCTTCGAGGTGTCCGTGGCGGATGCGACCACGCTGAAGATGCACTTCCGCACCTTCGGGCATTGTCCGCAGGCCGATGCAGGCGTGGTGAACACGCACGTCCTGACCATCTATGCGGTGCTGGCCGACGGCACGCAGTGGTACTACACGGAGGATGTAACCACCCAGATGCACGAGGCGTCACGGTATGCAGACCCTCACCACCTCATCCTGGAGTTGGACGGCCTGCCCGTCCCGAAACCCATCGTGAACGGTTCGGGCCTCCAGCCCACGGTGGACGGCTGGCAGGAGGTGGATATTGAAGTGACAATGTAAATAAATAAAATAAAACGATTAATTTTTGTCTGTAATGAAAAAATCTGTGTTTTGTCTGGCTCTGGCCGTCATAGCCGTCCTCTCGGCTTGCAACAAGACGCAAGTGATCGAGGAAGCGGCGTCCGGTGAAATTACTCTCCGCCCGCTGCTCTCGGGGAGGACCAAGGCTTCTTCGACGTTGGATATGACCGCCGATAATCTGCAGTCTTTTACCGTCAATGCGAGAAATGGTGATCATTTCCTTTTTGAAAATGAAGTCTATACGAAGACAGATATCGGTGAGTCGGTTGCTTATGTGTCTGAACACAAACACTACTGGCCTTCTTCCGGCAGCGTGGATTTCTTTGCCTATGCTTACGACGAAGACGGTGCTTCCCAGGTCAGCAAGACCGATTACAAGACCTTTGTGGTAACTCCGGATGCAAATGCTACCAAGCAGGTCGATCTGGTGTATGCCGTTGCCAAGGAGCAGGACGAGACAAGCGGCGCGGGCGGCGTTCCGCTCACCTTTCAGCACACCGGGTCCAAGATTGCGGTGAAGGTGAAGAACAGTTCCTCGACGCTCAAATTTGAGATCGAGGGCTGGAAGGTAGCTTACCTTTCCGATAGCGGGACTTTTACCTATTCGGAAAGCAACGGGGGCGATACATTCCAGTGGAACAATCTTGCGGCGAAAGAAATTGGAACAGAATATAGATCAACCTTCGCGACCAAGCATATCGATCCACGCACCGATGCCACGCCCTTGGAAGGTTCCATGATTCTGGTTCCCCAGACCTTGGACAAGGCGACGGCTTATGCTTCTGCAGACCTCGGTGCGAAGCCCACTGGCGCTTATATCGCCGTGAAGATGAAAGTCCACAGCGCCGGAGGCCTCCCCATCATCCATGACGGTAACGATAATGCGCTCTGGGCCGTCTGGCCTGTTGGCAATACCTGGAATCCCGGCTGCCTTTATACTTACACCATCGAACTTTCCGGTGGCGGCTATTATGAGACGAATCAGGATGGGAATGCCGATTTGGACCCGATTCTGGAGGACACCGAGATTCAATTTGTTTTCGTAGAGGTGGCCAACTGGGACGAAAACGCAGAAAATTTATAAGAAAACAGACGATATGCACCACCATCGTTGCACATCCCCATTCCTCCTTCTCCTGACAGTGGCCGGGCTGCTGTCGGGAGCCTGTTCCCGGCAGAATCCGGAGCAGGAGAACGGGGAGATACAATTCCGCATGGACGAAGGCTGGCAGGAGGCTGTCAGCAAAGCGGTGGTGTTTGAGGGGGGCAGCATCACCTCCGGCAGTTTTGGTGTCAGCGCGTATCGTCAGGGTAGCGCCACGGCATATTTCAGCAGCCAGGAAGTAAACTATGTCGAGGCTTCCTCTTCCTGGGAGTTTGCCGCCGGCAAGCAGTACTGGCCCGCCTCGGGGGCGCTGGATTTTCATGCCTGGATGCCGTATGAAACGCCAGCCTATATCAGTAACTCCGGCTACGCCCCCGGCGTCCCCGGTTTTGATGCCGCCTTGCCGCTTACGATGGCAGGGCAGGAGGGTGTCACGGAGTACATGTATGCCTATGTCGGTGGCAGGAGCCGTGCCGACGGCGCGGTGACGCTCAGTTTCCGGCGCCCCTTCGCCGTTGTCCGTCTGCAGTTGGCGCAGTCCTATCCGGGCATCACCATCGGCAGCGTCACCTTCAAGGACGTTGCCTCCGGCGGCAGCTATACCCACGGCAGCGGTTGGAGCAATGAAGGCAATCGCGGAGACATGGTCTTTGCCTTTGATGTGGAATTTGCCGACGGCGACGGCGTGGTGCCCATCGGCAGCCCCATGCTCGCCATTCCGCAAAGCATCGGGACGCAGGAAGTGGTGGTCACTTACACCTGGAACGGCAGCACGCAGCTGACCATGAACGCGACGGTCTCTGTCCCGGCCTGGGAAGCCGGCAAGCGCTATACCTATACCCTGTCGCTCGCCGGCGATGTCTGGGAAGGCGAAGGCGGCGGCATCGAATGGATGATGGATGATTTCACCGCCTCCGGCGAGACGCTCGAATGGATGCCGGATTCTCCCACGGGCATCCTTCCGGGACTGTTCTCCGTTTCTTCCGATAAGCAGGTATACTTCTCCCGGGGCAACCTGCAGTTTACTCGCACATCGGTGAATGTTGATTGGTCTACCGGCAAGTATTCCTTTTTGGATAATCAATATACCACAGTAGAAGAAGATACCCCAGATGAAGAGGACTATGAAGATTATTCCTCTTCAAATGTCATCACTCTTTTCGGTTGGGGGACGGGGCTCAACCCTGTCCAAATAGGCTCTGACGCTGATTATCGCACATTCAATGATTGGGGCGCCGCCGCTGAAGCAAGTATAGGTGACAACTGGCGCACATTGACCAAAGACGAGTGGGTGTATGTGATAAATGTCAATAATAGTAACAGTTACAGACAGGTGACTGTTGATGATGAAAAGAAAGCACCATACGGTCTGGGTACCGTGAATGGTGTCAACGGCATGATCATTCTTCCCGACAATTGGGATGGAAGCGTTCACGCCAATTTCAAATACGGCAAATCAGCTTGGTTGAATGATTATACGGAGGCGAGCAGTCCTAAATGGTCCGAGATGGAGGCGGCGGGTTGCGTGTTCCTGCCGGCCGCCGGTGGTCGCTCGTATGATGACAAGGTATCCGCCGTGGGCGGCAACGGCTACTACTGGTCTAGTACAGGTTACTCTGACGACATTGACGACGAAATCGTCGGCTCCTATTATCTATACTTCAATGAATACTTCGTATTCGCGGACGGCGGTACCAATCGGTACGAAGGTTATTCTGTCCGTCTCGTCTATGATCCACAATAAAATGAAGGATATGAAAAATAAAAAATACAAGGAGGCACTTCTTTGGGCCGTCGCACTGTGCGTTCCGGGCCTGTTCCAGGGATGCAGCCGGGAGGATGCTCCGCAGCAGCCGGGCGTTTCCGCCGCGCCTCACTGTGTGGAGCTGGGCGCCACCATAGAAGGTGTCGCCGTCTCCGAGACCAAAGTGACCATCACGGACGACACAGGTGCCTTCGCCTGGAGCGCAGGCGACCAGGTGGCCGTCCATACCCAAGAAGGAGTCTATGTCGATTTCACCCTTGAGCATGTCGATGCCAATACCGGCAAGGGCACTTTTTTCGGCAACCTGAATGGGTGGGAGAGAGACCGCTATGCCATTTATCCGGCATCCATCGCCGGAACCGATGACGGCCATTCCCCTCATGTGAATCTCCCCGATACCTACACCATTGACACCGGCGATCCCGACTGGAAAACCTTTTCTCCGATGCCTATGGTGGCAAAGAACGAAGAGGCAAGTAACCAGTTGTCGTTCAAATATGCGTGCGGCTTGTTCCGCATTACCTTGAACGATATTCCTGCGGGCACGGATCGAATCACCGTCACGACAGGCCAAAACATTTCCGGGAACTTTACGGTGGATGTCCACAACCCGGACACTCCCACCCTTTTCGGCGGCAGCAGCACATCGGTCACGTTCCGATTCAAAGAACCCCTTGCCGATGCCGATGTATCCTCCGGCATCATCCTCAACCTCCCCGTTCCGGCATCCGTGTCCGGGATGGACTACACTTCTCTGACCATAAGCGTACACAATACCGATGGGAGCCGCACCGAGAAAGCGCTGGGCAGATTCTCCAAAAAGATTGAGCGAGGCAAAGGCCGTAAACTTGCTTTCTCATTCCTTTCGCCTACCCCTGCAGGCTGCCTTCCAGGCATGTTCTCCGTTTCTCCCACAAAGAAGGTTTACTTTGCCAAAGGCAATCTGACATACGATTCGGGCACTTGGTCCTTCCTCGACAATTCATGGACTTATAATACAAGTCCTTCGGGGCAAGGAGCAACAAACGGTTCCCAGCATTTCAACTGGAAAGACGTATTCAACGCGGCCACCACCGGTAATTCAACCGTTAAGCGTGAAATCACCAATGTTTTGGGCGAAGATTGGAATGCTCTTTCGCAGGACGAGTGGGTTTATCTGCTGGGTTATGATAGGGACTGTCGCGAATTGTTGAAAATTTTATAACAAATTGATTGTTAAATTGTTAAAAATTTTGTATCTTTGATATGAGGAATAAAAATTCCTCCGA
>CAJONC010000051.1 GCA_905235675.1 uncultured Bacteroidales bacterium | reverse complement strand
ATCTGCCGAAAATCTACTTTTTGGGGAGTCACATCCGTGGAGCCGTCCTCTTATTATGGTAGGTGCTGACGCGCGTTTAGTTTTTCACGCAGCGAACAGGGCATGCGCCAGCCCGTCCCATTAGTGACATCTTGCTAAATGTAGACGCATTGAATAGCATATAGTATCCATTCGAATTACTTTGAAGCGTGCTGGACCAGCAGTTGCCGCGCATGGACACATCGTGGAAGTAGCCTTCTGTTGATTCAATCCAGCTCCCGGCAGGATAATAGGCCCATTTGGCACTTGATTCTCCCTTGGTGCCTGTGACCAGATATGCCGCCCATCCAGCCAGATCACTAGAGCTGGTTGAAAATGTTGCAGCCTTTGACACTATATTAGTATTATACTGATTGCTTGCATCGCTGAAGTCCCACCACACATTGGAGGCTTCACCGCCTCCTTTCGACACAGACCAACCGGCGGGAGACGGGTCGAAGACGGCCGGCCAATCATAACTGAATTGAGGGTTGTGCCAGACATAATCGTCGGAAACGAAAGTGTCCGGGTGATTGACGGCATACTTCAAGTCTGATGTTGTTTTGTTAAGTTGAGAAGGAGTGCTGCCTTTCGCATATTCATTCTTGAAGGTAAAATCATTACCCTCACCATCCTTGACCTTAATAGTATTAATGTCTACATTTCCGCCATTTGTATGCGGGAAGGGGTCTTTCCTGCCAAACTGATAGTACATGCCGCGCAGTGCATTGAAATTTCCGTCACTGACTGCGGAACCGTTATCAATATGGTCTTTAATCATGTCACTGATGGAGGTGGTGGTGGATACCACCGAGTAGGTGGCGCCCAGGTTGCGGTCCATCATGCCCTGGCCGTTAGGATAGCTCCCGCTTGTGCCAAAGGCTGCACCGTTATAACGGTGTGTTGCGCCGCTCTTCACCTCGGTCACGCAACCCGTGCCGGTGATGGAAGCGGAATTGATATCATGGCCTTCGCCATCGTAATCCGGCGCATAATCCGTGAACCAGAGGTGCCAGCTCCAAAGGATGTCATTCGCTTTAATGGTGGTGCCCTGGTCTTCGGTTGCCTTCAGGACAATCAGCGCACTGCCGTTGTTCGCAGGATTAGGAAGGCTGTTGAGTTTAACATAGTAATAGCTTTGGTCCGTAGTGACGCCACCGTCACGTGTCAAATCTGCGGCAGATACTTTTTCGCCGGTGACGTTGAAGGCGCCAGTGCTCACCGTCTGCCAGAGGGTGGTAACTTCATACTTGCCTGCCTTGATGAGCGCATCCAGGTCCGTTACATAGGTAGCGTTCTGTCCGTCATTGTCCTGAATCCATTTCCAACCGTTCCGCGGCTGCGTCAGGCGGAGCATGAGGGTTTTCCCGTCATACAGGTTGTCGGACGCGCCAATCTTGGAAGGTTCCAGCATATAGCAGTTCGCATCCGGGAGCAAGGTGAAGCTGTCGGCGGCGGTGATACCGGTCAGGTCAAACGTGTTCGTGACCGTAATGTTCTGCCGGGTTTCCTCGTTGCCGATGCCGTAAACATAGGTGGTGACGTTGTACTGGGCACCGCCACGGATGTTGAAGTCGCCGGTGTTGTTGCCGCCGAGGTTGATGCGATAGGTGGCGTACCCTTCGGCGCCGTCGGTGGTCGCATAGTTCACGTTGAACGTGAGATACATCAGGCCGGGCAGGGTGCTGTTGTCCTTGGCTTTCTTCTGGTCATACGTGGTGATGTCGGACAGGGATCCGCGGCAGTTTTCCGTCACGTAGAACTGGAAGTTGGTGGCCGTGGTGTTGTTGGTCTGCGCCAGTTCCGCCACCTCGCCAAATTTCACAAAGTTATTCGCGGATTCTACATAGGTGGGATAGGGGACCTGGTTGTCCGGCCATACGCCGTTGGCGCTGTTCACGGGCAGAGCCGGGCGGTTCGTCTTGTTGGGCAGAGTCAGTTCCAGAGGGACGTTGTGAATTTCCATGTTGGAGACCGTGGGAGTGCCGACGAGCGTCTTCTCCGGCAGGGAGAAGTTGGAGACGTCCACCGTGAAATTGATGTACGCCAGGGCGCGTGTCAGCGATACGGAAATGGAGTTGGTCACGCCGTCGGTGAGGCCGGAAGTGTGGATGCCGTACATGGGAATATACTGCAGGCCGCTGATGGCGTCGGCATTGGTAAACTGGTAGGAAGCCGCCAGGAATTGGACATAAGTGGTCGTATTCTCCGTCAGGTCGCGAAGCAGATTGTTGCTGGCTTCGGACATGTTGGCGAGGAACACGATGACATTCGCCGTGGCGTTGTTGACAATCTTCCCCTGTGCATCCAGCACGGCGGCGGGCTGGCTGATGAAGCCTTCCACATTGACGCTTTCGGAGGTGAACGGCTTGTCCATCAAGGTAAACATTTTTTTGAGCGTTCCGCCCTGGAACTGAAGGACGGTGACATCCTTGACGGTGGAGGGGCTGACGGTTTTCGTGGGAGTGACCGGGGTGAAGTCCTGTGCCGTCAGGGAAAGGCGCACGGCGAATCCGTCGGACTCCGCCTCCGGCGCGTGCATTTCCTTGGCGCAGGACGCCCCGAGGAACAGTACAGCCAGGCCCATGAAAGCCCTGGCGACAGTTGCAAAATTCTTTTTCATATTGATAAGGGTTGAAATGATGGTTGATTATTCGTATCTGCCTTCGCTGGAAGCCCAGGAGACGCTGGTGAAGTCGCTGACGCTGATGCGGGTGTGGATGTCGTCGCCGTAGTCGCCTTCAGTGATGGCATACGTGACATTGTTCCATCCACCGATCCTGAGGTTCTGGAAATACCTGGCCTGGTAGTCGCCTTCCGTGGTGACGACGCTCACGCTGTCCCAGGGGTCT
This sequence comes from uncultured Bacteroidales bacterium, assembly GCA_905235675.1. GTDB lineage: Bacteria > Bacteroidota > Bacteroidia > Bacteroidales > UBA932 > Cryptobacteroides. The sequence continues at coordinate 3,797 of CAJONC010000051.1, read as the reverse complement.
ACACTCAGGAGGAGGTCGACGTGGCCTGTCTCGGCGCCGGTGCTCTTGAAGATCATGGTAAAGGTGTACTTGTAGCCACCGAGCAGCGGGGGCAGTTCGACGGCGGGTGCCTCGAGCGCAGCGCCGAAGCCGTTGAGCGTCAGGTTGAAGGTGATGTCATAGACATTGTTCACGCCGGCGGCCTTCCTGGGGCAGGGCAGCAGGTAGCACAGGTCGGACGTGTAGGTCCCGACCACGGTGGCGATGTCGGCGGAGGTGGACGTGGCGGGATAGAGGTCGTACGAGGTGTTGTACGCGCCGGGAATTACGGTGTAGGCGGGGCTGTCGGACAGGCCCACGTTGGCGCCGGACGGCAGGCAGTTGTTGAACTGGATGTCGTTCAGGCCCACCGCCACTTTTCCGTCCACTTTCAAGCTTTCCAAAATGGCGTCCTCCAGCCTGACCTGGGCGCAGACTGCCGTGTTCATGTGCGGCATGTCGCCGAGGGAAACTTCAAAGGAGTCGTCCCCGGCTCCGATGGTGACGGTCTTCGCCGCGCAGAGGACGCTCCAGCCGTTTTGAAAGCCGGAGATGTACGAGCCCTGGAGCGAGCCGAAGAGGGCGCGGGCGCTGCCGTCCGGACGGTAGCGCTCCCAGAGCGGAGAGGCGTTGCAGACGGCGAAAATGTCGTATGTCTGCAGCTTGGGCAGCTGTACGATGCTGCCGGGCTCGCCGTCCACTTCGGTGATGGTGATGGAGGTGCCGCCGGAGGCGATGTTTCCCTTAGCGGTGTACATCTTCCCGGAGCGTGTGAAGCCGCTTACTTCGGCATCCTCACGCTGGAAGATGAGCAGCTCCACCTGCGCGTCCGTCGAGAAGGGCGTGAGCGCCTTCGTAGCCGCGTCGCCGGAGCTGAAGCGCAGCTCGCACAGGTCCTGTGTTCCCGCGCCGGGCGTGTCCTGGCCGTTCTTGACGCAGGCGGACGGCAGCAGGGCGAGCAGGACGGGCAGCAGAAGTGCGAGGGATTGTTTTGTTGCTTTGATTTTCATGTTGTCATGCTTTGTTTAAGGGTTGATGGCATGTTCGGAGCCGTCGTACCAGCCGCCTTCCCCGGCCCCGACGGGCGTGATGGAAGACGCCTCGTCCAGCTCGGCCCACCAGGAAAGGTCTCCGTGGGATATGGCGGCTTCCTGCGACGCCACCCGGGTATAGCCGCTTTCGTAGAAGGTGAAGTTGCGGTAGCGGTTCTGGCCCAGGGTTATCGTGGGAAGCTTGCGGTAGGCGCCCACCGTGCAGGTGCCGCCCGTCGTCCCGAAGCGCAGTGTGATGCCCTCGGCAAGGGAGCAGGGATACAGCGGGATGAAGCTGGCTGCCGGGTTGGTGGGGTTCCCCAGTTTCGGGGCGTTGGCCAGCGCCACTGTCAGGGAGGACGCATCGCCGTCGTTAGGCGCGACGTAAGGCTGTCCGTCACCGTTGAATTTGATCTTCGCCGTGCCGGCGCATCCCGCCACCTGAATGGAAAGGTCGGAGACGGTGCGGCCGGTGAAGCCGCCGTCATTCATGATGGAGTAGACGGTCAGGAGGGTGACCACGCGCTGGAGCGGAATGAGGCTGCCCTCGGCCGCCAGCGCCGCCGGATCCAGCTTCGCGGAGACTTGGATGTCGTTCTTGCGGAACGCGTCGTTGTCCGACCGCGAGGTGAACTTCGCGTTGTCGGTGAGGCGCACCTGCAACGCTCCGTCGGAGAGCGTCACCGCGTCATACGGGTAGACGGCGTACACCTCGTCCGACGGGCTGTAACTGTACGAGCCGTCGCTGGCGTTGAAGAGATTTTCTTGTCCTCCGTCTGTTCCGGCATATACATACTTGTCTATCCGGTTCTGGGTGACGTTGACCAGGGCGATCTTGTCCCCGGTACGCCAGACGACGGAGTAATACATGTCCGCCACCTCGTTCTTCGTTTCCGGGCCGGACGCCTGCGGGTCGCAGAACGCCGCTTCAATCCGGGACAGCAGGACGGGGCCGGGCGAGGCTTCCTGCCCGGGGGTCTTGGAGCAGGAGAGGATTCCTGTCAGCAACAGGAATGCTCCGATAATTTTCCGTGTGTCCATAAAATTAAATTCCTTCATCTTCATGTATTTGGGAATTGGAAGTTTGCATTATTACCTGTTCCGTATGAAGTTCCAGAGCGATTGATTCCGGAGACTCGTAGGAGGTCTTTTTTTCGTTTGTGTTCATGTTCAAGCTTTTGTTTATTCGTTGATGACGATTGCACCGCCGTCGGCATAGCTGCCGTCCCCCATGTCACCGTGGTCGTCCGGGCCGCAGATGGCGACGTCGGTTGCGTTGATGGGGACTTTCCCGCCGTCGGCGTATTCTTCCGACAGGGGCGATGCATAGACTAAGGAGGAGGGTGGAATGGCCGTCCGACGCCAGCTTCAGCGACAGGCAGTAGGTCACCACATAGCCATCCCTCCAGACTGTGGGCGGTTTGCCGGGCCGGAAGCGCTTGTGAGGGCATGCGGTCCGTGAAAACCGTGTCCCGCACGGTAATGGTCCCATAGATGCGGACCGGGAACAGGGAAAGCAGCGTGAACGCCACCAACGGCAGTACCAGAAACCTTAATATGTTCGGATGTGTCATTGACAGGATTGTAACTGTTTCATTTATTTATCTTCTTTCAACGCCTATCTCATTCTAACGTTGGATATAATGATGATGACAATGCCAGCCAACGAGATACGGACTAAAAAAGAGCCTCCAGGCCCCAAAAATGGTCTGAAGGCATTTGAAGAAATGTTTAAAAAATTTTGAATTATGGAGAGAATTTCATAATTTCGCACCATTTAATTGAACGTTTTTTTGGTCCTTTCTCCGTTTCACCCACCGATAAACCGTATTCCTGGAAACGCCGTATTTTTCGGCTATTTCCTGTTGTGTCTTACCTTGATTCAGGAGCTTCTGAATGTCCGACGCTTGCATGTCCAAGCGGTAGTGCCGGTTCCGGGCGCCAATCGGCCGGCCCAGTTTCACACCCTGCGCCTTCCGGGCCTGGAGCGCCTCGCGCGTACGCGAAGATATAAGGTCCCGCTCTATCTCTGCACTGAGCCCGAAGGCAAAGGCCAGCACCTTGCTCTGGATGTCGTCGCCCAAACGGTAGCCCTCCTTGATGGTCCATACCCGGCACCCTTTGTGCATGCAGAGGCTTAAGATTTCCATAATCATAAAAAGACTCCGTCCCAGGCGGGACAGCTCGGCGCAAATGATGAGATCCCCCTTGCGTACCTTTTTTAGCAGTGTGCCCAACTGCCGCCCCGACGGTGCCTTGGTGCCCGAGATGGTTTCTTGAATCCACCCGTCAATGGAGAGGTTTTCCTTGGTGCAAAAGCGCTCTATCTCATAGCGCTGATTCTGGAGTGTCTGCCGGTCGGTAGACACGCGAATGTAACCGTAAATCATAGTTATACAAAATTAGGATTAAAGCTACAAAGATGGGGAAAACCATGCGTAATACCGGACTCCTCTGACTAACAATCCATTACGCAATCCAACCTGGTCAGTTATAACCAGGTTAAAATACGCAAGTTGTTGTATATTAACAACTTACAGGGTCGCGCCATTCAGCTCACAGAATCGATATCGTGCCTGTCTATAACATTTCCGTCCCAGGTCCCGGAAAATAGATTCTTCGGCACAGAATGACACGACCTGAGCGGGAACAGGGGGATGCCGGAGGGAATTGACAAAAAAGGGTCCGTGCGGGGGCCCTGTGCAGGGAGCGGTGCCCGGACGGGCGGAAGGCCGATGACGACAGTCA
>CAJONC010000050.1 GCA_905235675.1 uncultured Bacteroidales bacterium | reverse complement strand
ATGTACTCCACCCACTTCGCCATCTCCTCGACGCTGCCGCTGCCCACGTTGCCGCTGATGTACGGCTCGATGCCGAGCATTTCGCAGAGGTTCAGGAACTCGTGCGTGCCGAAGCTGTTGTCCTCCAGGGTGCCGCCCCAGTTGTTGTTCGTCAGGTAACCGCGCTGCTCCTGCGGGCCGATGCCGTCCATCCAGTGATAGTCGTCGGCGAAACAGCCCCCCGGCCAGCGCATCACGGGAACTTTCAGCGTCTTGAGGGCGTCGAAGACGTCCTTGCGGTAGCCTTCGACGTTGGGCACGGAGGAGTCCTTGCCCACCCAGAGGCCGCCGTAGATGCAGCGTCCGAGATGCTCGGAGAACTGTCCGTAAAGTTCGGCCGGAATGATCTGTCCGGTGCCGGCGTCGTGGACCCGGACCGTGGCATCCTGCGCGAAGAGGGATGCCGAAGCGAGCAGGCCGAGGCCTGCGAGCAGGGTGATTGCTTTCTTCATATTACTTGGGTTTGTGGTTGCATTTGTACAAATGTACAAAGAAATTTGCGTATTTTTGCAGTGAAATGGCCAAGACTTCCGTCAATATCGACGCGCAGTGCGCGAAAATCCTATCCGACATCCGGGAGGGGCGCTTCAGCCCCCTCTATCTGCTGATGGGCGACGAGCCCTATTATCCGGAGCTGGTCTGCGAGGCCATCGTGCAGCACTGCATCCCCACCGAGGAGAAAGATTTCAACGAGACGGTCTGCTACGGCGGCGAAGTCACCGCCGCGCAGGTGGTCACGGCCGCCCGCCGCTTCCCGATGATGGCCGAGCGGCAGCTCGTGGTCGTCAAGGAAGCCCAGCAGATGAAGGACATCGAGGAGCTGGCGTTCTACTGCGCCGAGCCGCTGGAGAGCACCGTCCTCGTGATTCTGCTGCACGGCGCCTCCGTGGACAAGCGCAGGGCCTTCTACAAGGCCGCCCAGAAGCTGGGCGTGGTGGTGGATTCCCCCGCCCTGCGGGACTATGAGGTCCCGAACTGGATCCTGTCCCACTTCGCCTCGCGCGGCCTGCAGATCGACCCGCAGGCGGCGGCCCTGCTCGCGGAATCGGTGGGCACGGACCTCTCCACCGTCGTCATCGAGACGGACAAACTCACCAAGGCCCTGCCGGAAGGCGCCACGCGCGTGAGCGTCGGAGACATCGAGCGCAACGTCGGCATCTCGCGGCAGTTCAGCGTGTTCGAACTGACCAAGGAACTCTCCCTGAAGAACGGCGAGAAGGCGCTCAAGATTGCCGTACACCTCGGCAACGCGGCCCGGTTCGCCATGCCGATGGCCGTCAGCGCCCTCTATACGCACTTCAACCGCATCCTCCGCTACGGCGCCCTGCTGGAACGGAACCGCTACCCTTCGCCGGAGGACAAGGCACGCGCCCTCGCGGGCGTGAATCCTTATTTTTACAAAGAATACGACACCGCCGTGCGCAACTACCCCGTCCCCAAGGCCATGGCCGCCATCTCCCTGCTCTGCGACTACGACTACCTCGGCAAGGGCGGCGACGGCACCACCCTCGTCTCCGACGGCGAACTCCTGGTCGAACTCACCGCGAAGCTGCTGAACCTGTAATGCAGCTCCCGGCTCCTGTCCCCAGGCCTATACCGTCAGGGAAGCGATGAATTCCGCGGGGGTGGTTCCTGCGCCCGTACGGAAGAAGCGGGTGAAGGCCGAGGTGTTGGAAAAATTCAGGTAGTCAGCAATCTGCTTGACGGTGTATTGACCGGAAGCCAGCAGGCATTTGGCCTCGAGGATCAGGTAATCCCGGATATGGTCCAGCGGCCGCTTGCCGGACTGACTGACCACCAACCGGGAGAAATACTTGGTCGAAAGGGCGGCCCGGTCGGCGTAGAAGGAGACTTCCCTGTGCTCGATGGCATAGTGCCGGACGTCTGACATGAAGGCCATCAGGATGCGTTGCGGGCGCGAGATCCTTTTGGAGAAATCGCTGTCTGATTCCTGTTCCCAGCCATCCAGCATGCCCAGGACGAGATAGGCGAATCCCTGGAGGATATTGTCCTGCACGGAGCTGTCCGGCTCAGCAAGGAGCATATCCCGGGTGGCGACGTACAACTGTCTGAAATGCTGCATCCGCCCCGGGGAAAGGCTGCAAACCCGGCTGGGATAGTTGTACACCTTGGACAGGAACCCCGTCATCTTGCTTGTCCGGATGTCGAACGGTACGGACTCCCTGTCGAATGCAAAGAGGATGATTTCGTCGGTTTCGCCGAAATCAATCCTTTCGAGGATGCTTCCCGGCACGCCCAAAAACAGGTCATTCTCCTTCAAATCATAGTCCTCCTGGTCAATGCGGACCGAGACATTACCCCGGCAGCAGAAAAGAAAGAAGCAGATTTCGACCTTCAGCGGCGTCGAGGTGTGCGCCGACTGGCGCGGCCTCCCCTCTTCGTAGAGACAGTCCGCAAAGTACAGATTGTCCTCCAGCCGGAAGGAGTTTTCGTTCAACGGGAGAATGTTGATGCGAAGGGACCCAAGCATAAGGCAGCACTCTATTTGCTACGAAAATACTTACTTTTTGTCAAATTCTCAAAAAAACAAAGAGCAGATAATATTAAAAAAGATACTTTGGGTATATAACGTGTTCCTTCCGGGCAATATCGGAAATCCTGTTAGTCGTTATCTTTGCAAACTCAAAAAAACTAGATTCAACATGGTCCGGAAGTCCGTTCACGCGAGACAAGATTCATGCAACAATGCCTGGGTTAAAGGTGCCAGGACGGTGGTAAAGCCATTCCTCAGGCTGAAGACCGTCGGTGCGGAGAATATCGACCCCGCTTCAGAACCCGCCGTCTTCGTCGGCAACCATGGGTCCACCGTGGGGCCGGTCGCCGCAGCCTGCTACCTTCCAGTCCGCTTCCGCCCCTGGATCCATGACAAGATGCTGGACCGGGACAAAGCCACGGAATCGATGTTAGGCACCTACAAGGACCGGCTCAACTTCTTGGGGGAGAAGCGCAAACACAGACTCTTCTACTGGATAGCCGGGCTCGTGACCGGTGCCATGGATACCTTCAATCCCATCTCCGTATGCAGGGAAAAAGCCTTGAAGATGAAGGACACGCTCCGGGAGAGCCTGGATGCGCTGGAAGGTGGCGAGAATCTGCTGATCTTTCCGGAACGGCCATACCCGGATTATAATTCCACATCCTTTCACCACCTGTCCCCGACTTTCGGTCTTCTGGGCTCGATGTATTATGAGGAAACGGGCCGGTGCCTTGCCTTTTACCCGTGCTTTACCGACAAGAAACGGAAGCGCTACGTCATCGGCGCCCCCGTTTATTACACCCCTGCAGAAGACGTCCGGGACCTGGTCGTCCGGGTACAGGACGCCCTGATACGAATCAGCGAGCCATAAAAACGGAACTTTGCAGGTGCTCTGTTTAATCCCCGTTCATTCAGGCCGTCCATAGAAAACGAGGACGGCACGAGCATAGTCTCTGATGCCCCCCTTGGGCATTGCTCTGTAACACACTTTGTTGTAATCGTCATCTCTTTGTATATCGTAGGCCCAGCCGTCCTTGTCGCTCACGTCCGTGGACGTCCAGTAGAAATTTCTACTCATGGCTGTACCGCCAGCGTTGGTGATGATTCTGTTCAGGCCGGCCCAGGAGAACTCGTCGCCCCCGTTGGCCGCGAACAGAGCTTTCCACTGGTTCATGGAGGGAAACCTCCATGTGCCCCCAGGGACGGGCGCCTTGCCCTCGCAGGCGCTTTTGGCCGCGTACCAGTACATATCCTCGCTCTCATCGCTGATAGCAATGGCCTGATAGAAGTGGTCCGTAAATAGAAGCTTGTCCTTTCGGGCTATCACGGCCACGGCGGTGGTGCCCGCATAGGCGGCAACGTCCTTCAAGTCGTAGATGTTGCCGTCGGCACCGACGACCTTGCCCAGGTCTCTTGAAGTGGCCTCAGCCAGCGGATGAGGGGAGGACATAGTGGAACCGTTGGGGTACTTTCCCGTCCATCCGCCAGGGATGCCGCTTACGCCCTTGGGCCATAAAACGTAAGCGAGGTGGAATGTGCCCGTGGCTGAGGCGTCTTCGAACCAGTAATTGGTGCTGCCATTCTCGCCTATGCCCGATGTGGCAAGGCACTTCACGGAGTTAAGGTTCGTGCAGTAGCGGAACATGCCATAGTAGCATTGCTCAACCAGCGTCGTAGCAAGAAGATCAGGGGCTGTCGTCAGGGCACTGCAGCCGTAGAACATGTTGTAGTAGCAAAACCTGGCCAGCGTTGTGGCGGGCAGCTCGGGGGCTGTCGTCAGGGCGCCGCAGCGAAAGAACATGTTTGTGTAGCAGTCCGCTGCCAACGTCGTGGCGGGAAGTTCGGGGGCCGTCTCCAGGGCGGAGCAGTAGGCGAACATATTGCAGTAGCATTCACTGGAGAGCGTCGTGGCGGGCAGCAGCAGGTCGCCGGCATCGGTCAGCGCGGTGTTGTCCCTGAAAAGGTCGTTGAAGACTCTTGGCTGGTTCGGCAGGTCGGTCTTCGTGGCGAAGCCATCCTCGTCAAGCAGACTCATGATGTTGCCATACACCTTGCACTTGAAGCCCTCGCCGGCACCCTGAATCTTCACTTCAGGATAGTTTCCATAAGCCTGTGTCTCAGTGCCGTTTCCGTAGAGCCACACCCAGTCGCCCGCGCTGACGGGGATGTCCGTCGAGGTGGTTATGAGCGTCTTCTCGCCGCTGTTCACAGAGTATTTCATGCCCGACGAGAGCGTGCCGTCTATTACAACCTTCACCGTACCGGCGGTCAGGGCCTTTACGGTCAGGGGCATAGCGCCCAATGAACTGGAAAATTTAGATGTTCTTATCACATTATACACCTTTCCGTTAAGCACCTGGCTGTTTTCAGTACCGAACGGAAAGGCATCCCTCGTGCCCAGCTTCACCGAGGCATTTTTCAGCGTGCTGGATCCTGCTACGGGAAGCACGAACCTGGCAACCGCCTTTCCGCCCTCGTCCCTGGTGGTGACGTTGGCGGTGCAAGCGGGATCATCATTACTGTTGGTTGTCACCACGGCAGATATCTCGGTGCCGGCAGCGGTGTCGTCCTCAAAGGTAATCTCGAAGTTCAGGAACGCCGTTCTCTGCGTCAGCGTGAGTGACGTCATGGAGTAGAACAATAAGCCACTCAGATTGCTGTACCGTTGAACAGCCTCCTCCACGGTTGCCGTATATTCGTTCTTGGGATAGTTCACGCTCACGAGTCCATCCTCATCGACAGACACCTCCTTGCCTACCGCCTGCTGTGCGCTCACCAGCGTGGCGCGCATCGGAATGATGGGGAGAAGATACTTTTCGCCAGTATATGTCAAGTGGCCCGAGAACACGCCGGAGGTTTCACCAATACCCGTCCGGATGTCAAGCACACCCTGGATTTTTACACCGGAAATGTACAGTTTGTCGCCCTCGGCAAAACGCAGTGTCTTCATGTCGCTGTCCACGGTTGCACGGGTTTCGGGCTCTTTGCTTACAGTCACGGTATAGGGAATGGTAACGGCCGTTGCAGTCTCAGAACCCTCGGTAACTTCGGTGAGATTGTCCACCTTGGCGCAGGAAGACACCACAAGGGCGACTGCCATAAACGACAGCACGGCCCCCAAAATACAATTCTTCTTCATAATAGTTCGCATCAAAGGGCTGATTATTATATATTCAGGGGGTCTCCCATAGGATCAAGTCGTGAATCCTTTTCATTCATCTTCTGCTCAATGTCGGCCTGCTTGTCGGCATCGGCCTTCTGGAGCGTGCCGGAATAGCTGCCGATGGTCACCGTCACAGCGCCATCGGCGTAGGTCACATGGGTGCTGGAGACGTTGGTCATATCGTTTCCATAACTGCTGCCACTTTCGTTGTCTCCGCGGGTGGGCACCGTGCCCTCATCGGAAACAGGATCGCTCAGCTCAACGCTTCCATCCTCCATAAGGCGCCATTTGAAACCGGCAACCTCCGGGCCGCCATAGACGGCCAGAGGCCTGCTGTGTTCATCATCAAACACGGCCAGATAAATGCAGCCGGTATGATCGGCATCTACTTTGATGGCCAGCAGTACCTTGCTGAAGGGAACATCCGCCTCTGTGATGCCGGAATACTCATATTCATCCCACCATACGCCCACAAGGTTCTTTTCCAGTTCCTGGATACTAATAGAATCTTTCTTGCAGCCGGTCATTCCCAGCAGGAGCACAACGGCTGAAAACACTACCAGAAACCTGAATTTCATAAGAAGCTGTTTTGAAATGAATGAAAAAAAGTTATAAGTCAATATCCAATAACCTCACTGATAAACAGTGGCAAGTTACTAAAATTATCTTGGATCCGCAACATCGCAAAAGAAAACACTCTCTCAGGGACATTATGGATGCTATCATGTACATAGTCAAAACAAGGAACACATTGTCGCTGATACACTTGGCCTTCTCTTATGGGGATCGTGGTTCACGAGGCTAACATTCATGACAATGTAGGTGCTCATTGGCAGATGGCGGATACAAAGGACAAAAACTCATTGATGACGTCCAATTCTACTCAGATACCGGTGAATCGATGGTTCAACTCGCCTTCTGCCGGCTCATGTATAAAAAAATCTACGATTGAAATTTAAACAGCTTCTTAGTTTTGCAAACAGGATATGCGAAGGCTTCTGCAGTCTTTCGAACGACGATACAGATTCTTTAGCAAATCCCAATGATCGGTCAAAATCATATCCC
>CAJONC010000049.1 GCA_905235675.1 uncultured Bacteroidales bacterium | reverse complement strand
TACTTCTGTATTGGCATAATCGTATCGTGTTGAGTGTCGCTCAGCAAAGATACAATTAATATTTGTTTTATGCAACATTTAGATGTTACAAAATACTAGACATTTGCGTTTTTTATCTTTTTAACATTTTTTCGACGGTGACCTTAGTATATGACAAAATTTGAAAATATATATTGCAATCTATTGATTATCAATGTATAGAGTTTATTGATTCTTCAGGGCACTATTGCTATTAAAAGTTGTGAACTATTAAGGAGTGGTATGGAGCGTTACAAACCCATCTGCTTTCATTGTGTCGTTGAAATATAAAGACAAGTAACCATATTGAGTGTCTCCCCTCATATAAATATCAAGTCCTGTTGACTTTGTGCAGGTATTTCTGAACATATTTTGTATCTTTGGATTAGAAAGGTTACCGCTACTGATGTAAGCGCAATACCATTGGCTGATTTTAAGTGTATTAAGTTTTTTACATCCGTCAAAAGCATAAGCATAATTGGGATCATAATAATCCTCAATATAGTCCATATCTATGGTCTCAAGTTCCTCGCAATACCTGAATATATAGCTTAAATCGGACACACGGCCGGGGAGGGCAATTCTAAAACTAGTAAGCGATGTGCAATTTGCGCAAATCGCACATAAGTTAGCGTACGGAAGATATATAGTTAAGCTTGCCGTCGCTGTACCAGTGAGTTCAATGCGTTCAAGACTTGAGCAATTATAAAACATTCCATCAATAGAACAAATATCTGAATTTTTGAAAAACGATGCTCCGAAATCAATACTTGCAAGGTTTGTACAATTGGAGAACATGTCAGTAAAGGTAATTCCAGCTTTAGTGTCCAGGCAACTGACATCAAGCGAAGTGAGTGAGGTGCATTGTTGGAACATGCCTGAGAATGATTTTACAGAAGATGTATTCAGTGGAGACAAATCGATACTTGCCAGTGAACTGCACCCCGCAAACATTCCATTGGCCCTCGTTGTATGCGAAATATCAAGTTGACTCAAATCCACCGATTCAAGTTTGCTGCAGTTATAAAACATGTTGTAAACTTCTCCAACCTCTGACCTAATGATTTGGGAAAGAATCCCTACACTTTCTAGAACAGTCATTCTCTCAAACATTTCTTGGCAATCTGTGTGTAGTCTTACCTTGTCTGCGGAAGTGTGTAAAGTAATAACACCAGTTCCGGAATCGAAGGTTGCGTAAACTGGTTCACCGTCATCGGCCAGGTTTGTAGACGTCGCTGAAGGTGAAGATTCAGATAAGGACAACTCAATACCCTTGATAAGAGTATCATCATCTGAAGCGGTTTTATCACTTCCGGCAGCAAGCGTTTTAAGTATAGAATTAAAGTTGACCCCAGTACACAAAATAGAATATAATACTCCCACTTCTTTCTCTGCCATCGGGGTAACCATGTTTGCTTCGATTGTGATATTGTTGCTGGTGGAGAGAACTTCGTTTGTTCCGTCAGTGAAGTTGATTTGAAGTCCTGTAGACAGGTTCCTTGTCATAGGAGGGAGAGCGATGTAGAAGTCAGTTGCCGTGGACTCGTTGAGCGTCACTGGAGTTGGAAGATTAACCGTAAGGTTGGCGATACCGTCTTCATCCATTGTGTCCCCATAGGTCGGGGCGCTTATCACAGTGCCGCTAGTTGGATATGTAACATCAACATAACTACAAAGAGGAGTAGCGTAATCTGCATTAATAACAAATGAACTGACCGTCTTGGTGCCCTTGAGTTGGAGTTTCATCCAGCCCAAAAGGCTTGTGAATTTGTAGTGTTCTCCATCTGCGCTTACGGCGGCCATTATGTTACCATATCCAGGAGTACTGCTGGCGGATGTGTATGTCAATTCCGAGGTGGTGGGAAAACCGGCAGATTCCACCCTTAGATTATTATTTGAATCGACAATAATCCTTCCCCCTGTATTTGTGAATACTGCACAGAATTGATTGAAATCATAGGCTGATCTACCGGATTCCGTATCTGTCAGACTAAATGTTCCGGAGGCGGCATTAACACAGGAGTAACTGCTTTTGTAAAGCATATAATCACTTTTACCGGGACCGACATAAACGCTATGGTAAACATAGATGACATCTCCCTCATCCCAGTGATGACGGTATTTGTAGCTGCTGGTGCCATCGTCATAATAGCGGTCCATACCGGACTTGGTATCATCACCCTCAACACTGACATAGATGACTTTCGGAAATGCTGCAATTTCATCTTCCGAAACAAGCGAAACTTCTTCTTGTTGATTAGCAGTCTCCACAGGCTCCTGCTGACAGGAGGTAAAATAAACTGCAGCGAGGGCAGCAATAATGAACAAAAACTTTTTCATTTTCATATCCTCCCTTTTTACCAAACGACTACAGAGTTTTCTCCCGAGATTTCTATACTTCCGTCCAACAGGGCGGAACTCGTCTCAATTTGCACAACCTCAATTTCGGGTGCGAGGTATTCACCTTTTTTTGTCTTAATCATAACATAAATCTGTTAAAACATTATTTCACTTTTGCAAAGTAACTGAACATCAAGTACAAAAAAACCATCCTAAAGTATAGATTTCGCTATCCTTTAGGATGGTTTCGAGACTTGTCTTATGTTATTTAGAACAGTGTCGGGTGATTTTCGTCCAATTCTTTGAGGATGTGTTCCATCGTGGCACGGCGGATCAGGGCGCTGCGGGATCGCACTCCGAAGCGCTTGCAATATTCGTCGATTGCGGCTATTTCTTTCTTGTTGAAGAATACAGTTTTGCGGATTGTGCGCCTAAGCGCGGCGCGTTCCTTGTCGAGGTAACGCGGATCGATGCCTGCCTTGTTTTTACGTGCCATAGCGCAAATATAGTAATTTATTTTATATCAATCCCATCTCCTTGGCTTTGGAGATAAGTTCGGCAGTGTTTGAGGCGTCGAATTTAATAAGGAGTTTCTTGCGATACCATTTGATGGTGGCAAGGCTCAGGTAGACCTTGTCGGCTATCTGCGGGCTTGTGAGTCCGGCTGCAATCAGCGGAAGTATCTGCTCTTCCCTCTCGGTGAGGAAGGGCTCTCCCGACTCATCCTGCACAGCAACGGGCCCGTCTTCATCATCACGCATGCCCGACATTTCCTGCATCGCTTCTCCGATAGCGACATCCGCCCCCTCCTTCTCTCTGCGCAAGCGCCTCATCCTCAAGAGGATAAACACAATGATAAGCATCAGCAGGGCAATAGCGGCCGCCACGCCCGCGGCCCAGGTGCGGCTGCGCTTCTGGACCATGAGCACCTGCCTCATAAAATCGAGGTTTTCCATCCCCATCACGAACTCCTGGTCGCTGTGCACGGAGTAATACTTGTATGCCTCCTCCAGACATCTCAGGGCTTTGCCTGTTTTCTTTTTTTTCAGATATACTCCCCCCAGGCCTTTCAGTGCATCGGAAATCTGCAGGGAATCTGCCGCCAGGCGCCCGTATTCAAGGGCTTTTTCGTAACAATCTTCCGCCTGGTCGAAATCCCCTTCCTGATACCAGGTCTCACCCAGATTGTACCACAGCACGGAATTGCTCTCGTTCCATCCGTATTTGTCGAATATCTCCCCAGCCTTCTTGTAGTACTCCATTGCAGTCGGAATGTCGCCCATCATATTGTAGACGTTGCCGATCGCTCCGTACAGGCCGGAATAGTTGTCATCTATAGTGTCCTCAGCATAACGCTCATCGCTGGTGAATGAGGTCTCCCCCGCCGCCATCCTGTCCGTAACTTCAAGCGCACGGAAAAGATAGACCAGAGCACTGTCGTAACGCTCCTGCCCATAGTGAATAATACCTATGCCTTCAAGCCCGTCTTCCATCCTCCTAAGCCAGTTCCAGCGCTTCGCAAGCTCGTACTCCTTCCGGGCGAAATACATCGAACGCTCTCCATTGATATTCCGGTAGCCGTGCATCAGGCCGTAATAAGCGTTAACGAGGCCGGAACTTTCTTCCTCGTCGGCGAATGCATCTCTTCCTGCCGTCCAGCGGGCGGCTATGCGTTCAAGGGAATCCACGTTCCGGTTGCGGTGGTCGGTATATTCCGCTTTGCCCGGAAGCACAAAGCAAATCAAGAGGCTTGCAAGAAGAATCAGTTTTTTCATATCAACTAAGTTAGTGATTTTCTTTCAAAACTATGCTAAAGTGATTAAAATCTATACTTTGGTATAGTGGTTTTTATACTTTGGGATGGTGTTTTTTGGTTTACGATTATCGAACTTTGTATCGTATTAAGGTTGAAACAAATATAATGATATTATGAAGAAATACATTTTGCTCGCAGCATCGCTGTTTTTGGTATGCGGAGCGGCATCAGCACAAAGTTCCCTGTTGAAAAAACTGGGCGACAAGGCGGCCGAAGCTGCCGAGAAGCAACTTGGGAAGAAGGTGGAGCAGACAGTTTCCAAGAAGGTGGGAGAGGCCCTCGGGGTAGATGAGGCCGACGTTCAGGCCGCAGCTGCCGGCACTTACACATCCACGGCGTCGGGCGGGGCCACCGCCTATGCGGAGAATCTCCTGGATGCCAACTCCGGAAGCGGCTATTTCGCCCCCGATGTCGAGAAGAGTTCGTACTCCTTCAAGACATATTCGCAGGCTATGGGTGCGCGTCCGGCCTGGGCGACAGAGTCTGAACTTGCAGATAAGGACGGTCTCGAATCCTACCTTGCCAAACTTGCCGACTACGAGAAAGCCGTGAATGACATGTGCAGCATATATATGGCGCAGCAGAATGCCCTTTCAGAGCAGTCCATGCAGGGATCCGGCACTGACGCCCGCTGCGACACCATCTCCGTCAGGCTGGCGGAGATTTACGAAAAGCAGTTCGAAGGAGCCCTGTCGCAGCTCAACGCCGGAGTATCATCGCTGCAGAGCCTGTTTCTCGGCGGAAAGGCTGCAGTGGATGAAAATACCCTTGCAGGCGCTCTCTGGAAGCTCAAGAAGCAGATAGTGGCATCGTGGCCCCGTTCGCAGGAGTGCCATCAGGTGAATTTGCTGGAGCAGAAGTCCCAGAGCAAAGAGAGCAGAAAGCAGCAGAATGAGATAATCGACCGCTGGAACAAACAGCAGCTGCAGCAATGGCTGGCAACCGTGAAGCGTTTCGACGAGAGAGACAGCGCGACCGCGCGCCGTATTGCAAAACTGGATGCAGAACTGGATGCGATGAACGCAGCTACGAAGAAGACCTCATCCTGGGCAAGCGCAAAATCCATGTCGGCGACATTGAACGGATTGATAATCAATTACACCGAGATGCCCCATCTGATTTACGACTGCCCTCTTGTCCGTCACGTCTGGGAGGATTAATCATGGAAAGCCCAAAAATCAGGCTTAGCGCCAAAGAACAACACATTCTCAAGCTTATCTCCGCAGGCAAGACAAGCACCGAGATTGCAGACGAGATGTGCCTGAGCCTGCCTACAATCAAGTGGTACCGCAAGCGCCTGCGCGCCAAGTTCGATGCTTCCACATCCGTGGAGATGATACGCAAAGCATTGGAACAGGGTATTTTATAATTCCCTGAAAAAATGTCTGCACTCACCCGCAGGAGTGCAATGCGGGAAAGTGCCGCCTTACGTCAGAACGACGGAGTGTACAGATATTTCTGCTGATCCTCGGTGAGGGAATCAATCTGAATTCCCCAGTAGGACAGTTTGCGCAATGCGACTTCGCGGTCAATTTCCGCAGGAACGGGGTTGAGCATCCGTGTCAGGCTGCCGCGGTGTTCCACCAGATAGCGGGCGCTGAGGGCCTGGATGGCGAAAGACATATCCATAATTTCCGCCGGATGACCGTCACCTGCGGCAAGATTCACCAGACGCCCTTCCGCGAGGACATAGATGGTCCGTCCGTTCTCAAGGGTGTATGCCTCGATGTTATTACGGGCCGTCCTATGGCTTACAGCCATCTTTTCGAGGTCTTCCACGGCCACTTCCACATTGAAGTGCCCCGCATTGCAGCAGATGGCGCCATCCTTCATCCGCAGGAATTCTGCCGGCGTTATCACGTCCTTGCAGCCGGTCGCGGTTACGAAGACATCTCCCAGGGCAGCAGCTTCCCGCATGGGCATCACCTTGAAGCCATCCATGACGGCTTCCATCGCCTTGACGGGATCCACTTCCGTAACGATAATCTCGGCGCCCAAGCCCTTGGCACGCATCGCGATGCCCTTACCGCACCAGCCATAGCCCGCCACAACCACCTGTTTTCCGGCAACGATAAGGTTGGTGGTTCTGTTGATGCCGTCCCAGACACTCTGGCCGGTTCCGTAGCGGTTGTCAAACAGATGCTTGCAGTCGGCGTCATTCACCAGCATCATGGGGAACTTCAGCGCACCCGCCGCATCCAGCGCTTTCAGGCGCAGGATACCGGTGGTGGTCTCTTCGCAGCCGCCAATTACTCCCGGAATCAACGCAGGGAATTCCTGATGAATACAATTAACCAATTCTCCCCCGTCGTCTATGATGATATCCGGACCCGCCTGGAGGACGCTGCGGATATCGTCCATGTACTCCTGCGGCGTAGCGCCGTGGAGGGCGAACACATGCAGTCCTTCGTGCACCAGGGCGGCAGCAACGTCATCCTGCGTACTGAGAGGATTGGAGCCTGTAACATACATCGTGGCGCCGGCGGCGGCAAGCACTTCGCATAAATACGCCGTCTTGGCCTCCAGATGAACGCTCAATGCAATCTTCAATCCCGCAAAAGGCTGAGTGCGTTCGAAATCTTCCTTGATGCCGCTGAGCAGAGGCATGTGGCAGCGTACCCAGCTGAGCTTGAGTTCGCCGCTTTCCCACAGATTGATGTCTCGGATGTGATTGGACATATATAATTGGATTTGGCAGACAAAAGTACAAAAATCACTTAACTTTTCCAAAGTGAGGCAGGGTTCCGCCGCAGGCGCCGTCTTCAAATAAAAAGGCCCGGTCGTCTTTTGACGATCGGGCCTTCGAAGAACGGCGGCTACCTACTCTCCCAACTGGTCGGTCAGTACCATCGGCGTTAGTGCGTTTA
>CAJONC010000048.1 GCA_905235675.1 uncultured Bacteroidales bacterium | reverse complement strand
ATGCTGCCGCCTTGGATGTAATTTTCGATGTCTTCGCGGACGGCTTTGTAGTCGGCGTCACCGAAGGGGCCTTCTTTTTCGAAGGCGAGGATGAGTTCTTTGGAGTTCTTGTCTTCTTTGTAGGCTTTGCCTTCGAGGATGAGGCGGAAGTAGTGGGTGAAGGGCAGGTGGCCGACGAGGCCGTTCTGGGAATAGAGCGGGATGTCCATCGGTTCTATGCGGAAGAAATGGTAGGTGTCGTTGAGGAGCTGGATCATGTCTTCGCGGATGGTGGTGCGGAGGGTGGAGGTCCAGCAGTCTTCGTAGGCGCCGTAGGCTGCGATGAGGAAAATGAGGTTGATTTGGTATTCCCTCAGGAGCAGGGTGTCACGGTCGAAGAGGCGGTCTTCGAAGTGCTTGTTGGGCTTGGGTTTCCAGTCCGTGGGGGCAAAGGAGGGCGTGGTGAAGTCCAGGTTGCCGACTTCTATCTTGGGGCTGATGAAGAAATTGGGCGTGATGTTGTAGCCTTCGGTTTCTTCGTCACGATAGCGAATGGCGTTGGGGTTCTTGCTATGCTTGAGGTAGTACTGGTCTATGTTGTACTGGATGGCGTTCTTGGCGTAGGTGAACTGCTTGTAAAGCGAGACGCCTTCCGGATGGGAACCATCCTGATAGTACTTGCTGTCGCCGATATAGTAGATGTTGTGGCGTTTGCCGATGAGGGACTTGTCCAGGTAGATGTGGTCGATGAGCTTGCCATCCTTCTGATTCTTGAGGTCGGCCAGTTTACCGGAATCGCCTATGAGGTGGTCCACCATTCTCTCGAAGACTTTTTCGAAGTTCTTGGTGGTGAGGGATTCTTTGATGGGGTCTTTCTTGTCCCGGCTGGTATTGAAATCGAAGAAGGCGTCCAGCAGAGACCAGAGTTGCAAAAGGTCATCGCGGAAGTATTTGCCCTTCATGTCCCGCATCTTCCGTTTGCCTACGCCGGTGTCCAGATAGTGCTGGATTTCGGACTTGGTCTTGAGCTCATAAGGGACCTCACCCATTACAATCGGGAAATGGAATTTTTCCTTGAGGTAGCGGAGCACGGAATAGTAGAGGACAATGAGTTCCTCGTCAATGTTTACGGCTTTGTCCTTGATGCGAAGGTCCAGGTAGTACGGCTTTCCTTCTTTGATGAACGGATGCAGTCGCAGCGTCTTGTGCCAGTCCACCGCAGATCGGCCGGAATTGTTGATTTTGCTGATCTGGGTGAACAAATGACGGTGGTCCGACAGGAAGTCAATCAGGTGGATGGCCGTGCTCAGAAAATCGCGGTCAAAGGCCCCGTGGTCCGGAGCCCGGTAGTCCAGGTCATCCTCGCTGAGCGGAATCTTCTCCTTGGCGCAATCCTCGCGATAGCGCGTCATGGCACGGAATAGCCATAGGCTCAGCTCCGGAAGGAACGTCTCATCCCCCCGCAGTGAAAGGACATTCTTATCCGACTCCGTATTGAAGATAAGTTCCGGCTTAATCCCCGGCATCCCCAGATGCGTAAGCCCGCCATCCGGAGTGGAATTATCCTTGTGAAGGAACGTCTTCGGCAGCAAAAACACCGGCAGGCTCTCCTCCTCTGCCGCTACAAACAGATACCCGATATGCTCGACATACCATCCGGTATTACCCTTCAGCACCGGCACAATGTGCCTGGAGGTTTCCTTATCAACAATCGCATCGAAAACCGCCTTGTCCGGGTAATTGTATCCTTCGAAGTAGACGAGCATGGTGATTATGCCTGCGGAGTGAGTTCCAAATATTTGGTTATAAAGCCTTCAAGCAAATCCTGGGGCGCATCGTAGGTGTTATCGTCTTCGTTAAAGCGACCTTTTCCAAAGAGCTCAGCAAATGTGAAAACGTTTTTATTTCCTTCCGATGAATCGTTTCTCATAAAGTACAGAGGCGAAATTCGACTGGCGGAATAAAGATCTTTGCAGACATCATTCCAGAGATAGAACATCACTTTATTGATGAAATCCTCCTGAGAAATCTCTCCCTTAATGAAAAATTCTCCCATCTGTTTGTCCTCGCTGTCGGTCGCTTTTCGGATAAGCGGATTGACTTTCTGAAGGAACTCAACCCATGAATACTTCACACCCTTGACCTCAAAGGTGTACTCCATGGCAGTCTCATTTTCCAGATTGATAGGAACGTATTCCATAGCCCAACGGCGCTTGAAAGCAGAATCCATTGGGAACAGGCTCTGGTCAGAGGTATTCATCGTAGCGAAAATGTGAAGATTCTCCGGCAACTCCAGTTTGTCGCTGGCCAGACCTTCTTTTTCGAGATACTTCCGTAATTCCGCATCCGGGATAATATGGTACTCGGAGCGGCCCTTTTTACGGTCGAGCAGCTGGAACAGGTCTCCGAATATCTGAGCGCAGTTACCGCGGTTTATCTCCTCGATGATTAGATAAACCTGCTTTTCAGCAGTTGTAAGTTTCCTGCTCGAACGAGACTTCAAAGCCCGGACATATGCATTCGTGAACACCTGAGGGACAAATTCATATGCCAATTCCTCCTTTTCAAGCTCGAATCCATTCTCGTCGTATGCGGGAACCATAACGGGTTTATATGAACCCACAAACGTTGAGTAATCATAATCTGGATGGAATGTTGTCCGGAAAATATTGCTGGTAAGACTTGACTTATCAGAAATCCGGGTTATATCAGCTATCTTATTTCCGCTCGCATCGAAGTAGATTTTCTTTTCTTCATTCAGCCCCTCGGTCAATTCCTTTACCTTGTATGACTTGCCAGTACCAGGGCAACCATAGAAAATCTTCTGGATAGTGGGCATGGAGGAGGAATCATCTGAAACATCAGGCGTTTCATCAGAATCGTTTTCGGAAACCATATCCGCCCATGCTCGGCTCCTGTCGCGTGATCTTCCTCTGTATACCATGGCGTGTTCAGGGTTGACCACAATAGCTGAGAAGTGAAGTTCGTCCTGATTGACAACGGAGATATCATGAATAAACCAGCAACCATTCTCTGTGCAGCCCAAGGCCGATGCCATTTCTTTGATTGCCATATCGTTCACAGCAACCTCATCAATGGTGGCATAAGGAGGATAAGAAATGATTAACCTTCCCGAATGACTTTGCGTATTCTCTCTCACAAGCAACAAAACAAAGGACTGGTCTTCCAGCAAGATGTCGTTGACATAGACTTTGTCGAACTGGGAGAACAGCAGCACATCACGATTTGTTGAGCCGGCAGAAATATCAAGCCGCGATTTGTCAGAAATACTCTTATAAAGCATTCCTGTAAGTATCTCGGACACTCCAGGCTTCGAGTCTTCGATCCTGCACGCTTTTGACTGATTCTGCCCTATAGACGTACCCCACGCAGGCGTTGCGGTTGCTCCTTCAATACTGGAATTGAAGAAGAAAGATGTAATGTCTATCGTCATAACTGGCTAAATATGTGTTTGATTAATAATCCAACTAAATTAACATCCCAGCCATTACCGGCACGCCTACCAAGCCGTGTGTAATCTTGAGTGGGAGGGAATTTTATCTCTTTATAATCGTCTTCCATGATGAATCCCATTAAACGGAAATGCTCATCAAGGGAAAGCTTTCTAACCCGTTCCTTACCATTCTTTATTGGTTCGACAATTCTGATAACATTGTGTTCCGGAGGAGTCACGGTCATGCAGATAGCATCTGTACGAAGCTTCCTATTGTAGTAATCGTAGCATAACGGCTCAGGGACATCGAATTTGACTATTCCATGCAATTCTTTAATCCTATCAATCTGGGCTTGTGACCTGTAAAGCTCTGGGTCTGGATTTTTGTCCAGGAAATCGCTCAGCCGCTTCGTTAAAGGAACTTCTGGAGGAACAATATTGAAATCCTTGGGTAATGTTCCTCTATATCCAAAAATCCACAATCTCTCTCTGTTCTGCGGAACGCCATAGTTTTTGGAATTCAGAATGGCAAAACGTGTGTCGTAACCAATCCTATCCAATTCACTCAGTATCTTCTCAAAGGTTGGCTTCTGCTTTCCTACGCATAGTCCCTTGACATTCTCAAGAAGAATGTACTGGGGTTTTTTGTATTCACAAATGCGGATAATGTCGCCAAAGAGAGTTCCTCTCGTGTCAAGTTCACCTTGCCTCTTACCAACTGTGGAAAAAGGCTGGCAAGGGAAACCGCCGGTAAAAAGATCGAAATCTGGAAGTTTCTTCTCTTTGATGGCAGTTATATCACCCCAGTTCTTAATTTTTGGGAAATTAAATTCATATAATTCGGATGCGTCCTTATCGAATTCTGAATATCCAACTATTTTGTATTTGAGGCCTGATCGCTTCAGCCCGAACGACGCTCCACCATAACCAGCAAAGCCTTCAAATACTTTTATCGTATCTTTTATCATATAGTAATATCTCTGGGTATTCTTTCCTTAAACCTACAAATTTACGCATTTTTTGCCAATTGAAAAATATTGCATATCTAACTCTCATTCAATCAGCCCGAAAGGGCAAGGAGCCAAGTCGGTTAGATTCTTCGCTTTGCTCAGAATGACAGGTACTTTCATTCAGAATAGCAAGCAAATATACTTCTTGACTCCCGCCTTCGGTTTATACCTTCTTGTATTCTCCGTGCTTTACCTGCACCACCTCTCCGGCCTGGATTGCCCGCGCGACCTGCCTCCGGACCGTTCTGAGCGTCTTGCCGATCTTCGCCGCAATATCCTTCATGTCCTCCGTCTTGAAGTACCCCGGAAGTGCAGCCAGGATGGTCTTCCTGGTCGCCGCAGAGTACGAGTCGGCCACGGCAATTCCCTCCGGTCGCTCCCGGTCCAGAACGTTGAAAATGTAGTCGTTGTGCGCCGAAATCACCTGGATAATCTCGTGGGTGATCTCGAAATCGGCATCCGAACACTCTACCACTTCCGGAAAAGAGCCCGAGTCCATCATCCTGAGCGCCGTGAGCACCATCGCAATCCTGAGGAAACACCAGGCCAGACGGTGGGAGCTGGCAGAATAACGGTCTCCGTTGAGGTCCTTCATCCTCGCCTTCTCTTCCCGGAAGTAGTCGTTGAATATCGAAGTCTGCGGAAAGGACAGCCGGAACATGACCTTTGGTTTGTCCTCCAGTTTCTTGGAGAATTCCGCAAAGCGCTCTCCGGCCGCATCAAACGCTTCCTCCAGGGACATGTCGCTGCCGTAGGAGGCGAAGCCGTCCAGCCAGTCCGGCGTGGAATTGATGCAGAAGAACATGAAACGGGAAAGCAAGCCGTTCTCCGCGTCCCGGATGAGGGATTTCACTTGCTCCGGCGTGCCGGACAGCACCGTGGAAAGGCGTGGGTTGTCAATTTCACGTTCCTCGCCATCGTCCCCGCGGCGAAGGTAACCGAAACTCTCGTGGGCGAAAGCCTTGCGGAAAGCGTCGGAATAGTTGCTGTAGTCACCGGAGAAGGCGTTGACCACAGTGTCGCCCTCGGTCTCGAACATCAGCAGGTTGCCGTTCTCGGCCATTGCTTGCTGGAAGGAGGTGGCGGAGCTGTTGGCCGGGATGCGGAGCAGCTGGATGGGCGGCTTTACCGGAGGGTCAATGTTCTCGCCTTTGCGCTGCCGCTTGTAACGAGAGAGTTCCTTGGTGTATTCTTCTTTGGCCACAAGCCAGCGTTCCCGCTTTTCCTTGTGAATGGGTTTAACCAGGCGGTAGCAGAAGTCCAGCTTGCCTTTGCCGGCACCGGCGGGACCGGGAACGAAGAGGTAGGAGTTGGGAAAGATGGTCTTGCCGAAATAGACGGTCCTGAGGGGCAGCAGGGCGGAACTTACGGTGACAATGCTTCCGATGAGTACCAGGCTCTTTTCCTGCGGCGTAATCATCAGGTCGGTGACTTCTTTGAGCAGGCTGGGAAGCTCCGGGTAGATTTGCTCCGGGAACATGGGAAGGTCGGGAATTCCTTCGGGGTCGTCGTCCGAAAGGGACAAAGGGACATTTTTGTCACTTTGACCTTTTTTGCGTGGTATGCGCTGGCTCGTTCCGGCCGCGTTCGCGGTTTTTTCGATGGTAACACCCTGATTTTTGGCAAGATAGAAAAGCGTGGCAATGTCGGTCTTTCCTTCGTTGGATTTCAGGCACTCGTCGTACTTTTTGTCACTTTCGGCCTGGTCGTAGCTCGGGTAGAGGGAGGAGATGGCGTGGAAGTAGGGCCTTCCCGCGTCGCCGAATTCTCCGGCAAGGGCGAAGCCTACCTTGAGCCAGTCTCCATAGTCGGCAGTGATGTCGCGGCCGCTGGCTTTGAGGGCTTCGATGAGGGCTTCCACGCGTGCCGCCGTGTCGGTGACTGGAGCTTTGACTGCTGCGATGGTATCGGCTTTCGAGGGCTGGGAGGAGGGCTTATCGCCCTCCCTCAGCAGACCCATCAAGAAATCTTGAGATGTCGTAGTCATAGTTGTCTTCGAGATAAAAAGGGTTCAGGAACGCGTCAGGGTCGTGCGGCAGGAAGCATGCCCGGCAGATGTCTTTGCCGGAGGGGTCGGCCTCGTAGCCGTAGGCCTGGCGGACGTAGTTGGAGAGGATGGTGAAGAATTCACCGTAAGTGAAGGGGGTGCCGTCGGGCTTGGTCTGGTAGATGGGCAGGGCCACGATCCACTTGACGCCGTCGCCGGATGGGCTCCGGAAGGCCATCACCGTCTCGAAGTTGTCTTCGTGGGCAAGGAGAAGGACCAGGCCTTCCGGGTCGTCAATGTGGTCGAAGTCAATGACCATGTAGTTGCTGGGCCTGACCAGGTCTGACTCCTTGCGGGAGCGGAAGATGCCGCCGGGGGTGATGTAGTCGAAGTGCTCGGCTTTGTAGCGGCTCTTTGCCTTGGGGTCGGTGATGCTCCGGAGCTGCTCCGTTGCGGCTTTTGCGTAGTCGGACACCAGGTATTTGTAGATGTCCGTGGGCGAGGCTTCCCGGCAAGGACGGGTGTTGCGGATGGGCCTTCTGATGAAAAAGCTCATGCGGGGACAGGGCGGCAGCTCCGGTTTCTTGGATTCTTCCTTGGCCTCGGGCTGTTCTTCCGGCTCCTGGAACCAGGGCTTCGGGGGCTCTTTGATGTAGAGTTCCTCGGCCAGGCGAGCGATGAGTTGTTCCTGGGTGAGGTCTTCGCCGCGCTGGTGGTAGTAGGCCGCGGCAAGGGCAATGGCGTCTCCGTCGAGCATCTGGCCGTCGGGATAGTGGTAGCGGGCTTTCCGCTGCGGGAGCCGCTGGCCTTCGACGGGGATGCGGTCAATGTGGACCTCGATGATGGAGCCATCGGCCCAGACGGGGTCGGGGCATTCTCCGCACCAGTCTCCCTGGACGTGCATGATGTGGTCCGGGAATTCTTTGCGGATGAGGTGCTGGATGATGTCGGCACCGTAGAGGGTCTTGGAGAGCAAGTATTCCTTAGTCATAGTGCAGGTCCTCCAGGTTGATGGTGGCACTAAGACGCTGGCGCTCCTCGGGTGTGAGCTCGTCGGGGGTCATGTAGCCTCCCTGGAGCATCAGGATCTGGATGCAGGGGCAGTGCCTGAGCATCTGGGCGACGGGGTCTGAGGGATTGTTCAGGATGAGCTGGTGCAGGACTTCGCTCTTGATGAAGTTGTTTTTCATAGCGCACCTCCTTTTTTGGAGACAAGGGCGGCGATGTCAGTGAGCCGGTAGCGGTTCTGGACGCCGACTTTGACCGGTTTCAACAGGCCGCTCTGGGCCATGCGCCAGAGGGTGGTGGTGGACACGCCGAGTTTGCGGCAGGTTTCCTCGGTGGTGAGGAGTTCTACGGTGTCCTTTTCGGGTACGGGGGCTGCATCACGCGTCTGCGCGATGTAGTCAAGGAGTTCCGCGCAGAGTTTTCTGCCTGCGGAGAGAAGGTCTTCGAGCTTTACCGTGACGGTGAGTCCGGGGAACTGCTCGGAAAGGGTAATTAAATCTTGCGTCATAAGGCTGTGATTTAATTGTTGCGCCACCCGCGAAGCAGTAAAAGCGGTTGCCGGTGAGGGCTGTGGCGGCATCCCTTGGAACGACTGCTTTACTTCCGTTTCCAACGAATTGCACGGTAAAGGTAGAGTGTTGAAAAACGGGCTTGAAATTCTCAAGTGAAGTTTTTTGGGAAAGTTTTAGACAAAAAATAACCGCTTGAATACAAGCGGTTTGCAGAGGTTTTTCCCAAGTTTTCCCAAGTGGCTGGGAGGGTCAGTTCCCAAAAGTGTTTTTCAAAATCTCTTCGGCCTGGGGGATGTATTTGTGCAGGGTGTATTTGCTTTTGACCTTGAGGGAGTCTTCGTTATAGTTGCTGCAGCTCTTGCTCTCGATGCCAAGGGACTGGAAGACGTTCTCGCGGCAGGAGTTGAGTGAGCCGGGGATGGGGTTTTTGTAGGCACGGCGGGTTCTCAGGAGAAGAATGACCGTCATGATAATCAGGTGCGGCTTTTTGACGGTGGTGTCGGTGGTGAGCGCTTTCAGGGCATTATAGAGGGCCTGCTTTTCCGGGAGGGTGTAGGCGTCCCGGTGGAAGACATCGCAGAACTGCTTGAAGCGAAGGGCTTTGGTCCGCTCTTCTTCGCTGAGCTCTTCGGGGGCAAGGATGGGTGAATAGGTCACGGGCGAAAGGTCTCTGGCGGAGCCACCGAAGGGGGCTGCGTTGTAGCCCTGGCGGATTGTACGGGCGAAGGTGCAGGCATTTTCGAGCATCCGGGCCTGGAGGGTAAGGCCGAGCTGGGTGAATTCATCGGCCACGTCTTGTATGGGCTCCAATGGGATGAACTGGAAACGGTGGGCCAGTTCTTTGTCGCCGGTGAGGTTGAGATTTTCGATGAAATTCTTGATGTTGTCGGCGTTCAGGAGGGCGCTTGAGGAAAGCGGGGTCGGGTCTTCGGCCATCGGGGTGCACCAACGCATGACGCTGGTGAAGATGTCCTGGATGGTCCGGGGCATCATGCGGAGCGGAAGGTGGGTCTCCTTGAGTTTCTTTACCTCTGCACGGTAATCATGTTTTTCAAGGCTCTCCAGCGCTTCGGAGGCGGCGGTGGAGAGACCTTGGAGGGATTCTATGAGGGTGTGTGTCATGGGCGTATGGGGTTAGTCGAGGAGGTCGGTCATTTCGCGGATCATGTCATCGTCGATGTCGCGGTAGCGGGCGAAGGCGCGGGAACCTTCGCAGTGGCCGGAGAGCTTTCCTACAAGGTTGGGGTCTTTGACTTTCTTGTAGAGGTTGCCGATGAAGGTGCGGCGGGCCATGTGGGAGCTGGCGACATTACAGATGGGGTGCTGCTCATCCTGATGGCGGCGGCGGTCTTTGGCTCCAAGCTCTTTTTCCGCCAGCTGCGCCGTCTGATGGCGGCCATCCGCGCCCGCGAGAGCG
>CAJONC010000047.1 GCA_905235675.1 uncultured Bacteroidales bacterium | reverse complement strand
CTTCGAGAAACCCTCTGTGAAGAGGCGTCTTGCGAAGGAAAAGGCCATCTACGTCCAGAAGCTCCGTCTCGAGGAAGATCAGTAAGATCAACCCCTTTTTATATGAGTTTTACGACCAAGCCATTTCGGTT
This sequence comes from uncultured Bacteroidales bacterium, assembly GCA_905235675.1. Taxonomy (GTDB): domain Bacteria; phylum Bacteroidota; class Bacteroidia; order Bacteroidales; family UBA932; genus Cryptobacteroides. The sequence continues at coordinate 7,021 of CAJONC010000047.1, read as the reverse complement.
TGGTCGTTTTTTTTATGTGGTAATGATGCAAAAACAGTGCCTTATGAAGAATCCGTTTGTCAGCAAGGATAATTAAAGATCGAATCTTATATTTCCTATATAGAACTCATTTGTCCATTCGGAGTATTCAGCAAGGATAAAGGAATCTTTCGTTGGCAAGATAGGGATGAAATCATCTGCGACAAGACCTTGTTTTTCTATGTAATTGATAAGTTTTTCGGGCATCTCGTGGCTATTCAATGTCATAGCCACCTGCCTGCGAGACATTTTCCCTTGGAACGTGGATTTGTATCTACCCAAATAATAGTTCGTGTCGGGCAATACTTCAATAGTGCCAAAGAAATGCCTAAGTTCAGGGGATTCGTTCCAATATTGTCTATCCCCAAACGGAATTTCAACCAAGCACACCTCATACAATCCTGCAGGAATATGCTCAAGCACCGCATTCTCGGTCAAGGGCCCTAAAGGGTTCGATTTGTAAATCACGTGAGTCTCAAGGTTCTCAAGGCAAAGAGTAATACCATATCCTCTCATGCCCGTAGAGCGAGCAGACGCGGATACAGCTATCATAGATTCTTGAGCCAAGCAAAGTGCCGACAATAAGAGGCCGCATAAGGCAAGTGCAAAACGGTGTTTCATATTCTTGTAGTCTTAATATTCTTTAAGGAGGCGATAATGACACCCCTGCGTATTATGCAATAATCATTCCGATAGGGCTGTTCTTCGGTGATGTTAAGGCTCTTCAAGTAGGCGTATGAGACCCCGATGGCATCCTTGTTCCAATGGTCGGTCAGGGCCTTAAGGTTCCCATAGTAGTAATGTTGGCCATCCTTCTCAAGATGGACGATGGCCCGTTCTTGTTTCTTCTTTGGTTCCACAGGTAAAGCGAATTGACCGAATACTGCTTGAAATTATTAAACGACAATCCCTAACTAATTGCAGATACTGCATCAATAATATCAATCTTGATGAAGTCCCAATCCTTTCCTAACAGGCATTTGGGGTCAGGTTGATCATCTGCTTTCGAAAAGTCCGTCAGAGCATCGAGTAAATGATCCCTGTCGTGAGTCCACGGCTGCCACCGTTTATGCAAATCCAACATCTCATCAAGAGAAAAATGATCCAACAACAAATGGATATCCCACCAATCCTTTTTCCGGCCGCCGGTGGCTATTGCCTGCATTTTCATTGCGACGACTTGTTCCGACGATGCCAACCGGATTTCATCGATTACCTCTGCCTGTGAAAAGAATGTATCTGTATACATCAAATCCAACTTGACGACATCTGTTTCATTAAGTCCGACGTAATACATCTTTCCAAATCCTACGTTACCAGAACTATAGGGAGAATTGAAATAGGGGTAACTCTTCTTCAAACAATTCTCAAAGACGGAATAATCCAAAGATCCGTATTCTGCATCAGTAAACAGATCGATGTCGTCCGAAATCCTGTGCCCGTATCGTAAACTCAAATTTGTTCCGCCCACCAGCCGGAAGGGCTTAAAGGCTTCTTCCGACATCAATTTTGCCAAAACGTTAATCAACAAAACTGAGACAGTCTCATAATGAAGTCCGCTATCTATTTTCATAGTATTTCCTGACGTTTTCTATTTCTTCTTTACTTCCTCTTTGATTGACCCTGGATACAATAAAGTCCTTATTTTTATCCCAGTCCAGTTTTTCGGGATCTATGTCCCAAAATACAACAGATCTGATTGAAGGGGCAGGTTTTGCTTCTATCCTGTTCTTTTGTGCAAGTGCAATTTGATAATATGTTTGGACAATGGCAAAAAAACCTTCGGGAAACCCGAGGGCATTATCCATCTTTAGAGACTGACTGATAGTTAAATACCTTGAACCATTAACAATGGCATTCACAGTTTGGTAATGCTCTCCTATCTCCTCTGCCAGTTTTCGCTGGGTCATTCCCCTTTTTGCCAGATTTCTGGCTATTATTTTACCGGGAGCTATCCCCTTATATGCATCTATCATATTCATACTGCAATTATAGACATTATTTGATAAATAAACAAATTTGTTTACAGCATTCTTTCTTTTTAAGATTACATCCTGTGGCCATGCATAATAAGCATAATTTTACTATATTTGTGGATATGAACACTAAATCTAAACTGGTCGAGAAGAAATTTCTCGTTCCATTCATCCTCATTACATCGCTCTTCGCGCTGTGGGGCTTTGCAAACGATATTACCAACCCTATGGTGGCGGCGTTCCAGACGGTTATGGAACTCAGCGCGGCGAAGGCGTCGCTAATCCAGTTCGCATTCTATGGCGGATATGCCACCATGGCTATTCCGGCGGCGCTCTTCATCCGCAAATATTCTTACAAAAGCGCCATACTGCTCGGGCTCGGCCTCTACGCCGTGGGAGCCTTCCTCTTCATCCCTGCGGCTGCCTACCAGCAGTTCAGCTTCTTCTGCATTTCACTATATATCCTCACCTTCGGTCTCGCCTTCCTCGAAACCACGGCCAACCCCTACATACTCTCCCTCGGCAGCAAGGAAACTTCCACGCGCCGCCTGAACCTGGCACAGACCTTCAACCCCATGGGGTCCCTGTGCGGAATGGCGGTGGCATCCTTCGTGGTACTCCCCCAGCTGATTTCCGACAAGCGCGACGCGGCGGGCAACATCATCTTCCCAATGCTCTCGGAGGCCGAAAAGGCCGACATTCGCCTGCACGACCTCGCGGTGATACGCAACCCCTACGTAATAATAGGTATAGTAGTGCTGGTGGTGTTCGCGGTGATCGCCCTGGTGCGTATGCCCAAGACTCAGAGCGAAGAAGAAAAGGCCGCAGGCAACACCCATACGACTAAACAGACCCTCCGTAACCTCTGGACCAACAAGGCATACCGCGAAGGCGTGCTCACCCAGATATTCTACGTGGCCGCGCAGATTATGGTGTGGACCTTCATCATCCAGTATGCCGACAATCTGGGCATCAACAAGGCGACCGCACAGACCTACAACATCGTCGCGATGGTGCTTTTCCTTTCGAGCAGGTTCATCTCAACGATGCTGATGAAATACCTCAACTCACGCAAGATGCTCGGCATCTTCGGCATCTGCGCAGCGCTCTGCACCCTCGGCACGATAGTGATCGTGGGCAAGGCCGGCCTCTTCTGCCTCATCGGTATCAGCTTCTTCATGAGCCTGATGTTCCCCACCATCTACGGCATCGCACTTGAAAACGTCGACGTGCAGGACACCACCCTCGGAGCCTCCTTCCTCGTGATGGCCATCGTGGGCGGAGCCCTGATGCCCCCTCTGCAGGGTATGATAATCGACCTCGGCACCGTAGCCGGACACCCCGCCGTCAACTTCTCCTTCATACTTCCCCTCATCTGCTTCATCATAGTTTCCACTTACGGATGGAGGATGTTCAGAATGTATCAGAAATCAAACAAATAACCAGTTTATAAATTATGAAGTATCCCAAAATAGGCATACGCCCCACCATCGACGGACGTCAGGGCGGCGTGCGCGAAAGTCTTGAAGAAAAGACCATGGCCCTCGCCAGGGCTGTGGCAGACCTTATTTCCAGCAATCTCCGCAACGGGGACGGTTCTCCCGTGGAATGCGTGATTGCCGACACCACCATTGGCCGCGTGGCCGAAAGCGCCGCCTGCGCCGAGAAATTCGAGCGCGAAGGAGTAGGTTCCACCATCACGGTTACCTCCTGCTGGTGCTACGGCTCCGAAACCATGGACATGAACCCCCACTGGCCCAAGGCCGTATGGGGATTCAACGGCACCGAGCGCCCCGGCGCAGTTTATCTTGCAGCCGTACTTGCCGCTTATGCACAGAAAGGGCTTCCCGCATTCGGCATCTACGGACACGACGTGCAGGACATCTCCGACAACACCATCCCCGACGAAGTTGCCGAAAAGCTGCTCCGCTTCGCCCGTGCGGCACAGGCGGTGGCAACCATACGCGGCAAGAGCTATCTTTCGCTCGGCAACACCTGCATGGGCATAGCCGGTTCCATAGTGAACGCCGACTTCCTGCAGAACTATCTCGGAATGCGTACCGAATATGTCGACCTCGTGGAGATTCTGCGCCGCGTGGATTACGGCATCTACGACCACGAAGAATTCGAGAAGGCGATGAAGTGGGTGGACGAGTACTGCAAGCCCCAGGAAGGACACGACTACAACGAAGAGCGTCCCCTGTTCCCCGGCACTCCCCTCGCCTCTTTCAACGGAAAGGGCAAGGGCAAGACACGCGAGGAGAAGGATGCCGACTGGGAGTTCACGGTCAAGAACATGATGATTATCCGCGACCTCATGTACGGCAACCCGAAGCTGCTTGAAATGGGTTACAAGGAAGAATCCCTCGGACACAACGCCATCGTGGGCGGAGTGCAGGGACAGCGCCAGTGGACCGATTACAAGCCCAACTTCGACTTCCCCGAAAGCATGATGTGCACCTCCTTCGACTGGAACGGAATTCGCGAAGCGGGGCTGCTCGCAACCGAGAATGACTCCCTCAACGGGCTCTCGATGCTCTTCGGCCACCTGCTCACCAACCGCGGAGTGATGTTCAGCGACGTACGCACCTACTGGAGCCCCGAAGCAGTGAAGCGCGTCACAGGCAAGGCCCCCGAAGGGCTTGCAGCGGGCGGATTCATCCACCTTATCAACTCCGGCGCCACAACCCTCGACGCCACAGGAGCCATGAAGGATGCCGAGGGCAAGCCTACGATGAAGGAGCCCTGGAACATGACTCAGGAAGATGTGGAAGCCTGCCTCAAGGCCACCAACTGGATGCCCGCAGACCGCGACTACTTCCGCGCAGGAGGTTATTCGGCCCACTTCGTGACAAAGGAAGGAATGCCCATGACAATGCTGCGGATCAACATCGTTTCCGGCCTCGGCCCAGTGCTGCAGATTGCCGAAGGATGGTCGGCCGAACTCCCGAAGGAAATCCACGACGTTCTCGACAAGCGCACCGATCCCACCTGGCCTACGACCTGGTTCGTCCCCCGCACCGATCCGGCCAAGGATTGCTTCAAGGACGTATACAGCGTGATGAACAACTGGGGTGCAAACCACGGCGCCATCGCCTACGGGCACATAGGAGCCGACCTGATTACCCTTGCGTCAATCCTCAGGATACCCGTCTGCATGCACAATGTGGATGAAGGAAAGATTTTCCGTCCCGCCGCATGGAACGCCTTCGGCATGGACAAGGAAGGCGCCGACTACCGTGCCTGTGCCAACTTCGGGCCTGTCTACAAATAGTTTCTAGTCCTGATATCGGTTTACATGATGTTGCGAAAATAACATATTTTCGCAACATTTTTTATTGAGGCACCGCCGCCTCGCATCGCGAGGCTCGGCGGCTGGCGGTGCCCGCCGTGGTTGTGGAGAACGGCCGGCATCCCGTGAATCTCTCCCTCTCCAACGCCATCGAACCAAAATAATGTTTATATTTGTAGCTCAAATAAATGCCTTTATGAAAAGAAGTCCCTTCATCGTTCTCGCTGCATGCGCGCTGTTGTGCCTGAATGCCTGCGTCAAGAATGAAACCAGCAAAAGCAATGCAAAGAATATAAAGCAGCTGGAAGACAACGCTATCCTCACCGTGCTCGGCAACCTTACCGGACAAAGCACCCTCAATTTTGCCGATAAGTCTTACCAGGCGACCTACGGCACCGTTCTGGATGAGTCCAATCCCGGTGAACGCAGCATCAAGGTGCAGTCCGAGGCCTTCAGCAAGAACTCCTTCCTCTCTATTGCGGGCTTTTCTTCTCTCATAGAGGAGACATCGGACGGGATGGTCCTGGACCTTACCGGCCGCAAGTTCGGAAAACTAACCTTTCACGAGGGCAGCGGCACCAATTCCGGCTATGTGGATGTCGATATCCGCTGCATCCCGGGCCTCAACAGGATTTCTTTCAAGACCAAGGACCAGTGGGGCCTGAACGACGATGAAAAGAGCATATTCACCTATGGAGAAGTTTTGAGAGATCCCCAGAACGGATACCATTATCTGGTCATCTACGAGCCCAGCATGCATCTGCCCGGCCTTATGATTTCGGTTCAACCCTGAAGGGGGGATGACATCACTTATTGCAGAGCAGAGGATGAATGGGGCCCCTGGCTGCCCAACAACAATTTCTCGATGTTCTACGACGATTATTTCATTTTGAGGAATAATAGCAACGAGTTCGTAATATCGTGCTTTGATGCTTATAATATCGTGTGTATGAAGGAGAAAGAACTGAAGTCGCAGATTATCGAAGCCACAGGCCGCAACGTGTTCCCTGATGTTGCCCTCTTCAATGGCGAAAGCGAGTTCATCACCAATGCCTACGAAGGATTTGCCACGATGCGTGATGGTTACTCGCACTATGTGGGAGAAAATAACGTAAAGGGCATCAGGATATTCTACAACTACCAAAGGGAAGAAGACTACAATATGAATATCGTAGATTTCGCCTGCCTGGATGCCGATAGCCGCAACGAGTTTGTCTGGACGGACTGGGCGTTGTATCAGAACGAAGGAGATTTCAAGGAGGTTTTCTACGATGGCTGTACGATGGTCATCTACACAGTCTACGTCAAGCCGTTCACCAACCGCCTCTATCCGGACTTCGAAAAGGTGTTTACTCCCAGTCCAGTCCAATAAAGGCCGGTGTTTGACAATCACACAGCGCGTATTTATTAAGCTGCTGATACTCAGCCAACCACAGAATCAGGTCGGTTAAAATGGAGGAAACTCTTAGTAATTGGCGGGTATTATTTTGGGTTAAGGCCAATATGCTAATGCACCTTTATCAACGGATTTCTCCCGTTGACAAGACAAATATAGCAATTTTTATGCGGAAAGCTCTCAAATGAGATGATGTTTCTTTCTCAAGAAAAAAGGATTGGAAACCTATCCAACCCTTTCATTCTAAAGATGCCTCTGATAATCCATCTTTTCGTGTAGAACGCGGTCTACCCAGACTGAACCATCGTCATGCTTTTTGAAGAAGATGACATGATGGCC
>CAJONC010000046.1 GCA_905235675.1 uncultured Bacteroidales bacterium | reverse complement strand
CATCTGCAAAAGCAGGTCTTCGATACGTGCATCGATGTCTGCATCCGGGTCCTCATACACATCCATTTTTCCATTCTTGTTGAAGTCAATCCATCCTTTGTGATAGATTGACTTTGACTTGGGTTTTGCCGCCGACGCGTCAAAAACGCCGCCCAGGATGACAAAGCATACGGCTGAAAGCAATAAGTGTCTGATCTTCATAATTTTTTTAGGGTTATTAATTTGGTGTGCACGTACACACTTTTGCAAATTTAATATAATTTTTCCACTAAAACAATTTTATAGTATTTTTGTATAGGATTTTGTTTGGAAATATGCCAAAGACAATTACTATCAAGCAAATTGCGAAAATGGCCGGGGTTTCGCCCGGGACCGTGGACAGGGTTCTGCACAACAGGGGCAAAGTTTCTCCCGAAAATCTCGAAAAAATATCGAGGATACTCGAGGACCATTCATACCATGCCAACATTCATAAATCCGCCCTATCCCTCAGGAAAAGCTTCAGAATCCTGCTTTTCATCCCGCGCTATACCGCCGGAAGTTACTGGGACGGGCAGATAAGGGGCTTTGAAATGGGCATACGGGAGTATTCCGACATCGACATAGTCGCGGACAAACTCACCTACGACCAGTATGACGTGCATTCTTTCATTGAAACGAGTTCGCAGGCCCTTTCAATGAAGCCGGACGGAATCATCCTCGGACCGACTTTCCGCAGGGAAACCATAGATTTCTGCCATAAACTGGAGAAAGAGAAGATTCCCTACGTATTCGTGGATACGATTATTCCCGAGACATCCCCTGTCGCCCGGTACGCACCCGACCAGAGGCGCAGCGGCCTTCTTCTCAGCAACATCCTCGACCTTATCTGCGAAAAAGACAAAAGCCTGCTTATCGTCAATCCCAAACGCCTCGGTAGTGAATCTTTCAATACGATAGAACGCGAGGAAGCCATCAGGGAGGCCTACTCGGCCCACGGAATCGCCGACAGGCTGAAAATGCTCGACCTTTCGATGCAGGACAGCGATTTCGCCATTATCCTGCGCGATTATCTCAACGACAACCCCGACGTGGGTATAATAGCCGTGCCGAATTCAAGGGCCAACGAGATTGCCGCCTGCCTGGACAGCGACCATGTAGGCAGGCTCAAGATAGGTGGCTACGACCTGACGGACGGGAACAGGGAATGCCTTATGAACGAAAGCATTTCTTTCATACTCGACCAGAAGCCGGAACAGCAGGCCTTCCAGGCCTTGAAAGCACTGCTTTCCTATCTGATTTTCGGGAGAGTGCACGAATCTCTGGAAAATGAAATAAAAATAGAGGTAATCTTCAGGGAGAATTGCATAAATCCGTTGAAAAATACGTAAAGAATTAGTAATTTTGCGCCGCTTTTAGGTAAATTTTGTTCAATTTCAATAAAAATTATGAGAATTATCCAAGTTACAGGTCGTGAAATCCTCGATTCACGTGGAAATCCGACAGTCGAAGTAGAGGTCATCCTCGAATCTGGTGTCAAAGGTGTGGCAGCTGTTCCTTCGGGAGCATCCACCGGTGAGAACGAAGCTCTAGAGCTTCGCGACGGCGACAAGAAGCGTTATGGCGGAAAGGGCGTTCTCAAGGCTGTTGCCAATGTGAACGACGTGATCGCTCCCGCCATCATAGGAATGAGCGCACTCGAGCAGAGGGCTGTCGACCAGACCATGATCGAGCTCGACGGCACCCCCACCAAGAGCAAGCTCGGAGCCAACGCCATCCTCGGCGTATCGCTCGCAGTTGCCCACGCTGCCGCAAACTATCTCGACATTCCTCTCTACAGGTATATCGGCGGCACCAACACCTATGTTCTCCCCGTCCCCATGATGAACATCATCAACGGCGGTGCACACTCCGACGCCCCCATCGCGTTCCAGGAGTTCATGATCCGTCCCGTAGGTGCAAAGAGCGAGGCTGAGGCCGTCCGCATGGGCGCCGAGGTGTTCCACGCTCTCCAGAAGGTGCTGAAGGGCCGCGGATGCTCCACCGCAGTAGGTGACGAGGGCGGTTTCGCTCCCGCGCTGAAGGGTATCGACGATGCTCTCGACTGCATCATCGAGGCTATCAAGGCCGCAGGTCTCGAGCCCGGCAAGGACGTCACCATCGCTATGGACTGCGCAGCTTCCGAGTTCTGCTTCAAGGGCGAGGACGGCAAGTTCTACTATGACTACAAGCAGCTCAAGGACGGCAAGAAGAAGGATCCCAAGGGCAAGAGGCTCACAAGCGAGCAGCAGATCAAGTATCTTGAGAAACTCATCAGCAAATATCCTATCGACTCCATCGAGGACGGTCTTTCCGAGGAAGACTGGGAAGGCTGGGTGAAGCTCACCAAGGCTATCGGCGACCGCTGCCAGCTCGTGGGCGACGACCTCTTCGTCACCAACGTGAAGTACCTTGAAAAGGGTATCAAGATGGGTGCAGGCAACTCTATCCTCATCAAGGTGAACCAGATCGGTTCCCTCACCGAAACCCTCGACGCCATCGAGATGGCACACCCTACACCACCGTTACCAGCCACCGTTCCGGCGAAACCGAGGACACCACCATCGCCGACATCGCCGTCGCTACCAACAGCGGCCAGATCAAGACCGGTTCGCTTTCGAGGACCGACCGTATCTGCAAGTACAACCGTCTGATGAAGATCGAGATGGAACTTGGCGATACCTGCCAATATGGTTACAAGAAGCTGAAATAAAAGGCCCGCCGGTCCTGGCGGACAAATAGCTGACATTCAGCCGATTAAATAACAGTCTCCCCTCCGGTTTCGGAGGGGAGACTATTGTTTAAACCACTATCCTTCAGTGCTTTAAGCGCCAGTGATAAATCCGGCAAAATATCCCGGGAAGAGCACGCAGGTAATCAGATATCCCACTATGGTGGCGACACCTACACTGATAAGCCCCGGCCGCATGAATGAATGGTTCAGCAGATACTTCCCTATCTTAGTGGTTCCCGAACGGTCAAAGTTCACCGTCGCGATATCCGAAGGGTAGTTCGGGATGAAAAAATATCCGTACACGCTGGGCAGGACGCCGAGCAGCACCGGCCCCGCAATCCCGAGGGAATAGGCCAGCGGCAGCATCGACACCACCACGGCTCCCTGCGAATTGATGAGCACCGAAACCATGAAGAAAACGAAGGCAATGGCCCAGGGGGCAGTTTCCACTATCCCTCCCAGCATCATCTGCAGTTCGCTCATGTAATTCGAAAAATACGTATCCGCCATCCAGGCTATTCCGTAAATGGCGACCACGGCCACCATGCCGCTTTGCCAGACAGCCCCGTCCACGACTTTTTTGGGCTTGGCATTGCAGAAAATAATGTTGCAGGCCGCGGCGACCAGCATTATAATCTGAATCACAAGGTTCATTTTCGGAATGTCCAGATACTGCGCCAGCGTCTGTTCTCCCACATGAATCATCTGCATGAATGCGAAGCAGACTATCACGAACAGCGAAAAGAGGAAAATATACACGGAGGCCTTCGCCTCTTTGGTGATGGTCTTTCCGAGGGTGGTGGCAGATGATCCGAACATGTATTCGTACATTTCGGGATCCTTCATACGGGCCTGGAATTCAGGGTCCTTGTCAAGGTCTTTGCCGCGCTTGAATGAAGCGGCGGAAGCGCACATCAGGCCCATCAGGCTCGCAGGGATGGTAACCATCAGGACGTGGGGGATGGTAACCATGTAACCGTTTGCATTGGAGATGGTTACGAACGCCACTACGGCCGCGGCTATGGGCGAGCAGGTAATGCCGACCTGCGATGCTATCGACGCTACGGCACAGGGCCTTTCCGGCCGTATTCCCTTCCTGAGGGAGATGTCGCAGATGATGGGCATTATAGTGTATACCACGTGTCCCGTCCCTACCAGCACGGTCAGGAAAAAGGTCACGAGCGGGGCCAGGAAGGTGATGTGCTCCGGATGCTTGCGCAGCATCTTCTCGGCGATCTGTATCATCCAGTCCATGCCGCCCGACGCCTGCAGGGTGCCGGCGCAGGTCACGGCCGCGATTATGATGTAGATTACGTCCGTGGGAGGGGTTCCCGGCTTGAGGCCGAATCCGAATACGAGTATTGCGAGGCCTATGCCGGAGATGGCGCCGAGCGCCAGGCTGCCGTATCGTGCGCCCACGTAGAGGGCTGCAAACACGATCAGCAATTCGATAATCATGGTGAAGGTCATAGTGTTAAATCAGTGTTTGCAGGCATAAAGATAAGGAAAGTATTTCAATATTTGGAAAAAGTGCCTATATTTGTCCGCTGATGATGCAAGTATCAAATAAGAGCAACAGATAAACTGGTATGACAGCCTTTTCGGGCTGTCTTTTTTTTATATGGCCGCGAACTTGTTCATAAAAGGAGGCAGGGTTTTCCGAAACGGGGAGCTCCGGCGGGAGGACATACTCGTGGAAGACGGCATCATCTCCGCCGCAGGCCCCTCGCTAACGGCTCCTGCAGATGCTGAAATCATTGATGCTGAAGGACTTCTCGTAAGCTACGGCTTCTGTGACCTGCATGTCCATTTCCGCGAACCCGGGAATCCCGAAAAGGAGACCATACGCACAGGCAGCGCCGCGGCCGCCCATGGCGGATATACCACGGTCTGCGCCATGCCCAACCTGAGTCCCGTGCCGGATTCCCCCGAGCATCTTGCAGTGGAACAGGCACTTATCGACGAAGGGGCCTGCATAGACGTCCTGCCGTACGGCTCAATCACCGAGGGACGCAAAGGCGGGGAGCTGGTGGACTTTGCGGCGATGAAGGGCTCCTGCGTCGCATTCTCGGACGACGGAAGCGGTGTCCAGGCCGACAGCATGATGCTTCGCGCCATGGAGGAGGCGGCACGGCAGGGCTGCATCATCGCGGCCCATTGCGAGGACAACTCCCTGCTGAACGGCGGCTACATCCACGACGGACGCTACTGCGCCGCCCACGGCCACAGAGGAATCTGCTCCGAGAGCGAATGGCGGCAGATTGAAAGGGACCTGGAACTCTGCGCGGAAACCGGCTGCCGCTATCACGTATGCCACATCTCCACCAAAGAAAGCGTGGAACTGATACGGAAGGCCAAGGCATCGGGAGTCAGGGTGACCTGCGAGACGGCGCCCCATTACCTCCTCCTCTGCGAGGATGAACTGCAGGAGGACGGACGCTTCAAGATGAATCCGCCCCTTCGTTCGGCGGACGACAGGGAAGCCCTCATAGCGGGCCTTGCGGACGGTACGATAGACGCCATTGCAACGGATCACGCCCCGCACACCGCAGAGCAGAAATCCCGCGGGCTGGAAGGGAGCGCGATGGGGATAGTCGGGCTCGAAACCGCTTTTCCCGTGCTTTACACCGGCCTCGTATGCACCGGACGCATCTCCCTCGAACGCCTTCTCGAAGCGCTCACCGACGGCCCGAGGAAAGCCTTCGGGCTTCAGGGCCGGCTTGAACAGGGAGCCGCTGCCGACCTGGTGCTGATAGATACCGGAAAAACCTACAGGATAGACAGCCGCGATTTCTTCTCAAAAGGCAAGGCAACGCCTTTCGACGGATGGGAGGTCCGCGGAAAAGTCGCAAGGACCGTCAAACGGGGCAAAACAGTATACAAGGCTGAATGAAAGATGATTTTACCATAGAGAGCAACGAATGTGTCGCCGAAAGGACCTGGAGGCTTGTCCTTCTTTCCGACGACACTCACTACCTGTTCAGCGGAGAGTTCGTGGACATAGCGGTCCCTGGCTTCTACCTGAGGCGCCCTATTTCGGTCTGCGATTCTTCCGAAGGCAGGATAGTGCTGTACTACAAGGTCGTAGGGGAAGGGACGAAGGCCCTGTCCGGAATGGCTCAGGGCAGCAGGCTGAACTTGCTGACGGGGCTTGGAAATGGTTTTGACGCATCCCTTTGCACTTCCTCCGCGCTGCTTGTCGGAGGCGGACTCGGCTCGGCGCCGCTTTATCCGCTTGCACGCGAGCTCAAGGCGGCAGGAAAGAATGTCAGGGTGATTCTCGGCTTCAACAAGGCTTCGGAAACTGTTCTGGAAGAGGAATTCAGGTCCCTGTGCGACGGGGTTGAGATTACCACGATGGACGGCTCCAGGGGCATCAAGGGGCTTGTCAGCGACGCGCCTTCCTTCCATAGGACAGATTATGACTGCTTCTACACCTGCGGCCCCCTCGTGATGATGAAGGCGGTATGCAAAGCCCTGCCCATCCCGGGGCAGCTTAGCCTCGAAGAGAGGATGGGATGCGGAAGCGGCTTCTGCTACGGCTGTACCGTGCAGACGGCTTCCGGCCCCAGGCGGGTGTGCAAGGACGGACCGGTATTCAACAAGGAGGATATGATATGGTAAAAGATCTGTCAGTAAATCTCGGCGGACTGCGCCTGAAGAACCCCGTCATACCTGCGAGCGGGACCTTCGGTTTCGGGCTTGAAATGGCGGAATACTTCGACCTGAACCTGCTCGGAGGCATCTCCCTCAAGGGTACCACGAGGGAAGCCCGCTTAGGGAATCCCACTCCGCGGATAGCCGAGGCGCACTGCGGTATGCTCAATTCCGTAGGCCTGCAGAATCCGGGGATAGACGCCCTTGTCGGCGAGAAGGTGCCGGCGCTGCGGAAGATATACGATGGTGCTGTCATCGCCAACATCAGCGGATTTTCCGTGGAGGAATACGCATGGAACTGCGAAAAGGCGTACGCCTGCGATGGTATTGACATAGTGGAAGTGAACGTCTCCTGCCCCAATGTGCACGACGGAGGCATGGCTTTCGGAACGGAACCGTCTTCCGCGGCCGCGGTGACAAAGGCGGTGAAGGAAGTCTGCCGCAAGCCGGTTTTCGTGAAGCTCAGCCCCAATGTGACGGATATAGTCGCCATAGCGCGTGCCTGCGAGGATGCGGGTGCGGACGGGTTCACCGTGGCAAATACCTTCCTCGGAATGCGGATAGACCTGAAAACGCGCAGGCCTGTCCTCGCCAACAAAGTCGGAGGCTTCTCCGGCCCCGCGATCTTCCCCATAGCCCTGAGGATGGTGTGGCAGGTCTCCCATGCCTGCTCCGTTCCGGTAATGGGCTGCGGGGGCGTGGCATCGGCAAGGGACGTAATAGAGATGATGATGGCCGGTGCTTCGGCGGTGCAGGTGGGCTCGGAGAACATCAGGGACCCTTACGCCTGCAGGAAGATAGTGGAAGAACTGCCGGAAACCATGGCCGGACTTGGAATTGACTCTTTGGAACAGATAATAGGAACAGTATGAAAGGAGATGTTATAGTTGCCTGCGATTTCGATTCGGCGGCACGGACTTTTGAATTCCTGGACCTCTTTGCGGACAGCGGATGCAAGCCCTTCGTGAAGATAGGGATGGAGCTTTACTATGCGGAAGGCCCGCAGATAGTAAGGGAAATCAAGGCCAGGGGGCACAAGGTTTTCCTGGACCTGAAGCTGCACGACATACCCAACACGGTCAAAAAGTCCATGCGGGTGCTCTCGTCGCTGGATATCGACATGTGCAATGTGCATGCTGCCGGGACGAAGGCCATGATGGAAGCAGCCCTGGAGGGACTTACGCGCCCCGACGGCAGCCGTCCGCTGCTGATAGCCGTAACCCAGCTGACCTCGACCAGCGAGGAACGCATGAAGGAAGAGCTGCTGATTCCCGCAAGCATGGAAGATACCGTGGCGCATTATGCAGCCAACGCCAAGGCGGCCGGACTGGACGGTGTGGTGTGTTCTCCGCTTGAAGCCTCAGCCGTCAAGGAAGCCTGCGGAAACGGGTTCCTCACGGTAACCCCGGGGATACGTTATCCCGATTCGGCGTCTTCGGACCAGAGCCGCATCACCACCCCTTCGGGTGCACGTGCTCTCGGATCGGACTTCATAGTTGTAGGACGTCCTGTCACCGCCGCCGCGGATCCGGTGGCCGCTTATAATAAATGTGTCAAAGATTTTCTGGGATGAACAAGGAAAAAGAAATTGCGAGGGCACTGCTCTCGATAGGGGCCGTATTTCTCCGGCCGGAAGAACCGTTTACATGGGCCAGCGGCATCAAAAGCCCTATTTACTGCGACAACAGGCTTACCCTCTCATCTCCCCGGGTGCGTACCGAGGTTGAGAACGGGCTGGCGGGCCTGGTGCGGGAGTATTATCCCTCCTGCGAGATGCTGATGGGAACTTCCACCGCAGGCATCGCGCATGCAGCAATCACTGCCGACATACTCGGCCTGCCCATGGGCTACGTCCGCGGCTCCGCGAAGGATCACGGGCGCGGCAACCGCATCGAAGGGAAGATGGAGCCAGGGACAAAAGTAGTTGTGGTAGAGGATCTTATCTCCACCGGAGGAAGCGCCATAGAGGTGGTGCAGACGCTGCGCGAGGAAGGGGCCGAGGTGCTCGGAATCGTGAGCATCTTCACTTACGGAATGAAGAAAGGCCTTGAGAGGATGGCGGATGCGTGCGTTGAAAACAGGTCCCTGAGCAACCTGGACGCCCTCGTGGAGACCGCCGTGGAGGACGGCATGATTGCTCCCGAATGGAAGGAGAGGATACTTCGTTTCAGGGACAACCCTTCGGATGAAAGTTGGATTAAATAAACAGTCAGTATGAAACACCTTATCGATCCCATGGACCTCACCAAAGAGGAGACAGATGAAATCATCAGCCTTGCCGAGGACATCATAGCCCACCGCGAGCGCTATCAGGGCAGCATGTCGCACCGCAAGCTTGCCACTTTGTTCTATGAACCGTCTACGCGCACGAGGCTGAGTTTCACCTCCGCAATGATGGAGCTCGGCGGCAATGTGCTCGGTTTTTCGGATGCCAAGAACTCGTCCGTCAGCAAGGGTGAAACCGTGCAGGACACCGTCAGGGTGGTGGGCTGCTTCGCCGAAGTCATAGCCATGCGCCATTACATCGAGGGCGCCCAGCTGTATGCTTCCGAGGTCTCGTCAGTCCCTATCATCAACGCTGGCGACGGCAGCCACAGCCATCCTACGCAGACGCTTACCGACCTCCTTACAATAAAGCGGGAACTTGGCCGCATCGACGGCATTACGATAGGATTCTGCGGCGACCTCCGTTTCGGGCGCACCGTACATTCCTTGATAAAGGCCCTTTCGCGCTATTCCGGTGTGCAGGTGGTGCTGATTGCCCCCGACGAGCTGAAGCTTCCGGATTATATCAAGCAGGACGTGTGTGACAAGTACGGGGTGAAGTACCGCGAAGTGCAGACGATGGAGGAGGTGATGCCGGAGCTCGACGTGCTGTATATGACGAGGGTGCAGAAGGAGCGTTTCCTCGATGAGGATGAATTCGACCGCGTAAAGGACAGTTTCGTTCTGGATGCACGCAGGATGGCGCTGGCGAAGAAAAATATGGCCGTACTGCATCCGCTTCCGAGGGTGAACGAGATTCTTACCGAGGTGGATTCCGACCCGAGGGCCGCTTATTTCAGGCAGGTGGAGAACGGGAAATTTGTCCGCGAAGCCCTGATCCTCAAGCTGCACGAGTGGAAAAACGATCCCGCCCATACAATGCCCCAGCACGAGAGGCCCGTATATGACGCTTCGGTCAGGTGCTCCAATCCCAAGTGCATCTGCAACAACGAGCACGCCCCGTATAAATTCCATTACGGCGACGGCGGCCAGCTCCGCTGCTGGTACTGCGACTCCAAAGTGAGGTAGGGTTCGCAGCAGGCCCTCCAGCACTCCCTATTTGTAATGACAAGTTGTTTGCTGTCAGTTCAGCAGTTTCTTGATGTCTTCTACGTCAAGACCGGTTATTTCGGCAATGTCGTCGATCTTGAACCCTTTTATCAGCATCTTTCCAGCAACTTCCAGTTTACCTCTGGCTTCCCCTTCCTCAAGCCCCTCCTCCTTGCCGTAGTCGAAGTTCGCCCTGGCAATCTCCTCGCGTTCATTGTCGTCCAGGCCGGAACGGAA
>CAJONC010000045.1 GCA_905235675.1 uncultured Bacteroidales bacterium | reverse complement strand
GCAGCGGGTAACGGCCTTCGAGCGCCGCCAGGGCCGCCTCATCGGCATAGATCCGCACCGCTTTCGCCGCCAGCGGCTGCACCAGCGCGGGCAGGTCGGCCAGGCGGTCGCGGTGCACGATCAGGCAGTCGAGCGCGTTGCAGACCGACACGCGGCGCGTCTTGGCGTTCAGCACGATGCGCCGGCCGGTCTCCAGGTCGCCGGCCGCATCGAAATAGGTATTCACCACGCCGGCGCCCGTCTCGATGCAAGGCACCTTGGCGTTGTCCCGGACATAGTCGATCAGCCGCCGTCCGCCGCGCGGGATCACGAGATCCACGTAACCGACGGCGCCGAGCAGTTCGCCGACCGCCTCGTGCGTGGGCGGCAGCAGCGAGACAGCCTGTTCGGGCAGGCCCAGCGAGGCCAGCACACGGCGGATCAGCGCCACGGCGGCATGGTTCGACGCGGCCGCGTCGCTGCCGCCCTTGAGCAGGCTGACGTTGCCGCTTCTGAAACAGAGGGAGAAGACGTCGAAGGTCACGTTCGGACGCGCCTCATAGATGACGCCGATCACGCCGAACGGCACGCTGACCTTGCGCAGGCGCAGTCCGTTGGGCAGTGTGCGATCCTCCAGCGTACGCCCCAGCGGCGACGGGAGCCCCGCCACGTGGCGCATGTCGGCCGCGATGTCCGCCAGCCGTTCCGGCGTCAGCTTGAGGCGGTCGTACAGGGGGTTCTGCGGATCCATGCGCGCAAGGTCTTCCGCGTTGGCGGACAGGAGCTCCGCGCTGTGCGCGAGAATGGCGTCGGCGACGGCTTCCAGCGCCGCCGTCCGCTGGTCGTCCGGGATCAGCGCGACCTGGGTCGCGGCCCGCTTGGCTGCTTCGAGGAGATTCTTCACTTCGTTCAGAATGACAGGGTTACGGGAGGAATTCGGTGAAAACGGTCTGTTCCGGGCGCTCCAGCAGGTCCGGCAGAATCCGCTCGCGCTTGCCGTCGGCGATCAGCACGCGGATGCCGCCGGTTGCCACGCGCCGGGCCGTGTTGTATTTGGAGAACATTCCGCCCCGGCCGAAGGCGCTTTTCTCCTCGCGGATGCAGCCGGACAGGTCGTCCGTGCAGTGCACCGTCCGGATCACGCGGGCGTCCGGGTCGTCGGGATGGCGGTCATACAGACCGGGGATGTTGCTCAGCAGGACGAGCGCCTCCGCGCCGACCATTTCGGCAATCAGTCCGGAAAGCTCGTCGTTGTCGGTGAACATCAGCTCGGTGACGCTCACGGTGTCGTTCTCGTTGACGATGGGCACCACGCCGTGCTGGAGCATGACCTCCATGCAGGCGCGCTGGTTCTCACGCTCGCGCTCCGTCTCGAAGTTCCGCCGGGTGGTCAGGATCTGGCCGATCTGCATGCCGTAATCCCGGAACAGCCTGTAATACAGGTCCATCAGGCGGACCTGGCCGACGGCGGAGTACAGCTGGCGCTGCTCCACGCTGTCCAGATCCCCGTCCAGCCGCAGCTCGGTGCGGCCGCAGGCCACGGCGCCGGAGCTCACGAGCACCACCGCCCAGCCGCTGCGGCGCAGACCGACCACCTGGTCCACCAGCGCGGAAACGCGCGTGACGTCCAGGGTGCCGTCGGGGCGCGTCAGCACATTCGTGCCGATTTTGACTACGATTCGTTTCACTACTTTCCAACAATCATTGAACGCTCAAATATAGGAAATTCCCCGTGAAAAACCATCTGAATAGAACATTCTCTTCGTTCTATCTTCCCCAGGACCGAAGCACCCGGGTGATTCCTTCCCGGAATGACACCTGCGGTTTCCAGCCCAACTGCTCAAGGGCGGCAGTATCCAAAGCTGTCCGGCGATAGGCACAATAGCCTTTCCGCTCAGTTTCAGACATCACTACCTGAACAGACTTATCCCGGCTGAATGAAGCCAACAGCTGCGCCAAGTCTTTGACGCTGATGGGTTCCGTCTCATTAGCCAGATTATATGCCCTGGCTTGTTCACCACGAAAGAGGATGGTGAACAAGCCAACAATGGCATCGGTCAAATAAAGAAACGAGCGAACAGCCTCGCCGCTGCTTTTCAGGACGATGTCACGACCGGCGACGGCATCCCCCATCAAGTCGGCCATCACCCGTCCGTCATTTTCCAACTGCATCGAAGGGCCGTACGCATGTGCAATGCGGGCG
Source organism: uncultured Bacteroidales bacterium (assembly GCA_905235675.1). Classification (GTDB taxonomy): domain Bacteria; phylum Bacteroidota; class Bacteroidia; order Bacteroidales; family UBA932; genus Cryptobacteroides. Next base: position 14,069 of record CAJONC010000045.1, on the reverse strand, counting down.
ATATGATACGGAATGCCATATTGCAGATAATAGCTTCTCAGCAAAGCCTCTGCGGCCCGCTTGCCTTCAGGATAGCACGACCTGTCATCCAAAGGGTCGAGTGATCCGTATGCCATTTCGTCCAGCCGTTCAGCTTCGTCGTTCTTGCCATAGACTTCGCGCGTCGAAGCGAAGATCACCTTCGAGACCGCAGCGCCACGCACCCAGTCCAGGAGATTCATCGTACCCTGCAGGTTGCACCTCATGATCCCTACAGGATCCGTATTGATAAAATGGGGGCTCGCGTGTCCTGCCAGGTGAAACACATAGTCGACGGTCCCATTATAGCAGATGGGGTCGCACACGTCCTGCAGCAGCAGGCGGAAATAGGGCCTGCCGGCAAACGGACCGAAGTACGCCTCCGCCTTCCTGGCATCCCGGCACAAAGCGACCACGGACACACGGATGCCGGACTGCTCGCGCAGGAAGAGAAGAAGCCACGCGACGTATGAAGCCAACATGCCTGTTGCGCCCGTAATAAGAACCGTCTTGCCATCCAGCTGCCGCCAAGGCAGATCCGCCTGGCTCATGCGCAGCAAATCCTGCTGGACAATACTGTTTCGATAATCCATCATAAACCGTCAAATGCCAAACACCGATTCTTCCTCCCTCGTTCTCATGAGGGCCTGGAACATAAAATAGTCGGCAGGCGTCGTAATCTTGATGTTTTCAAAAGTCCCGAAAATGGTATGGAAACTATGCCCGTAATGATGCATCATGGTGCAGGTGTCCACAAAGTCATGCCTGTCTTCCGCCTGTGCCCTGCGGTGAGCAGAGAGCACCTCCCCCAGCCTGAAACACTGTGGCGCTCTGGCCATCAGGGCGCTGTCACGATCCGGCACATCGAACTGTCCGTCAGGTCGCCGCATGACGATGGTCTCCATGGCCGGCACACAAACGACACAATTGCCTTTCTCTTTGGCCACCTCTATGCACTCGATGATGGTCTTCTCCATCGCCAGCGGACGGACACCATCATGGATTAACATCATCGCATCGTCGGGATAATGTCTGCGGGCACATTCCAATCCATGATAAATGGAATCCTGGCCTGTCCGGCCGCCAGGCACGACTTCTACGACTTTGGTCAGATGATATCTCTCAAGCAGGCTGTTCAGATAGGGGATCCAGTCTTCCAGACACACCACGATGATTCCGTCAACTGCCGGAATCATCTGAAAGATTTCGATGGTGTAAATCAAAATAGGCTTCCCCCTATACTCCAAAAACTGCTTGGGACGGCTGTATTGATAAAGTCTGCTTCCCTGCCCTCCCGCATAAATCACTGCAATATTCATAGGCTCTGGTTTTGCACCGGATAATCATTGTTCCAACTTACTTCTTTCCCATCGAGGAAGTCTGCCATTTTCTCTGCGATATCTCTCGCCGCATGGCCGGTCTCGTTGAGCCCCATTCTCACCGTGAAGGCATCCCACTTCTTCAGATAATCCTCCTCGTCGAATGCCATCACATTCCGTTCCAGCTCGTCATTGTTCGTGGCGTAAGGGAATGGCAGTTCTTCCATCTCATAGTACACGCCCCGTTCCTCATCTTTATACTGACAGAAGTCGGTGGCATAGGTGAAGCACGGTATCCGCCTCAGGGCTGCGTCAAAGATGCAGCTCGAATAGTCGCTGACCATCACGTCCGCAGCCATCAGCAGCCGCTGCATGTCCTGATAGTCCGTCACGTCCATGACATCCGGATGCGCCTCCCGGCAGCCTTTTGCAAAGAGCCGCAGATCGGGGTGGAATCTGATCAGCATCGTCCACTCGCCTCCGAACCTCTCCGTCAGCGCCCGCTTCAGCCGCTGCATGTCGAGATTGTACACTTCCATGTCGATACGCTCCTCCTGCTGGAAACGGAGTCGCCACGTAGGCGCATAGAGCAGCACCTTGTGCGTCATCGGGATGCCCAGTTCCCTCCGGGCCCGCTCGCCATCCCCGGGATCATTGCGTACCAGCATGTCATTCTTCGGATAACCGCATTTCCAGATGGGTCCATGAAACTTGAACCCTTGTCGATAGATAACGGACAGATGGTCTGAATTCGAGATCAAAACATCCGCCATGTCAACCGCGTTTTTCAGCGTGGCAGCCTCCCGCTTGCTGTATGCCAGTTGCCCGGTCATATCCGGGGCCACCTTCTTGATACCCAGTCCACCATGCCATGTCTCCACATACAGCTGCCCCCTGCGCTTGGAAAAATAAGCAGGCTCTATGCAATTGTTCGTCCAGATCTTGGCCGTCGCATACTCATACAGCCACCGCCAACTACGCCAATTCACGGTCCGCATCCATTCCGGCAACGCATAAGCATATTTCGGATCCTTCACCCAGACGACATCCACGTCCGGACGAAGCCTATGCAGCTCGTCCATGATAAACTTCTGGTTGTCGTCATAGCGCCTGCCCGCAGACACGCAGGCAATCACCTTATTCTTCCTGATGGGAAATAGGCGCAGAAGATAGAACAAGCCAACAATAATTGCCCCCCCCATGGGCCTGAGCACCGGCCGGGTTATCCGCCATATTTTTTGTTTGACAGTCATCGTTGCACCAGTCTCTTCATGTCACTGATGATTATTGTCGGATGCTCCAGTCTCCTGGCAACCCTCCGCAGGTTCCACACTGCCTTTACGGCCCCAGGAGAGGAGACGCTCAGCAACCATCGGTCCAATGGTCTCCAGACTCCGGCCTCATCCATGCAACGCTTGATATCCCGGACAAAAGGATGACGGGAGTCGCTGATGAAATCTTTCTTGGGCAACTCGTAGGTAAAAAGAGTAAACCTGTTTTTCATTTTTGCCTGCTTCATTTCCTTGTCACAAACAGCTCCGCCTATTATCCTGTCGGCTATCTGGCAAATCTCCTGCAAATCATCGAATGACAGTATATTCAACTTCGACGTTGAGTTTATATGATTACGATATTTGTATATTTTCTTTTCCGTTATTCTTACATCTTTTTGATTATCTGATGCCAACTGAAGATTCATAAGCCAATCTTCCCACCTTGCAATATGCGAAGGAAATGCAAAAGATTTATCGTTAAACAAGTTCCTTCTAAAAATTTTTGCACATGGAGAAGAAGAAATATCTTTGGCATACATCCTCGTTAAATAGCCAATATGGTCAAAACTGCTGGTCTTGACGGCTTTCCCATCCCCTGAATCCGTTTGATCAAAAAGACTCTTGCAAACAACAATGTCAACGCCACCCGAGATCGACAACATATGCTCAACGGCATCTTCATACAGTCCGCCATCAGAATCCACAAACATAACCCATTCTCCATCAGCAGCCTCCACGCCTTGTTTCCTCGCCGCTGTCGGCCCGCGATTCCCTTGCTCTATGTATAGGACATTGGACAGATGCTCATATTTCCTGCAAATTTCAGCGGAGTTATCCATACTGCCATCATTCACAAGAATCAATTCAATATTCTTGTATGATTGCGACAGAATGGACTGAATACATTCTTCAACGTATTCCGCAGTGTTATATACCGGCACGGTGATACTAACTAGTGGTGCTTTCATATCGACATTTTTTAGTAAGCCGCTTCATATCCTCAAGAATAAGAGAAGGATGCTCAATTCTCTTTACGAACTTAGACAAAAACATACATAATCTTATTGCATTCTTACTTGACACATACAATATCATCCTGTCACTCAGACGCAATACCCTTGCCTCATTCATCCTGCTTACAATTCCCCTTACAAACGGATGATGTTTGTTGCCTTGGAAATTATTCTCAGCCAAAATTTTTCTATAAATTATAATTCCTCCCTTCAATACTTTATCAGCAGGAATTGATTCTCTTACCAAAGAATCGGCTATTAGACATAGATTCTCGCAATAGTCAAATGTGAACTTAAAAGTATGTATCGTCGAACTTTCACGTATTCTATAATAATAAATTGCATTTTTGCATATTGGGACTTTCTTCTTGTTAACATTAGCAATCGCCAAATTCATTAAGTAATCTTCTGCTCTACGAAGTTTATACTCAAATGCAAGAGCACATTCTATTATCAATTCCCGTTTGAACAACTTTGCCCAAGGTACCGTAGGAATATTCTTGACATAAAGACCATAAAGATATTCGTCCCATTCTAAATAATCTGAAGATTTTAATAAAGAGGTATCTCTCTCATGTCTTCCTACAATAATATCCGCGTCAGATGATAGTTGCACTAGCTGCAGTATACCATCATTCAACAAAAAATCATCTGAATCAACAAACATGATCCATTTGCCATTGGCTGCTTCTACACCTCGCTTTCTAGCAACCGTAACTCCAAAGTTCTCTTGCTCAATGTATTGAACATTTGGCAAGTGCTCATATTTTTTACATATAATGTCTGAGCCATCCGTACTGCCATCATTCACCAGAATCAGTTCTATATTCTTGTATGATTGCAATAGAATGGACTGAATACATTCTTCAACGTATTCTGCCGTGTTATATACAGGAACGATGATACTGACTAACGAATCATCCATGTTGAAACCTGAATTGATCTACTCGAAAAGCTACCTCTGCTCTTATTTTTAACTTTTCTACTCCGGCTTGTCGATGCAAAATTACGTATAAATCTGCAAACTGCCATTATTTAAAGTGAGGTGACCTGACGATTCCTTCTTTTTTGCTTGCGGTCTTGTAAGCGACATTCTTTCCATGTAAGAAAACACCTGCTGCAAAGGACTTCTGTGTATATTCCTGTTCCTGTTCAGCACGACTACCTCATGTCCCATCCGTTCCAGGACTGTCTGCAAGTGGAAGAATCGTTGCACAGTTTCTCCAACCACGCCGGCTCTACCCAGTCATCAGAATCTGCAAAGGCTATATATTCTCCTTTAGAAGCATCCAGTGCCGCTTGCCTTGCAACGCTTACACCACCATGGGCTTGATGAATAACCCTGAAACGGGAATCCTTCTGGGCATACTCATCGCATATAGCCCCGCTAAGGTCTGTACTGCCGTCGTCCACAAGGATGCATTCCCAATCCGGGAACGTCTGCCTTAATATACTATCCAGGCATCTGTGGAGATACTTCTCTGCCTGATACACGGCAACGATAACACAAATCTCGGGATCTTTTTTATTATTCCCTGATATCATAAGTTTCACATTTACTTATACATATCTTATGGCTCAGGAGCCCCACTGACCATAATCCAAAAGCATATATGAATAACATAATTTGATATTTAACAGCATGACCTTTCCTTATATCATTCAGGGCAGCCATTTTTGAAGGATATATCTCATCAAGTTTAAAGAAATAATACTTAAACAACTCTCGATCATGTTTTAGCATTCTCCATAGATAAGGATTTATCTTTCGTTTTACTCCAAACCCATGTTGACACATAAACTTATCTGCTCGGAAGCATACCTCTGCTCTTGACTTTAACTCACCAGGCTTAGTACAATAATTTGCAGTTAATGAATTGTGCCGAAAAGTCACAATATAAAGAATTCTATTAACAACCAGAATTGTTTCAGCATAATAACCGGTTTGAAGAGAAAAATACACGTCATTACCATATGTTACTTCATCAAAACGGATATTGTATTTTTCAATCAGGCTTTTTTTTATCATTTTTCCCCACACAGGATCCATTTCTGTCCTGACAGGCCATTCGTCACCATCAATTAGGTACTGGTCTATAATATTGTTTACAAAAGAAGACCGAACATGCGGTATGTTTATATTATCCGAACATACTGATTGCTTCTTAAAGAATATCACATCCGCTTCAGAACCGACATATGCGTAGATGATATCAGACATATTTTCAACATAAAAGTCATCTGCATCAGCAAACAGTATCCATTTGCCCTTTGCTTGTTCCAATCCCACATTTCTAGCATAGCCTGCACCTCCACCTTTAGTTGTTTTAACAAACTCCAGATAAGGTCGAGATAACTCTGGGTATCTATCCAAATATGTATCAGCATCCGGACTGTTATCATCCACCACAATGACCTGAATATCTTCGGATACAGGTATCGATTTCAGACAGCGCATCAATAGATCCGGAATATTGTGGTGAGGTATTATAATACTAAATAACGGCATATGGAATTGAATGAGAATTACTCATATTTGTACTTCAATTTGAAATAAAGACTCCAACATGTCTTTATTGAGCAAATCACCCATGTTAGGTATTAGCGGGTAATTAATTCTATATTCCATCACTGGTGTCTTTTAAAATATCAATGACTCCAGACCCATAAAACCATCCCTTGAAAGTTTGATTGGGTGCGAATATTGGTCATAAAATCCTTCGATATGCATGGTCTGGCAATAGGGAGCTTTAAAAAACACCTGGCAATTGGGCTCGATCAAAAATAAGTCTATGGCATACTCCCCATCAGCCAGATATTTCGGAAGGCGTATATGGTGATTGATGGTAAATTCACCGGGCCGGATATCGTAAAGATGCCCTTTATAGAGACCTTCCGCAAAACATGCCATTGGAGTGCCATCCAGTTTTTTTATGATTAACTTGACATTGCATCTCATGGGTTCGCTGGTATTGCCCTTGACAATCACATCAAGCACTTCTTGACCATGATTGAGGGATGTGGAGTTGTATGGCGTGTTATTTATCCGGATTTCTTCAATTTTCAAGAAACTCTTGCATTTCTGGATGCAATCTGTCATCAGTTTCTGTTCCTCAGGCTGGGGTGCAGATGACGTCAGATAGTGGTTGATGGCCTCATCAGCAGTACCAATAAAGTCTGTCATGCCATCGCAAAGAACGATACCTTTTTGACAGAGACTACGCACCGCAGCCATATTATGACTCACAAAAAGGACAGTCCTCCCTCCTCCTTTCGACACCTCCTGCATCTTGCCGATGGCCTTTTTCTGGAACTCGGCATCGCCCACGGCCAGCACTTCATCAACCACCAGAATTTCCGGCTCCAGGTGGGCTGCCACGGAGAAGCCCAGGCGCACCTTCATGCCGGAGGAATAGCGTTTCACGGGGGTGTCTATGTATCGCTCGCAACCCGAGAACTCGACAATCTCGTCGAACTTGCGGGTGATTTCGGCCTTGGTCATGCCCATGATGGCGCCGTTCATATAAATGTTCTCCCGGCCTGTCATCTCCGGGTGGAAACCCGTGCCCACCTCGAGCAGCGAGGCGATGCGGCCGCGGATATTGATTTCGCCGACCGTCGGGGCCGTCACACGCGAGAGCAGCTTCAGCAGTGTGCTCTTGCCGGCTCCGTTCTTGCCGATGATGCCCACCACGTCGCCCTGCTCCACGCTGAAGTCGATGTCCTTCAATGCCCATACGAAGTCACTCCCGCCCTTTTGGGATCGGACATTGGTCTCACCAATCTTCAGGAAAGGATCTTCCCTGCCCAATACATTCATGGACCACCATCGGCTTAAATCGCGGCTGAACGTGCCTGTCGATACCAATCCCAAGCGATACTGCTTGCCTACATGATTGAACTCGATTGCCTTCATACGTCCCTAAACGGTATCCCCGAAATTACAATTTTTTTAGTTTGCAGCAAAAATACACAAATTCCCAAGCACCAGGCACAAGGCGACTGATGCAAGAACCACATAGAGCTTCCTGACACCCCGTCTGTCCGGCAGAAACACATTGGATACCACCAGCGCAAGCAGCAGCGAGCAGCTGAGAATGGGCGACCATCCAAGAGCCCCCCATTTGTCGCAGAACCCCACGGAAAGACGCCATAAAATTCTCAACTGAAGGAAAGAAATGATGACGCGAAGCAACAGGCTGATGTATTTCCACACCTTCCACACCGTGATCGCCTCAAGGAAACAGCTGCCTGCAGCGTAGGTGATGCACGACATGCAGATGGAGAACGCGTAGCCGCATAGCGCCCACAGCAGACCACCCGCCAGGCTTCCCGTCAGCTCAGTGCCGATGCAATAACCTATGCATGCCAGGCTCTTGCACAGGATGGAGCCTGGCGTGGAGTTCACTATAGGGATGATGATGGAGAAGAACGTCAGAGAAGCCAGCATCCCGGAGTCCACGAACAGTCTTTCAGCAATGGCTATATAGGCATCGCCACCACCGAAGGACAGGATGCTGCTCAGGCAGGCCCTCCAGGAGAAAGAGCCTCCCTTATAGAGAAGCTGCAGCACTGCACCAAAAAACAATATCACCACGAGGGCCGAGGCTATCCTCTTCAGCAGGAGGTGAATATCGGGTACAACCCGGTGCGCGACGGCTACCGGACGGTCTTCATGGAAAAGCGAGCGGATGGTCTTGTAGATATACTGTAGAATCTCGGACATGATGTATGCCGTAATCCCCATGCTCAGCAGGGTAAACTGCATCGTGAGCCCTTCATTGATCCGCCCAAGAATCACCAGGATGGCAATACTGAGCAGCACACCTGGCAGCGAAACCATGACGGGAGCGAGGAAAAACCCTGCCTGACCTGCATTCCGCAAGCCTGCGCCCACAGACAACTCCACAGGCAGCGCACCGGGGGTGGAGATGGCGACGGTCAGATCCTTGTTGAATTCGTCTTCCGACAGCAACTGCCCATCTTCCACAATGTATCTGTGAAAGACGGGAATAAGTGCACTGCCGCCACCGAATCCGATAATTCCTATCTTGAGCAGGGCCTTATATAATTTCAGACTATTGGTATTCTTCATTCGTTTCATCTGCTCAATGCAGGCCGCCGGCCCAAATGGTCTCAATCACCCTGTCGGCACATTCTTGCTCCGACATTCTCTCCGTGTTTATGGTGACATCGGGATTTTTCGGCGGTTCGTAGGGACTCGCTATGCCGGTAAACTCCCTTATCTCGCCCTGCATGGCCTTGCGGTATAACCCCTTTGTGTCGCGCCGGATGCAGGTGTCCAACGAGGCATCTACAAATACCTCCACGAAGCTATCACTCCCGATAATATCCCTTGCCATCTGCCGGTCTGCACGGAAAGGAGAGATGAACGCACAACACACCACCACCCCTGCGTCGTTCAACAGCTTTGCAGCCTCGGCCACACGCCGTATATTCTCCTTGCGGCCATCCGGAGAAAAGTTCAAACCCTTACACAGCCCCATCCTGACATTATCTCCGTCGAGCGTCATCGTGTTGATGCCCTGGGCGAACAGCTTTTTCTCCAGGCAATCTGCTATCGTCGACTTTCCTGCACCGCTAAGTCCTGTAAACCATATCGTCTTTGCCTGGTAGCCATTCCGTTGTTCCCGCAGTACCCGGGTTATGCTCGTAGTCTGGAAGTATAGCTTCCCCTCAAGACCAATCGGCTGACGGATAATACCACAGCCTGCAGTTGCGTTTGTCAATCTGTCGATGAGGATGAATCCGCCTAATCCCGGCGTGCTCGAAAACCTGTCAAACACGACGGGCATATCGGTATGAATCTCGCATGCGGCAAGTTCATTCTTCTTCAGCCTGTCGGTTTTCTCGTGTCCCCAACTGTCCACATTGATCTTGAACCGGATATCAGCGATGATACAGCCAACCTTATTTGTGCCGATTTGAAGCTTAAAGCGACGTTGGTCACACAGGTCCGTATCATTCATCCACAACAGCTCCGCCAAGAATGAGTCTCCCTGGCACAGATCCTTGTCCGTAGCGGAAATAACCATCCCTCTCGACACGTCAACGTCCCTGTCGAGACATAAGGTGACAGCCTCTCCTTCACCGGCATCCTGCACCTCGCACCCGGCAGAAAAAATGCTGCTGATTTTTGCCGTTTCTCCCGATGGAGATATCCTGATGGCATCCCCTCTGGCAATCCTGCCACCCTGAACTTCGCCTTGGTAGCCCCGGAAGGAAGCGTTGGGGCGGCAGACACGCTGCACCGGCATAAAGAAGGAGGCGTCAGCTGAAGGCCTGCCAACCTCAATCGTCTCAAGATAAGGGAGCAAGGCTTCGCCGTCAAACCAGTTCATCAGCGGCGAGCGATGGGTCAGGTTGTCACCCTTCAAGGCCGAAACTGGAATAACATACGTGGAATGAAACACGATTTCCATTTCCTTGGAAACTTCTTCTACCAGATCCAAGATGCGGTTCTCAATATCATCGAATACGCACTTGTCGTAATGGCAAATATCCATTTTGTTGACGACAAAGACGAAATCCCGGATCCCCACGAGGGCGCAGATCCTGAAGTGTCTCCGAGTCTGCGGCAGCACACCTTTCGTGGCATCGAGCAGGATGACGGCAAGGTTGGCAAACGACGCTCCCACAGCCATATTCCGGGTAAATTCCTCATGGCCGGGCGTATCGGCAACGATAAACCGGCGCTTCTCCGTTGAGAAGTACCGGTAGGCCACGTCGATGGTGATGCCCTGTTCGCGTTCTGCCTCCAGACCGTCGAGGAGATAGGAATAGTCTATTCCGCCGTCGGCAGAACCCAACCTGGATTCCAGCTCCAGTGCTTGGCGCTGATCTGCAAATATCAGTTTTGCAGCATACAACATATGTCCTATCAGGGTTGACTTGCCGTCGTCAACACTGCCACAAGTTAGAAATTTGAGCAGTTCCATCAGAAATATCCCTCCCTTTTCCGTTTTTCCATACTTGCAGAACCGCCGTCTTTGTCAATGACCCGGGTGATGCGCTCACTATTGACGGCCGCCAGTGTCTCCTGTACAATTTCTTCCATCGTGCTGGCAGTGCTCTCCACGGCGCCGGTCAGGGGGTAACACCCCAGGGTGCGGAATCTCACCATGCGTTGCGTGATGTCATCGTCGCTCAGTTGGAGGGCATCCACAATTCTTTGGTCATCGACCATGATGAGCGACCCGTTATAGAAGGTACACGGTCGTTCCTTGGCGAAATACAGGCTCACGATCTCTATCTTTTCTCTTTGTATGTACTCCCATATGTCGGCTTCGGTCCAGTTGCTCAGCGGGAACACCCGGATGCTTTCTCCCGCGTGAATGGCAGTGTTATAGAGTTTCCATAATTCAGGGCGCTGATTTTTCGGATCCCAAGCCTGCGCCTCATTGCGGAAAGAGAACACACGCTCCTTGGCTCTCGACTTCTCCTCGTCTCTCCGACCTCCGCCGATGGCTGCCGTAAAGCCGTATTTGCCAAGAGCATCCTTCAGCGCCTGTGTCTTCATGATGTCGGTATAGGCGGCACCATGGGTAAAAGGGCTCACGCCCTGCCTGATGGCTTCCTCGTTCCGGTAAACTATGAGTTCGAGCCCCAGTTCCTTCATTCTCCTGTCGCGGAATTCTGTCATTTCATGAAATTTCCACCCCGTGTCGATATGCAGGAATGGGAATGGAGGGCGCTCCGGGTAAAACGCCTTCATGGCAAGGTGGAGCATGCAAGAACTGTCTTTCCCGATGGAGTAGAGCATCACGGGCTTTTCGCATGTAGCCGCCACCTCTCTCAGTATATAGATGGCCTCCGCCTCAAGGCTGTCAATGTGGGTCATGTCTGTAGAATTATGAGAATCACCGGTCAAACAACCTGTCTTCGTTCATGTAAAGCCGGGCCAGGCGGTTGTTGGACTCCTCATACTTGTCGAGTATATCCTTTCGCACGTTTTCATCCCACAAGAACAATTCATCATTGCCGCGGCCGGAAAGTTTACCTATATCCAGTAATATGTAGCATACCAATGTCCAGACCCACTTGCTCCTGATATGCGCCTTTGTCCAGCACATGATTTTTATGCCCGTCTTGGAAAGATGGGGGTTGACAGTCTTGGGAGGACAGACGTACCGGGCATCCTTGGTAATGCCGATCAGGGGGAGGAAATCATCTACGATGCTGATGCCTTTCTTGTATCTGCGCACGACAATGTTCTCCCGTCCTATCTCGTTGGCAATTTTTTCAAGTTCCTCTAAATAATCAGGGAAAAGGGGCCTGCTCTCATCTGCAAAATTCTGAAGACAATCAAGATATTTAATGGAATGGTTCTGAGACCTATTCGCCTTGATTCGCTGATTCGCAGATGAGGACAAATACACATCTTGCCGTCGCAGATATACGATTACCTTTATCTGGGCAGAGAGACCTTTCAACTGCTCAAAATAGGCTGCCTTATCTATAACATCTTCCCAAAATCCTTCTGACGATAGGAGCACATCGCAATTCATGGATGCAGCGTAGGAGCACAGCGACTGGAAATAGCCGTGTACGCGCCCTATTTCCATTTGAGCGATTTCTCTTGCATTGCCAGGGGAACGGTAGTCGATATCATAACGCCTCAACATATCCCCGCATCGTCCTTTGAGCGTCTTTCTGGCCTGTGGCTTTTCGTCATCGCCCTTGAGGCCGGCCATCCTCTCCGGACTCCATCCTGCACAGGGGTAATACAGGCCCTGCTGCTTCAGATAGTCAGCATTGACATTCAAAAAACTCTGCAGGGCACTGGTACCCGTCTTAGGCGTTCCTATGTGTAAATAAAGTGTCATTAAACGGTATCCATGAAATTACGCTGTACCTTGTTGAATATGGCTACGCTGAATATCAGCAGTACACTCATAAACAGGAAGCTGTAGCCTAAGGCAAGCCATGAGAAATAGCCCTGGCCGAGCGTGGCATACCTGAAAGCCTCGATGATGGAAGTTATCGGGTTGGCCATGATCAGCGTGCGAAGCGGGCCTTCTTCCACCATGCTGAGGGGATAGACAATGGGCGTGGCGTACATCCAGAGCTGGACGAGGAACGTGAAGAGAATCGCCAAATCGCGATACTTGGTGGTCAGCGAGGAAATCAGGATGCCGAAACCAAGGCCAAGGCCAGCCAGCATGATGACCAACAGCGGTGTCAGCAGAATGGTTCCGTTGATGGATATCGCAGCGCCGTTCAAAAGGAAATAGAGATAGAGTACTGCAAAAAGTCCTGCCTGTATGGCGAATCGGAGCAGATTGGATATTACAATCGAAATAGGCACGACCAGACGGGGGAAATACACCTTGCCGAACATGTCCTGATTCTTCGTGAACGTGGTTGATGACTGGTTCAGGCAATCGGCAAAATAGAACCAGCAGATATTGCCCGCCATATAGAACAGGGCCTGGGGCATCCCGTCCGTACTCATTTTGGCGATACCCCCGAAAACCACCATATTCATGACGACCGTGAGGATGGGTTGAATCAAATACCAAAGCGGCCCAAGGATGGTCTGCTTATACTCCACCACGATATTGCGCCGGACAAACAGCGCTATCAAATCGCGATAACGCCAGATTTCGCCCAGATCGATATGCCACAACCGTTCGTGGGGTTTGATTTTCATTGTCCAGTGCCCGGATTCCATTTCGAAGTGCTAAGTTAATAGTTTTTCGGGCATTTTGTCCACATGACCTAAAATTCCCCCGAGCGCCATCCTCAATCCAGGGCCCAAATGGGGAGGGACAGGCCCCATCCGCCCGGCCGCCGCGCGGGAGCGTCGTGGAGGACAGAGTGGAATTCATCAATCAGAACGAAAACTGGCTGCGCCCGCTGCCCGAACGGGTCCAGAATAAAACCGAGGGGTAAAGCAGAGTGCCCGTCAGGGCACAGTCAAGCACTGGCCACCTTAGATACCCTTATATCTCCGATAGTACGCCTTGACTCTCACAACCTTGCCACGGACACGGCGGCGATGCGCACGCACCCTGACAAGAATCGGATACTCCACTCTAATGGAAATCCGAACTTCGTCGTACGGTGTTCTCATAAGAAATGATTTTTAGTCCTTTAGGATGAAGAACACGTGGAGGAGGTTCAAAGTACTCCCCTCGGTTAAAAGACTATTTAAAAAGAAAAACGAACACCTATTAAGGGATAGATGTCCGTTCTGTGATAATAGGACTATATTATCATTTCTCAAATGCAAAGATAGAGAAAAGATTTGAAACAACAACACCCAGCCCATCTTTTGTGGTACATTCATAAGCGGGCATCATCCTCCCGCCCCACACCAAGGTCCGATAACGCCTGATATGATTATGACACAATACAAACGGACAAACCCTCAAAAATGAAGATTTGTCCGTTTTGGCTCCCCTTCTAGGACTTGAACCTAG
>CAJONC010000044.1 GCA_905235675.1 uncultured Bacteroidales bacterium | reverse complement strand
TAAAGAAAGCAAGAAAAGGAATCGTAAAACATGACCATCCGGCCCGCACAGACAGCTGACGCACCTGCCTTGGCTGCGATTTATCGCCCCTATGTGGAACACACTGCCATTACTTTTGAATACGAGGCTCCCGATGCGGAAGAATTCAAAAGACGCATCCGTCAGACCATGCAGCGCTTTCCTTATCTGGTGGCGTGTGCTACGGATTCTTTCGGGAATGAGCAGATCCTGGGTTATGCATACGCCTCCCCTTTTAAGACCAGAGCCGCTTACGACTGGTCTGCGGAGACCTCCATTTATGTACGCGAAGACAATCTCGGAACCGGAGTGGGCACCGCGCTCTACGAAGCCCTGGAGGAGCACCTGACGCTTCAACACATATGTAATGTCTGTGCCTGCATCACCTATCCCAATCCCCGGAGCATCGCCTTTCACGAAAGGCACGGATACAAGACAGTGGCGCATTTTCATGCCTCCGGCTATAAACTGGGCAAGTGGCATGACATGATCTGGATGGAGAAGACGCTGGCACCGCACAATACTCCTCCTGCTGCCTTTATACCATGGCCCGACCTGGATAAACCATTCAACCACAATACAAAGGAGAAAATCACATGATTTCTATGAATGCTATGGATCCAAATTCTTTGAAGCTCTACCGCAGGCGCCTGTTGCCTCAGGAATGTCTGCTGTTAAAGGATGATGAGATTATCCATATCGACGATGAGAAGGTCATCACCCGATGGCAGACAATCAACCCCAAGACAGCCTTTGACCATGGTGCATCCTGCTATTTCCTAAAGGAGGGCATCAAAGTCAGCAAGTTCTACCGTTCCGACAACTCGCTGCTCTACTGGTATTGCGATATCGTAGAATACGAATATCTGAAAGATGACAATTCCTTAATCGCCACAGACCTTTTAGCCGATGTGGTCATCTATCCGGACGGCCGATACAAGGTGGTAGACTTGGACGAGTTGGCAGAGGTCATGGAGAAAAATCTGATCTCCAAGGAGCAGGTGGAGACCTGTCTTCGTAACCTGCACAACCTGCTTTCCCTGTTATACCGCGACAAATTCGACAAGCTGCAGGCTGCATTAAACGATTTCTCACTTTAAAAATCTATCACGAAGAGGGTTGGGATTCTATAGGATCCCAACCCTCTTTACTCAAATTCCAAGTTATTCTTAGTAAAAAATATGTCCGCCGATGCTGATGCCGGTCAAGCCGGGAATCGGCGTGCGGAAAAACAGGCAATCACCCACATTGGTGGTGCCGGACATAGCGGCATCCGCTGCCTGATAACATCTTTCCGTGGCCTTGTCAGAGGCCAGTGCCAGTGCAAGCCTTCCGCTGGCCACAGGTGAAAATTGCTTATTCTGGTAGATCACTCCCTCGATGGAATCCGGGAACACCGCGCTTCGCATACGGTTAATCACCACAGCGCCCACTGCAATCTGTCCCTCATAAGGTTCTCCCCCTGCCTCACAGTAAATCAGATTAGCCAGAAGATACCTGTCTCCCTCCGTAAAAGACAGATCGGAAATATCCCGCCAACTGGATTGCGCCGCCGTGCGGGACAGAGCTTGCTCCTCAGCCAGCTTTTTATTCAAATACTCGATATCCTTCTCCTTTTCCTTGATGGCTGCTTCGTACGCCAACGCGCGCTTCTCCTCCTCGGAGATTTGGTCCCCAAACTGACTGATATAATTGGCGGTCTTACTGATCAAGTCTTCCACTTTATCTTTTTCCGCCTCTGTAGCGACCTTCAGATTCTCCAGTTTGGCTCTGTCAGAGCGCAACCGGGTCTCGTGGTCCTCCACCAGTTGTCTGGTCTCTTTCAGTTTATCAAAAGCCCGACGGTCATATGTAGCAATCTTCTCAAAATAGTCCGCCACATTCAGCATCTCGGACCAGCTGCCTGCACTGATAATGGCATTCACATAGCTGGTGTCATTGCGCTCATACATATCGCGCACGCGAATGACCATGCTGTTGTACTGCTCTTCCTCCGCGGCCTGAGCTTCCTCCAGTGCAGCTTGCGTATCCTGAATCTGCTGTTCCACTTCCCTGATCTGTTCCTCATATTCCGACAGTCTGGCAGCGATCTCTTCCATCTGGGCATTCAGATTATCAAGTTCCTGTTTAAGTGCTTGTTGAGAGTTTTTCAAGCTGTCCAGATTGCCCTTGGTGCCATCCAGAAGATCTTCCAGATTACTTTTTTCTTCTTTGGTCTGATCGATTTTTTCTTGTGTGGTGGGAGTAGTGTCCTGAGGTTCTGCATAAACCCATTTAGAGTCGTTTCTCGGCGCAGTACCTGTCACGAACAGGATCAGTGCAATCACCACCGCCAACCTTCTTATTTTCTTCAATATCGCACTCCTCTTCCTCAACTACACTTGAATATGAATCTGTTTGCCGCTTCTGCTGTAGGGGATGTAGGTAACTCCCGCGGCATCGAACAGCCTTTTGGATGCCTTGATGGAGGCAGTTCCTTCATATTTGTCACTATCGTACACTACCATTCTGATCCCTGCCTGAATGATCGCCTTGGCACATTCGTTGCATGGGAACAAAGATACATACAGTTTGGAGCCCTCCAGTGAGCCACCGCGATAATTCAGGATGGCATTCAATTCACCGTGTGTCACATAGGGGTACTTGGTATCCAGTTCCTCCCCTTCTCTCTCCCACGGAAAATCATCATCCGAGCATCCGCAGGGGAAGCCATTATATCCCATGGATAAAATCTTATTATCCTGACTGACAATACATGCCCCCACCTGTGTATTGGGATCCTTGGAACGCATCCCGGATAGATGGGCAACTCCCATAAAATATTCATCCCAACTGATATAGCCTTCTCTTTTTGCCATTTTCATATCTCCATATTTATAACTGTTCAGAATCTACCCCTCAATCAAATTGATTCTTCTTTGGTGTCTCTCTTCACCGGAAAAAGGAGTGTTCAAAAACGTGTCCACAATCTCTAACGCCAGATTCTCTCCAACAATACCTGCTCCCATGGCCAGCATATTGGCATCATTATGCAGTCTTGTCATCTTGGCTGAAAGTGTATCCGCACACAAAGCACAGCGTACGCCTGCCACTTTGTTGGCAGATATGCTGATACCGATTCCCGTGGTACAGATCACGATGCCCTTCTCGCAGCGACCGTCTGCCACAGCCTCAGCTGCCGCTCGTCCAAATACCGGATAATCGCAGCTCTCCTTGCTATCGCATCCAAAATCCTTATAGGGAATCTTCTTCTCCTCCAGATAAGCGATTACCTTTTGTTTCAGATCATAACCGCCATGATCACTTCCCAATGCTATCATATCAAAACCTCCTAAAGTATATTGATTTGTGTTCGTAAGCAACGCTGTACCCTCATTCTTCGGTGTTCTCCACACTGATCACCGTATGTCCGGCAGCCTTTAAGAGTCGATTCATAATGGCTTGTCCAAACCCTTGCGTGTCAAAGCTTTCCGAATAGATGCTGGTCACCTGTTCATCATCAAATTCCCGCAGGATCCGATACAATCCCTTTGCAATCGCTTTTTCATCCTGCCTGCTGCCGATCACCTTCACCGTCACTGTCAGCGAGTGGGTGGAGCAGAACGTCGACGCGAATATGCCTGCTGCCAACTAATCGAAACCCTTTTTACCGGCCGGGAGGGCTTGACCGCCCTCCCGGTCACCAAATAAAACAAAACCGGAATGCAACAACGAAAATTGATCCATGTCGGGATGTCTGCCACGGCCGCGGTTTTGCTGCTAGTATGTGTCGTGGCTGCATCCTGTTCGAAGGAACGGGTCCTGGAATACAACCCGGACTTTGCCACGGCCATCGGTTTCAGCGTCGAGTCCGGATGGCTCCAGCAGTCCGTCGGCACCAAATCGACGGCCGTCACGGACGAGCAAGGCCTTCAGGGGCACGGATTCTCCGTGCTTGACCTGACGGTCAGCGACGGAGACGGCGGCCAGCCCGATGCCGTCCTGATGTTCAATCAGGATGTCGATTACGCTGACTCCCAATGGTCATACACGCCCGTGAAATACTGGCCCAACTGGGCGCCGGGCTACTACTGGAGCCGGGCCCTCTCTCCGAAGGTGAGCACCCTGCAAGACGCCGGCCAGCTCCAGGTCGAGGGCGACGAAGGCGCCGCTTCCTACACCTACACGGCACCGGCCGTCAATCCGCTGACGGCGACGCCCGACCTGCTGGAAGCCCTCTTCGAATACGACGCAGACTACACCGAGGACGACGGCAACGGCGGCACGATGACCTACGCCGACTTCGGCCGCTTCTACGGCCGGCGCCCCATCCCCTTCGCCTTCCGCCATCTGCTCTCCTGCATCCGGTTCGATGCGCGGATGAAGGAAAGCTACGAGACGGCCACCCTCAAGGAGTTCGAAGTGACCGGCAACTTCAACGCTTCGGGCGCGCTCAACACCACGCGCGGCCAGTTCGGCTGGAATGCGCTGGGCAGCCCGCAGGAGACGCTCTATCCGCTCCTGCCGTCCTCCACGAAGCCTGCGAAGGCGCAGGTGGACGTGCTCAGCGACACGGACGAAGTGGATCTCACCCGCGGAGAAGACAACGACCTCATCATGGCCATGCCCACCCTGAACGCCCAGAGCGGCGTGGAGGATATCGAGGTTTACGTCAAATATACGCTCTCGATCCGCCTCGAGGAGGACGGGGAGGAAGTCCTCATCCCGCGCTGTGACGACCAGGGCGAGCCCATCGAATACGAGGCCTCCTTCCGGATTGCGATGGACTTCTACACCGGCACTTACTACACCTTCACCCTCGTGCTGGGCGATCCCTGCCTGATGATGATCCGCTCCTCCAGCCCCGGCATCTACGGATCGATGTGGAGCTTCATCACCCCCTCCGCCGGCTCCTACGACAAGCGCTGGCCGGGCTATTTCGTCGGCACCCCCGGGCGCTATGACGGACAGGTCTGGGTCGGATTCATGTTCGGCACCCCCGGCTTCTACCTCGCCGGCGGCTTCCCGGGCAGCATAGGCGGCGGCTCCGGATTCTACGGCGACCCCGGTTTCCCCGGCTACGTCGGCGGACTTCCCGGCGACTACGTCTTCGGCGGTTATCCCGAATTCATGTACGGCACGCCGGGCGACTACGGCGCCGGGGGCTACCCGGACTACCTGGACGGCCTGGCGGGCGACTACGGCGACGGCGGCTTCCCGAACTACCTGGACGGCACGCCGGGCGACTATGGCGACGGCGGCAGTCCAGACTATACGGACGGCCAAGCGGGCAGCTACGGCTCCGTCCCGCAGAATCCCTGGGCCGAGGGAGACGCCGGATCGTACCGGGGCTGGTGGTTCCCGTACTATCCGGTGGGCAGCCCCGGCCACTACAGCTCGGCCGGAAGCGGATCCGACGCCGGCCGCTACGGCGCGGGCGGAACCTACGGCGCCGGCGCAGAATGAGATACAACTGTAAACTTTCGTTAAATATCTAAAAGTTATGAACAAAACAAAATTGACATTGGCAATTCTTCTGGCGGCCGCAGTCGGCTGCTCGAAGACTTATGTCGTGCCTGCACCGGAGCCTGACCCCAACGGCAAGGAGCCGAACGCGGCCGTGATGTCCTTCGGCGGGCAGACCCGCCTGAGCGGCACCAAGTCCACTTTCGACCCCACCGTCGACGGCCAGCTCCTCTGGAGCAGCACCGACCAGCTTGCCGTGTACTCCTTCAAGTCCGGAGAGTCGTCCCCTTCCGCAAAGGACCTTTGCGACATCGACCTCAACGGAGTAGGGTCCACGGATGCCGACTTCACGCCCCAGAACGTCACGACACCGGCGGGCTGGGTCGGGGGAGCGGCCTCAAGCACCGTTTACAACTTCTACTCCTTCTACCCCTGCACCTCGTCGGTGCCCACCCCTTCCGGGACCGGCGTAAAGGTCAACGTGTCCGGCTCGCAGGGCGGAACGCCGGAGAGCATCGTCGGCAACTACCAGGTCTGCTGGGGCAAGACCCAGAAGACGGCCGCCCAGGTGATCTCCACGGCCCTCGTGGACTTCGCCTTCACCCCGGTCACGACCCTGCTCTACGTCAAGTTCGTGCTTGTCGATGCGATACAGGTTGAAGAGGAGACCATCCCCTGCGCGAGCACGGCCACCATCAAGAGCATCGACATCACCAGCTCCGACCTCGCCATCACCGGCGATATGACCCTCGACCTCGAGACCGGCGCCGTGACCCTTTCGCCCGCCACCGACGACACCAGGCACGTGCGCGTGACCCTGAGCAGCCCCGTCGCCGTGGACAACTCCGGCGTGGACACCTTCTGGATCCCCGTCGTGCTGGCCCCCAGCACCTCCGGCACCGGCACGCTGTCCTTCAGCGTGGTCACGGGCCAGGGCGACACCTACGCCTGCTCCGCGAAGAGCTTCCCTGCGGACGGCTTCAAAGCCGGCACCCGCTACTACATCAGCCGCAAGTTCGGCATTCCTCTCGACAACTCGGCAGACGCCTTCTACACCGACGCGGGCAACGCCTGGTACATCGACACCGTGGTCGACGACGGCGCCTACACCGATGCCGGCAACGCCTGGTAATCCCGTTGCAACTTCAACGCACAACAAATTTTAAAACCCAAGTATATGTATTCTAAATTCAACACTTGCAAGACTGCCCTGCTTGGCGCCCTGGCCGTTTCCGGGATGCTCCTCGCAGCATCCTGCACCAAGGAACTGCTCGTTGAGCAGGCAGAGATCAAGGGTGCCGTCTATGCGAACACCCTGAATGAGATCACGGCGGACATCGACGATGTCGCCCTCACCAAGACCACGGGTCCGGGTACGGTTGCGTGGGAGAAAGGCGACGAGATCGCGGTCATCCAGGCTGATGGAGTGGCCTATCCCTACATCCTCTCCTCCGGCGCCGGTACGACCATCGGCACCTTCAAGCCTGTCGGCACGGCTGCTACCTACGATGCCGTCTCCGACCTGCGCGCCGTTTATCCTGCCGTGATGATGACGATCGTCACCGACGCCACCTCGTCCTCGGCTTCCATTGCATCCAAGGGCAACAAGGCCCCGGTGGCCCTGAACTACCTCTATCCGGGGGACGCCAACGCCACGGCTGCCACGCAGCTTATGACCGACTGGGGATTCGGCACCTGGTCTGCCAACAGCACCCAGTACAGCTTCAAGCTCAACGACGTCAAGGCTTCCTACAGCGTGCAGGAGAAAGATGCGGTGAACAAAGTCGTGAACTTCAAGTTCAAGCAGCTCGCCACCTGGTGCACCTTCCGCTTTGACTTCACCGGCGTCAACGCCGAGCACTCCGAACTCGTCAACGAGATGATGACCAAGATGAAGATCACCCTCACGGATGCCTCACACGCCGCTTCCACCGCCAAGATCTCCGGTGTCGGCGAGATCACCTGGACCGACGGCGAACCTTCCGTCTCGTTTGGCGATGTGTTCGGTACGGCTTCCAACTCCGTCGAGTGGACCTTCGCTTCCGGCCAGGCCCTCAACAGCGTGCGGGGCATCAGCCTGGCTCTCTTCCCGAACATCACCCCGAGCGACATCGTGGAGGTCGAGATCACGACCAACAACTACATCATCACCTTCTACCAGAGCGTCTCCGCCGCCCTGTCGTCCGGCACCTACACCACCTTCCCGCTGGCCCCGGACAACAACTTCACGGCGCTGGCCAATAAGAACGATAAGTTCAAGGGAGGCTATTACCTCGACGATTCCATCCAGGGCCCTTACCTGCACTATAT
Organism: uncultured Bacteroidales bacterium; assembly: GCA_905235675.1. Lineage (GTDB taxonomy): Bacteria > Bacteroidota > Bacteroidia > Bacteroidales > UBA932 > Cryptobacteroides. The sequence goes on along the minus strand of CAJONC010000044.1, from coordinate 1,301 downwards.
GTACTTCGGCAAGGCCAACAGCTACCTTGCGGTGAAATCCGCCACGGAACGCACCATCCCCGTTGACGTCACTCCGTATATGACGAAGGGTCTGTATGCCATCATGACCGAGGATGACGAGCTGCAAGAAGGTGCAGCGGCCACCATGACCGGGGCCACCGCATCCGTGCTTTGGGACGAAACGCAGAGTGGCGTTTCTGTTGCGACCCCCGCCCCCTCCGACGGTAAATGGTCGATGAACGTCACGGTTCCTGCGAACTATTCCGGCAACGCCGTGGTGGCCCTCAAGAATTCCGCCGGCACGATCCTCTGGTCTTACCATATCTGGGTACCGGAGATCGATCCTACAGCAGACGTCCTCACCTATGATGTCACCGCCAACGCGGGTGACCACTACGAGGTGATGCCCATCGCCCTCGGTGCGACGAACTACCCCTTCACCGACGGTTCTGCACGCAAGAAGACCGGCATCAATACGACGAACGCCCAGTACAGCGGCAAGGCCAACGGCCTGTACTATCAGTGGGGCCGCAAGGATCCGCTCGGGCGTCTCGCATCAGGAGGCTCCGGCTTCTGGCCGGTCTCTGACGGAGGTACTGCTGCCACGGCGAATACCTATTTCAGCGCTGCTGCTCGTATTGTCGATATCAAGGCAGCCACGGTTACTGTGGGTAGTACTACGTATAAAGTGAACGGTAAGGCAACTGCAACTGCTACGGAGTATAACTATGAGGCTGCCGAGCGTGCTTATGCCGACGAGTCCCGCTTTATGATCGCCTATGCCACCCAGAACCCGTCCACCTTCATCAAAGACGGGGACGGAACCTTCGGCTACGACTGGGCGGCCAAGACCAACAACTATCTCTGGGGCAACCCGCAGGGTGCTACCAACCCGACTTCCGCCGAACTGGCAGGCCAGAAGAGTGTCTATGACCCGTGCCCGGCTGGCTGGCGTGTAGCCCCGCGCGACACCTGGTACAACTTCACCACCGACCACGCCAACCACAGCGGCGCCGCGGCGGATACGGATTCTGAAGCCAATAAGATCTATGCGTACTTCAATGTGGAGAATATTTGCTACGACAACGGCATATATTATACCACTGAAATTGGTCATCCGAAGGATGGTACGACCTACTATTCCTTCCCTAAGCACAAAGGCTGGGCATTCTACTACAATAAAGCAAAGGACGATACAGACTTTTATCCTGCTTCGGGAGGCCGTGACGGCCAAAATGCGGTCCTAAATTGGTATGGTACGCAGTGTTGGATAGGAAACTCTGATTGGGAACTTTACTTTT
>CAJONC010000043.1:3706-13399 GCA_905235675.1 uncultured Bacteroidales bacterium | reverse complement strand
ACCTGCGGCGTCCGCTCCATCTGCTCCAGGATGGCCATGGCCGATGCATTGTAGTCCAAGGAGACATAGGCGATGGCGGTATTATAGTCCCGGTAGTCTTTCAGGAGGGAAAGGGCTTTCTCGTATTCCCGGTCCTTGAGGGCCTGTACGCCCCGGAGGTAAATGCTGTCCACTTCCGTCGTGTGAACGGTGTCCTTCACCATCCCTTTCCGATGCAGATGGAAGTCGAAGCGGACGGTCCGCAGGCGGGGGTACAGGTTCTCCCTCAGATAACGGTAGGCGCCCAACTGCTGCAGGCCCCTTTCCCTTTCGTCGGGACTGCCCAAGGCCGATAATTGCCGATACCGCTCCTTGTCGGCCGCCTTCAGGAGGGTGTCTTTCTCTACCAGGGCGTCCAGCATGCTCCAGTTCTCTGCATTGTAGCGGGGAATGAAGCGGATGGGCGCTTTCTTGGCGGCCTTGTAACTGTTATCCATAGACAGCATCACGCCCTGGCTCCGCCGAAGTGAGTCTTCCCGCCTTTTCAGGAAGGACTGGTAGTAGTCGGAAACTGCTTTCGAGCGTTGGATGGAAAGCTTTTCGTTGCCGGCGAAACTGCCCTCCGGGGAGCAGGATGCCGTGATAACGATGGAATCCAGGTCAAACTCCTTGTCTTCCACTAAACTCACCAGGTTCTCCTTGATGCGGCTCATCTCGGCCGGATTGTTCCCCATGCCCTCCCGGATAACGGCCTGTCCCTGCTCGAATTCGATATAGCAGGCCGTATTGGCCTGTACGCTCCGGGAAATGACACGGGTTTTGTAGCGGACCTGCTCGTCGGCCAGGTTGCTCAGGGAACTGATATAGAAGGTGAGGGGCTCCGTTGAGGGAATCCGGTAAATGACCTGCCCGTCCTGGAAAATCTCTCCGCCCAGCACTACGGAGGCTTTCCGCAGCCGGGGCCGGACCCGGATGGTCTGTACATATTCGTAGGCAATGTCACCTCCGGTATGTTGGACCACCGTGTCTAACCTGAGCCCCTCCGTGATGATGGGGGATTTGACATACTGCCGGAACACTTCACCTTTCCTGTCAATCTTCCTTCGGTTCAGGCGTACACGAAATTGGCTGGTATAGTGCTCCAGGGCCTGCTGCTCCGTAATGCCGAAGGCCGATGCAAAGTCTTCGTCCGACACCTCGCTGCTGTCGGTGCTGAAGCGGTAGATGGCAGGGATGTTCCTTTTCAGGAAATTATCCAGCTGCCTTCGGTTGACGAAGTGCAGGGAGTCGGCGGAAATGGAATCCAGAAAGCGCTGATATTGCTGATAACCCTTTAACTGCGCTTTCCGGTAGGCACTTCCCGTGATGAGGACGGGCTCCAGGCGGATACTGTCTTCCAGGACAAAGAGGTCGGGATAGAAACGCAGTTGCCAGTCGCTGTCCTGCATTTTTCCGGGAACCAGAATCTGGAAACGGAGTTCTACGGAGCCGCCCCTTTCCGCCACATTGCGGAAGCGGGCGGTGACCCGGGCCGCATCCAGTGTTTCGTGGGCCACCATTTCGCCGTTCTCGTCTTTCACGGCCTTCATGATGATGACTTCACGCCCCTCCGGGTCCTGAATTACCAGGGTGTCCCGACGGACGGCCATATCGGCCTCCAAGGAGGGGAGTTCTCTCTCCTGCGTAAGCGATAGCTGCGCCGTCACCTGCCCCTCCCTCAACTGCCGGATATGGGAGGACGGGGCGCAGGCACTTGCCAAAGCCAGGAAAGCGGTTAGCAGGAAGCGTTTGGAAACTGTTTTCATGGGTTTAATAATCTTTTTGAGGTTGCATTTTCACATCTTCCCGGGGAAGGATTTCCACACTGTGGGCGACGATGTCCATGGTGGTGCGCTCTTCTCCGTTCTGGGTGGTGTATCTGCGGGTGCGGTTGCGCCCGACCACTTTCACCCAGACGCCTTTCTGGATTTTGTAAAGCTCCTCCAGGGGGATGCGTCCGCTCCAGGCCGATACATTGAACCAGTTGGTCTCGATGATGGAGTTGCGGTCTTTGTCGATGGTGCTGTATTCCGTCACCACGGAGAAGTTGCAAACGCTGCTGTTGTTTGGGAAGGTGTTGATGTCTGCGCGGCCCACGATGCCGCAGAGTTCGGTCTGATTCAGAAATTCCATTTTTCTTACTCTTTAGTGTTTAACATGTGCCCGTGGTCGGTGCGCGCCTGCCGCCGGGCTGGGAGCAAAGTAAATGCAGTCTGTCCTGATTCCGGGACCGGAAGGGGAGTGAGGGGTGCAGATTTTGTTGTTTTTAATGCTTTTTGTGTGTTTCTGCATGCTTTTGAAAAGAAAAAACGACGGCCATAAAAATGATTCTTTCCCTTCGTGTTTTTTGTTGTAGAAGCAAAACAGCAATTATGTGAGGAATGTTTTTTACGATGCTTGGTTTTTCCGGACAGGTTTCCCATTTTTGCGCAAAACTGTACCTATGACTACCTCTGTCAAGTATTTTAAAATCCGTTTGCGCTGCATCCAGTGCGGCAATGAGATTGTCTCCGGACGCCCGGACCGCAAGTTCTGCTGTGAAAAGTGCAAGAACCTGTGGCACAACCGGAAGCGGTATCCGCTCCGGCAAGGGTTGGAGACGGCGGTGCTGCGGGTGCTGGATAAGAACCACGCCATCCTGGACCGCCTGTACAAAATGGGTGTCACGTCCATAGACCGCATCACCCTTTCCAACCTGGAATTCGACCCCCACTTTGTCACCTCTTACCGGCGGGCCGGCCGCCGCCAGGTTTTCGCCATCTTCGACATGCAGTATGAGCTCACATCGGCCCGACTGAAAAACTTGCAGTGCCTCTCCGAGAAAGAGGAGGAATGAAAGTGGATTATCTGCATTTTTTTCGTACATTTGTGAGATTGGAAATAAACAACACGAAATACGTTATGCAGATCAAGATCAAACCCGTTACCCTGAAGCTCATCGTGATGAACTTCCTGGAGTTCGCCGTCTGGGGCGCTTACCTTACCTCTTTGGGAAGATACCTCGGAAATATCGGCCTGGGCAGCCAGATCAAATGGTTCTTTGCCATGCAGGGCATCGTTTCCATCTTCATGCCCACCCTCATGGGCATTGTGGCCGATAAAAAGATGGAGGCCCAGAAGGTGCTCTCCCTTTGTCACGGCCTGGCGGGCCTGTTCATGGCCGGAGCCGGTTGCTACTGTATGAGCGCCGGTGATGCAGTCCAGTTCGCGCCCCTGTTCGTCCTCTACAGCCTCAGCGTGGCCTTCTTCATGCCCACCATCGCCCTGGTCAACTCCGTGGCCTACAACGCCCTGGGCAAGGAAGGCATGGACCCGGTGAAGGATTTCCCGCCCATCCGCGTGTTCGGAACCGTGGGCTTCATCTGCAGCATGCTTCTTACCAACTTCCTGCATATCCGTGGCGTGGCCATGCAGGACAGCTACACCCAGCTCATATCTTCCGGCATCCTGTCCCTGATCCTCTGCGGCTATGCCCTCACCATGCCGGCCTGCCCGGTGAACCGCAGCAGCGGGAATCAGTCTTTTGCCGATGCCTTCGGCCTGAAGGCTTTCACCCTGTTCAAGGACCCCCAGTTTGCCATTTTCTTCATCTTCTCCATGCTCCTGGGCGCCTCCCTCCAGATTACCAACGGCTATGCCAATACCTTCCTGGGCTCCTTCGCCGCAGATCCCGCTTTGGCCGATACGTTCGCCGTCAAGAATTCCAACGCCCTCATTTCCATCTCCCAGGCTTCGGAAACCCTTTGCATCCTGCTCATTCCCTTCTTCATGAAACGCTTCGGCATCAAGAAGGTGATGCTCATCTCCATGTTTGCCTGGGTGCTGCGTTTTGCCTTCTTCGGCGCCGGTAACCCCGCCATGCCCGGCGTGCTGCTCTTTATCCTCAGCTGCATTGTGTACGGTATGGCCTTCGACTTCTTCAATATTTCCGGTTCCCTCTACGTGGAGCAGAATGTGGAAAAGAGCATCCGTTCCAGTGCCCAGGGCCTCTTCATGATGATGACCAACGGCTTCGGCGCCACCATCGGCACCTTGGCCGCCGGCGCCGTGGTAGATGCCTGCGACGTCTTCAACACTCCTGCCAACTGGCCCATGGCCTGGTACATCTTCGCCGGCTATGCCCTGGTGGTGGCCATCCTCTTCTGGATTCTCTTCAAGGACCCCCAGAAGAAGCAGGCGTAAAAGTTTGGAGATAAAAAACACCGATAAATACGACTACTTTGACTGATTGCGGGAGAAATCCCGCAATTTTTCACAAAAACTGCGGGAAAATCTCCGCAGTTTTCTTATATTTGTGCCGAATAATAACCGCAATACGCCATGCAGACACTTTACGAACAATTCCACCAACTTCTGGAACTCACCCCGATGAGTTTTTTTCGGGAACAACTGGGAGCCATCAACTGGGACGTTCGCATCTTGGGAATTCTGGGCCAGAAAGGCGTGGGGAAATCCACCCTTATCCTGCAGCACATCAAGCAGCTGGGCAATAAGAACGAATCTCTCTATGTGGTGGCTGACGACATCTACTTCAGTGCCCACACCCTGCTGGATACGGCCAAAGAATTCTTCGCCCGGGGCGGCAAGTACCTCTATATAGATGAGATCCACAAATACGAGCATTGGAGCCGGGAAATCAAGAACATATACGACAGCCTGCCGCTGCTGCACGTCGTTTATTCCGGCAGTTCCATGCTGGATTTGAAGGAAGGCGGAGCAGACTTGAGCCGCCGCGTCATCGAATACCACCTTCCCGTCTGGTCCTTCCGCGAGTACCTCAACCTTCGAAATGGATGGGCACTGAAGCCAGCCACTCTGGAAGAAGTCCTAAGCGGCAGAGTGGATTTCCCTTACGGAGCGGAGCGTCCGCGTCCTTATTTTGAGGAATACATGAAAAAGGGTTGCTATCCCTTCTCCTTAGAGCCGGAATTTGAAACACGTCTGCGGCAAGTCATCAACACCACCGTAGAGGTGGACATCCCCAAGTATGCCAAGATGACAATTGCCGCTACGCAGAAACTCAAGAAATTCATGTACTATATTTCCAAAAGCGTTCCCGTAACCATCAACTTCTCCAGCATGGCGAGGGACTTGGAACTGGATCGCGACGATTTGCCTAAATACCTTGAGTATCTGGAGAAAGCCGAACTGGTGTCTGTTTTACGGATGAAAGCCAACGGTGACGCAGTCCTTCGCAAAATGGACAAGCTCTACCTTCATAATCCCAATATGGCCTATGTCCTCTCCGGAGAACTTCCCAACACCGGGAACAGTCGGGAGACTATCTTTTTCTGCTGGACCAAGCAGAAGTATGAGACACTGGAGTCGCCCATTTCAGACTTCGAAATCTCGGGCAAAACCTTCGAGGTAGGCGGCAGGAAAAAAGGAAAGAAGCAGATAGAGGATGCAAAAGAGGGATATGTTGTCAAGGACGATATCGAATATGTCTTCGACAATCAGGTACCCCTCTGGATGTTTGGATTCCTGTATTAAACGCATTTCTTCTACAAACTTCCCGACCAGGTAGGCAAGGCAGACTCTCTTGCAAAACTGCCACAGGTTGTGGCAGAAATAGGACATGCCGATTCTTCAGGCTTGGAGGACAATGATTTTCCCGCCTTCTTTGCCTACGTCCCCTGGGGGCACCATCAACTTGTACCCCTATGCGCAAAAATGGCCGATTTTGCCGATACCCTGCGAAGAGGGTGGACCGGTACGCGCGCTTGACACATCATGCTATCTGTACGTTTCTCGTTGAAAGAGACATGACCATACATCAGACCCGACAAGAAGTGACGGGCAAGCCGATTTGCATTGACCGAATTGTCAAGATCGCAGGATAAAAAATTCAAAAGAAGCGCCATTGTCAAAGGTTGACGCTTTAGTCAGGTCTTTATTTCAATAACGTTCCGATAAGTTTCATAAACTGAAGCACGGAGTCTTTGCTGGAGACCGGGATATTGATGGATGTCTTGCCGCTTGTGGCATCTTCTTGGACAAGGGTATCAACCAGATGCTGCGTCGCCTCGGGATTCTTAAGGGTATTCACAAGGTTCCCAAGGAAAGAGACACCTTGGCTCACGAGGTCTTCCGGATCAGCAGCGGGCACGGCCTCCTCCACGATATTCCCTTCCTCAGAAATAGTCGTTTCAGATTGCACATCGGACTCCGCAGACTGGGATAGTTTTTGCTCCAATTCTGCCTCTTTGATATCGGCCGATGCCTCTGGCTCCGATGCGATTGGGCCTTCCTCTTCTTCCTGCACGAATCCCAAGTCTCTGACCAGCGTTTCCAGTTTGTTGTTCTGGAGAAATACTTCATCTTCACCGCCGTTCAGGACTCCGTCGAAGATGTCAGTCTTGAATTTGAGTTTGGAGAGCATTTGCTCTTCAATGGTGCCGATGGCGACCAGGTTGATTACCTGGATGTTCTGTTTCTGCCCCATTCTATGGATACGCCCGATGCGCTGTTCCAGAACGGCCGGGTTCCAGGGCAGGTCCAGGTTGATTACGTAGGATGCCGCCTGGAGATTCAGGCCGGTGGCGCCGGCATCTGTAGAAAGAAACACCCGCACGGATGGATCGTCCGTGAATCGGTCTATCAGGTCCTTGCGTTTCTCGGAAGGAACGCTCCCGTTCAGGTTCGAGAATCCGATTCCGCTACGCTCCAGCTCGGCTGCGATGAGCCGGGTCATCCGCTCCCAGCCGCTGAATATCACCACTTTGGCGTCCTCAGATGAGAGAATGCTGTCCAGGATATTCATCGTCTCATCCACCTTGGTGTCGTAACGCGTTTTCTGATCCAGGATATATGTGCTGTCGCAGACCATGCGCATCATGGACAGGGCCGTGAGCAGTCTCCGCCGGTCTGTCTCACTGAGGAAGTGCATCCTTTGCCATTTGGAGACGATGCGGGCGGCCATTTCCTTATAATCTTCGTGAATCTCGCGCTGTTCTTTTGTCATCGGAACGAATAGATTCTGGTCAATCCGTTCAGGCAACTGGATGGAGACATCGGACTTTCGGCGGCGCAGCAGAATCGGTTTCAGCAGATCTCCTACTTTGTTGAGCCCCTTGTAGCCGATTACTTTACCGGACTCGGTGGTCTGGATGTGATCGCTTCGGAAAGCATAGTACGGTCCCAGGATATATTGGTCAACGAGCTGTGTGATGGAATAGAGTTCTTCCAACTTGTTTTCAAGGGGCGTGCCGGAAAGGATGAGGGTATAATCGGATTTGACTTTCCGGGCTGAACGCGCAATTTGCGTGTCCCAGTTCTTGAGGCGCTGGACTTCATCCATGATAACCATGTCTGCAGTCAGGCTCCCCATCGCTTTCACGTCGTTGTTCAGCGTATTATAGGAGACTATCTTGAACAGTTGGTCGGAGTTGTAGAGCCCTTTTCTTGCGTGCTGCGGCCCTTCTATGACGAGGGCGTCCTTGCCGATGAAGGTCTTGATTTCCCGCTTCCACTGGTATTTGAGCGAGGTGGGACAGACTACCAGGACTGAGGAGATGTAACCCTCCCGATAGAGAAGGGCGGCGGTGCCAATGGCCTGCATGGTCTTGCCGAGGCCCATTTCGTCGGAGAGGATGCATCGGCCTGCCCGGGCGGCAAATTCCATCCCTTCCTGTTGATACACATAGGGCCGGATGCCTTTGACGAAAATCTCTTTCCACCACAGGTGGTGCTTGAAAACCTCATCCAAACGTACATTCCTCACATGGTCATCGCTGATTCGTGCGGCGAAATCCTGGACATCTTGCCGGCAAATGAAGAAAGGACTTGTCTGGTAGGCCTCGCGGATAGCATCCGACAACCTTAAACATGTGAGATGGTTGAAAGAACCGTTCGGCATCAAAGGCTTGAAAATCGTTCTCAGCTTTTGCTGGTCTTCTGTTCCATAATGAATCCTGACGCATGGTTCCTGCATGTAATCCATGTACAGCGTGGTGGCGGAGGAATCGGGCTGATGAATCTTGCGACTGGTTTTCTCTTCAATCCACGATTTGACGGCCTCCATATGCTTGCAAGTGCCGATGCGGGAAGTCTTGAAATCCATGCAAGCACAGAGGTTCAACTCATGCCCCGCTCCGTAGTAGATTACCCGATATTGGCTGATTGTCCTGGGGTTCATTACCTGATATTCTCCCGGGGCGTGATCGGGATCCACTTCTACGATGCCAAATGTTTCTTTTTCAGCAGCATACTTTCTTAGATGGGTTTGCCACTGGACCGGAGTCATCCCGGTAGGCTTGACGATATTGGAGATATGGGTGGTTTTGGGGGCAGTCTTTTTCTTGGTTTTCATCTCTATGGTTGGGCCTGGATTTCTTTGCAAAGGTACATATAATCTTGCGATTTCAGGCCAGTCGCACTATAAAAAACCGTTATTTACTTCTATCCAGACAAAATGCTCCAGGCTTTGGTCGCCTGGAGTGCTGCAACCCTGCCGGAATCGTGGACCTGTATGCGCACCGGAGGCCTTTTGCATATTAAATATTCAACTTTATCGTTGAAAAAAATAAGCGTTTTTGAAAATTATTTATACCTTTGCAGTAATATCGCTGATTATCCATTGAAGTATCCATTTAAGAAATGATAATACAGAAAAGTCCAATAACAGGGAAGCCCATGAGGGCGGTTTATGAGCCGGATCGAATGAAGTATCGCGGCGAGGAGTATGATTGTATCTATATTTCGTTTCACGACGATGACAATGGGGAGTCGTTTACTACGACGGAGAGTGATGGTGTATGGTATAATCAGGTGACGAACCAGTACCGGGAGAAGCATGGGATTCCGTATCAGGATGAGATTGTCTCGCTTAGGGAAAGATATGGGGTGAGTGCTTCGAAAATGGCACTGATTCTTGGTTTCGGGACGAATCAGTATCGCTTGTATGAAGAAGGGGAGGTGCCCAGCGAGAGTAACGGTAAGATGATTAGAAGTGCGATGAATCCGAAGGTGTTCCTGGATTTGGTTCGCAGTTCGCGGCATCAGCTGACGGAGAAGGAGTATGTGAAAATAACGACGCGAGTGGAAGAGGTGATTGCCCGGTCGGACGGCTGGCACGACGAGTCTTTTGAGCGGAATCGCTTGTTCCTGTCGGGGCGCGGGTTGGCGAACGGTTTTGCCCCGCAATCTACTGTGAGACTGAAGAACCTGCTGCTGCACGTGCTCGGAGAGATGGGGGAGACGTTTCAGACAAAGATGAACAAGGTCCTGTTTTATATTGACTTCCTGTCGTACAGGGAGCGTGGAATGGCCATCTCAGGACTGGCATATCAGGCGCTGGAGTTCGGACCGGTGCCGCAACGTTGGGACCGGGTGTACAGTGCATTCGATGAGGTCGAAGAACAGTTGCGCCTGGTACAAGGACAGGAGTGTCTGTCGCTAAAGGCGGGAGCAGAGGCGGATATGAGCGCGTTCTCGGAGGAAGAGCTGGCAGTAATCGACGAGGTGTGCGAAAAGTTTAAGGACATGACATCGCGCGCGATATCGAAACTGAGTCACGCGGAGCGCGCATGGAAAGAATATGTGGGAAAGGAAGATACAATTCCGTTCCGCGAGGCGTTCTCTCTGGTGGGGGTGTGAGAAGACTTTTCCCGTGCAGGAGGCATAGACTTGTGTGCCTGTAAATTGTTGCAATGTTTGCAAGGATTTGGGAATCAA
>CAJONC010000043.1:0-3679 GCA_905235675.1 uncultured Bacteroidales bacterium | reverse complement strand
GCGAAATACAGCGATCAGCCCTGACCAAACCGTCAAATACGCGGTAGTAGATGCTGAGGTGGGTATCAAGGACCACAAAGTCCATGATATCGGCGCATTGCGTTATGATGGAAGTTGTTTCCACAAGCCATCCAAACCCGAATTTTTGAATTTCCTCAAGGGGGTTGACTATGTCTGTGGTCATAATATCATCCATCATGACGCAAAGTATCTGCTGGAAGGCAGTGGCGGTCGATGGGCTCTGGTAGATACGCTCTATCTCTCTCCTTTATTGTTCCCGGAAAGGCCCTATCACAGGTTGGTCAAGGATGACAAGCTGATAAGCGATCAGATGAATAACCCGCTCAACGACTGCGAAAAGGCTCGGGATCTTCTATGGGATGAAGTGAGTCGATGGCAGGCGCTCAGTGGAGAAATGAAGCAGATTTTTTCATCGCTTCTGACCGGCAGGCAAGAATTTGACGGATTCCTTAAACTGGTTGGGGCCCCACTTCCGGATCGGCGTGGTTTGCCAGAGATGATTCACAGACTCTTTGAAGGAAAGATTTGTGCCCATTCCGATCTGGATGCGCTCATAAACCAAGCGCCTTGTGCGCTGGCATATGCACTGTCACTGATAGACACCACCGACTACCGCTCCAACACGCCGGCTTGGGTGATTCGTAATTACCCGGAGATTGAGTATGTAATGAAGATGCTCAGGCACACGCGTTGTGCTACCGGATGCGAATACTGTAATTCACAGTTGGATGTCCGCTTGAAGCTGAAGCAATTCTTCGGCTTCGACGAGTTCCGCACTTTTGAGGGGGAGAATCTTCAAGAAAAGGCTGCACAGGCTGCCGTGGACGGGAAATCACTGCTAGCCATTTTCCCCACGGGAGGAGGGAAGTCCTTGACATTCCAGCTGCCTGCACTGATGCAAGGCCGGTCTGTCCGGGGCCTTACGGTGGTGATTTCACCACTTCAATCTCTTATGAAAGACCAGGTGGACAATTTGGCGGCAAAGGGGATTACGGATGCTGTGACAATCAACGGTCTATTGGACCCGATTTCGCGCTCGCTGGCAATCGAACGGGTTTCAAGTGGGGATGCATCGCTTCTGTATATAGCTCCGGAGATGCTCCGGTCACGAACCATAGAACGTATCCTTCTCTCCAGAAATGTGGTCCGTTTTGTTATTGACGAGGCGCATTGTTTCTCTTCATGGGGGCAGGATTTCCGGGTTGACTATCTATATATCGGCAAATTCATAAGCGAATATCAGAAGCGTAAAGGTCCCGGCACAAGGATTCCGGTTTCCTGTTTTACAGCAACAGCCAAACAGAAAGTCATTCAGGATATCAGTGACTATTTCGAGCGAATGCTGGGGATTCATTTAGAACTTTTTGCTTCTTCAGCTACTCGTACAAATCTTCGGTACAGTGTTGTTCACGCAGATTCCAATGATGACAAATACCTGAAGCTCAGGCAGCTTATTTCCGAGTCCGACTGTCCTGCCATCGTCTATGTGGCCCGGGTCAAACGCACGGAGGAACTTGCGGGGAAACTCACTCGGGACGGCTTCAAGGCGCTGCCCTTTAACGGAAAGATGGATGCCGATGAAAAATTGGCCAACCAGGAGGCTTTTATGCACGATGATGTCCGTATCATCGTCGCTACATCTGCCTTTGGAATGGGGGTTGACAAGAAAGATGTGGGCCTGGTGATTCATTATGATATATCAGACTCGCTGGAGAACTATGTCCAGGAAGCTGGCAGGGCCGGCCGGGATCCTTTGCTTGAGGCGCGGTGTTATGTACTTTATAGTGACGATGACCTGGATAAACACTTTATCCTCCTAAACCAGACCAAGGTGAGTATCAGTGAGATACAACAGGTTTGGAATGCAGTGAAAAGCCTTACACGCTATCGGCCCAGGGCAGAGTGTTCTGCATTGGAGATCGCCCGACGGGCAGGGTGGGACGACTCTGTCTCTGAAATCGAGGCGAGGGTGAGGACGGCCCTTGCTGCCTTGGAACAGGGTGGATACATAGAGCGAGGAAATAATATCCCGCATGTCTATGCTACCGGAATTACTGTGTCCAATATGGATGAAGCCCGTTCCCGGATAGAGCATTCGGTTCTGTTTGAGCAGAAGGAAATCGAAAAAGCGGTTCGTATTATCAAGTCGCTTATTTCGCAGAAGTATGTTACCAGAGCACAGGATGAAGAAGCGGAGTCAAGGGTGGATTATCTGGCTGATATCCTCGGACTGACAAAGTCTGAGGTGGTTTCTGTCGTGGAGAGGATGCGGCAGGAGGGAATTCTTGCGGACAGCAGAGACATCTCGGCCTATCTCCAGGATCCGGGGAGTTCGCAGAAGAAATCAACTACCAGCTTCGAGCGGTTCTCCAAGCTGGAAAAATATATTTTGGAGCGGATTCCGGATGAGACGTTGAGTATTTCATATAAGCAATTAAACGACGAAGCCATACGGGCGGGGATTGCTTCGGCAACAGAAAAGGATATCCGGACGATTCTTTATTTTCTGACGGTCAAGGGCTATACGCGTCGGGAGGAATATAACCTGAATAGTATCCGCATTGCTCGTCAGGCCGATATGGACAGTGTATTGAGCCGTTTTGACCTGAGAACACGGATATGCCGCTTTTCCATTGATTGGCTATATGCCCAGGCTGCGAAAGAAGGGGTGTCCACCTCCGTCCATTTTTCCGTATTGGAGCTTTTGCGTGACTTCAATGCCATCGGGACGACTCTTCAGGATTACGGACGGGAAGCGTCTATCTCTGATGTTGAGGAGGCGCTGCTATATCTTTCCCGAATCGGAGCACTGAAACTGGAAGGTGGCTTTCTTGTCCTTTACAATGCGATGGATATTCGTCGCGTCAAGGACAACAAGTTCCGGTATAAGGTGGAAGATTATGCCATGCTGAATGAATTCTACCGGCAGAAAATTCAGCAAATCCATATCGTTGGGGAGTATGCCAACTTGATGGTCAAGGACTACGGAGCGGCGCTCCAATATGTTCAGGACTATTTCCATATGGATTATAAAGGGTTTATTTCCAAATACTTCAAAGGTAATCGCGCGCGGGAGATACAGCAGAATATCTCCCCGGAGAAATATCGGCAGGTATTCGGGGTGCTTTCGCCGCGACAGATGGAGATTATTTCAGACAAGGAATCCAGGTGCATTGTCGTGGCCGCGGGTCCTGGAAGCGGGAAAACCAGGGTTCTGGTTCATAAATTGGCGTCGTTATTGCTGCTTGAGGATGTGAAGCATGAACAGTTGCTGATGCTTACATTTTCACGTGCGGCAGCAACGGAGTTCAAGCAGCGCCTGATGAATCTTATTGGCAATGCTGCCCATTTTGTTGAAATCAAAACATTCCATTCCTACTGCTTCGACCTTATGGGGCGTATTGGAAATCTGGAGGATTCGAAAGATGTTGTCAGGCGTGCCGCAGAGATGATACGCGGGGGAGATGTGGAGCCAAACCGAATTAGCAAGACGGTACTTGTGATTGATGAAGCGCAGGATATGAGTGCCGATGAATATGCACTGGTTCAGGCCCTTATGGATCAGAATGAGGATATGCGTGTGATTGCCGTAGGAGACGATGACCAGAACGTTTATGAATTTCGTGGTTCAAACTCCAAATATCTTTATGAATTGTCC
>CAJONC010000042.1 GCA_905235675.1 uncultured Bacteroidales bacterium | reverse complement strand
ACGGTTGATACTGAAAGGCTTTTCTCTTTATAGTACGCTGCCATATTTTGGATTACACTGACAACATCGATATCTCCGAAACTCTTCTTGACATCCGTAAGAGTATTATTGCTTATGCTTCCGTCAGCCTCAAGTTCAGAAGCCAGTTCCTGGATGAGTGTCGTTACCTCTGATGCGTTGCGATTATGTTGAATCAGGCAAGCGAAGGCCAGCAGCATAGCATCGGCATCGGTGGTTCCGGTGATGTCCATATCATCGAAGTTCTTGGCTGTCCCGGAGAATCCGAGAGCGTCAAGCAGTTCCTTTTGAGCTTGCGAGACGGCATCGGAATAGGACTTCCCGCCGGAAATGAGTTTCTTTACGCGGGGGCGGATAGCCGTGGTCATCAAATTGATGTTTGCCGCCGTGTCATCTGACTTCACAAAGGCCTCCAGCCTCCAGATACAAAGGATTTGAGGACACTTCACCGGTAATCTCGTTGAAGTAGTAGCCCTCGGCACGCAGTTCCAAATACGGAGCCTCGGTCTTGCCTATGATAGAGAATGAGCCAAGGTCATCGGAGATATTTGCCGGGAAACTTTCGCCAGTAGCCACCATGTCGGTGCCGACCGCGAAGGCCGTCACCTGGGAGCCCTTTACGAACTGGCCTTTCTGGGCATAGCCTTTCAGGTTGCACTGGACTTCTTTGGGCTGATTTTCATTTCCTCCATTATTGGGTTCTTTACCGCAGGCAAAAAGTACTATCGCCGCAGTTGCGAGGTAGCAGAATTTCTTCATATTGTTGTATGTATGAGTCCTTGTCATGTGCTTACAGACGCAAAATTACGGAAAAATATCTGAATACAGAAATCGAGGACGTTTTGGTTTAAAAATGAAGGAAATCCTGTAAAAACTTGAAATAGTCGGATTTATGGCATAACTTTGTAGTAATAAAAAGAATACATATGAAGACAATAAACTTGAAAGTTTTGGTAATGAGTTTGTTGGCCACGCTAGCCGTAGGGTGCAATAAAGACAATGGAAGTTCTTCTGAGGAGGATAATTGGAAGGATTGGATGGGGGTCAAGGAGATGATGGAAGATGCCGGATTCGACACTAATGGAATCAAGGTTTTAATGGGGAGTCCCTCCGATGTATGCCTGTATATTCCTGATACTAAGGGCTACACACATCCGTGGATTGGAGAAAAGAATGGTAATCCGTGGATTGGAGTTGCATATTGCGACCCCTATGACTCAAAGAATGACCGCTTTATAAAAGAATTTGTGCTCACCAACCATAACGCGCCGAAAAGTATCAGTAAAGAAGTAAGTTATGGCCATACCGTCACAGTGGATTTTCAGTATGTTAAAGTCTTTTTTCTTATTGTAGATGAACAATACTCTTACATTGGGGTTAAGGATGTCTATGCAGATTCAGACTACTATTTTGAAGAGACCCCAACTGTTTACATTCATGACGGGCGTTCTTTTTGTGCCACCATTACTGAGATGAATCTTGGATCCAATCTTTTTGGAAACGTGGGATATGAACATGATTTACTCGCATTTGATGCCTGCTATTCAAAAGACGGCCAAAAACTCTATGATATGGCCAACAAAAACGTGTGCAGATTTGCAGCCATGGACCGGGGTGGTTGGTATCTCACATATCCTCTTTCCCATGAGGTCCTCCTATCTGTTGGATATTACGACTCTATTCCTTGCGTTGAGGTTGCTATCGTAAATTTGAAAACTGGAGAAAGCCCTCTCACAGAAAGGTTGAGCACGGGGAATGACCTGACGGAGAAACTTTCAAGCTTTGAGCTAGCTTCTAAGAATGGAAACTTTTTTGTGTATGAACTCACAACTGTTAATTCTGAGGGTACATCAAAGAATTACACGATAAGAGTGGATGTCGTTTCGAACACCACATCTATTGAATAGAAAATGATATTCAGCGGGATTTCTCCTTGCTTAAACGCCATTTTGGCATCGTCCTGGCACTGATACCGTTCAAGTATGACTGAAGCCCCACTTCACACGAGGCTTCGGTTTCGTTTTGGCTTTGCCGTCCACGTCCATACGGCGTGGACGATTTGGAGGAGCGTGGACAGTTGTGGACAGGATGGACAACAAAAATCAGGGATTATTCGTAACTTTGTCAGCAGCAAACCTCAATGCTATGACAAAGATCTACATCGCCTCCAGCTGGAGGAATCAATACTACCCCGAAGTGGTGGAGGCTCTCCGGGCCGCTGGCCACGAGGTGTACGATTTTCGCAACCCGCCCCACGGAGGCAATGGCTTCCACTGGACAGACATTGACGAGAACGCCCCGAATTGGACTTTCGAGGAGTACGCCGAGGGATTGCAGCATCCGCTTGCGGAAAAGCAGTTCTCAGCCGATCTGGACGCGCTGAACTGGGCCGATACCTGCGTGCTGGTCCTGCCTTGCGGCCGCAGCGCCCACACCGAAGCCGGATGGATGGCCGGAGCCGGAAAGAAAGTCATCGTCTATATCCCCGAGATGGTGGAGCCGGAACTCATGTATAAGTTGTTCGACAAGGTGGTGGGGAAGCTTGATGAACTGATTCGTTTATTATCCTGACAGGAGTATCTGGGTTTGATGAGCTATGCACCTGCCTTTCCAGGCAGATGGAACAACGAGAGTCTCCTTTAAATCAATTTCCACAAAAGCGCACATACCTGTCAATTTCCTTCTGAAGGGCTTCGGCGGGAAGGGGAGAGGCGGGGTTGAAGAGGTCGACAGAGATGCAGTGGCTTCTGCTGGAGCCAGAGCCGAAACCTGAGGCCGTGGCCGGAGATGCGCCGGAAGAGGTTGAGCCGGAACTTGAGGCCGCGGCTGGAGATGTGCGATGAACTGCGGCAGAGGAGGAGCCCGAGGCGGACCAGTTGCCGACGACCTTGCCGTCGAGAAGGATTACAGGCCAGAAGATGCCTTTCTGGTCGTGGGCGCGGTGCCTGTATTCGGGGGGAAGGGCGACCTGGCGGCTTTTGTATCCGATAAGATATTCATCATAAGGAGGCAGGAGAAGGACTTTTCCGCTTCGGCAGCCGCGGGTGCGGCAATCGCGGTACACATAAAACTCAAGGCCTTTCCAGCGCTCGCGTACAAGTTCGTCTCCAAGGGCCTCAATGCCCTGCCTGCATTCGCCCGCATTCAGTCCGGTCCACCATACATAATCTTCAAAGGTGGCAGGGGAATGGCTGCGGAAATACCTTCTTGCAAGCTCTTCCAAAGCCTCGGAACGCGTCATTAAAGGCCGGGATGCTATTTTGTCGGAAGAAAGAATCCATGTACGCTCGTTACCTTCCATGTTCCCGCTGCAAATCACTCCCGACACCTCGGCGAGATACAGCTGATATTTGATATGCTCCGGCCTGCACGGAAAACCGCTTTCCAGAACTATGGATTCAATGCCGCTGCGGTCGAGGCTGCCGCGCCCTCTGAGCGCTCCGGAAATGAACTCACGGAAGCGTAGTTCTTCATCTTCGCTGATTACTACTCCGCTCTGCTTTATCCAGCCCCTGATGCCGCTGCGCGACTTATCGGAACACAAATCTATCATCCACCCGTAATCTTCCGCAGCCACCAGATGCCAGGTGCTGCGGAACAGGTGGGTACGGATTATGCTTCCGGAATTGAATGCTTCCCTGAACGACTTCTCGGAGGGATGCCCTGTACGCATCCCGACCGCCCAGCGCATGGCACGGTAATCCTGCCCCTGCATCGCTCCCATCCAGGACACGACATCGTGAGGAGTGCTGAATTCAGGGCATGAAAGCTGCTGCCCGAGAAGCCTCAGGGAAAGGGGATTCATCCCATTATCAATTTACCGACCTTGGGAATACGCTGCACAAGCACCGATACCAGCGCCACCGCGCAGAATGAAATGAGTGCGGTGCCGAATATCTCGACAGGTGTGGTCCAGATGCCCAGAATGCCGTTTTCGCCCACTCCGAGGCTGCTGCGAATCCATACCGAAACGCTCCCGAGCACCAGCATGTGACAGAGGTACATGCCGTAACTGGCCTTGGAAACGGGCAGGACGACCTTTTCGTAGAAACGTCCGCCTCCGCGAATCTGCCTGAATACAAGAACCCAGGCGATAGTCATCAGTGCGACGCCGACGGTATCGTTCAGCCAGGGACCTTCCCACAGGGCCGCAAGCCCGACTGGGCCTTCTACAGGGAAGGACCCTTTCGCGTCGGCCATCACCATGTGCAGGAAGCCTCCGGAGCAGATGGCAAAGCCTGCTATGAATAGGGGAACTGCTATGCCGAGGGCCTTTTTCCAGGACATGGTGCCGACGAACTTGCGGAAGTAGAGGCCCAGCAGCAGGTATCCGATGAAGCCGCTGAGGTAGTAGAAAAGTCCGTAGGAGTTCCAGCTGGCCTCGCCCCAGAGGGGATATTTTGCAGCGTTGGGGATGCCGGAAGGTCCGTAAATCACTGGCGCGGGACCTCCGAGCCACTGGCGTATCAGAGGTATGGTTGTAGTGAAAAGCCAGATTCCGAGATATATCTGCAACTCCCGCTTGCCGACCTTTTCGGCCCAGGGGGACAGCAGTGGCATAATGAGATAGAGGCCTATCATCATGTAAACGAACCACAGATGCCCCGCGGCATAGTTGAAGTTGAACACCAGGTCCTTGAAATTCTGCACGGGCTCACCCCAGACCAGGGCGTAGACAATGCTCCAGAAAATGAAAGGAATCAGGATGCGGGATGCACGCCTGCGGAAAAATTCTCCTGTGGAGTAGTGCAGGGGGAACTGCAGGTAGCTTGATGTGAAGATGAAAAGTGCCACGCAAGCACGGGGGAGTACATTCAGGAATCCTACCCAGAAGGCATCTGCTTGGGTAAGAATCAGGGATCCTTCGCCGCCAAGGTAAAACGGTTCTGCGCTGTGGGTCATCATTACAAGGAAACAGGCGGTAATTCTCAGCCAGTCAAGCCATATTTCCCTTCGGGCATTGTTATTTTCCATGAGTTTGAAAGTTGCGAAAACAAATATACGCAAAAAAATACGTATTTTTGCAGGAAGGTAATGAATGATGAAAGTACCTGCATTCTTAACTAACGGCGACAAGGTCGCACTGGTTTCCCCGTCCTACCATCTCAATATGGCGGGGGTGGAGAAAGCTGCCGGAATCATCCGTTCATGGGGGTTGGTACCGGTCATCGGGCGGAATGCCGGAAAACTGTACGAAAGGCAGTATGCAGGCAGCCTGGAAGAAAGGCTGTCCGACCTTCAGCGGGCCCTGGAAGATCCTGGGATTAAAGCGATTATATGCAACAGGGGAGGTTATGGCACTATCCAGATGGTATCAAAACTGAAGCGGGGGATTTTTTCCGACAATCCCAAGTGGATAGTGGGATTCAGCGACATCACCACCCTGCACGAAATGGCCACCTGCGCCGGAGTAATGAGCATACAGGGGCCGATGTGTTCTTTCCTTGCAAACAAAGGAGGGGATGACATCTCCTGTACCTCCCTGCGCGATCTTCTCTTCGGAACAATCCCCCAATATCAGCTGCCGGCACATCCTTTCAACAGGAAGGGGAGCGCAAGAGGCACGCTGGTGGGGGGCAATCTCATGACCTTCGCGCCCCTGGTCGGATCTTCCGCGGACGCAACTGCCCTGGACGGAATCATTCTCTTTATAGAAGAAGTCGAGGAAAGCATGCACAACATCGACAGGCAGATCAACATGCTGGCGCTGAACGGTGTGTTGGACAGAGTCAAAGGGGTGATTCTCGGAGAGTTTACCCGCTGCGGCGACGAGTTCGGATGCACTGCCGAAGAGCTGATAAGCAGGGACTTGGAAAGTTACGGCATCCCTGTACTCTGCGGCTTCCCCGCAGGGCACGGCGACGTGATTCTCCCGCTTGTAATGGGTTCCACGGTGAATATAGATATAAATAACAACGGAGCGTCAGTCTCCTTTACATTATAGAGATTATGAATAACAGCATTCTGATTAAAAACGTCCTGCTGAACAATGGCAGAACCAATATTCTGATTGAAGGCAAGCGTTTCGCAAGCCTGGACGCAAGTCCGGACACGGCGGCAGCTAAGGTAATCGACGCAGAAGGGAAGGCCATACTTCCTCCATTCTACAACACCCACACCCATGCGGCCATGACACTGCTCAGGGGATATGCCGACGACATGCCGCTGGACACCTGGCTAAAGGACTACATCTGGCCCAAGGAGGACACCCTCACTCCGCAGGATATCTACGAAGGCAGCGTCCTTGCCATCAGGGAGATGATAAAGTCCGGCACCGTCTTCTTCAATGACATGTATTTCGAGGTCGACCAGACCATAAAGGCAGTTTCCGACATGGGCGTCAGGGCCTGCATAGGCATGACACTCATGGACAGCCACCCTCTTGCACTGCGCGCCGAAAAAGCGGAATACATACGCTCCTGGCAGGACCCCACCGGAGGCAGGATAGGCATAGCGGCAGCACCCCATGCAATCTATACCGCGGGGGAAGAAACCCTGAACTTCGCAGCCTCCATCGCCCGCGAGGCAGGGATCCCCATCCATATCCATCTCTCCGAAACCATGGGAGAAGTGGAAGACTGCATGCGCCTGCACGGCATGAGCCCCGTCAAATACCTCGACAGTCTGGGATTCCTCGGGCCGGACGTGATAGCCGCGCACTGCGTACATCTTGACGCAGAGGACATTGCGATACTTGCCGAAAGGGGAGTCACAGTGGCGCACTGCCCCTGCTCCAACATGAAGCTCGGAAGCGGAATCTTCCCTTATGCAGCGATGATAGAGGCCGGAGTGAAAGTCACAATAGGCACCGACGGATGCTCGTCCAACAACAACCTGGACATGCGGGAGGAGATGAAATTCGCCTCGCTGCTCGCAAAGTGCCAGGGCGATCCCGGATGCCTCCCCGCAAATCTGGCCCTGCATTGGGCTACGGATGCAGGAGCAGCCGCCTTCGGTATAGATGCAGGTGTAATTGCAGAGGGGAAACTTGCGGATGCCATACTGATTGACCTTGGCTCGGAACGCTTCCAGCCCCTGCACAATCTGGTTTCGGACTGGGTATATGCAGCGGATTCCTCCTGCGTGGATACGGTAATCTGCGACGGGCGAATTCTGATGGAAGGACGTAAACTGTTGGTATAAATATCATAAGAAAATGAAAAGAATCATAAGCATCATTGCGGCCCTCACATGCTCGGCCGTCCTTTTTGCCCAGACGGGCAAATTTCCTGTGGTAAAGGAAATTGTATCCGTGGAAAATGAAAACATCGATCAGATGGTGGAGATAGTCAATATCCCCTCCGACAGTTTGAACCATTATTACCTCCTTGTAGGAAGTATGGGTATAGGCAACAGAATAGTCCAGATTGACGTAGATCCGGTAAATCTGCTTTACATACCCCTCGGGAACAATGTTACCGATGCCTTAGCCTTCATGAATGAACTTAAAACCCTGTACAAGGAACCCAAAGGCACAATGAGGGAGATCCAGGGCAGTTTCAAGCCATTCTTTCCTGGGCAGGAAATGGAAACGATAAAGGTATACAGGTATAAGCCTCTCCTTACCAACCAACTGCAGTTCGTCATTGAGCGCGAAGGTTATGAGCGTGTCGCATACCTTGAAAAATCCGACTTCAACGCCCTTCTCAACGGATTGAAATTCCACGGGAAAATTCATCCTTCCGAATTGTAAAACGCCCTGAGACGCTTATGAGACATCTGCTTGCCCTTTCGCTTTTGAGTGCCGTCCTTTTTGCCGGATTGAAATGCGATGCTGATGAAGGATGTCGCGTCGAATGTATCTGGGACCATGAATACAGTGCGTTCCCGTCCATCCTGCGCTACAAGGATGCGTTATATGTGAGTTTCAGGGAGGGCGCAAGCCATATTTTCGACGAGAATGGAATCGCGGCAGGAAAAACCCGCATCCTGCGCTCCGCCGATGGCAAGCACTGGGAGAGCGTGGCCCTGCTCTCGAAGGAGGGTTATGACCTGCGCGATCCCAAACTTTCCGTTACGGCCGACGGACGCCTGATGGTGCTCCAGGGAGGTTCGGTGTATGTGGATAAGAAACTGCAGAAGCAGATCCCGCAGGTATCTTTCAGTTCCGACGGCCTTTCTTTCAGTAACCCTGAACCTGTGGATTATCCTGTCTCGGACGGATTTGCCTGGTTCTGGAGGATGACATGGAACGAAGGGACAGGCTATACCGTTTCTTATGGCAGACACGGTGAGAACAGTTTGGAATTGCTCAAGACCTCCGACGGTTTGCATTATGAGAAAATCACGGATATCGAACTGGGAGGATTCCCTAACGAAACCACCGCTCGTTTCCTTCCGGACGGAAGAATGGTTCTGCTAATCCGCCGCGATCAGGAGGACAGGAAAGCCTGTCTGGGCATCAGCGAGCCACCGTACACCGATTGGAAGCTCCGCCCGCTTCCATTCCAGATCGGCGGCCCTGAAATGGCGGTGATGCCAGACGGATCGCTGCTGGTCGGCGGACGGGCTTATTTCGAGGGCGGAGAGACGAAAACCTGCCTTTGGCGGGGGACGGTTGACGGAGACTTCGAGCTCTGGAAGACGCTTCCGTCAGGCGGAGACAACAGTTATCCCGGATTCCTTCTTGAAGGTGATAAGCTCACCGTGGTATATTATTCTTCCCACGAACTCACACGCCCCGACGGCAGTCCCAGGGCCGGTATCTATCTGACTCGTTTATAGCGTTTATTTCTTCTCGTACGGAGGGTAGCCGAAGTCCCTGATGAAACGGTCAAAATCCCTGACCTCGGAGATTCTCGCCCCTGTCTTCCGGACAAGGCTGGAGAATTCCTCAAAAGTCCCGTCTTCAAGGGACTGCTCCCTATTGCGGAGTATCCTGAGATAAAGTATCTGCATCCTCACCTTGTCAACCTCATACCTTTCCCTTTCGTTGGCGGCTGCCATCCTGGCCCTTGAAAGCAACTTGGAGGCCGCATCCACGTATTCATCCGTATAGAGGGGATTATCATGCTTGATGTAAATATTGAAGTGGGTGTCTTCCTTGACAAGGTCCTGCGTCATGTCGTAATACTCCTGTATATAGGGAGCGACGGATCCGTAATAGCCGCTGATGAAATCCCTTGCAAGGGCCTCGGTATCCTGTTCCGGATTCCAGAGAAGCTTGGAGACCATCCAGGCACGCATTTCCGGAAATTCAGCGACAGCCGAGTTGTACTGCGCCTCTTCGAACAGTCCAATGACGTTGTTTTCGCTGAAGGTCTTGACGTTCGGACCTATGACGGAGAAGTTGGGGAACGGCGCCAGATACTGCGCGTAGTTTACAACATAGTCCCAGATGAACACGTTATTGCATATCTTCCCCCATTCCTGCAGGTCATGGATGAAGGATTTGTTCTTGGGACATCCCCCAAGAGGATGGGCGAAGCAGCATTCGATGTCGCAGAGACGGATGACAACATTCTCCCTCGGAACTATTTTTCCGGGCGCCTTGCGCGTGTACTGATAGGCGAAAGTGCCGACATACTTGTCCGGATACAGCTTTTCGACCTCTTCTGCAACCTGGTTCACAAACCAAATCAGAATGCCTGAAGGGCCGCCATACTCCTCTTCAAGTGCGCGGCAGCGTCCGCAGGTACAGCGTTTCTTGTTGTCGAGCTGGGAAAGGCTGTAAACCCAATATCCGGGATTTTCCTCTATTACCTTGAGAAGCCGCTCCTTGCAGATTTGCAGGACGTCCGGATTGGAAAGGCAAAGCTGTCCGTTAGGAATCCTTTTGCCGTCAACTTCGCTGAAGTATTCCGGATGGTCGCTGAAAAACTCCTTTGAAGGGACCAGCCAGCCCATGGTATGCGCGCCCCAGTATGCGGAAATGTGCCCGTATTTACTGTCCACAGGGCTCCAAAGGAGGTTCATCTTGTTGTGATAATTCCATTCGGGGCTTCTCGAAGTGGAATAATAGTTTGTCTGGCGGCGGAGAATGGCAGGAGTTTCGCTGTGATGCAACTTTTCGAATGACCAGGAGCCGAGACCGGGCACTACCGTGAATGCAGGGCTGTACCAGCGTACACCGAACTGCTGCTCAAGAAAGCTGAAGACACCATACATCGTGCCGGCTTCGGAACCGCCCCAGATGTAGATATCATCGCCTTTTGAGCAATAGGTAAAACTTTCGTCCTGGGGATTGGGCCTGGCAACTTTGAGTTTTTTGGCCGTTTTTTCGCAATAACCGACGTAAATGGCAGGGCCTTTCGCCGGCGTTCCTGTCAGGATGGGGAGCGTCGCGCCGCTGATGCCCTTGATGTAATTCCGGAGCTCACCGGCAGCGGTAGTCTCACTCACGGAGGCATCCGCAGGGATGACTATCGAATATGAAGATTTCCCATCGCTGAACAATGTGTGTTCCGAAGAGGATGCGCAAAGGACGGGGACACCGGCCAGGGCAGCAAGCAATACCAATACAAACTTTTTCATAAGGAACGGTTTATTTTTACAAACTTACATAATTTTATTGAGAAATCCGACGAAATAAATACCCGTTTTGAGCACTTTTGAAAAGCAGAACCGCCCCAGGTAGTGATGAAATGGACCGGTCACTCCGACTACAAATCCATGAAACCCTACATCGACGTCGCCAGCCGCACCAAATCCGGCACCATGCTGGGGTAGCGGTTTGTATTCTTTTATCGGCTTGCGACAAGGCAGATGACGCCTTTAAGACGCTTTCGGGTATTTCCATGGAAGAGTGGCGGCGGGCGGCCTGGTAGAGGGAGGTGTACCGAAAAGAATCGAAAAAACGTAGCTAATTTTTGCAAAGTTAGCTACCATTTTATATCTTTGCATCCGGATAACAAGTGTGTCTATGAGGACA
>CAJONC010000041.1 GCA_905235675.1 uncultured Bacteroidales bacterium | reverse complement strand
CAGGATTGCAGTCGCAAAATGCAATGTGGACGACAACGAAGACGTTGCGGAACGCTTCGGCGTGCGCAACATCCCCACCCTGCTCTTCTTCAAGGGAGGGGAACTTGCGGAGCGCAGCGTAGGCCTGGTGTCGAAGCAGGATATTCAAAACATTCTAAATAATTTATTATGAAAAAATTAATCATCGCTATTGCCGCAATGCTGATTGCCGGCAGTGCCTTCGCCCAGGTGGGTATCATCGCGGGTGTGACTTCTTCAAAGACTGATATCGAGTCAGCTATTGCAGATGCCAAAAATATCTCCCAGTACCATGTCGGTCTTGTAGGTAAAATTCCTCTCATGGGAGGACTTGCCATCCAGCCTGCTGTTATATATAACATCAAGGGTATGACTGTCGGGGATGCCGTCAGTGGAGGAGAGGCTTTCAAAGCTGATTTCAAGACCGGTTTCGTGGAAGTTCCCGTACAGATTCAGTTCGGCATCGACCTTGAGGTCGTCCGCCCCTACATTTTCGTGGAGCCTTTCGTGGGTTATGCCGTCACCAATGAAACGAAGATTAACGTTGCGAACGTTTCGGATGTTTCCAAGGACTGGGATGTAATCAAGAACAAGCTTGAATATGGCTTCGGTGCCGGTATAGGTGTCGATATCTTCAAGAACCTGCAGGTTTCGGCCCGTTACTTCTGGAATATGGGCGAGCTTTATCAGGATGATGCTTCCAAGGTAACATCCGTCAGCGGAGGTATCGCTACGGCAGTTTCCGCGGCACAGAGCCAGAAGTGCTCCGGTATAATGGCCTCCCTCGCCATATTCTTCTAAAAGTAAGGGGGACTTATATGACTGAAAAAAAGGCGGTGTTTTTTTGCTCCGCCAGCAGTGAAATAGATCCCAAATACAATCAGGCCGCGCGGGAAGTTGTCCGTGCGGCTTGTTTGGCAGGATACAGCATAGTGTCCGGAGGTTCTTTCAGGGGAACTATGGGCGTGGTCTGCGATACGGCGACACAGATGGGGGCGAAATGCTACGGAGTGCTTCCGACCTTCATGAAAGGCATGGAATATGAGGGACTTACCGAGCTGACCTGGACAGAGGACATGGCAGAGCGCAAGGACAAAATGCGCGAAGGCGCGAGCGTTGCAGTGGCCCTTCCGGGAGGAATCGGCACCATGGACGAGTTTTTTGAAACCCTGGTGCTCGCCAAGCTCGGAAAGTTCGACGGACGGGTGGCGGTGCTGGATTATGCTGGCTTTTTCGAGCCTTTGCGCGCCCTGCTCGACCATTTTGTCGCAACGGGAATGCTTACTCCGGAAGACCGTGCCAGGGCGGAGTTCGCTTCCACCCCTGAAGAACTTGCAAAAATATTCTGATGAAGAAAGAAGATGTCATACTGTCCCTCGGGAACGACTGGGCCCGGCTAAAGGAGCTGCTGGACAGCAGCCTCTGCTCCGACGTGCCTCTGCTCAACGATATAAATGCATCCCTGCTCCTGAACGGTGGAAAGATGTTGAGGCCGATGCTGACGCTTTTCTTTGCGAAGCTGTGCGGCGGAAGCCCCCTGCCCGAAGAGAGCATACAGGCCGCAGCGTCCGTGGAGCTCCTGCACAATGCCACCCTCCTGCATGACGATGTGGCGGACAATGCAGCCACCCGTCGCGGCAATCCCACCGTACTTTCACAGTATGGAGCCGTGCCCGCGGTGCTCGTGGGGGATTTCTGGCTTGCGAGAGCGGTGGGCCTGCTCGTGCACTCCTCGCATCTTTACTGGATGGTGGATATCTGTTCAAGGACTCTTATCGACCTTGCGGAGGGTGAGATGCTTCAGCAGCAGAAGGCCTTCAGTTCCGATACCACCAGCGAAGATTATCTCCGCATAATCTACGGCAAGACCGCTTCGCTTTTCGAGACCGCCTGCAAGATGGGGGCCGTCTCGGTGTCTGCCGACGAAGCGATAGTGGCTGCCGCCGGAACCTATGGCAATGCCCTGGGGATGGCTTTCCAGATCAGGGACGACATACTCGACTATACCGGCGGGGAGGAAATAGGCAAGCCGGTGGGCATAGACCTTCTTGAACAGAAAATCACCCTGCCCCTGCTCGGCGCGCTGGAGAATTCGGGTGACGACGGGAGCATACGGAAAATGATACATTCCATTCCGGAGCATCCCGAATATTGCGCCGAAATACGTAAATTCGTGATTGACAACGGGGGAGTGGAGTATGCCGAAAACATGGTCGGACGCTACGTTTCCGACGCGGTATCGGCGCTTGGCGCGTTCGCTCCTTCCAAGGACAGGGAAATACTTGAATACCTTGCACTCAGCAGTGCAAACCGCGAAAAATGAAATTTGCAGACATTGAAGGCAACGCCCGTGTGAAGGCGGCTCTTGCAGGAATGGTCGATTCCGGCAAGGTTCCCCATGCCATCCTGCTTCACGAGGATGACGGAGGGGGAGGAGTCGCGCTTGCGCTGGCCTTCCTTCAGTATCTGTACTGCAGGAAACGCGGCGGGGGAGAATCCTGCTGCGAATGCCCCGCCTGCAACAAGGTTTCCAAGCTGATTCATCCCGACATACATTTCGTGTATCCGGTGGTGCTTTCAGCAGACAGCGTCTCTGAAGAATATGTGGCGGGCTGGAGGAAGCTGGTGCTTGAAAACCCCCGCTTCAGCGAAAATGAACTTTATTCCGCGCTCGGGTTCGAGGGAAAGAATACGGTCATCGGAGTCAGGGAGGCGAACGCCCTTCTGCAGAAACTCAGCCGCTACTCCCTCGAGGGCGGATACACCTCCGTGCTGGTCTATCTTCCCGAAAAGATGAACCAGACCACGGCCAACAAACTGCTTAAAATTCTGGAGGAACCTCCGGCGGAGACTGTCTTCGTGCTCGTGACGCACAACCCCGAGAAACTGCTGCCGACCATAGTGTCGCGCTGCCAGACTCTCAGGGTGGACCCTCCCGCGGCCGCAGAAAGCACAGTGCTGCGTTACGACGACGGAGGGCTGCTTTCCTCGCTGATGGACGCCCTCGTCGCCAAGGATCTTTCAGCCACCCTCGCAGTCGGGGAGCAGCTCGCGGCCCTGCCGTCCCGCGACAGCGCCCGCATGTTCTGCCGCTACGCATCGGAGAAAATTCGCAGGGTGTTCCTCGTGCAGCAGGGGCTAGGCAGCATTGCGGGAGACGACACTCAGGTGCATGACTGGGCATCGTCATGCAGGAAAACTTTCCCCCGCAAGGCCCTGGAGGCATTTGACCGCTGCTCAGCGCTGATAGGGCGAAACGTAAATATGAAGATCCTGTTCACCGACCTGGTGTGCGGACTTTACAAAAATATATGACAATGGACAACGAAACAATAAAAGCCGACTGTAACCGCGGTTGCGTGAGCATCAGGAACAACGGGACCGGAGAGGAACGCTTCGTATACAGGGAAGGCTGCTGCAAGCTCAAAGACCATAACTATCTGGCCGGAATTCCGGACCAGAGCTACAGGGATGTGTTCGAGGTGCGCTTCAAGAACACCCGCAAGGGCTTCTACCGCAACGCCTCGGGGCAGAACGTCAAGCTTGGCGACATGGTGATAGTCGAAGCCGCCACAGGTTACGACCTTGGAATAATCACGCTGGAAGGCCCCGTTGTGGGCAGGCAGCTGAAATGCAAGGGTATAGATTACGAGACCTACGAGTTCAAGAAAATCTACCGCAGGGCGAAGCAGAACGATATAGAAAAGTGGCAGGAAGCCATTGCCCGCGAGCAGGATACGATGATACAGGCACGCAGGATTGCCGCCGAGATGGGGCTGGACATGAAGATAGGCGACGTGGAGTTCCAGGGGGACGGCAGCAAGGCCATCTTCTACTATATAGCCGACGGCCGCGTGGACTTCCGCCAGCTCATCAAGGTGTTTGCCGAGGAATTCCATATCCGTATAGAGATGAAGCAGATAGGCGCCCGTCAGGAGGCCGGCCTGATAGGCGGCATAGGCATCTGCGGACGGGAACTGTGCTGCGCGAGGTATATCTCCAATTTCAAGAGCATCTCCACTTCCGCCGCGAGGGTGCAGGACCTTTCGCTGAATCCGCAGAAGCTCGCGGGGCAGTGCGGCAAGCTGAAATGCTGCCTGAATTACGAGGTGGAGGTGTACCAGGATGCCCAGAGCCGTATCCCGAAGGTGCAGGAGCCGCTGGAGTTTGAAGACGGATTCGCATACCTGCGAAAGACGGACATACTCCGTGAAGTGATGTATTTCTCGTACGACAAACACAGCGACGCCGACCTCTACCCGCTCGCCGCTTCCGACGTGATGGAGATAATCAAGATGAACCGCAACGGCGTGAAGCCCGAGTCGCTCAAGTCGGAGCCGGAGCCCGTTGCACCCGAGTTCGTCACAGCCGTCGGCGACGACAGCATTTCGCGTTTCGACGCTCCCAAGCGCAAGAACAAACGCAAGAACAAGAACCGCCGCAAGGGCGGAAAGCCGGAAGCCGAATGAAAATAAGGTTTTTGGTGTTCCTGTTGCCGGTTCTGACGGTAATCGGCTGCCACAAGCCGGCCGTCTGTGAGCAGTTCATCCGTGCGGACGAGGCTGTGGACGGACTTTATGAATTCGCTCTTGACATGTCGGACACCCTCGCCACCTACGATCTTTCCTTTTATACCGCGGCCCTTGACGCTCCGCTGAGCCTGACGGTTGACTGGAGTTGTGATTATTCGGAAACTGTGTGGCTCCCTGCAGGGAAGGTGGAAGCGCTTTACCGTAGCGGCATACGCCCTGACAGGCGGCCCGGGACTGATGCCGCGTACCCTTACGGAAGGAAAAAGGAAGCCGCTGCTCCCGTGATTCTGCGCGTCAGGGTGAACAATGCGCCGGAGGACTTCCGAGGCCTCGGCATAATCTGCAAACGAAACGATGGGACACGATAAACTTCGCAAATTCGCCGAAAACGAAACTTTCGCCTGCCTCCTCCAGCCTTCTGCGGAAGAGGTGCTGTCAAACGGTTACGCAAATCTGACCGACCATCCCGTAAAGGGGCATTGGGTGGAGAAGATGTTCGGCGGGCACGAAGGGGACATTATCCTCGAGCTTGGATGCGGAAAAGGAGAATACACCCTCGAACTTGCACGCCGCAATCCGGATAGGAATTATATAGGTGTGGATATCAAGGGCGCCCGTCTTTGGCGAGGGGCGAAGACCGCCATCGAAGAAGGACTTCGCAATGTGGCCTTCCTGCGTACCAGGATAGAATTCATCACGGCCTTCTTCGGCCCTGATGAAGTGTCGGAGATATGGCTGACCTTCTCGGACCCGCAGCTTCGTGCCAGCGAAAACAAAAGACTGTCGTCGGCCATGTTCCTGGAGCGTTACCGCACTTTCCTGAAGCCGGAAGGGAAAATCCATCTCAAGACCGACAGCCGTTTCCTGTACGAATACACCCGTGCCGTCGCGCTCGTGAACGGCCTTCCCATACTTGCTTCGACGGAAGATTTATACGGCCGGCAGGCCAGTCCGGCAGCCGTCGGAGTCGCTCCCTGCTCCGCTGAAAAAACGCTGCGCAGTGAGTGCTCCGGCCGGCATTCGCAACGCTTGCGCACCCTGCCGGCCGAAAATGAATTGCCGGCGGAGGTGAGGGAAGTGCAGACATACTACGAAACGATGTTTCTGGAAATGGGCCTCCCGATAACCTATATGGAATTTCTTCCGTACAGGGAAGGCGCGTACCTGAACCCTCGCGATCCCGAAGACTTCGACTCCGCATACTGGCGCACTGTCGAAGGATCGCGCCGGACTTTTTCACATCAATAGTCCAAAATATTTGCATATTGCAGAAAATTTGTATCTTTACGGGTTATTACATAAGTGTACTATGAACCTTTTAACCGAAAAACTTTCCAGGTATACTGAGCCCCAGAGGGTAAAGGCACTCGGTATCTACCCTTATTTCAGGGAGATAAGCAGTCATCAGGATACCGAAGTCACTATTGACGGAAAGAAAATCCTGATGTTCGGATCCAATGCGTATACCGGACTCACTTACGACAAGCGGATTGTTGACGCAGCTATAAAAGCAACCGAGAAGTATGGAACCGGTTGCGCGGGATCCCGTTTCCTGAACGGAACCCTCGATATCCATGTTCAGCTGGAAAAGGAGCTTGCAGAATTTGTCGGCAAGGATGATGCCCTGTGCTTCTCCACGGGATTCACCGTAAATGAAGGTGTCATCCCCCAGCTGGTAGGCAAGGATGACTACGTAATCTTCGACGACCGCGTGCACGCCTCCATAGTGGACGGACGCCGCCTTTCCTTCGCCACCCAGCTCCGCTATGCCCACAACGACATGGAATCGCTCGAAAAGCAGCTTGCCAAGTGCAGTCCCGATGCAATCAAGCTCATAGTCGTGGACGGGGTGTTCAGCATGGAAGGCGACCTCGCCAAGCTTCCCGAAATCATCGCCCTCAAGAAGAAGTACAACGCCACCGTCTATGTGGATGAAGCCCACGGACTCGGCGTGTTCGGCAAGCAGGGAAGGGGAGTCTGCGACTATTTCGGAGTCACAGACGATGTCGACGTCATCATGGGTACGTTCAGCAAGAGCCTTGCATCCCTCGGAGGATTCGTGGCAGCCGACGAGGCGGTAATCAACTATCTCCGCCACACCGCCCGTTCCTACATCTTCCAGGCCAGCATGACTCCCGCCGCCACGGCAGCCACCCTCGAGGCCATCAACATCATCAAGAGCGAACCCGAGCGCCAGGAACACCTCTGGGAGATTACCAACTACGCCCTCGACCGCTTCCGCAAGGAAGGATTCGAGATAGGCGACACCGCATCTCCCATCATCCCGCTCTACGTGCGCGATACCGACAAGACCTTCATTATCACCGCAAAGGCGTTCGAGAAGGGTATCTTCATCAATCCCGTGATTCCTCCCGCATGCGCACCCCAGGATACCCTCGTGCGCTTCGCGCTGATGGCTACCCATACGAAGGAGCAGATCGATGACGCCATCGACCGACTCGCGGAAGTCTTCAAGGAAGAAGGGGTTATCTAAAGCCCGCGCATGTAACGGTAGTCCGAAGTGCTGCCGTTGAAGCGGAGGAAGGCTTTGTCCACTGTCTCATCGTAGCAGTTCACTTCCATCCAGATGGTGCCGAAGGCGCCCGACCAGTTGTACCCGCTTACACCGACCACGTAATTTACGGGACCGTCGGTCCAGAATCTGCACCCGTAGCCCTTGTTCTCGGTACGCGTGCCGTTTCCGCTGACCTCCCAGTCGTAGTGATAACCGGCGCCCTTGTGCATACGCAGGGTAATGCTGTATTCGGTGGGGTAGATGTTGCCGTTGATGCCGTAGTCGCCGCTGCGTGTCAGCGTCCAGGTGCTGTCGGCGGAGTCTTTGCTTATCTTCACGCCCTTGATGGCTGTTACGGCTGTCACTTCCCATTCCGCACCGGGAGTCCAGAGATCCTTTCCGTTTGAATGGTAGGCGGAGGTCCTGCTGTTGGAAACGGAACCGAAAGAATTGAATTCCAGCGCGTTTTCCATTGCGCGCAGGTTGTCTACAAGCAGCTCTGTGGCCACGGCCATCAGGTAATTGCAGCCTGCAGTGGAATTATAGCTGTATGTTCCGGTAAATTCGGAATCGTAGTAGAATGAGCTTTCTTTTTTACATGCGCAAAGCGATGCGCTTATGATTATTGCAAATAATATCCGTTTCATAGCTTTAGAATCTGTATCCAATTCCGAATCTTACCCCGAAGGCGACATTGCCCATGTAGTAATCCAGAGTAGCATAAATGTCTCTCCCTATCCTCATTCCTATGGGAAGGAACTGATAGGCGGCCTGCATTTCGGAAGTGCTGTCGTTGCCATCTTTCCCGAACATCAGGCCGGCACCTACAGCAGCACCTGAATGGAGTTCGAAACTTCTTCTGATAAGGTATCTGTATTTGACGCAGGGCATCAGGCTGACCGAGTGCCTGGAGCAGCTTCCTGTAAAATCATCCGTAAATGAATCGTAGTATTCTTTGCTCATGTGCCACCAGGCGGCTTCCAGGCCGACGGAAAAGTCCTTTCTCAGTTTGTACTCGCCCATCACGGAGAATACCGGAGTATAGTTTACATTGCGTGTCCGGGGTTCATAAATGGAAGCAAGATCCATTGAGTTGTAGTAGAAGTCATAGTTGCCGAACATCGTGTCGGCCACATCTCCGGAAATGTTTGCACTCACTTCCACCTTCCCGTTACGGTCCGGCTGCGCATTGACTGAAAACGGCAGCGCCGCCAGGAAGAATATCAGGAAAACAGTTTTTTTCATAGACATTGTATTTACAATGCAAAGATGCCGGTCAGGGCAGAATCGTTGCAAGGTTTTATACAAGTCCAAGATCAGAGGCAATCCTGAGCATCTCGGAGACATTCTTCACTCCCATCTTGGAGTAGATGCGCTGGCGGTGGGTGTTGACGGTATGTACCGAGAGGAAGAGCCTGTCGGCAATCTCCGCGGCTTTGAGGCCTTCGGCGCTGAGGCGTATAATCTCAATCTCGCGCTGGCTGAGGCCTATATCGGCAATTTTCTGCGCGCGGTCTATCAGCACATCGCCCACATACCCTGCCACATCCTCGTTGATGGACTGGGCGTCCCTGGCCAGGGCGTCGCAGCGCTCGCGAATCTCCTCGGGGGAAAGCGTCGCTGCCTGGGCGGACAGATCTTCCAGACGGGAGGCGTGTGCCGCTGCCGGGCTCTTGAGGTCGTTGGACAGGAATTCGATAATCTGCTCGCGGACGTCGCTTATCTTCTGCAGGCGGGCGGCGCGGCGGCGGGATCGGCGGAGATTTTCCGCCACCAGCAGGCTCAGGGAGGCGAGAAACAGTGCAAGCAGGGTGAGCAGGGCAATCCGGGAACGGCTCCTCTCAATCAGACGGTCCTTCTCCTGCACCTCGAAGCGTGTCTGCATCTCCTGCAGCGTCTCGTCCTGCTTCTGCTCCATATATTTCTGCTGACGGTACACGTAGTCGTCGTGCGCGGCCAGAGCCTTTTCGGCTTCTCCCATGCGGGTATAGAGACGCACCAGGCGGTCGTCCAGGGCTGCGGCGGTCACATAGTCGCTCTCCTCAAGCGCGGCCAGTGCCTGCTCGAAGTAGCGTATGGCCTCCTCGTTGCGGTCTCCCTGCTGGAACCAGCGGGAACGGAAGAGAATGCCGTTGCGGCGCAGGCGGTCGTTCCCTGCGGAATCGGCGATGGCCTGCCCGCGGTCGAGCCAGGTGCCTGCTTCGGCATAAATCGCAGCGTCGACGGGGTTGTTCCAGCGGTTCT
The DNA here is from genome assembly GCA_905235675.1 of uncultured Bacteroidales bacterium. Lineage (GTDB taxonomy): Bacteria > Bacteroidota > Bacteroidia > Bacteroidales > UBA932 > Cryptobacteroides. The sequence goes on along the minus strand of CAJONC010000041.1, from coordinate 1,849 downwards.
TGTTGATATAGAGGGATCCGATCACGTAGCAGGCCTCGGCCTCCTGTTCGGCGTCCTTCAGTTCTTCCGCAATCCGGAGGGCCTCTTCAGCGTACGCCAGCCCTTCATCGTTTCGGCCGGTTTCGGGCGAAATCTCGGCGTAGGAGCAGAGCTTTGCCTTGGAGATGAGTATGCCGGCGAGATCCTTGTCGAGATGCTCTTTTCGGGCGATGGCTTCGGCCTCCAGGGCCTTCTCCCAGGCATCCGCGTCGCGGCTGGACATGATGTCGATGCCCACGATTGCAGAGAGGGCCTTCACCTCCATCTGGGGGATGCCGGCCGATAATTCGCGCGCCTCCAGCGCCTTCTCCATTGCCACGTCATACTCCTGCCGGGACAGGGACTTTGACGCCTGGTCCAGCAACTCCCTCGCCTGGGCTGATTGATCCTCCGCCAATTTCTGAGATTGTTTGCAGGAAGGACTCAGCAGTATCAGGGCCAGCAGTATGGAAATAACTCCGTTGTATCTCATTACACAAAGGTACTTATATTTGCCGAATAACGCAAAAAACAATATCGCCAAGGACTGCACGTCGGAAGCGCAATATGCAATTACTGCAGTGCTTAACGAAAAAGCTCCCCGTGATGGGGAGCCCTGAGGAGTTTGTTACAACTGCAAGTTAATCGAAATTCAGGGTATAAACCTTGCCCGCAGCATTATCAACGGTCGTGGTAAGCGTCTTTCGCGCAATTTCGATACCGGAGCCATTCAGCATATAGGAATCCGTAGAATCGTAACCGTTCAGGGAAAGCGTGGAACCGCTTTTGAAATCATTGGAAATTGAAGGCAGATATGGATAATAGACAGTTATCTTCCTTTCTGTAATGTATTTTACTTCAAGTCCGCCAAATCGTGACGGCGTGTAATTACCATCCCAGAACGTTCCAAAACCAATTGAATATCCGGATCTGTCATTATTTCCTCTTACCATCGCCATTGAATTGGAATTCGTGCAGCCATAGGTTGGTTCAGACATAAAGCAAGTGCAAAGATCACTCTTCACTATTACTGCATATAATTTCTTTCCTGCCCAGGTTTCCGGCAAAGTGGCGGTGATTTTAAGAATAGAGAATCTGTTGGCCATCGAAACCGGCGACAGCACGTCCCCCGTTATGGTCCCGAAACCCATCAAGACGCACTGTCTTAAATGATTCCTATTACCGGAAGCAGTCTGCATTATTCTGTTAAAAAGAGACAGTTTAATTTCCAGATACGTGGATCCCTGTGTAATGGAAACAATGCTTCCGCTGCCGAGTTCAAGAGACTCATAAGGCGAAGTTTCCGTTTGGGTAACGGCAGGATAGATTACACGGTAATATGCCCCCGGGGTGCCGGTAATGGTGCCTGTGAATGTTGCTGTAGTTCTGTCTTTCACTGTGGAGAGGGTAAGATTGTCGATGGTCTTGAGGGTACTTGAACTTTCAGTGGCATCGTATGTGACCAGTGTCAGTTTATCTCCTGTTATCCAAGAGCACTTCAATGCGGAACCGTCGTCGGAATAGCTTGTCTTGGTGTCTTCGCCGTCCCCTTCCAGGCTGACGGTAAGCGTTATCTCATGAGTTTCAGGGTTTATGGTATTGTTGTTGGGGTTTGCTGTTTCCATTTTACTGCAGGCTGCAAGGCATACCAGTGCAGACGCTATAATAAATGTCTTTTTCATAATTATTTCCTCCTTTATTTAGACTAATTCCCCACCGTTTTCAAATCCGGGGGCGATAATTGAATCAAAAGATGATCCCAGCAACAAATCGCAGAGCCGTCCTTCCGGCCCAACACTGATCACCTCGATTTCAGGTGAAAAATAACGTT
>CAJONC010000040.1 GCA_905235675.1 uncultured Bacteroidales bacterium | reverse complement strand
GGGAGCGTTGGTCTTGGTGAGCACGTTGCCTATCATGATGGGGAACAGCCAGAGGCCGATGTTCTGTATCCAGAATATGAGGGCGTAGGCGGAACCTATTATCTTTTCATCCACGAGCTTGGGCACCGAAGGCCAGAGTGCGGCGGGAACCAGCGAGAAGCTTGCGCCCAGGACGAGTATCGTGGCGTAGGCCACAATCGCTCCGCCGACGGCGTTGCCCTTGAACTGCGGCAGTATGAAAGCGAAGGTGAGGTGGCAGGCTACCAGCAGGATGGATCCGATGAGGAGCATCGAGGCGGCCTTGCCTTTGTGGTCCACGTAATTTCCGAGGATGGGGGTGATGGCAACCGCAAGCAGCGGGAACACTGCGAAGATGGTTTCTGCCGTACCGCGCTGGAAGCCCATGTAGCAATAAAGCACGAGAGATACGACGGCGACACACATCAGGCTGTATTTCAGCGCTTTGTTGTTTTTGATGAAGTTGCTTGCAAAGGAAGTCGCCGCCACCACCAGCATGATGATGTACTGTATGATGGTGACGCTTTCCCCTGCCCAGAAAGATCCTGCTGCGGGTTCTGTCAGGGTGAGGTTGCACTGAAGCATGTTTACCGCATACTTCTGGAACGGGAAGATGGCCGAATAATAAAGCACGCAGAGCAGGGCGACGAGCCAGAATCCGAGGCTTGAAAGTATCTTGCCTATGTCCTTCACCCTGAACGGATCGTCTTTCTCCTCGGCCTCGCCGGTCTGTCCGTCGAGCTTCCTGTCCATGAAGAAATACGTGATAAACATTATAAGGGCGATGCAGAGCAGCACCACGCCGAATGCGACGGAACGGCTGACGTCAATTTTTCCGCCGAGTTTTGCGAAGTAGGGCGAGAAAATCATGCAGGTAGCCACTCCCAGGCGGGCGAGAGCCATTTCCGAGCCCATCGCAAGGGCGGTTTCACGCCCCTTGAACCATTTGACTATTCCGCGGCTGACGGTAATGCCGGCCATTTCGCAGCCGCAGCCGAAAATCATGAAGCCTATGGCCGCCATTTTTGCCGAGGCAGGCATCCCCTGGTAGAACGGAAGGACATCGTCGATGAAGCCCACTCCGGCATGCCAGTTGAGGTGGGTGGTGAACCAGGTTTCAAGGCCGGAGCCGATGAACACTTCGCTTATCGCGAAGTATTTAATCAGGCCGCCGGTCAGCATCACGGCGCCGGAAAGCACTGCCGTGAAGCGGACTCCCATCTTGTCGAGGATTATGCCCGCGAAAATCAGGAAGAATACGAATACGTTGAGGAAGGTTTCGGCGCCCTCCATCGTGCCGAATGCTTTGGAATCCCATCCGCGCGTGGACTCCATCAGGTCCTTGATAGGGGACAGGATGTCCATGAAAATATAGGCGCAGAACATTGCCAGCGCAAGGAGCAACAGGGCGGTCCAGCGCATTGCGGCGGAATCGCGCAAGGTAGTTTGGGTATTGTTTGCCATAGAATGGATAAGGATTCAGGTTTTAGAACGGAAGGTCGTCGGAAGGGTCTTCGCCGGCGGGTGCTGCGGGCTGTACGGGCTGTGCCGGCTGATACTGCACCTGTGGTTCGCCGTACTGGCGTGCCGGCTGGGAATCGCCGTACTGGCGGGGCTGTCCCTGGGGCTGGTATCCGCCTGCGGGTGCGCCAGCATCTTCGCCGTCAGTCCGGCGGCCGAGCAACTGGATGTTGTCGGCCACCACCTCGGTGGTATATTTCTTCACTCCTGTCGAATCGGTGTACGAACGGGTGCGGAGCTTGCCCTCGATATAAATCTGGGTACCTTTTCTGATAAACCTCTCGGCAAGGTCGGCGGAATTGCGCCAGGCCACGATGTTGTGCCATTCGGTGTTTTCGCGCGATTCGCCGTTGCGGTCGCGGTATCTTTCGGTTGTGGCGAGGGTGAATGTGGCGACTTTCGTGCCGGCGCTCCCCGCCGAATTTCCATCAAGGTAACGTACTTCCGGGTCTCTTCCAACGTTACCGATAAGCATTACTTTGTTCAAACTCATAATTCAAATATTTTAGGACTTGCAATATAGGAAATTTCGCTTAAAATGCAGCCGTTTCTCCCATAAAAAATTGGAGGCTGTTTTGAGTCCGGCGTCAGAACTGCAGGGGAGGGCAGCCGGTCATCAGCGGGTAGCCGGTTTCGGCCTGGGCGGCGAGCCACTCGGTTCCGGGGATGTATCCCTGAAGGCCGGACAGGCAGGGGGTGCGGTAGTTGGCTTCGAGTATCGCCGGCGGCAGGGGCATGGCAGTTTCCTCAGTTTCAAGTCCGAGTTCTGGAACAGGGAAGGCGAGGGTGTAGACAAGGAGGTCGGCGACGGAGGCGAGGATGGGGAGTTCGTCCAGCGGACGGATGTCCGGGGTATGCCGTGTGCGGTTGCAGACAATCGTATCGCAACCCAGCGCCCGCGATGCCGCGGCCGCGGCTTTTCCGGCGCCGCCGAATCCGGCGACGACAACCGTGGAATCCGGCCCGAAACCGTATTTCCGGAGAATCTGCAGTACTCCCAGATAATCGGAATTGTAGCCGTGGACCAGGCCGTCGTCTTCCTTGACCGCGATATTGACGGCCCCTATGGCGCGTATGGCTTCTTCGGAAGTGTCGGCGGAACCGGGGCCTCCCAAAACCCCGTTTTCCATCAGCTTGCGGAAAGCCAGCTCCTTGAAAGGTGCGGTGATGTTGATTGCCTGATACTCAGACAGGAATTTCTGCCACGAAAGTTCAAAGTCCGCCCCCTCGATGAGGTCGTACCGCCATCTTCCCCCATAAGCCTTTTCAAACAGCGCCGGGCTGCCCGACCCTGCCAGGGGATGTCCTATCAATCCGAATTTGTCCATACTTTCGCAAAGGTAGCAACTTTCTTCCGGAATCTGCATCCGTTTCGCCGCTCAATACTTTGCCGGAAAAGCATTTTTTTGTAAATTGCGAAAAATTAAATCGCAGTTATGAAAAAAGCTATCATTGTCATCCTGGCCATTATTGCGGCCATGCCTGTCAAAGCCCAGAAGTTCGAGTTCACGGAGGCTACCGACCTTACTATTGTAGGGAAGGTTTTCCCCGACACTCCGAACCCGTACAAGCGTATGGATTATACCAAGTATGGCGGCTGGACGGAAAAAGATATCAACCTTCTCGACCAGAGCAGCGGAATCATTGTATCTTTCAAGACCGATGCAAACGCGATTCAGATGCGGGCCATCGTGGAGAGGACGGGCGCAACGGGAATAGGCAACAGCGGATTCGACCTCTATATCAAGAAAGACGGAAAGTGGTGCTGGGCCGGAGCGGCGGCACTCGGAAAACCTAAAGACGAGTACAGCTACTGCAATCTCGTCAAAAACATGGCCCCCGGGACCAAGGAATGCATAGTGTATTTCCCGCTCAGGACGGTGCTTACATCCGCTCAGGTAGGTGTTCCGGAGGGATGCAGCCTGGAGCCCGGCGAAGAGCCGTTCAAGTATGACATTGCGCTGTACGGGTCGAGTTTTACCCACGGCGCCGGATGCACCCGTTCGGGAAACACCCTGCCCGGATTTCTTACCCGCATGACAGGGTGCCAGTTCAACAGCCTCGGCGTCAGCGGCGACTGCATGATGCAGCCCCAGTTCCTGAACGCCCTGAAGGATGTGCAGGCGGATGCCTTCTTCTTCGACACATTCTCGAACCCCAGCCCGCAGCAAATCCGCGGGCGTACCATGGATTTTATCGATACCATGGTTCAGACACATCCCGGCGTGCCGATGATTTTCATCCGGACCATATATAGGGAAAACCGGAACTTCGATACCGCGCGCGACAGTCTGGAGGCCGCCAAGATGGCTACCGCCGACAGCGTGATGGCGATAGCCGTAAAGCGCTACAAGGATGTATATTACATTAAGAGTTCCAACGCCGCCTCGTGGGACAATGAGACCACTGCCGACGGCACCCATCCCTCCGATTTCGGCTATCACATCTGGGCGGAGAGCCTGTACAAGCCACTGGTGAAGATTCTCCGCAAATACGGAATCAAACCCTGACGCCAAATAAACACATAAATGGAAAACATCTTCTCTCTTGAAGGCAAGAATGCCTGGATTACCGGCGCTTCGCACGGAATCGGATTCAGCATCGCTGAGGCGTATGTGAAGGCCGGCGCGAGCAATATCATATTCAACAGCAGCAGTGAAGCTTCCCTGCAAAGGGGACTCGAAGCTTATGCAAGGGCCGGAATCACCAACGTGCACGGCTATGTCTGCGACGTAACCGATGAGGCGGAAGTGAAGGCTCTGGTTGAGAAAATCCACGCCGAGGTGGGCCAGATCGATATACTTGTGAACAACGCCGGCATCATCAAGCGCATCCCCATGCACGAGATGGAACGCAAGGAATTCCAGCAGGTGATTGATACCGATCTGGTCGCTCCTTACATCTGCTCCGCCGCCGTCCTTCCCGAAATGATGGAGCGCCGCGAAGGCAAGATCATCAACATCTGCTCGATGATGAGCGAACTCGGCCGTGAGACCGTGTCTGCGTATGCCGCCGCGAAGGGCGGGCTCAAGATGCTCACGCGCAACATCTGCTCCGAATACGGAGGATATAACATCCAGTGCAACGGCCTCGGCCCCGGCTATATCGCCACTTCGCAGACCGCGCCCCTGCGCGAAAAGCAGCCCGACGGCACACCACATCCCTTCGACTCCTTCATCTGCGCCAAGACGCCTGCAGGACGCTGGCTCGATCCGGACGAACTCGCCGGCCCCGCCGTCTTCCTTGCCTCGCACGCCTCCGACGCGGTGAACGGCCATATACTATACGTGGACGGCGGCATTCTCGCCTATATCGGAAAACAACCCTGATAGTTTATGCACTGTCTGAAATTCATACTGCCGATTCTTGCGGCGCTCTCATCCGCAGTTGCGGGTGCGGAGGAAAGGTATACCCTGTTTGAAGACGTGTATGCGCGTCAGGGCGTGGCTGAAAAATTCGTCGCAGGTTCATCCTGGTTCCCTTTTCCCGAATATGCCGACAGGGAGGCATGGCACGGGTATTTCGCCGTGGATTCGGCTTTTGTCGTAAGAAGGGCCGAGCGCTATCTTGATTACCGTTGGCAGACAATACCCGCTTCAGCCTACCTGGCTTTTGAAAGGACCGGCGACCGCAGCGCGATGGAACGTCCGGAGGGAGACAACCGTTCCGCCCTCATTTCGGTAATATTTGCGGAACTTGCGGAGGGCAAAGGGCGTTTTCTGGATGCCATAATGGATTTTTCGTGGGCGGCTGCCCAGGAACCATCCTGGATGTTGTCGGCCCACCAGATAAGGCAGAATTCGGGACGCAGCCTTCCCGATGACAGGGAGCATTTCATAGACCTCGCATCGGGGCGCCTCGGCGCAATCCTTTCGGTTTCGTGGTATTTCTTCCATGAGGAATTCGACGCCGTCGACCCGTCCATATCCTATGCAATTCTCGCAGCGCTGAAAAAGCAGATATTCGACCCCTATCTCGACGACGGAGTCAACGTGCAGAACTGGTGGTCGGGGCTGGCGAATACCGGCCATGTCATCAACAACTGGAACCCGTGGTGCAATTCCGACGTGATTCTTTCCTTCCTCCTGGCAGGACAGGATCAGGAAATGCTCTCGGCCGCATTGCAGCGCGCAGTGCTCTCGTTGGACCTTTACATGGACAACATCTGTTCCGACGGAGCCTGCGACGAAGGCCCTATATATTGGGAGAATTCCGCAGGGAAAGTGCTGGATTTCATAAATATCCTTTACGATGCATCGGGCGGCGCTTTTGACGTGTACTCCGACGAACGCATACGCAGCATGGGAGAATTTGTTTCCCGCTGTTATTACAGGAATGGATATACGGCGAATTTCGCCGATGCGGCGCCTAAGCTTCCGGACATGTCGGTGACGAGCTACCGTTTCGGCAAGGCATTCGGCAGCGACGAACTCTTGAATTTCGGGCTTTACCAGCTTGCCGACGCTCAAATCGGGAGCTTCAAATATCCAAAAATCATCACCGGTGACATCTACCGCACTCTTTCTGCGATCAAGGCCTCCAGGGACATCCGTGCCGACGTGGACCGCCTGAACAGGGAAGTCGCCGCATCGTCCTTCGAAGAAGTCCGTGAGAGCCTCAGGAGCTGCGTCCCTGCGTCCATCTGGTATCCGGAGACAGAGCTGTGCTATATGCGCAACGGCTCCGACTGGTTTTTTGCGGCCAAGGGAGGCCACAACGGCGAGAGCCACAACCACAACGATGTGGGTACCTTCGTGCTGTACGTCAGGGGTGTTCCGGTGTTCGTGGATGCAGGTGTCGGAACCTATACAAGGGATACGTTCGACGAGGGCAGAAGATACTCGATATGGACCATGGTTTCACCCTGGCACAACCTGCCGTCTCCGAATGGCGCCGAGCAGAAACACACGAAAAAATTCCGTTCAGGGAATGTGTCCTGCAGCCCATCCGCAGGCACTTTCTCGCTGGACCTTGCGGGCGCATATCCGGAAGACTCAGGGATTCTGTCATGGCGGCGCAGTTACTTCTTTTCGCCAAAGGGCCGGCCGTCTCTCCGGATTTCCGACGCCCGCAGCCTGTCGGAGCGCAATTCGGCCGATGAGGAGCGCTTCCTCGTGAAGGGCGAAGTGGTCCTTCCTGGAAACGTATGGAACGGACGCAAAGTACGGGACGGGGAACTCCTCATCCTGTGCGGAGAAGACCTGGTAATGAAGATGACTTATCCTGCTTCGCTTTCAGTGAGAGTCGAAGAGAAGAAACTGGAGGATCCCGTGCTTGTGAGAAACTGGGGGCCGGTGCTCCGAAGAATAAGTTTCAGCAGTGCGGACAATGCCCCCCTGAAGGGGAAATATGAATTTATAATCAGTGAAATCAGATAAGACATGAAACTAAATTGCACAGTACGCCAGGCATCCTCGAATCTGGATGCGAAGCACTACGATACCGAACGCCTGCGCCAGGAATATCTGGTGCAGAACGTAATGGTTCCCGACGAGATAAATATGGTATATTCCATGTTCGACCGCATCATTGCGGGCGGGGCTGTCCCCGTGAAGGAGGATCTTCTTCTGAGCGCCCCCGAGGTGCTCAGGGCCGATTTCTTCACCCAGCGCCGCGAACTCGGAATCATCAATGTGGGCGGCCCCGGCACCGTCGTGGTCGGTGAGGAGGAATATCATCTCGACTATAAGGAAGCCCTCTACGTGGGCCGCGGCAACCGCCATGTCACATTCAAGAGCGATTCCGCAGAGAAACCCGCGCACTTCTACTTCTGTTCCGCAACCGCCCACAGGGAGACCGGAGTGAAGAAAGTTTCCAAGAAGGATGCCGTGGTGATGCACATGGGAAGCCTCGAAGAGAGCAACGAGCGCACCATCAACCGCCTGCTGGTAAAGGAGGTGGTGCCCTGCTGCCAGTTGCAGATGGGTATGACCGAACTTGCCCCGGGCAGCACCTGGAACACCATGCCGGCCCATACCCACGACCGCCGCATGGAGGTGTACTTCTATTTCGAGGTCTCCGAAGGGGCTGCCGTGTGCCATTTCATGGGAGAACCCCAGGAGACGCGCCACATCTGGATGCACAACGAGGAAGCGGTCATTTCGCCCCAGTGGAGCATCCATTCCGCCTGCGCAACCCGCAACTATACTTTCATTTGGGGAATGTGCGGCGAGAACGACGATTACAACGATATGGACTGGGTGGCTACCGATCAGCTGAAATAGTTATGAAAAAGTGTATTATGGTGCTTGCCGCCGCACTGGCCCTCGTTGCCTGCGGCCCCAAGCAGGAAGAAACCAAGGTAATGGCGCGCGCGGTGCCCGAGCGTGCCGACGACTTCGTATTCGAGAACAATTTTATCGCCGGCCGTTTCTACGGCAAGGCGCTTGAGGGAAATCCGACCTCTCCCGGCGTGGATATCTGGGTGAAACTGCCCGGAGCCCTGGTCGCCAACGACTGGTACGTGAACGCCACCGACAAAAGCGCTCCCGACTATGATTCAAATTATTATCATAAGGATCACGGCGGAAAAGACTGCTACAAGGTGGCCGTGAGTCTCGGAGGTGGAGCTTCCGTACCTGTTGTGGACGGCAGTCCCGTCTATCCTGCAACCAATTACCGCAGCTGGGAGATTCTGGAAGAAGGACCTTCCAAAGTGGTTTTCGTGCTGCATTATCCGGCATGGAAGGTCGGTGAAGCGAATGTTTCGCTCGACAAAACGGTGACCGTAGAGGCTGACAGCTATTTCTGCAAGGTTGAGGATGTGTATAGTTTCGACGCCGATTCCATCACGGTTGCAGCGGGCATATTCCGCCACGACCAGGCCGGCACCATAGAGGCGGAAGCATTCGGAAGCGACTATTACGCTATCTGGGAGCATGCTTCCGACCAAAGTGTCGAGCCCGAGGACGGAATGATTGGAGTGGCTGTGATAATGCCTGATACAGACTGTGTTACCATTTTCGATGAAGGGCGTCATGGCGGATGTTTCAAGACCGTCGCTTCCGGCCAACCCATAGAGTATTGGTTCGGCTCCTGCTGGAGCAAAGGCGAAATCACCGGATCTGCCGAGTGGTTTACACTGGCTTCAAGTTATTGAACATAAGCGTTTTATGAAAAGAGTTGCCGTTATTGTGATGGCGCTGTTCCTTGCAGTGCCCGCAGTTTTGTCTAAAACGCCCGGGAGGCCTCCTGTGCGTTACAACAATCCCATTATTCATACGGATTATTCCGACCCGGATGTCTGCCGCGTGGATGATGATTATTATATGACGGCCTCTTCTTTCAATTTCTTCCCCGGTTTGCCTATCCTGCATTCCCGGGACCTTGTCAACTGGCAGCTGGTGGGCGCGGCACTGACGGACTACGAGTATGCATTCAAGCCGATTGCTTCGACAAAGGTACAGCACGGAAACGGCGTCTGGGCTCCGGCAATCCGCTGGCACGATGGCTGGTTCTACATCTTCTGCGGCGATCCGGACCGTGGCATCTTCATGGTGCGCACCCGGGACCCGCGCGGAGAGTGGGAAAAGCCGGTCTGGGTTTATAAGGGCCGTGGCTTTATCGATCCCTGCCCGTTCTGGGACGAGGACGGGAAGGCCTACCTCAGCCACGGAGTGGCAGGTTCCCGTGCGGGGGTGAAGAGCGTGGTGTTCGTGGCGCCGATGTCGCCGGACGGGACAAAACTCACCGGCCCTTCGCGCATGGTTTTCGACGGGCACGCCACCCAGCCCACCATCGAAGGCACAAAGATGTACAAGCGCGACGGCAAATACTACATCTTCGCTCCTGCCGGCGGGGTGAAAACCGGATGGCAGACGGTGCTGAGGGCGGACAATCCCTTCGGGCCTTATGAAGAGCGCATAGTTATGGCTCCCGGTGAGGACACGATCAACGGCCCCCACCAGGGCGCGTGGGTGGATACTCCCCAGGGCTCGCACTGGTTCATCCACTTCCAGGACAAGGGCGCCTACGGGCGAATCGTCCACTTGCAGCCCATGGTGTGGAATGAGGATGGATGGCCGGTTATAGGGGACGATCCCGACGGTGACGGCTGCGGCTTGCCGGTTCAGAGTTGGGAGGCCCCTTTCGGGGTTACCAACATCCCGTATAACGAGTGGGACAGGCATCACAGCGGCTCCGATTTCAAGCCTTATGGACTGCCTTTGGAGTGGCAATATCCCTGCGTCCCTTCTCCCTACTGGCATTTTGCTCTTCCAAACGATGGTATAAGGCTTTTCTCAGTACTCCAGAAGTCAAAGGCAAATACCCTTCGGGGCAGAAAAAACCTGCTCACGCAGAAGTTTCCTGAAGAGCGTTTCAAGCTGTTTGCAAAACTGACTTTCGTCCCGCACGGGGATGGCCTCGGAGAGGATGCCGGAATGGCTGTCATGGGGAATGACTACGCTGCTCTCCGCCTGGTAGACAAGGGCGCTTCGGCAGAGCTTCAGTATGTGATGTGCAAAAATGCCGACAGGGATTCGGCCGAACAAGTTACGAAGATTACGGACTTGCCTTATGAGGACGGAAAAGTTGAGGTCTGGACCGGTATCCAGGTTTATCCGCGCCTTGCGGAAAATGAGGTCGTCGCGCGTTTCAGTTACAGCCTGGACGGCAGAGGGTATGTGAAGGTGCCGGGCAGTTTCGTCTGCGCCCCGGGGCAGTGGGTTGGTGCCAGGTTCGGCTTCTGGTGCAGCCGTTCGAAGCAGAAGAATGACGGCGGATGGCTGGACGTTACGGATATTCAGATCACAAGGGAACTGGGCGACCACAGGGCCTATCAGTACGACGAGGCGAAAGTGCCTTCCTATGAACTCCCCGACGCGCTGACGCTGAATAACGGCAAAAAGATCAAGGACGTGAAGACCTGGGAACGCAGGCGCCGGCCCGAACTGTTGGAAATGTTCGCAAGCGAAATCTACGGCAAGGCCCCCGTGGGAAAGCCGGATGACTTTCACTGGCGGGTGCTGGAGACGGGGGACGCCTATGACGGCTTGGCTACCCGTAAACAGCTGGGCATTTATTTCGACAAGTCCGAAACACAGTATGTCAATCTGCTGATGTATGTCCCCAAGGGAACGGACGGTCCCGTGCCGGCGTTTCTCGGGATAAATTTCGCCGGCAACCATGCCACCACCGCCGATACGGCCGTAATGATGCCGGACCTGGGGCGCTGGAGGCGGGATTTTCTCGTGGAGCCCCGCGGAAGCAGAATCCACCGATGGGACTATGAAGAGGCCCTGAAGCGGGGATATGCAGTGGCAACTTTCTGCTGCGAGGATATAGATCCCGACCAGGATGACGGCTTCAGGAACGGGATAATAGGATATTATTCCGACGGAGTGCGCAAACCCGACGACTGGGGCAACATAGCCGCCTGGGCGTGGGGTCTTTCGCGGGTGCTGGATTATTTCGAGGAAGATGCCGACATCGCGGCGGACAAGGTTGCAGTGCTGGGCCATTCCCGCCTCGGAAAGACCGCCCTCTGGGCAGGGGCTGTCGACCCCCGCTTCGCTTTGGTAATCTCAAACGCTTCGGGCTGCGGGGGAGCCGCCATCTCCCGCAGAGGATACGGGGAAACCTTGCGCAGGATTGGCAGCAACTTCCCGCACTGGTGGTGTCCCAACTTTGCGAAATATGCTGATAATGAGCATCTTCTTCCGGTAGACCAGCACGAACTCCTGTCCCTGATTGCACCGCGTCCGCTCTATATCGAAAGCTGCTCGGAAGACCTCTGGGCAGATCCGTACGGAGAGTATCTCAGTCTGGTCGAAGCCGGAAAGGTGTATGCGCTGTACGGATTTGAGGGCTTCGCGGACAACGGTCTTCCGGAGCCGGAACGGACGCTGCGGGCATCACATCACAAAAGGGAAGCACGATATCCGCCCCTATGACTGGCAGCAGTATATAAATTTCGCCGACAGGTTTCTGAAATAGCCGGACTTCCGTATTACTGAAGATTGATGGTGAGTTCCACGGGGCAGTGGTCGGAGCCGAAAAGCCCGTTGTGGATATCGGTTCCGGCAATTTTGCCTGCGAGCTTGTCCGACACCAGAAAATAGTCGATGCGCCACCCTACGTTGCGCTCGCGGGCTGCCATCCGGTAGCTCCACCAGGAGTATTTGGCTTCCTCAGGGTGCTGCATGCGCCAGGAGTCGGTGAATCCCGCCGCGAGAAGCTCGCTCATCTTTCCCCTTTCTTCGTCGGAAAATCCAGCGTTGAAGTGGTTGGTGTCGGGATTTTTCAGGTCTATGGGCTCGTGCGCCACGTTCATGTCCCCGCAGATTATCACCCCTTTCTTGGACGCCAGCCTGCTCACGTAGGTACGGAAGTCATCCTCCCAGCGCATACGGTAATCGAGCCTGCGGAGCCCGTCCTGCGAATTCGGCACGTAAACATTCACCAGATAGAAATCCGGCATCTCAAGGGTGACGGCCCTGCCTTCGTGGTCGTGCTCGTCCACCCCCAGGCCGTAGGCCACGGACAGGGGCTCGTGCTTCGTCCAGACAGCAGTGCCGGAATAACCCTTCTTGTCGGCATAGTCCCAGTAAGAAGTGTATCCGAGGAATTCAAGGTCTATCTGACCCGCCTGAAGTTTGGTCTCCTGAATGCAGAAAAAATCGGCGTCCAGCTCCGCGAAGATGTCCGCGAAACCCTTCCCCGCCACTGCGCGAAGGCCGTTTACATTCCAGCTGATGAATTTCATTCCAGTGTCCATTCGGCCCCGTCCTTGGTGTCTTTCACTGTGATACCCAGGGCTTTGAGTGCATCGCGTATGGCGTCGGAAGTGGCCCAGTCCTTCGCGGCCTTGGCCTTTGCGCGCTCCTCCAGAGCACCATCTCCATAAGCCCGTCGATTACCTTGCCGGATGCTCCGCCGGAGGCTTCTTCGTCGCGAAGCCCGAGCACTCCGAACACTATGTCGTCGAATATCTGCACGAGGGTGACGGTGTCGCCTTCCGAGAGCTTGACGCTGCCGGCTTTGGCGTTATTGATGATGCGGACGGCATCGAAGATATGGCTGAGCGCGACCGGAGTGTTGAGGTCGTCGCAGAGGGCATCGTAAACTCCTTCGAAGATGGCCTTGATTTCGGGGTTGCCGGCATTGCAGCTGTCGGGAGCGACAGCCTCGGAGAGTTCTCCGTAGGGGAGTTCGGTGCGTGTCCTGCCTGCCATCGCGTAGAGGTCCTTCGCCGCCTGCATCACCTTCTTATAGGCCTTCTCCGCCGCCTGCAGGGCCTCGTTGCTGAAGTCCAGGGTGCCGCGGTAATGGGCCTGAAGGATGAAGAAGCGCACTGTCATGGGGCTGTAGGCGCGTTCGAGTTTGGGATGGTCGCCCGCGAAGAGCTGGGGCAGGGTGATGAAGTTGCCGAGGCTTTTGCCCATCTTCTGCCCGTTTATGGTAATCATATTGTTGTGCACCCAGTAGTGAACTCCCCGAGTGCCGCGTGAAGCCTGGTTCTGGGCAATTTCGCATTCGTGGTGCGGGAACATAAGGTCCATTCCGCCTCCGTGGATGTCGAATTCGTGGCCGAGGTACTTTTCTCCCATCACGGAGCATTCCAGATGCCAGCCGGGAAAGCCTTCGCTCCATGGTGAAGGCCAGTGCATGATGTGCTCCGGTTCGGCCTTCTTCCACAGTGCAAAGTCGTAGGGGGCGCGCTTGTCGCCCTGCCCGTCAAGGCTGCGGGTACCTTCGAGGGTGTCGTTGAGATTGCGGCCGGATAGTATGCCGTAGTGGTAATCCCTGTTGTATTTTTCGACGTCGAAGTAAACGCTGCCGTTGCTGATGTAGGCATATCCGGAGTCCAGTATCTTCTTGACCGTTTCTATCTGCTCCACGATGTGTCCCGAAGCCCTGGGCTCGATCGAAGGCGGAGCGACATTGAGCAGGCGCATGGCTTCGTGGTAGCGCAGGGTATAGGCCTGGACCACCTCCATGGGCTCCAGCTGCTCCAGCCTGGCCTTCTTTGCAATCTTGTCCTCACCTTCGTCGGCGTCGTGCTCGAGGTGCCCCACATCGGTAATGTTGCGCACATAGCGGACCTTGTATCCGAGGTGGCGCATCAGCTTGAAGAGCACGTCGTAGGTAACTCCGGGGCGGGCATGGCCGAGGTGGGCATCGCCGTAGACCGTAGGGCCGCAGACATACATTCCCACGTGTCCGGGGTTGATGGGAACGAAGAGTTCCTTGTTTCGGGACAGGGTGTTGGTGAGGTATAGATTGCGCATTGTATCCTAATGTTTGAGCTGGTAGGTGACGGTGGTCACCACGCGGAGTTTCTTTATCTGGGGAGTGTTTTCGTCCTTGCTGTTGATGGTGAAGACTCCCTGGTCGGCGGAGACTATCTTGCCGAGCCTGCTGCCGGAATTTTTCGCGAACTGTTCGGCGGTAATCTTCGCGTTTGCTATGGCCTCCTCCATCATCTTAGGCTTCATGTCCTGGAAGGAGACGAAGGAATAGCTTACCGGTTCGGTGTAATCGTTGCCGATGATGGCTATGCCCTGCTCGAGGAGTTCGCCCTGACGGGAGATGAGTTCGCGCACTTTCTCAACGTCGTTCGAGTTCACCGACAGCACGGTTTTAATCTTGTAGCGGAAAGGAATGCGGTCTGCGGACCAGCGGTCGGCTTCATTGTCGGTCACGGTGGGGGTGCCGGTGATTATGTCTTCGGCCTTGATGCCGTTGACCGTGAGGAATTCACGGATTTTGCTGACTTTGGCGAAGGAGTTGGCATAAACCTGCTTGAGGTCGTTTCCGGTTTCCACGGTGGTTATGGACCAGGTGACCTGGTCGGCGGGAACTTCAATTTCGGAAAGTCCCTTGACGGTTACGCGCCTGTCGCGGTTGGTAAAATTGTCCGCCCCTGCCTTGAGGGTAAAACCAAGCACTATGACTGCCAGTGCAATCACCGCAGCTTCCAGTATGTGAGAATTCTGTTTCATACCGCAAATATATAAAGAAAAAAACGGAAATGCGCCACGACTTCAGTTCAGCAATTCCTTGATGTCTTCTGCGTCCAGACCGGTTATTTCGGCAATGTCGTCGATCTTGTACCCTTTTATCAGCATCTTTCTGGCATTTTCCAGCTTTTCTTCTGCACGTCCTCTGGCTTCCCCTTCCGCACGTCCTCTTGCCAAACCTTTGGCTTCGCCCTCGCAGAAGGCGTAGTCCTTTTCGGCACATATGTCAAGTTCGTTTCTCATGATGGA
>CAJONC010000039.1 GCA_905235675.1 uncultured Bacteroidales bacterium | reverse complement strand
AGTATTGCTACTCCCGCGCTGCCCCTCGACTTGCATGTGTTAAGCCTGCCGCTAGCGTTCATCCTGAGCCAGGATCAAACTCTTCTTTGTATATTTTTTTATATCTCTAGCTTGACCCTCGACGCTCTTTAACCAATTTCATAAAGAAATTGACGCTCTCGATCTTATTTCGTTCTCGGTACTTTTGCTTGTACTTGTTCTTCCATTATTGTCAAAGATCTCCGTTCATTCCAAACGGGCTGCAAAGGTAACCATTTTTTCTTTCCCACCAAATTTTTTTTCGCATTTTTTTACTATTTTCGTGCTCGTATGAAAAATGGAGACGCCACATTGCTAAGCATCTTCGGAGTTTTCGCCAAGATAGGTGCCTTCACCATCGGGGGCGGATACGCCATGTTTCCCCTGATAGAGGCCGAGATGTACAGGCGCAAGTGGATAGACGAGGATGAAATGCCGGACATAATGGTGCTCGCCCAGAGCGCTCCGGGCATACTTGCGGTGAACCTGGCCATCTTCTCCGGCTACAAGCTCAGGGGGATAAAGGGAGCTGTTGCCGCAAGCCTCGGCGCGGTGCTTCCGTCGTTCATCATAATCCTCGCGATAGCCGCCGCATTCACAAACTTCAAGGACAATCCGACCGTGATGAAAATTTTCCGCGGCATACGTCCGGTGGCGGTAGGGCTGATATTCGTACCTGCCGTCAACATGGCGCGGAAGGGCTGCAGGAGCTGGTGGGCATGGCTGGTGCTGGCGGCGTCGCTGGTGGCGGTGGCGGTGCTGAAGGTCTCCCCCTTATATATAATAATAGTAACGATAGTCACGGCCATAGCCGTGAATATGGCAAGGGAGAGAAAGCGATGACTTACGTGCAGCTGTTCATAACCTTCTTTGTGATAGGGCTTTTTACCTTCGGCGGAGGGTCTGCGATGCTTTCGCTGATACAGATGCAGGTGGTGGGGAAGTTCGGATGGTTGACCGAAGGGCAGTTCACCGACATCATCGCCATCTCCCAGTGCACCCCGGGGCCCATAGGCATCAACTGCGCCACATATACGGGATACGAGGTCGCGGGCGTTGCGGGATCCGCCATCTCCACCTTCGCCCTCGTTCTCCCCTCCTTCATCATCTTCTTCGGAATCATCACCATTTACAACAAATACCGCAACACCAGCCTCTATGGTTCGGTGATGGCGGGACTGAGGCCTGCGATGGCCGGACTGATAGCCGCCGCCGCGCTGATACTGATGTTCCGTTTCGGACCGGGGGAAATTTCGATAGTAAAAGAGAACTTCCCTGACGTTTCGGCGTGGATAATAATGGCGCTGAGCGCCACGGCGGCGCTCGCCTTCAAGGCAAATCCCATCCTGCTGATAGTTGCGGGAGGTTTGGTTGGACTGATAATATATTGATATATAATGAAAAAGATTTTCTCAAGCTTAATTCTGTCGCTCGCATGCACATGCGCAATCGCAGCCAACGCTCCGGAACTCTACATCGTTCCCCAGCCGCAGAGCGTCACCATGGCCAAAGGCTCCTTCAAGGTCAAAGGCGCCAACTTCAACTATGACACTTCCCTCAGCCAGCAGACGGTCCTCGCAGTAGGAAAACTCGCGCAGGATCTTTATATATGCACCGGAAGGGCCAACAGCATCGCTTCCGCGGTAGGTGTCAGCGCCGACACTCCCATAGCAAAACTCAAGGGATTCTTCTTCCTGAAAGACAGCTCCCTCCCCGCAGAGGCATACACCATCGAGGTAGGCCCCAAGGCCGCCAAGGTCTGCGCCGGCGACCACAACGGCATGATCTACGCCCTCGCAACCCTCCGACAGATGATGCCGGAAGCCATCTTCGCGGACAAAACCAACGACGAAGTCTCATGGACCATCCCCTGCTGCACCATCAAGGACAAGCCCTACTTCGCCTACAGGGGGATACAGCTCGACTGCGCCCGCCACTTCTTCACGGTGGAACAGGTGAAAAGATACCTCGACATCGCAGCTCTCTATAAGATAAACCGCTTCCACTGGCACCTCACCGAGGATCAGGGATGGCGCATCGAGATAAAGAAATACCCCCGCCTCACCGAGGTGGGAGCCTTCCGCGAAGGTACACAGATAGGCACCGACCGCAGCACCAGCGACCACAAGCGCTACGGCGGCTACTATACTCAGGAACAGATACGCGAGGTTGTCGACTATGCCGCCGGTCTCGGAATCACCGTAATCCCCGAACTCGACCTTCCCGGCCACATGCTCGCCGCAATGGCCTCCTACCCCTGGCTCGGCTGCACCGGAGGCCCCTACCAGGTCTGGCACCGCTGGGGCATCTCCGACCAGGTGCTCTGCATAGGCAAGGAAGAAACCTTCAAATTCCTGGAGGACGTGCTGGACGAAATCTGCGAACTCTTCCCCTCCGAATACATACACATCGGCGGCGACGAGTGTCCCAAGAAAATGTGGCAGCAGTGCCCCGCATGCCAGGCCAGGATAGCGCAGCTCGGCCTGAAGGACGGGGACGGTGTCACCAAGGAACAGAGGCTGCAGAACTACGTGACCGCGCGCATGCAGAACTACCTGACAGGCAAGGGCCGCAAGATAATAGGATGGGATGAGATTCTGGAGGGAGAACTTGCGATGGGCGCAACGGTGATGTCGTGGAGAGGCACCAAGGCGGGAATAAAGGCTTCCGCAATGGGATACGATGTAATCATGACGCCGACCGACTGCTGCTACCTGGACTACAAGCAGGGCCAGAGGCCGGAAGACCTGTCGGGAGCATCCTATCCGCGCAAGGTGGACTACAACGCAAAGAAACTCTACACCTTCGACTTCTTTGAAAGCATGACTCCGGAGGCCCAGAAGCACATCCTCGGCGTCCAGGGGAACATGTGGACCGAATATATCGAAGCGGAAAGCGACCTGTATTACATGCTGATGCCGCGCCTGCAGGCCTTGAGCGAGGTTGACTGGTGCGGGCCGGAGTGTCTTGACTACGGGCGCTTCGAGGCCTCAATGCAGAAAAAGCAGTTCAGGATTCTGGACGTGCTCGGCTACAATTATCGCAAGTATCTGGCGGAATAGCATGAAGATAGGAGCCCTGGACCTGGGCCCGAGGCCGGTGCTGCTCGCCCCGATGGAGGACGTGACGGACGTTAGTTTCCGCGTTCTCTGCCGCGAGCAGGGGGCCGATATGGTCTATACCGAGTTCATCCCTTCCGACGGGCTTATCCGCGATGCCGACAAGGCGCTTGCGAAGATGCGCACGCTGGAAGAGGAGGCTCCGGTGGGAATCCAGATTTACGGGCACATTCCCGAGTCGATGGTGGAGGCCGCGAAGATGGCGGACAGGGCCGCGGAACTCGTGGGAGGGCACGGGGCCGATGTTATAGACATCAACTTCGGCTGCCCTGTCACCAAAATTGCAGGGCGCGGTGCCGGTTCCGGAATGATGCGCTATCCCGACAGGATGGTAGCCATCACCAAGGCCGTGGTGGAGGCGGTGGACAAACCCGTCACGGTGAAGACGCGGCTCGGCTGGGATGAATCCTCGAAGATAATCGTAGACCTTGCGGAGAGATTGCAGGATGCCGGCATACAGGCGCTTACCATCCACGGACGCACCCGCTGCCAGATGTATAAAGGCTCCGCCGACTGGACACTGATCGGGGAAGTGAAGAAGAATCCACGAATGCACATCCCGATTATAGGCAACGGAGACATTGTGGACGGAGCGTCGGCGAAACGCGCTTTCGACGACTACGGCGTAGACGGAATAATGGTCGGCCGCGCCACCTTCGGACATCCCTGGATTTTCCGTGAGATAAAACATTATCTTGATACCGGCGAAGAGATGCCGCCGCTTTCCGTTCAGGAAAAGGTGGAACTTGCCCGGCGCCATCTTGCCCTGTCGCTCAAGTACAAGGGCGAGCCCCGGGGCATCTACGAGATGCGTCGCCATCTCTCCTGCTACTTCAAGGGCCTGCCCGACTTCAAGGAAACCCGTATGCGCATGGTAACCACCCTCGACTCCGCCGAACTGTTTTCCATACTTGATTATATTGCAGAAAGATATGCTGATACAACGCCTGATTCTTAAACGCTCGGCAAAGGCCTGGAGAAAGGCTCCGGGGGCCGAAGTGCCTACGATTTGCATAGGGAACATAACCGTGGGAGGCACGGGGAAGACGCCCCATACCGAGATGGTGCTGCGCCTGCTGCAGGAGCTGCAGCCGGACTCCTGCAGGGCCGTGCTTTCCCTCGGCTACAAGCGCAGGAGCAAGGGATACCGGCTTCTGGAGGCCGACACTCCCGCCTGTTTCGGAGGGGATGAGCCGGTGCAGATAAAGCGGAAGTTCTCCGACGTGCTGGTGGCCGTGGACAAGAACAGGGTGGAGGGTTGCGCCAAACTGGTGGAAGAAGGGGCTTCAGTGATAGTCCTGGACGATGCCTTCCAGTACCGCAAACTCCACGCAAGCCTCAACATAGTGCTGGTGAACTGGAACAGGCCCATATACGGAGACAAGCTGATACCCTTCGGCAGACTTCGCGATCTACCGTCCCGCATCAATGATGCAGACATGGTGATAGTTACCAAATGCCCGCACGAACTGGATCCGGACGACAGGGAGCGCTGGCGCAAAAAACTCCGCCTGGACGACGGCATTCCGCTGTTCTTCACCACTATCGACTACGACACGCCCGTTCCGGTCTTCCCCGAAGAAGCCGACCCGCGCTACAACTATTCCAAGACCGCCATACTTTTCAGCGGAATCGCCGACGACAGCCAGCTGAAAGCATATCTCAGCGACACCTACAAGATAGTGGAAATCCTCAGTTTCCCCGACCATCACGCCTACGGCAAGTCCGACATGGCCCGCATCGCAGGGGCGGTGCGCCGCTATCCCACCGCCGCCCTGCTTACAACAGAAAAGGACGCCGTTCGCGTCCTCGACTGTAAAAAGGTTGACGGAAGCATACGCAAGCGCCTCTTCGCGGTGCCTGTAAAGGCAGGCTTCACGGACGAAGCCGACCGTGAGGCATTTGCGGAAATGCTCGTTAAACCGTAAGTATTTCCTTTTCCTTGGCGGCGACGGTGTCGTCGATGTTCTTTACGTACCTGTCGGTAATTTTCTGGACTTCGGCTTCGCCTTCCTTCTCGGTATCCTCGCTCATGCCCTCGTTCTTCTGTGCCTTCTTGAGGAGGTCGATGGCGTCGCGGCGGGCGTTGCGTACACCCACTTTGGCAGTTTCGCCAGCGGTCTTGGCCTTCTTCACGAGTTCCTTGCGGCGATCCTCGGTGAGGGCGGGCACCACGCAGCGGATAATCTCTCCGTTGTTGGACGGAGTGAAACCGAGATTGGCGTCGAGAATAGCTTTTTCAATCGCTCCGATGAGGTTCCTCTCCCAAGGCTGGATGGTGAGTGTGCGGGCGTCAGGGGCGCTTACCGACGACACCTGGGGCACGGGGGTGGGAGTGCCATAGTAGTTGACCATCACACTGTTGAAGACGGAAGGATTGGCCTTGCCGACACGGTAGGTCTTGAGGTCTTCTTCCAGAAAGAGAACGGCTTCCTGCATTTTCTGTTCAGCTCCGTTCAGGATTTCTTTTGCTCTGTCTGTTAACATATCTTTATTGATTTTAGGCATGGACAAGGGTGCCGACCTTTTCGCCTTCAAGCACGCGGAGGAGGGCGCCTTCCTTATTTATATCAAACACCACGATGGGCACCGGCCCCTGCTCGCAAAGCGCGAACGCGGTCTGGTCCATCACGTTCAGATGGCCTACCAGCGCATCGTGGAAAGTAAGTTCGTCGTATTTCACCGCAGTGGGATCCTTTTCGGGGTCCGCGGTATATACTCCGTCCACCCTGGTACCCTTCAGCAGGGCGTCCGCCCCAATCTCGAGGGCGCGCAGTGCAGCTCCGGAGTCGGTGGAGAAGAAGGGGTTGCCGGTGCCACCCGATATCAGTGCCACGCCTCCCTTCTCCAGCGTCCCGACAGCGTTGTCGCGGGTGTAGAGTTGTGCGAGCGGAGCCATCTGCGTGGCGGTGAAGACCTCGGCGCCGATTCCCTCGGACCTGAGGGCCGAAGCCAGTGCAAGAGAGTTGATTACAGTAGCAAGCATTCCCATGCGGTCGCCGGTGACACGGTCGTAGCCTTTCCCTATTCCCTGTATGCCGCGGAAGATGTTGCCCCCGCCGTTCACTATGGCTATCTGATATCCTGCGCTGACGGCGGATGCGATTTCTTTCGCAAATTTCTTCAGGCTGTCTTCATCGATTCCTTTTCCGGCAGGCCCTCCAAGGCTCTCGCCGCTGAGTTTCAGCAATACTCTTTTGTACATTGGTGTCAGTTTTGATTTGTGGAGAACAAAAATATCGGAAAATTCGCAAACTTGCAAGAAATGCTTTATATTTGCAGTCCAAAACAAAAGAAAGATGTCATTTTTAACCTCTTCCATAGGAAAGAAATTCGTCCAGTCGATATCTGGCGCTTTCCTCATTCTCTTCCTGCTTCTGCACGCAACCATCAACTTTTTCTCGGTAATCGACAGCTTTACGGGCAAATACGGCATCGCTGCCAATGACGAAATCCTCTTCACCGAGGGTGACGGCCTGTTCAAGCTTGGATGCGACTTCATGTCCACCCCCGTCATTTCCATCATGGTTCCCGTCCTCGCGCTCGGCTTCCTCGTCCACATCCTCTACGGATGCTGGCTGAGCTGGCAGAACATCAGGGCCCGCGGAGGCCTCAAGCGCTACGAAGTGAAGAGCAAGGCGGCCGTCGACAGCTGGAGCGCCCGCAACATGCTGATTCTCGGTCTGCTCATCATCCTCTGCATCTGCTGCCACCTGATGGACTTCTGGGCCAAGATGCAGCTCCCCGAGATGTTCGGAATAGGTACATTCGAAAACAATCCATACCTCCTTCTCAACGCTACCTTCGGCAGCTGGCCCATCCTTGCAATGTACCTCCTCTTTTTCGTGGTGGTGTTCCTGCACCTCACCCACGGATTCTGGAGCATGTTCCAGACCATAGGCTGGAACAACCAGACCTGGTTCAAGCGCGTGAAGGTTATCGGAATCGTGGTCGCAGCCCTCATTTTCCTGATGTTCACCTCGGTTGCAGTCAATGCTTTCATACAGGCGAACTTCCTGATGGCATAGCGACATTTTGTTTTTCCGAAATAAATTTTTAAATTTGCGGCCCCTTATTTTAAGGGATCGCAATTTTTTTAAGTATAACTATTAAAAAATCAAGACAGTGGACACACTTAGCTACAAAACAGTATCGCTTAACAAGGCAACTGTAGACAAGCAGTGGGTTGTTATTGATGCAACGGATATCCCCCTTGGCCGTCTTGCTTCCCGCGTCGCCCTCGTGCTCCGCGGCAAGAACAAGCCCGGGTTCACTCCCAACGTCGACTGCGGTGACAATGTCATCGTGGTAAACGCCGAGAAGGTGGCCCTCAAAGGCAACAAGATGACCGACCGCGTGTACACCCGCTACACAGGTTATCCCGGTGGACAGCGTTTCACCACCCCCAAGGAAATCCTCGCTTCAAATCATCCCGAGAGGCTTGTGGAGAGAGCAGTCAGGGGTATGCTCCCCAAGAACCGTCTTGGTGAGAAGGTTTTTCATAACCTGCACGTTTACGCAGGTCCCGAGCACCCTCATCAGGCACAGAACCCCAAAACAATCAAGTTGAACGAAATTTAAAAGTCGCAAATGGAACAGACTCACGCCCTTGGAAGACGTAAAGCAGCTGTAGCTCGCGTTTATCTCACCCCCGGTGCAGGCAATGTAACCATCAACGACCGTTCCCTGGAGAATTTCTTCCCTCAGGACAGTCTGCGTTACATCGTCAACCAGCCGTTTGCAGTTACCCAGACCGAAGGCCAGTTCGACATCAAGGTCACCGTCGCAGGCGGCGGCACCAAAGGTCAGGCCGAAGCTATCCGTCTCGGTATCGCACGCGCACTTTGTGAGGTTGACAAGGAAGCATATCGTCCGGCTCTCAAGGCAGCAGGTTTCCTCACCCGCGATTCCCGCGAGGTAGAGCGCAAGAAACCAGGCCAGCCCGGAGCACGTCGCCGCTTCCAGTTCAGCAAACGTTAATACATTACTGTTTTACTTTGCACAGTCGCTGTTATTAAACCTTCTTTTTGGAAAGTTGCAGCACTGCGGAAAAGGCCCGGGACCGGCAAGGCCGCTACCCGAACCTTGAAGAAAAGAGGCCCGTACAGAATACGGGAAAAACAATTAACAAACAACAAAAATGTCACGTACAAATTTCCAAGAATTGCTTGATGCAGGTGTTCACTTCGGACATCTCGCCCGCAAGTGGAATCCTAAAATGGCTCCTTACATCTTCGACCAGAAGAACGGAATCCACATCATCGACCTGCACAAGACAGTCGTCAAGATAGACGAGGCTGCCGAGGAAATGAAGATGCTCGCAAAGAGCGGACGCAAGATCCTCTTCGTAGCCACCAAGAAACAGGCAAAGGACATCGTGTCCGAGAAGGCTGCCTCAGTCGGAATGCCTTCAGTTACCGAACGCTGGGCCGGTGGTATGCTCACCAACTTCCCCACCATCCGCAAGGCCGTCAAGAAGATGAGCACCATCGACAAGATGAAGGAAGACGGCACCTACGAGAAGCTCGCAAAGCGTGAGCGTCTCCAGGTGGACCGCCAGCGTGCAAAACTCGAGAAGAACCTCGGCTCCATCCGCGATATGAGCCGCCTTCCCGCCGCCCTCTTCGTAGTTGACATCCAGAAGGAAGCCAACGCCGTGAAGGAAGCAAATCGTCTGAACATCCCGGTTTTCGCAATGGTTGATACTTGTTGCGATCCCACTCCCATTGATTATGTGATTCCGGCAAACGACGATGCTGCCAAGAGCGTGGAATGCATCCTCAACGTGCTCTGCGCCGCCATCCAGGAAGGTCTCGACGAGCGCAAACTCGAGAAGGACAAAGAGGCTGCCGCAGGTGAAGATGAGGCCGCAAAGCCCGCAGAGGGAAAGAACCTCCGTTCCCGCAAGGGAGCAAAGAAGGCTGAAGCCGCTCCCGCAGAGGCCGCCGCTCCGGCGGAGCCTGCAGAGGAAGCTCCCGCAGCAGAAGTTGCAGAAGAACCCGCAGTTGAACAGTAAAAGACTAAAGTTATGGCAAACATTACCGCAGCAGACGTAATGAAGTTACGTAAGATGACTTCCGCAGGCATGATGGACTGCAAGAAGGCTCTCGAAGAGGCCGAAGGCGATTTCCAGAAGGCTGCCGACATCATCCGTGAAAAAGGTAAGCTCGTAGCGGCCAAGCGTGCCGACCGCGAGACTACCGAAGGTGCAGTCAAGGCCCGCGTCCAGGATGGAAAGGGTATACTTGTCTGCGTTGGTTGCGAAACCGACTTCGTATCGCGCAATGCCGACTTCCAGGCTCTTGCCGAGGCAATTGCCGATGTTGCCATCGCTCAGTTCCCTGCCGACACCGAGGCCCTGCTCGCCTGCACCCTTCCCGACGGAACCACCGTCCAGAAGGCTGTCGAGGTGCAGACCGGCAAGTCCGGCGAGAAGACTGTCATCGCTTACTACGCTCCCGTCGAGGCTCCCTTCGTTGCGCAGTACATCCACACCCTCACCGGCAAGCTCGGTGCTATCGTGGGATTCAACAAGGAAGTTCCCGCCGAACTCGCGAAGGGTGTCGTAATGCAGGTCGCATCCATGAGCCCCGTCGCCATCTCCGAAGAGGACTGCCCCAAGGAAGTGGTGGAGAACGAGCTTAAGGTAGCCGTCGAGAAGACCAAGGAAGAGCAGGTGCAGAAGGCTGTGGAGGCCGCTCTCAAGAAGGCCGGCATCAACCCCGCACACGTCGATTCCGAGGATCACATCGAGAGCAACACCGCCAAGGGTTGGCTTACTCCCGAGCAGGCTGACAAGGCCCGCGAGATTATCAAGACCGTCTCCGCAGAAAAGGCCGCCAACCTCAACGAGCAGATGATTCAGAACATCGCCAAGGGACGCCTCGCCAAGTTCTTCAAGGAGAACACCCTCGAGGCTCAGGAGTACCAGATGGGCGACGGCAAGCAGACCGTGAAGGAAGCCATCGCCGCCGTCGACAAGGACGCCAAGGTGGTTGTTTTCAAGAAGTTCAATCTGAACGACTAAGACATCCGTTCCAATATTTAAAAAACCGGCTCCGTTGCGGAGTCGGTTTTTTTGTGCCTGTAGTCAGTGTACCCGCCGCCGGCACCAAGAACCCTGTGACAGGGGATGATCAGGGATATGGGATTATGTTGAGCCCTTTGTGAGCCCTTTACGGTTTCGATGATTACTTGTCAGTTTCCGGCAGTTCCAGCAGATCATCTCCGTCCATCAACCTGTCGAAGTCAGACTGGAAAAGACGGTCCTGGATGACGCGGTATTTCTCGAATTCGGTTTCGGCGAACTCTTTGGCATAGTCTGCGGAGACGTGGCCGGCATCGTCGAGAATGGGACGGTCATCGCCTTCCAGGAATTTGTCGATACGGGTGGCCCAGTCTTCCATTGTCATCGGAATGTGGCGTTTGGCCCGCTCCTCGGCAAGATCCAGGAAAGCATTTACGATGCGGCCCATTGATTCCAATTCGTTTTCTCTCAAGTAGTTCTTGGCAACGGAAACATCGGATTTGACAATCTTCCCTTTGGGCGCCTTGGCCCAGGTGGTCAGGCCCATATGCTCCTTCTCTGCATTGGCGCGTTCGACGATGAGTTCGGCTGCTGTGTGGCCGTGAACGGCATAGTGCATCTTGTTCTGGACTTTCTGAAAGAAGGCACGTGTGGTAGGGGCATCGGGGTTGTAATCGATGGACGTGGCGTATATGTCGGTAAGCTTTTGGTAGAAGCGGCGCTCGCTGAGCCGGATCTCCCTGATTTCTTCCAGCAGATGCTCAAAGTAATCCTCGTTGAGGAACGTACCGTTTTCCATACGTTCCTTATCAATGACATAGCCGCGTATGGCGAACTGTCGGAGCACGTTCGTACACCACTGGCGGAACTGGGTAGCTCTCACGGAGTTAACTCGATATCCAACGGAAATCACGGCATCCAGATTGTAGTATTTTACCTGGTAGTTTTTACCGTCTGCGGCAGTTTGTCGGAATTTCCGACAAACTGAATCTTCGGCCAATTCTCCGGTGGCAAAAATATTCTGCAGGTGTTCCGCAATGGTGGAGCGGCTTTTATCGAACAGCAGTGAAATGGCATCCTGAGTGAGCCAAAGGGTTTCATTGGAATAGAGCAGCTGGACGCCATCTTCCCGGTTTTCAAGTTGGAATATGAGGAATTCGGCGGTGCTGTTGCGTATGGTGAGGTTCTTTTCCATAGTTGATTGCTATTTTGTGAGTTCCTGGTACATCTTGAAGAGGCGGGCGCTGTTTGCGGGGGCTCTGCCCCCGAATGACCCCCGCGGCCTTTTCGCCTTTCCGTATTTACCTCGCGGTAAATACCCGGCCCGGCCGGCGCTCTGATGAGCGCTTGTCATCCCTCGGTCAACTTTTGATACATGGCAAACAATCTGGCTACAATATCACTTTCGGT
>CAJONC010000038.1 GCA_905235675.1 uncultured Bacteroidales bacterium | reverse complement strand
AACGAACCGCGAAGCGGTGAGAGAGGGATTCGAACCCCCGGTACGTTGCCGTACACCTGTTTTCGAGGCAGGCTCCTTCAACCACTCGGACATCTCACCTGGCTGACAGGGCTGCAAATATAGCAATTTTCTTTTAAAACAAATAATTCGTCCCTATCGAAATCCATAAGGGGTCGCCGAGGTTTTCGGTCATGCAGTGCGCGACTTCGGCGGAAATGATGAAGTTCTGGTTCCACGCGAGCTTGAGTCCAATACCGGCGGTGCTGATGAACTCCCCTGCCTTGCTGCCTATCTCGGCGGCGGTCATCGACGAACCTCCCGAAATGAGGGGGAAGACCGCGGACATATCCTCCGCCCTGTAGGGCTGCACTACCATGCCGCAGTCGAAGAAAGGATTGGTCGCAAGGTAGAAATACTGTCCGAACAGCTTGAAGTTCAGCAGTTTGACGCGAAGTTCAAAGTTTCCCCAGGCATAGCCGTCGGCAAGGATGCGGTTGGTGTTGGTGCCGCGGACGGTGTTGTAGCTGCCGAATCCTTCGGAAATCATCTGCTTGAGCACGAGGGTGGTGATGTTCTGCTGCATGTAGAAGGGGGCCTCGCCGAGGATGGTGCCCTGATATGCGAGATGATAGGCAAAGACGGGGCGTCCGGCCTTGATGAAGTCGAACGGGAGGGAGATGTACTGGCGGAAATGGGCGCAGAGCTTGACATAGCCAAAGCCGTCGCCGAACAAATCAGGGGAGCCGTTCAGATAGATTTCCGACCAGATTCCCCTGTTCGGGGCTGCCTCGATGTCGCGGGTATCGTACACTAAGCCGCCCTTCACTTCCAGCCTGCCGCCACCGTTCGCTTCGACGTCACGGATAAGGCCTGTGGCAAGATAATTCTGGTAAAGAGTTGTTACAGAAGCATATTTGGAGTACTTCTGGGTATTGATCTCCCCGATGTCGAAGTTCCAGTAGCTGATACCGCCGGCCCAGCGCAGCGAAGGGGTAATTTTGCCCTGTACATCGGCGAGCAGACGCAGCATGTTGCGCTTCATGAAATACCCGCCCTCTTCCGAATAGCCGGCGTCGTAGGGATTCGCCAGGCCATTGAATCCGTAGAAATAATACAGAGGGTCGGTCATGTAGGTGGCAGATCCGGTCACGCGGAGATTGGGAACCAGGTATTTGGAGTCGTAGCCGATATAGAAACGCGAACGTCCCTTGGTATAATGCGACGCTTCCCAGCTTATTTTGTGCAGGGGATCAGGATAGGTTTTGCCGTCGCCATAATAATAGAAGTCGCCGAAGGCTCCGTACTGGAATCCCATGTCGGTGGCATAAGTGGCGCAGGGCATGGCACCGAAAGACCATCCCGTCTTGTATTCCCTGGGGGCGTCATCGGGCGACGCCGCGAAGCACAGGCATGCGAGCAGCATGCCTGCGAAAGTTGCAATCAAATTTTTCATAGTGTTTTGGCTTTATCGATAAATGAATGAACGTGCTGTTTGTATTCTTCGGGGTACTTGCAGAAAGACTCGGCGTGAACCGCCCCTTCGGTAACCCACATCTCCTTGTAGCCGTTGACCTTGGCGTCGTAATTCTTCTGCAGGTGGGAGAAGGGAACGAAGGTGTCGGCATCGCCGTGGATGAAAAGCATGGGCCGATCGCATTTTGCAAGCTGGTCGACGCAGGATGCCTCTTTGAAGCTCCAGCCGTAGCGTTTTTTGCAGACATGGTTGGCCGAGTGGAGGACGGGGAAAGGAGGAAGATGGAAACTGTCTTTCAGGTTGGCGGCGAACTCGTCCCAGACCGAAGAATATCCGCAGTCTTCCACAAAGGCGCGTATGTATGGAGGAAGTTCGTCCCCGCTCATCATCATGGTCGTGGCTGCGCCCATCGAAACCCCATGGACCACCATGAAGTCGTCCTTGAAGATATCGTGCGCAATCTCCGCCCACTGCTCCACGTCGTAACGGTCGAACCAGCCCATCTGGGCCGCAGGGCCCTCGGAATAGCCATGGTACTGGAGGTCGGGGAAGAGGACATTGTAGTTGAAATCGTCGCGGTACATGCGCACTAGATAAAGGAACACGAAGTGGTTGTCGGTATATCCATGCACGACTATGGCCGTCCCTTCAGCAGTTTCGGGTTTCGCTGCAGGCACATAGGCGGCATGCACCTTATAACCGTTGTATCCCGTAACGACCGTATCTTTAAGTAGGCCTTCGGCCTTGAGGGCGTCGTACCATGCGGTACTACCGGCAAGCAGGGAATCCGCCTTCTGCCTGGTCCTCTCGATATCATTGACGCCATGCGGCTCGGGCGTAAGCGCATAATTGCACATGAATTTGCCTACAGCGCAGCTGTTCGCCAGAATAACGGCAAGGAATATGACAAAACTCGGCAATAAATAATTCATATTTTTTTTCATAGTTATTAAAAATGTGGTGTTGGAATGCAAAGATAATAAATACCCTCGAATTTTATGTTTATCTTTGCGAAGATATGCTTATAGTTCTCGAAGGGCTCGACGGAGCCGGGAAATCTACACAGGTGCGCAAACTCCGCACTTATCTGGAAAGCAGGCCGGAAGGTCTGCAGTACATTCATTTTCCCAGATACGAGGCTCCGGTTTACGGGGATATCATCAGCCGCTTCCTCCGCGGGGAGTTCGGCGCCATCGACGCAGTGCATCCCCAGCTTGTGGCCCTGATCTTCGCAGAGGACAGGCACGGGGCCGCCCCCGAGATCCGCAGGGCCCTCGCCGAAGGCCGTAACGTGCTGCTGGACCGCTATGTCTACTCCAACCTGGCCTACCAGTGCGCGAAGCTCCCGAACCCGAACGAGGCCGAAGCGCTGCGGGAGTGGATAATCAATACCGAATTCGGGGAGTTCGACGAGCCGAGGCCCGACCTCAACATCTTCCTGAACGTGCCCATCGACTTCGTGGACAAGAACATACACTCCGATCGCAAAGGTTCCGACAGGGCCTACCTGCAGCACGCGCGCGACATCCACGAAGAGGATATCGAATTCCAGAAGCGCGTAAAGGCGATGTACCTGCGCCAGGCTTCGGTTGACAAAAGCCTGAAGGTGGTGGACTGCGCCGCGGAAGACGGAAGCATGCTTCCGCCCGACGACATTTTTGCAAAGATAAGGGAACTGGTGGACTCAACATTGCAGATATGAACGGATTCCGTAGAATATGCGAAGTGATCATAGGCCTGGTGTTCTTCCTTGCGGGAACGCTCAAGCTGATGGACCCCGTGGGCAGCGGGCTGGTGATGGACGCCTACTTCCGCTTCTTCCATCTCGGCTTCATGGGCTTCGCCTCGCATTTCCTGGCGGATGCCTTCGCACTTTTCGAATGCCTGCTCGGAGCGGCGCTGGCTGCGGGTGTATGGCGCAAGGCGGTGGGGATAATCTCCGGCATCGCCCTGGCCTTCTTCACCATCCTCACCCTGATTCTATATATCGCCAAGCCCGACATGGACTGCGGATGCTTCGGGGAACTCGTGCACCTCACCCACGCCCAGTCCCTGCTCAAGAACCTGATTCTGTGCGTCCTTTGGACGGCGGCCTTCCTTCCTTTCAGGAAACTCGGAGAGCCGCAGCGCATCAAATACGTGAGTTTCACCCTGGCAGCTGTGTCTTCTGCGCTGTTCTTCCTCTATTCCGCGCTGTCGATTCCGCTTCGCGACTACACCGACTACAAGCCGGGCACAGAACTCGATGAATTCTATTTCTCCGACGCCTCCGGCGAATACGCAGACAGCCTTGCCTTCGGAGGAAAAGTGATGATAGTGTCTTCCTACGACCCTGCGAAACTCGGCCCCGAAAAAACGGAAAGGATAGCATCCTTCGTGAACGAGGCGCAGCAGGAAGGCTTCTCGACGCTGTTCCTCGTCGCCTCCACACCCGAAGAGACAGAATCCCTTACCACGGACCCCGGCCTGCTCGCCCAGACCTTCTTTGCCGACCGGAAGATGCTGATGACCTTCAACCGCGCCAACGGAGGAGCCACCATGCTCAGCGACGGACAGGTGATACGCAAATGGTCGGCGAGGGCGATTCCCGACCAGGAAGAGATGAGGCAGATAAACGAAAAGGCCCCGATGGATTACATGGTTTCGTCGATGAACCGCACCAGGGCCCTGTTCCAGGGATATCTTATTTACGCGCTCGCAGTCTTGCTGCTGCTGTAGAATCCTAATAAACCGTTATGTTATAAGGCATTCGGGCGAGAACCTGAGGTTCGGTAATCCTGCTCAGGGCTTTCACGTACCGGTGCTCGGAAGTCTGTCCCATACTCTGCATCAGCATCTCGAACTGGGTGAGTTCCTTGGGATATTCGGCTATCTGCCAGGATTCCAGCCCCGCGAGCGATGCGGCGCAGGCGATGGCATCTTCCAGGGTACCTATCTCATCCACCAGCCCGATTCCGAGGGCGTCCGCACCGGTCCATACGCGGCCCTGTCCTATGGCGTCTACCTGATCCTTTTCCATCCCGCGGCCTTCGGAAACTATGGTCGTGAACTTGTCGTAGATGCTCTCGATGCTGCGTTCCATATACTTGTATTCGGCGCTGTCGAGTGGACGGGTGAGGCGCACCATGTCGGCGTGCCTGTGCGACTTGGCTTCGAAGGTACCGATTCCGGCCTTGTCCTTCAATGCTTTGCTGGCCTCGGGGATGAGTCCGAAAACTCCTATTGAACCTGTGAGGGTGGTTGCGTCGGAATAGATTCTGGTGCAGTTGTTGGAAATCCAGTAACCGCCGGATGCGGCCAGTTCGCCGTAGGAAGCCACCAAGGGCACCTGCTGCGCAAGGAGGTCAAGTTCGTGCTTGATCTTTTCGGAGGCGAACACGCTGCCGCCGGGGGAATTCACGCGGAGAACCACGGCCTTCACATGGGAATCGGAACGTATCTTGTCTATCTCGGCCACAAAGGAGTCACCTGCAACGTTCTGGAAGTCGTTGCCATCGACGATTTCGCCGTTTGCATAAAGTATGGCAATCCTGTCGCGCACCTTGAAATTGGGAACGGCCCTGGCCGCCACATAGTCGGCGAAGGGGATGAATTTCACGTCCTTGAAACTGCCGGCCATGGCGTAGGTGGTGAGTTTGGCCTTGAGTTCGTCGCGGGTAAGCACACCGTCCACCAGCCCTGCAGCTTCAAAGTCCCCGGGGAGGCACAGCGCAAGATTGTCGATAAGGGCGTCAAGATCCCCGCGGCTGATTTCGCGGCTGTCGGTGATGGCTCCTGCGATGGTGTCCCACATGGAATCCACCATTCTCCGGTACTGTTCCTTGTTTTCCTCGCTCGGGGAGTTGCGCACGTACATTTCGCCCGCGGACTTGTATTTCCCGTGACGTATAAGCTGCATGTTGACTCCGAACTTGTCGAGCAAGTCCTTGAGGTAGAAGCTCTGGGCGCAGAGTCCGGTGAAGTTGTAGTTGCCCCCTTCGTATGAAGAGATGTATATCTTGTCGGCGGCCGTGCTGAGGTAGTAGGTGCCGAGACCGGGGTTCTCGCTGTAGGCGATGACGGGTTTTCCGCTGCGGTGGAAGTTGAGCAGCGCATCCCTGAGCTCTGTGAGGGTGGAGATTCCGAGGGTGCTGCCGTCGGTCTTGAGGTAGATATACTGGACCGCAGGGTCTTCGGCTGCGATATTGATGGCCTGCACGGCTTTGTAGATGCCGACTGTGCTGACGTACATGCCCTGTAACATGGATATGGCGTCTGCAGGGACGGCCTGCTCGGCGACGGTCACTTCGGAAAGGTCGATTGCAAGCACGCCTTCGCGGGGAAGCACGGCCTTGGCGCTGCCGCCCGCCATGGATGCCGCGGAACCGATAATCCCGCCTATTATGGCAAAAATGATGATGTTGACCAGAAGAATGCCGCAGATGACGGCAAGTAGCATTTTCAGGAACTGTTTCATTTGTCGATATTTTATGTAGCAAAGATAATACTTTCTGTTTTTTATCCTTGCAATTATTTATATCTTTGCATGAACGTTATTTTGAAACTTTAAAAATCAATAAGTATGGCAAACAAGTACGCCGGTACCCAGACCGAAAAGAATCTGCAGGCCGCATTCGCAGGCGAATCCCAGGCCCGCAACAAGTACACCTATTTCGCATCCAAGGCAAAGAAGGAAGGCTACGAGCAGATAGCCGCCATCTTCCTGGAGACCGCTGAAAACGAGAAGGAGCACGCAAAGCTCTGGTTCAAGGAACTCGAAGGCATAGGCGACACCGCCCAGAACCTTGCCGCCGCCGCTGACGGCGAGAATTACGAGTGGACCGACATGTATGAAGATTTCGCCAAGACAGCCGAGGCTGAAGGCTTCAAGGCCCTCGCCGCCAGGTTCCGCATGGTAGGCGCCATAGAGAAGCGTCACGAAGAGCGCTACCGCGCCCTCCTGAACAATGTGGAGACCGCCAAGGTGTTCGAAAAATCGGAGGTCAAGGTTTGGGAATGCCGCAACTGCGGACACATCGTGGTGGGCACCAAGGCTCCCGAAGTCTGCCCCGTCTGCGCACATCCCAAGGCTTACTTCGAAGTACACAAGGAGAATTATTGATACTCCGCGAAGCAACGACGGAAAACCCCTGAAGCCGGAAAACTTCAGGGGTTCTTTCGTTTTGTGAGGACTACTGGATTTGAACCAGTGACCTCTTGCCTGTCAAGCAAGCGCTCTAAACCAACTGAGCTAAGCCCTCGAAAGGACTGCAAAGTTAGTACAATTTTCCGGAATTACAAATTTTAGGACAATTACGGGAATTATACTTATTTTTGTCCCTATGGAACTGATGGGAATAGTGAATGTGACGCCGGATTCGTTCTATGCACCGAGCAGGGTGGACGGGACGGAAGCGGCCGTGGCGAGAATCGCGGAGCTGCGGGGACGCGGTTGCAGCATTATCGACATAGGGGCGGTTTCGACGAGGCCGGGAGCGGCCGAGGTGTCGGCGGATGAAGAATGGAGGAGGCTGGAGCCTGTACTGACGGAGATAGCTGGTATGCCCGCAGCTATCTCCATCGATACTACATCCTCAGAGATAGTAAGGAAAGCCTACGGGATTCTCGGGCCGTTCATAGTAAACGACATCTCCGCAGGAGAAGACGACCCGCAGATGCTCGCCACCGTCGCAGAACTCGGCCTCAGCTACATCGCCATGCACAAACGCGGCAATCCCCGCACCATGGACAGCCTTTGCGAATACCCCCGGGGCGTGGTAGAAGCCCTCGACGGATACTTCACCGGATTCGCCGCCAGGGCCGAAAGCATAGGCATCAAAGACTGGATACTCGACCCCGGATTCGGCTTCTCCAAAAATCCCGTACAGAACTGGGAACTTCTGGAAAACCTGCAGGCATTCCGCCACTTCGGCAGGCCCATACTCGTGGGAGTGGCCGACAAACGCTTCACACGCACCCCCAATCCCTTCGACCCCGGGGCGACACCCTCCTCCGAATACGCAGAACGCCTCGCAAAGGAGCGAGGCGCCGATATTCTGCGTATCCACTGAAAACTATTCCCCGAACAGGGGCGGCACAGTCCCGAGCGACTTCGATGCATCCGTGCGGCGGAAGGCAAGCACCACGAGGGCAAGCAGCAGCACGCAGCCGGCGAACACGAACCAGAAACTCTGCCCGAAAACATCCATCCAGGTATCCTTATCCTTGAGAGAATCTATCTGCGCAAGCATCAGAGCGGCGGTATTGTTGGTAAAATGCATCAGCATGGTAAGCTTCAGCGAACCGGTGTGATAGTAGACATAGCCGAAAAGGCAGCCGAGTATGAATGCGGGGATGGCCTGCCAGGGATTCATGTGAATGACAGCGAAGAAAAGGGCCGAAATGATTATCGCCCACACCGGCTTCATCTTCCTGCCAAGCAGCCCGCGGAGCACCATTCCCCTGCACAGCCACTCCTCGAAGAAGGGAGCGAAGATGCTTACACACAGGAAGTTGACCAGGAGATTCCCGTTCGTCATGTTGTTGAGGGCGCTCTCCAGCCATTCCGGCATGGGAGGAAGGACGGATCCGGCCGCATCGCCCACTACCCCGCAGGCGATGGTCCCCACTATCACCAGCAGCACGCAACGCCAGCCTCCGAGGGGGGCGAAGTTTCCGTTGTCGAGAGCGATTCCCCTACAGTTGAGGGAGTTGCGGCGGCTGACTGAGGATGCCCATATCATCGGGGGGATGAACATTATCGGATACGACAGCAGTGTGCTGTATTCCAGGGCCGCCTGCGGACCCACGGCAAGGGAGAAAAGCATCACAACTCCGTTGCCCAGCAAGGCGCCGAGCAGCAGGAAGATGAGCAGGATGAACATATCCCCCACCGAAGGGATGCACCATGTATAGTGTCCGAGTATGTCGAAATTGCCCTTGCGTGCCATATCAATAAAGGGGTGAAGGATAGACGCCGTCGGCAACGAGTCTTGCAAATTTCTCCACCACGCCGGGACGGTCTTCCTTGTAAGTTACTCCGAACCAAGACGATGGCGTTGAAAGGACCTCGGTGGAAGCGCTGCCGTCCTTAATCATGCAGTCGATTGCGTAAGGGATGTAGAACTCCTTCTTGGGCTCGTTGATGTTGACTTTGAGGAATTCGTTGAAGATGGCTTCGCTCTTGGCGAAATAATCGGGGGTGAAGCCCCACATGTTCATGGAGCAGAGGGCCTTGCCGTCGAGGACTATGTGTTCGTCGCCGGTGACGGAATTGTTGCCGTAGATAAGGCCGTCGGCCTCTTTCTCTATACAGAGATGTTCCTCGACACCCGTCAGAATGCAGGCGGCGCCGTAGTGGCAGATGCCGCGCGACACGCTGCCGCTTTCGGAAAGTGTTTTCTCAAGTTCGAAACCCACTATGCAGTACCGGCCCTGCGTATTCTCATGCGCACGGCACCAGTCGCCAAGCACGCGGAAAGATTCCTTGCCATAGTAGTCGTCACCGTTAATTACAGCGAAAGGTTCGTTTATTACGTCCTTTCCCATCAGCACGGCATGGGCGGTGCCCCAGGGTTTCTCCCTGGCGGGATTGAGGGTGAATCCTGCGGGAATCTTGCCGAGTTCCTGGGTGACGAAGACAAACTCGAGGGGAGTGCCGTCTATGCATTTGACATTGGCATATTTCTTTGCCACGAGAGCCTTCATGTCTTCAAGGAAGTACTCGCGGACTATGTAGACAACTTTGCCGAATCCGGCTGCAACTGCGTCGTATATGGAGTAATCTATGATGGTTTCGCCCGAGGGGCCGAGGCCGTCCATCTGTTTGAGGCCACCGTAGCGGCTGCCCATTCCGGCGGCAAGTACAAGAAGTGTAGGTTTCATAAAAATTTTATTGGTTTATCTCTGCAAATTTAACTATTTTTGCGACAATGTCACGAGTCAGCAAAGATATATGGAACAAGAGCAAGGACGGGAACAAAGCGCAGCTGCGTTCCTTCATCCGCTATTTCATTATTTCCACCGCAATCTGCGTGCTGATACTTTTCCTGAAGCGTGACAACATCATCCACATGGTAGGTGCGGAAATCACAGTCCACAAACAGAACAGGGAGATGCAGTACTACCGCAGGCAGATCGACGAACTCGACCGCCGCATAGGCATACTTTCCAACGACCGCGACACCCTCGAAACCCTCGCCCGCGAGCAGTACCTCTTTGCCGAACCGGGCGACGACGTGTTCCTCACAAAAGAAAGATGAGCGTCACTCCCGAAAAATACATTTTCGAAGAAAAAAAACTGGAGAGGCGCCCCCGTCCGATGAACGGATGGCTGGCGCTGAGCCCGCTGCTGGTATTCCTCGGGGTTTACCTCGTGTCGTCGCTGCTGGCACACGACTTCTACAAGGTGCCGGTTTCGTCCGCTTTCCTGCTCGCCTCGATTTGGTCGGTGGCAATCACCCGGGGGCCGATAGACGAAAGAATCTCGACATTTTCGCGCGGCGCGGGCGACAAAAACGTGCTGCTGATGATATGGATTTTCGTGCTGGCGGGAGTGTTCGCGCGCACTGCCAAGGAAACGGGAGCTATCGATGCGATAGTGAACCTTACCCTTGCGATAGTGCCGGGCCATCTGATGCTGGCCGGACTGTTCCTCGCCTCATGTTTCATTTCGATGGCTATAGGAACGAGCGTGGGGACCATTGTGGGCCTGGTGCCGCTGGCGTCCGGCCTTGCCGAAGAAACCGGTGCCGGACTCGCGATGATAACCGGCGCGATAGTGGGAGGAGCCTTCTTCGGAGACAATCTATCATTCATCTCAGACACCACCATAGCCGCCACCAAGAGCCAGGGATGCTCCATGTCCGACAAGTTCCGCGCAAACTTCCGCATAGCCCTCCCCGCAGCCCTCGCGGTTACCGTCCTCTACATTTTACTCGGACGCAATCTCGACATGACTCCCGAAGCCGGACATATCGAGTTCCTGCTGCTCATCCCCTACATTACGGTCATGGTGCTGGCTATATGCGGCATGAATGTTACCGAGGTGCTATGCATAGGAATAGCGCTCAACGCGATACTGGGTATCAGCCTCGGGCGCTTCGGATGGACGGGCTTCCTTACAGCCACGGGGCTCGGGATAGCCGACATGGGCGACCTGATAATAGTTACCATGCTTGCGGGAGGCATGCTCGAAGTGATACGCTGCAACGGAGGGCTTGACTTCCTCATCGACCTGCTCACCAGGCACATACGCGGCTACAGGGGCGCAGCATTCAGCATAGCGGGGCTGGTGGCCTTCGCGAACATCTGCACCGCCAACAACACCATAGCAATCATCACCACAGGCAGCATAGCAAAGGACATCGGAACACGCTTCGGCATAAAAGCGAAGAAGGTGGCAAGCATACTTGACACCTTCTCCTGCATTATCCAGGGGATACTCCCCTATGGGGCCCAGCTCCTGATGGCTTCTGGGCTCGCGGGCATCAGCACTTTCTCCATAATCGGCAGCCTTTACTACCCGCTCGCCCTCGCCGTCACGGCCTGTCTTGCAATCATCTTCTTCGGTGCCCCGAAGAAATGATTACTTGCCCTCTATGATTCTCAGCTCGTTTTTGCTCGAGCAATAGGTGATATAGCCCTTTCCTGTGGATGTAAACGCAATGTTCAGGTCGGACATTGTAGTATCCTCGGCAACTACGACGGGCGCGGTCCACTGGAGGGTTTCCGGATTGATGGAAACCACATTCAGTTTATAACCATCAGTTTCGTCGAAGTATACCACGAACGGAGTCCCGTCGGGAGCTACGGCAAGAGTAGCGCTGTTGTGCGACTTCAGCACATAGGGAATGGTTGCACCGCCCACGGTGACAAACGCCTCCCCGTTATACTTCTCGACACGGATGTTGTAGTCGGATCCGCCTGCGGAAACTGCATTGTCGGAAGTGAGGATGTAAGGAGTTCCGTCTGGAGCAACCCTCACAGCGATGCAGGTTATGCCTGTCTGGGAGGCAGTCTCTGCAACATAATTCTCCCTGAGGGCCTTCCACCCGTCCTTTTCGCTGAAACTGTAAACGCTGTGTCCATAATTCACATCTCCGACTTTACCGGCGTTTTCGGTTATCAAATAAAGATTGGTTCCGTCGTTGGTTACATCGAAGATATTAGTGGTGGTACCTCCTACCAGAGGATGGGTATTTGAAGTCCAGGCGCCGTCGGAATATTCACTCCACGCGAAACCCCTCTTTACATAAGGTGCAACGGCGGTGTTGCTGTACTGCGCAACAAAGACCTTGTCGCCAAGTACCGAGACACGGTGTTTCTGGGCTTGGATGGAAAGCATGGGAGCGCCGTCCGGATCTCCTACATAAGACCAGCCCGAGCCGTCGGACTTCATTACGCAGGTGCCTTTGGGAGAAGCCTTGTCATCGGCGAAAGCGACGTAGGGAACACCTGAGGCGGAGATATCGAAATGATAGTTGGAACCGTTGACGGCCTTGCCGAAATTGCTGCCGCCCACCTTGCTCACTGCTCCGTCTTCATATTTCACCATTGCAAGGGTATTTACCCTGTCGGCATTGGTCTTGTCCTGACGTATTTTGTAAACGACGTAGGGAACCTGGGTGGCAGGATTGATCTTGAGCACCTGGCCGCTGTAAAGAGTGTCGGCTGTATAATTCGCCACCTCGGCCCAGGCAATAGCAGTCCTTCCGGCAGTCACGACATACACAGCGTTGAGTTTGCCGTCGCCGTTCACCAGATAGAGGTTCACAGGGTCGGTGAAATCCACCTTGGTAACTCCGCT
>CAJONC010000037.1 GCA_905235675.1 uncultured Bacteroidales bacterium | reverse complement strand
AAAGACCGCTGACAACAAGTTCGCCTATGTTTACAAGGATGCCAAGCTCGCGGATGACAATTGTACAACGCTCAATGCGAGCTATTATCCCGTTTCAGCCCTTTGGGACAATTCAGGGCTTTCCGCGATCCCTCATTTCTTCGTAAGTAAAGAGAGCGGTCCGTCTCCGACCTGGCTTACTATCGACCTTGGACGCTCTGCGCGCCTGAACCGAATCACCACCTTGCCGCGTATAAATTATGTGATTTATGGCGGAGGAGCAGTACGCGATTATGAATTCTGGGGAAGTCTGGCTCCCACAGGAGAGCTGAAAGAACCAACCGACGACAATCCCTACGGATTCGATGATTCATGGTTCTGCCTCGGCAAATTCACTCAGGCCAAGCCTTCCGGATATCTCCCCAACGGTCTTCCCGGTTCAATAACGGCCGAAGATCGCGATACCTACAATGCCGGCAACGACTTTGAACTTGACAGGGACGAGTACCCCCGCTGCAATGACGAACTACGCTATCTCAGGGTGGTATTCGTAAACACATTCAATACTTTCGAATTCGGACACGGAACTTCAAACCGTCAGGTCCAGACCGGAGAAGTGACACCTTTTGGAGAACCTATTCTTGATTAAATTGATACAAACACGTCAGGGGATCATGGTTTAGGACTATTACTATTTAGTCGATGCGCTTTTCAATACGGTATACCCGTACTGATATGTTGTGGAAGGAAAATGTTGAGTTAAGGAGATTGTTGGATGTCGCAGCGAGAAGAAAGAATAAATCGCATCTTATTTGTTGCTATAACGAATGGTATTTGGGGATCACGTTGCCTTTTGAAGGGGGGAGACCCTTACAAGCGCGAGCGCTTGACGCAGGGCCCCACCGAGATTTCGTCGGGCTGGCGCCCTCCGATTTCTCGGAGCCACCGCCGGCAATCCAGTTGCAGGTGCATCCGAAGGGATGCTTTTGCGCATAGCAGAGGCCGTTTGTAAGCGGGCGCGCTGCGCAGGGCCCCACCGAGATTTCGTCGCTTCGCTCCGATTTCTCGGAACCACCGCCGGCAATCCAGTTGCAGGGGCATCCGAAGGGATGCTTTTGCGCATAGCAGAGGCCGTTTGTAAGCGGGCGCGCTGCGCAGGGCCCCACCGAGATTTCGTCGGGCTGGCGCCCTCCGATTTCTCGGAGCCACCGCCGGCAATTCATTCGCAGGTGCATCCGAAGGGATGCTTTTGCATCAGGGGGGAGACCCTTACAAGCGCGAGCGCTTGACGGGCTCCCCCCTGATGCAAAAATGCCGCACTTTCGTGCGGCACCTGCAATGGATTGCTCTGGGCGGTGGGGACGAGATTCGAACTCGTGGTACGGTTACCCGTACGGCAGTTTAGCAAACTGCTGGTTTCAGCCACTCACCCACCCCACCGGAAGGTATTTGTGTTGAACCGTTCCCGAAGCCGTTACGGCTAACGGGACTGCAAATATACAAAAATTTATTTATATCCAAACTACCTCGCCTCCAGAATGGCGGCGTGATCGGATTCTGCAACGGCACGGCGCCAGGCCTCGACGTAAGGAGGATTGGTGATACCCTTGGGTGTGCCTTCGTGATAAACGCTGTGCCTGAAGGATCCGTCTTCTTCCTGGGCCTTTACGTTGCCGTCGACATACTTCACGAGAAGGAGTTCTTCAAGGGCTACCCAGTTGTCGAACTGCTTTTGGGCAGTCTCAACGGTGTAACGCGTCATCATCTTGCGGGCCTTGCGGACGCGGCCTTTCTTCACGAGCTTTGCAAGCTTTTCGTCCATGGCCGGAACTTCCGAGAACATCTGGTCCTGCTCGAAGGCGTCAATCGCACAGCGGACAGTGGGAGCCATCACGTTGTACATCTTGTAGCAGGCATTGGCTATGCGGTTGCTTATCCAGAACTGCGAGGTGGCGGAGTAATGGAGCATGTCGCCGTTGCCTTCGCGCA
This sequence comes from uncultured Bacteroidales bacterium, assembly GCA_905235675.1. Lineage (GTDB taxonomy): Bacteria > Bacteroidota > Bacteroidia > Bacteroidales > UBA932 > Cryptobacteroides. The sequence continues at coordinate 59,087 of CAJONC010000037.1, read as the reverse complement.
GGCATTCGGGAACCTTTTTGGTATTTACGTAGATAGGAGTAAGATAAGATGTCGCGGCATCATCCGTACCGAACCACACGAGGGCTCCCACCTCATCGGGCAGCCAGCCGCGGGCCTGTGCCACGAACCAGAAACCTGTCTGCTGGGTGGCTATGGCACGCTCGTTCACATAGGTCTTTCCGTTCCAGGAAAAACGCATGGGACGCCAGCGGTAAGGAAGGGCGTTTCCGCCTGCGCCTATATCCTGGGTCATGTCGAGGGGCGTACCTTCGAAATGGTCGCGCATGACATCGGCAACATCCTTGGGAGTAATCCTGCGGGAAGGTTTCACGAAGAGTGGCATTTCGCCGTCGAGCTGATGTCCGAGCGCATATTCAATCCAGTCGGATGCGGGCCTGCTGACCTCGACTCCGTTTTCTTCATACACGAATTCCCCGTCGCAGAGGATGTTGAAGGCGCTCCAGGCGCGGGCGTCGCAGGCACGGGCACCGCCGAAGTCGAGAGGGTTATAGGCATCCCTGTACGAGAATTCCTCATCGGGGCCGTCGTACCAGCCCTGCTCGCGGGCGAAAGAGATTACGTCCGGGGCATAGAGGCAGTTCTCAGGGTCGTTCAGGGGGAAGCGGGTGATGCGGCACTGGTTGGCGTGTGCGCAGATGTATCCGTCCGGAACCCTGCGGGCCACCCAGACTATGCCTTTGTTGCCGCTGCCTTTGCCGCAGAGGTCCATAACCCAGGCCTCGTCAGGGTCGGCGATGCTGAAAGTCTCTCCTTCGGAGGGATAACCGTAGCGGTTGGCGAGGGACACTATGGTATCGATGGCCGCGCGGGCGGTACGCGCCCTCTGCAGGGTAACGTAGATAAGTGATCCATAATCCATTACACCGTTGGTATCAGCCTGCTCCTCACGGCCTCCCCAGGTGGTTTCGCCTATGATGAGCTGGTGCTGGTTCATGTTTCCCACAGTCTGGTAGGTGCGGGGAATCTGATGAATCTGTCCGAGGGGCTTGTAGGTATCCCACTCGATGATATCGAGCTTGCTCCCGCGTCCGAAACGCCCTGCGGGATGGAAATAAAGTTCTCCGAAAAGCAGGTGGGAATCAGCGGCATACGACACCATGCAGGAGCCGTCGGCGCTGGCGCCTTTGCTTATTATTACATTGCTGCAGGCTTCGGCACGGAAGCCGGAAAGAAGGGCGGCGAATAGCACCGCGAGGCTTAAAGTCCAAACTTTCATCGTGTAAATTATTTTGTTCCAAATTTAATGATTATTTTTGCGAATTATGAAAAAAACTGTAACACTCGCCATACTTGCGGCAATACTTTCCTGCCCCGCGCTGTTTGCACAGGAACAGCCGCTCACTCCGGAACAGCGGGAAAAGAAAACCCGCGAAGGCATAGACGCCGCCGTAGCCCAGTATGAGAAAGACCTCAGCCTCGAAGTCTGGCAGACGTTCTATGTGGATTCCATCCTTACCTACAATATAGGTGAACGCAACAAGGAACTGGAGTCCCTCGCCAACAACAAAGTGGCGAATATGGACATTTACACCATCGTCGTGGACAAATGGGAGGAGGAGACATACAAGGCTTTTCGCGCCCTTTTGACCGATGAGCAGTGGAACCTGAAAAAAGGCGCCGGACGCGCCAAGAAAGACCGTGACAAAAGGGCCGCAAAGCGGGAAGAAAACAAATAATAGACTATGACACAGGAAAATATAGAGAAAGTTCTTGCGGAGCTGAATGCGCTCGACTGCAAGACGGAGAAGGAAGTGGAACAGGCGCGTGTGCGCTTTCTCGGCAAGAAAGGTGAAATCACCGCCCTCTTCGAGGAATTCCGTTCGGTGGACGGCGACCAGAAACGCCTTTTCGGACGTCCCCTCAATGAACTCAAGCAGAAAGCCGTCGCCAGGATAGAAGAGCTCAAGGCCGGAGTGCAGGACGGAGGTGCCGAGGAATCCAAGGAGGATCTCAGCATGCCCGGGCAGCAGTACGAGCTCGGCAGCCGCCATCCCGTTTCGATAGTACGCCAGCAGATAGTGGACATCTTCCGCAAATTCGGATACGACGTGGCGGAAGGCCCCGAAATCGAGGACGACTATCATGTGTTCGAGGCCCTCAACTTCCCTCCGAACCATCCCGCACGCGACATGCAGGACACTTTCTTCGTATCCGCAGGACACCTCAACCCCCTGCTGCTGCGCACCCATACGTCCTCCGTACAGGTTCGTTCGATGGAGAGCATGCCCCTGCCAATCCGCGTGATCTGCCCCGGAAGGGTGTTCCGCAACGAGGCCATCTCCGCCCGTGCACACTGCATCTTCCATCAGGTGGAAGGGCTCTATGTCGATGAAAACGTCACCTTCGCCGACCTCAAGCAGGCCATTCTCCTCTTCGCCCGCGAAATGTTCGGAGCCGACGCCCAGATACGCATGCGCCCGTCATTCTTCCCCTTCACCGAACCTTCGGCCGAGGTGGACGTGAGCTGCAACATCTGCCACGGAAAGGGCTGCAACATCTGCAAAGGCACAGGCTGGCTCGAAATCATGGGCTGCGGAATGGTGGACCCCAACGTGCTCGAAGCCTCCGGAATCGACTCCAAGAAATACAGCGGCTTCGCGTTCGGAATGGGTATCGAACGCATCGCCATGCTGAAATGGCAGGTGAACGACCTCAGGCACTACTTCGAAAACGACCTGCGTTTCCTGCACGAATTCGAGAGCGCGACCGAGGTTTAGCGATAGTCGCCGTATTGGGGCAGGGCGATCTCCGAAAGGATCTCCTGGAAAGTCCTGTCTCCCCTCGGGCAGACCAGAAGCACGTCGTCGGTATCGATTACCATATAGTCTTCCAGTCCCTGGACCACAGTAAGTTTACCGGATTCCGTCCCTATGATGAGCGAGTTTCCGGTTTCTTTTATTATCTGCTTCCCGCGGCACCATACGGCGTTTCCGTCCCCTGTTTCGCCGGAAGCGAATTCATAAAGGGTGCTCCAGCTTCCGAGGTCGCTCCAGCCGAACTTGGCGGGCTGCAGCCAGACATTGTCCGACTTTTCCATCAGGGCATAGTCGATTGACGTCCGCGGGCAGTCGGAGTACGCCTTGCGCACGAAGGCGTCCTTGTCTTCCGCCTCGTCCCAACCGGTCCAGAGCGTCGCAATCTCGGGGCAGCACAGGGCCATCTCCTTCATCAGCACCGACGCCTTCCATATAAATATACCGCTGTTCCAGAGGAACTCCCCGCTGTCGTAGAACACTTTGGCGAGCTCTTCGTCGGGCTTTTCGGTAAAGGTCTTGACTTTCACGGGGGTGTTGGAATCGAATGCCTGGCGTCCGCCCGTAGCCTGGATATAGCCGAAGTTGGTGTCCGGACGGGTGGGGACGATTCCAAGGGTAAGCAGCACGTCGTGGTCCGACACGTAGCTTATGGCAGATTCTATAGTCTGTCCGAACAGGGCATAGTTGCAGATGTCATGGTCGGCGGGGACCACGACCATCACGGCCTCCGGGTCGCGGGACTTCAGCAGGGTGGCGGAGTAGGCGATGGAGGGTGCGGTGTTGCGTCCGTAGGGTTCGAGGATGATGTTCCCTTCGGGCAGATCGGGCAGCTGCTCCTTCACGAGATCCTTGTAACGGGCGAGGGTGGCCACGAAGATGTGGTCGGCGGAAAAGGTACGCACCATGCGGGCGAAGGTTTCCTGGAGGAAGCTTGTTTCGTATTTCCAGACCCTGCGGAACTGTTTGGGCTTTTCTTCTTTGCTTATGGGCCAGAAGCGGGTTCCGAGTCCTCCGGCGAGGATAACGCAATACTTGTGGTCAGTCATATATAGGTATGAATGCTTGTGGATAGTAGTTTATTATAGTGTTATTGTGTTCAAACAAAATGCTTATTATGTCAAAGTTCACCTCGGTATCGGCAAATGCATGCCCCCTTCCGTGAAGGTATCCGAGCGCCGCCTGCACCAGCCGCCTCTGTTTCGCCCTGTCGACATTCAGCTCGGGGTCGGCGGCGGCGGGCGCCGTCCGGCTCTTTACCTCTACAAAATGCAGGCCGCTGCCATCTGCTGAAATTATGTCAATTTCCAGGTGCCCGTAACGCCAGTTTCGCTCCAGTATGCTGTGCCCGAGACCCAGCAGATAAAGGCAGGCGGCATCCTCCCCCCTCTTTCCGGTTTCCTTCCTGTCCATGCTATCCGAAGGTCACTATCGTCACTCCTGTACCCCCGTGCCTCACATCTTCATCGGCCACAGAAGCCACCCCGGGTACGGTCCTGAGGTATTTCTGTATCTCGTCGCGCAGCACTCCTGTACCCTTGCCGTGAATTATGCGCACGCTGGGCATTCCCAGCATCTGGGCATCGTCCACATAGTGCATAACCGTCTCCAGCGCCTCCTGCAGCCTGGCACCGCGAAGGTCGATTTCCGGCTTGAACGAGAGCTTGCGCTCCGTAATCCCGACATCCACCCTCTGCCTGGGCTTCTCGAAGGTCCTCCTTGCAATCTCGTGATACTCGTTGGCGGAGATGCGCTCCACCCCGTCGGGCGCCATGGTGCTGCTGATGCTCCCTATGATTACAGTCACCGACTTGGCGGACACCCTCGAAATTTCCCCCACCATTCCGGTGGATTTCACCTTCACTTTCTCCCCCACCTTCAGCGGGCCCTGCTTCTGAATCGGGGCTGCGCCTTCCTTTCCCTTCCTGCCCTGCCGCTTCTCCAGGCGCTCTATCTTGCGGTCGATATATTCGTCCTTGGTCTTTTTCTGCTCTATCGCCCCGAGGAAGCCCTGCAGCTCTTCGCGTGCAGCCTTGGTGCGTTCCTTGTCGGCCTGGCTCTCCTTAATCTCGCGTATTGTGCGCTCCACCTGCTTTCCGGCGCCCTTCACTATGTCTTCCGCTTCATGACGGGCATCTTCCAGTATCTGCTTCTTCTGGTCGCGAATTTCCTCGAGCTCCTTCTGGTACTTCGCCGTGAGGCCCTCCAGTTCCCTGTCGGTATTCTTCACCTTCTGGAGCTTTTCGTCAAGGGCCTTGCGTTTGTTGGCGATGCGGCGCAGATTGCGCTCTATGCCAACATATTCGTCGCCCGCGCGGGTTTCCGCATCTTTCACTATGGGTTCCGGAAGCCCCATCTTGCGTGCCAGTTCGAAGGCGAAGGAGTTGCCGGGGAGGCCGGTCTGAAGCTGGAAGAGGGGCTCAATCCTGGCTGCATCGAAGAGCATTGCCCCGTTTATCACCCCCGTATTTTCTCCGGAGGCGTAAAGCTTGAGGTTGGTGTAGTGCGTGGTAATCACCCCGTAAACTCCGCGGCCGTCGAGCTCGCTGAGTATGGCTTCGGCAATGGCCCCTCCCGCAGCGGGTTCTGTTCCCGATCCGAATTCATCAATCAGTACGAGGGTGCGCGAGTCGGCGTCGGAGAGCATCTCCTTCATATCGCAGAGGAAAGAGGAGTAGGTGCTGAGGTCGCTTTCAAGGTTCTGGTCGTCCCCTATGCTCACCATAATCCTTTCAAATACAGGAAGTTCGGAGCTTTCGGAGGTAGGAATGAGCATGCCCCACTGGAACATGTACTGCAACAGGCCCACGGTCTTGAGGCACACCGACTTTCCGCCTGCGTTGGGTCCGGAAATGAGGAGTATGTGCTTCTGGGGAGATAGCATGACCGTCTGTGGGACAATCTGGCGGCCTTCCTTCGAGAGGGCCTTTTCCAGGAGGGGATGGCGGGCCTTGCGCAGCCGCAGGTTGCCGTCGTCGGAGATGACGGGCATCCCTGCCCTGAGGTCGAGTGCGGTGCGGGCCTTGGCCATTAGGAAGTCGGTCTCGCCGATGAAGCCGGCGCTGATTATCAGGTCGGGGACGTAAGGGCGGAGAAATTCGCTGAATTCCTCGAGTATGCGTTCTATTTCGCGGCTTTCGGCAAAGTGCAGGGCGGCAATATCGTTCTCGAGCTCCACAAGTTCCGCGGGCTCGATGAAGGTGGTCTTTCCCGTGGCCGATTCACCGTAGACGAAGCCTCCGAGCTTGCGTTTGGCCGAGCTTGCCACGGGGATGAGATATTTCCCGTCGCGTATGGCGACGCCTGCGTCCGCATCGGCTATTCCCGCGGCCTGGGCCTGGGCGAGAATGGCGGCGGCCTTCTTTGAAACCGCGCCTTCCTTGCTGCGGAGCTCACGCCGTATGTCCGCAAGTTCGTCGGAAGCGTTGTCCTTGATGTCGCCGTATTTGTCGAGTATCTGTTCTATGCGGCGCTGCACTTCGGGAAAGACGGGGATGCTTGCCGACAGGGCTTTCAGGTTGGGATAAACACCGTCCTTGACGCTGCGGAAGAAGTGAACTATGCGGCGCGAGGTGTCTATCAGGGTTTTGAGCTTTGCGAGGCTGAGCACGTCGATTCGGGAGTGCTCCGCCTTGAGGGGTTCCAGGAAGGGGATGGCGTCGATGTATCCGGTGGTGGGGAAAGATTCTTCGAACATCATCACCAGGCGCATTTCGTCGGTGAGAAGCAGGCGCCTGCGTATCGTGTCGGCCGAGGTGGAAAACTGCTCCTCCTCCACCCTTCCGGCGGCATAGTCGGTGCTGCAGCGGGCGGCAATCATGTCGCGGATGCGGTCGAATCCCAGCTTGGCTTCGAGTTTCTGTACTTTTTCTTCCACCTCTTCCTAATTGATTTCAGTATCTCCTTCCCTGGCGGGCTCCAGCATCAGTTTGAGGGCGTTGCGGCTGTCCACCTGGGTAATCTTGCCGGCCCTTACGAAAGAGACCGTGCCCCTCTGCTCGCTCACCACTATCACGTCGGCGTCGCTGCGTTCGCTTATCCCGACGGCCGATTTGTGCCTCATTCCGTATTTTGCGGGGATGTCGGTGCGGGTGCTTATGGGGAGGGTGCAGCGGGCCGCGATGATGCGGTTCCCGCCTATTATCATGGCCCCGTCGTGCAGGGGCGAGTTTTCGTAGAAGATGTTTTCCACCAGCGGGGCGCTTATCTCGGCGTCGACCTGGTTGCCGTTGTCGATAATCTCCTGAAGGCTGTTCCTGCGCCGCAGCACTATCAGGGCCCCCGTTCTCTGCTCGGCCATTTCGAAGCAGGCGATGGAGAGCTCGCGTGCGGTGTGGTCGTCGAGGGTGTCGGCGCTGCGGCCGAAGAGGCGGTTCATCAGGGTGCGCTTTTCGCCGGTGATGCCGGTGGAGCGCCCGAGGCGGCTGAGGAACTGGCGGATTTCCGGCTGGAAGATGACAATCAGGGCTATGGCCCCCACGTCTATCAGGGTGTCCAGCAGGGCGGACAGCAGTTTCATGTTGAGAGCCACCGCAACTATCCTTATGATGAACAGAAGGACGATGGCGAGGAGGATATTGACGGCAGACGACCCCTTGAGCCAGTCGAATGCGGCGTAAAGGATCAGGGCAACTACCACTATGTCAGCTATATCTGTAAATCCCAGGTGCAAAAACCCGAGTATGTCCATTGGCATCATATTGCACAAAGGTAGTAAATTTGTTGTAAATCAACCCATTGTATTTTGAAAAAAAACTCGTATATTTGCAGCCCCCAAAAAAGGGGCATTTAAGTAAAGTACTTATTAACAATTAATTATCAAACCAATGCCTGGATTAATTGGAAAGAAAATCGGAATGACTTCCGTTTTCGGTGCCGACGGGAAGAACCTCCCGTGCACCGTTATCGAGGCTGGTCCGTGCGTTGTCACGCAAATCCGCACAGTTGAAAAAGACGGCTATGCCGCCGTGCAGCTTGCCTATGACGAAACCACAGAGAAGCACACCAGCAAGGCCCTCCAGGGTCACTTTGAAAAGGCAGGGGTCCCTCCTATGCGCAAGCTCGTGGAGTTTGAAGCAGATTTCGGAGCTGATCTCAAGCTTGGCGACACTCTCACCGTCGCCGACGTCTTCACCGAAGACGTGGGCTTCGTGGATGTTGTCGGAACTTCCAAAGGTAAGGGTTTCCAGGGCGTTGTGCACCGTCACCACTTCGCTGGTGTAGGCGGCCAGACTCACGGCCAGCACAACCGTCTTCGTCACCCCGGTTCCATGGGTGCATCCTCATGGCCTTCCCGCGTATTCCCCGGAATGCGTATGGCAGGTCACATGGGAAATGAGCGCGTGAAGGTATTCAACCTTCAGGTTATCAAGGTCATCCCTGAGAACAATCTCATCGTTGTCAAAGGTTCCGTACCCGGAGCCAAAGGTTCTTATTTAATTTTGGAGGCGTAATTATGAAACTTCCTGTTTACAAAATCGACGGAACAGAGTCCGGAAAGCAGGTGGACCTCGCAGAGGACATCTTCGGTATCGAACCCAATGATCACGCCATCTATCTCGACGTAGTACAGTACCTCGCAAACCAGCGTCACGGCAATGCCAAGACCAAGGACCGCAGCGAGATTGCACACAGCACCAAGAAGCTCGGACGCCAGAAAGGCGGCGGCGGTGCGCGTCATGGTTCCCTCAAGGCGAATATCTTCGTAGGCGGCGGCCGCGTATTCGGCCCCGTGCCCCGTTTCTATCACACCAAGCTCAACAAGAAGGTCAAATCCCTCGCTCGTTGCTCCGCCCTCAGCTACAAGGTCAAGGACAATGCAATCACCGTGGTGGAACCCTTCACGATGGAAGCTCCCAAGACAAAGGAATTCGCACAGATCCTCGCCAACCTCAAGGCCGGCGACCGCAACGTTCTCGTCGTTCTTCCCAAGAATTCCGAGAATATTTATCTTTCATCCCGTAACCTTCCTTACGCAAATGTCATCACTGTAGACGAAATCAACACCTATGAAATCGTGAAGGCCAACAGCCTCGTGATTGTTGACGGAGTGCAGGACATCCTCGCCGAAAGGAAAAAATAATTTGAGCGATGGGAATTATCATTAAGCCAATAGTAACCGAGAAGCTGACGGATCAGGGCGAAAAATTGAACCGTTACGGTTTTGTGGTAGACCGCAAAGCGAACAAGCTTCAGATCAAGAACGCAGTGGAGACTCTCTATGGTGTGAGGGTCGCCGATGTCAATACAGTCAATTATCACGGCAAGCGCAAGAGCCGCTACACCAAGGCGGGCCTCCTTACCGGCCGCACCAACCACTTCAAGAAGGCCTATGTGACCCTCGAGGGTGATGATAAGATTGACTTCTACGCTAACATATAATAGGAGGCACGGAAAATGGCAGTAAGAAAATTCAAACCGGTAACTCCCGGTCAGAGGAACAAGGTAATCAGCACTTACGAGGAGATTACCACCAAGAAACCTCACAAGGCCCTTCTGGAGCCCCTCAAGAGCACTGGCGGACGCAACAACACCGGCCAGATGACTATGCGTTATATCGGTGGCGGACACAAGAAAATGTACCGCGTCATCGACTTCCATCGTACCAAGGACGACTGCACCGCAACGGTCAGGACCATCGAGTATGATCCGAACCGCAGCGCACGCATCGCCCTCGTGGAATACGAAGACGGAGTAAAGAAATACATCATTGCTCCCGACGGCATCAAGGTAGGCCAGGTTATCGCCTCCGGAAGCGGCGTCGCTCCCGAAGTCGGCAACTGCCTCCCTCTCTCTGAGATTCCTGTAGGTACCCTCGTGCACAACATCGAGCTCCGTCCCGGACAGGGCGCCGCAATGGCCCGTTCCGCCGGAACCTCCGCACAGCTCGCCGCACGCGAGGGCAACCACGCAATCCTTCGTCTGCCTTCGGGCGAAACCCGCATGGTGCTGGTAAGCTGCCGCGCCACCGTGGGCGTCGTCTCCAACACAGACCACAACCTCGAATCGCACGGCAAGGCAGGACGCCGCCGCTGGCTCGGCAAGCGCCCTCACAACCGTGGTGTCGTCATGAACCCTCACGATCACCCTATGGGAGGTGGTGAAGGCCGCGCATCCGGCGGACATCCCCGTTCGCGCAAGGGTCTGCCTGCAAAGGGTTACAAGACACGCAATCCGAAGGCTGCGTCCAACAAGTTCATTATTGAAAGAAGAAAGAAGTAACAGGTAAAACTTAGAGAATATGAGTCGTTCATTAAGAAAAGGTCCATACATTCAGGAAGCCCTCGAAAAGAGGATACTTGCCATGAATGATGGCAGCAAAAAGAAAGAGGTGGTCAAGACCTGGTCCCGCTCCAGCATGATCTCCCCGGACTTCATCGGCCATACTATCGCCGTGCACAACGGGAACAAGTTCATTCCTGTTTATGTTACCGAGCAGATGGTAGGGCACAAACTCGGTGAGTTCGCTCCTACACGTACGTTCAAGGGCCACTCCGGAAATAACAAGTAGCAGCTATGGGAAAGAGAAAATATGAGATGGCTGAAAAGCTCAAGGAAGCAAAGAAAGCCACGGCAATCGCCAAACTTAACAACGTTCCCACTTCGCCCCGGAAAATGCGCCTTGTCGCCGATACCGTTCGCGGTGTCGAGGTAAATCACGCTATCGACCTTCTGCACTACTCCAAGAGGGAAGCCAGCACCAGTCTGGAAAAACTCCTGCGCAGCGCAGTCGCCAACTGGGAGGCAAAGAATCCCGAGATGGCCAAAGAACTCGACAATGGCAATGTTTATGTGAAGACCATCATGGTCGACGAAGGACGCACGCTCAAGCGCATCCGTCCCTGCCCCCAGGGCCGTGCCGGACGCATCCGCAAGCGTTCCAACCATGTCACCGTGATTCTTGATGTCAAAAAACCCGTAGAGGAGAAATAATATGGGACAGAAAACTAATCCTATCAGCAACAGAATCGGTATCACCCGCGGTTGGGATTCCAACTGGTGCGGTGGCAACTACGCCGAGAAGATCGCCGAAGACTATGAGATCCGCAAGTATCTGAACAACCGTCTTGCAAAGGCCGGCCTCAGCAGGATCGTCATCGAGCGCACCCTCAAGCTCATCACTGTCACCATCTATGCAGCCCGTCCCGGTTTCATCATCGGCAAGGGAGGCACCGAGGTCGACAAGCTCAAGGAAGAGCTCAAGAAGGTCACCGGCAAGGAAGTCCAGATCAACATCTACGAGGTTAAGCGTCCCGAGGTCGATGCCCGTTTCGTATCCGACAGCATCGCCCGCCAGATCGAAGGCCGTGTATCCTACAGGCGTGCCATCAAGATGGCAATCGCCAACGCAATGCGCGTAGGCGCCGAGGGTATCAAGGTGCAGATCAGCGGCCGTATCGGCGGCGCCGAAATGGCACGCAGCGAAATGTTCAAAGAGGGCCGTACCCCTCTGCATACATTCCGCGCCGACATCGACTACGCTCTTGCAGTTGCAAACACCAAGGTCGGATGCCTCGGCATCAAGGTCTGGATCTGCAACGGTGAGAAGTACGGCAAGCAGGATCTTACTCCCGCCGCCATCGCAGCTGCAAACGCACAGGCCGCAGGCCAGCGCAGCGGCAGCCGCGGAGGCGAGCGCCGCGGAGGACGTCGCGAAGGCGGTGACCGTCGCGGAGGACGTCGCGAACAGAAGTGAGCGTTTCAGGTTATTTACTGAGACACAAATACTTATTCAATCAGGGGTGCCGGTTTCCCGGCGCCCCTGATTTTTATTCCACTGACACCCGACAAGTAGCAGGGCACGGATAATTTGACTATCTTTGCAACGCCATGGACGTCCGCGAAAAGATAGCGCTGCTGCCGCACAGCCCCGGGGTGTATCGGTATTACAATGCCGACGGGGAGGTGATTTATGTGGGCAAGGCGAAGGATCTGCACAAGAGGGTGGCGCAGTACTTCGTGCCGCCGGAGAGGCTGAACACCAAGACTCGCATACTCGTAAGCAAGATCGCCGACGTGCAGTACAGTGTGGTGGACACCGAAGCCGACGCCCTGCTTCTGGAAAACAATCTCATAAAGCAGTACAAACCAAAATACAACATACTTCTCAAGGACTCGAAGACCTATCCCTGGATATGCGTCACGGCCGAGCCCTATCCCCGCATATTCCTCACTCGGCGCATCGAGAAGAACGGCTCGCGCTACTTCGGGCCCTACAGCACCGTGATGCACGCCCGCTACCTGCTGGAATTCTTCGAAGCAAGCTATCCGCTGCGCAGCTGCCGGCACAAGATAGACTCCGACACCATAATGCGCGGGAAGATACGTCCCTGCCTCGACTTCCACATCGGCCGCTGCAAAGGTTGCTGCGTGGGCAAGGTTTCGGTGGAGGAGTACAACGGATGGATAGAGGAGATTGTCACCTTCCTGAAAGGCGGAGCAGGCGCGATAGTCAAAGAATATGAAGGGAAGATGCAGGAAGCCGCCGCGGCCCTCGACTTCGAGACCGCACAGGTTTACAAAGACAAGATAGACGCCCTGCGCAAGCACTACGCCCGCAGCATCATTACCGCCGCGAAGGACAACGACGCCGACGTTTTCAGCCTGGTGTTCGACGGCCCTGAGGCCTTCGGGAACTTCCTGAGGCTTCGAGGGGGTGCGATAGTGCAGAGCCTGAACCTCGGCTTCAAGATGAATATAGAAGAAGATCAGGACGCGGTGCTGAGCGAATTCATAGCCGAAATAGAAAGCAAGTTCGGAGAACTGTCCAGGGATATAATCGTTCCCTTCCTCCCCGACGTGCAGCTGCCAGGAGCCAGATATACCGTTCCGGTGAAAGGAGACAAGCTTTCCCTGCTGGAACTGAGCGCAAAGAACGCCCGCGAATATCACTTCAACACCCTCAGGCAGCGCGAGCACACCGACCCCGACGAATACCGCCGCAGCGTGCTGGAAGAACTCCGCAAGGCCCTCGGAATGAACGAGCTGCCCGTATGGAGTGCTTCGACAACTCCAACATCCAGGGGACCAACCCTGTGGCAAGCTGCGTAGTGTTCCGAAACGGCCGGCCATCCAAAAAGGATTACCGCAAGTTCAAGATAAAGACCGTGATAGGCGCCAACGACTATGCCTCCATGAAAGAAGTTGTCAACCGCCGCTATTCCAGGATGCTTGCAGAAGCCCCCGACGATATCCCGCAGCTGATAGTGATTGACGGTGGCAAAGGGCAGCTGGAATTTGCATGGCAGGCCCTGTGCGAACTCGGGCTGTCCGACAAGGTGACGGTAATCGGCCTGGCGAAAAGGCTGGAAGAAGTCATACGCGTAGGCGATCCCTATCCCCTCTTCATAGATCGGAACTCACAGGCGCTGAAGCTTCTGCAGCAGATTCGCGACGAGGCGCACCGCTTCGGCATCACCTTCCACAGGGATCTGCGCAGCAAATCCGCCCTGCACTCCGCCCTGACCGACATAAAAGGCGTGGGCAAACAGACCGAAGAGCGCCTGCTGCTGCACTACGGCTCGGTCGCCCGCATCGCCGATGCGGATCCTGCGGATCTGGCCGCCTTCGTCGGCCCCACCCTCGCCGCACGCATCCTGGAAACGCTCAAGGCGTAGACGAGGCGGACGATGCAAACGAAAAATAATGCTATCTTTGCAGTCCAAAACAAAGAACTATGGCAGACAGTAAATTCGACAAATTATTCAACGCCTTCATACTTATAGGGATGGCGGTGTGCGTGGTTGTCTCGTGCATCTTCAAGCTTCAGGAACCGGACGCAAGGACCGCCCTCCTCATCATTTCCACCTTCGGCGCCCTGATGGGAGTCATCAGCGTGGTGCTGAGCGCCAACGGGAGCATCTGGACCTTCGTATTCGGACTGGTGGACGTGCTGATCTACTCCTACATACTTTACGACAGCAAGCTGCCTTCGCAGTTGCTGCTTTATGTGCTTTATTTCATCCCGATGGAATTCGTCGGGTTCTTCAGCTGGCGCAAACGCGGCGCGAATGCAAAGGAAAAAGTGAAAGCGCAGAGGATGAACGGCAAAAAATGGCTGATGTTCCTCGGCATCTTCACAGGAGTGTTTGCAGTCGCCCTCGGTATTTCGTGCTTCATCACCACCAGGGCCGGCGGAACACTGCTCTGGGGCAAAACGGTACTCGACGCAATGATTACCTCAGCGAACATTACGGCGCTGATAATGATGGCAATGGCCTACACCGAGCAATGGTATATCTGGACTCTGGTGAATATCACCGCCATAATCCAGTGGGCCGTGACGCTTGCCACCGTGCCGGAAGCCGGATATGCAATAGTCCCCCTCATCAAATACAGCTTCTACCTCCTCAATGGCCTGAACGCCATACGTATCTGGATGAAACTCAGTCAGAAAGAAGAGGTTTTGCAAGATTAAAAATAATTGTTAACTTTGCAGTCGCCTTTAGACGATTGTACTAAAAATAATTAAATAAACCGGATTATGAACTACGAAGAAATCGTAAAGAAAGTTAAGGCCATCATCGTTGACAAACTCGGTGTAGAGCCTTCAGAGGTTACCGAAAGCGCAAACTTCACCAATGACCTCGGTGCAGATTCCCTTGATACCGTTGAGCTTCTCATGGAATTTGAGAAGGTGTTCGAAGTGAAGATTCCCGATGAGGAAACCAGCTCCATCGCAACTGTCGCCGATGCTATCGCAAAGGTAGCCGAGAAACTTGGCGTCCAGCCCGAATAATCAACTTTCTACAAGCAATAAAGGCTGCCCGATGAAGGCAGCCTTTTTCAGTTTCAGGCGGGAGCCCTTACAGAAGCTTTGAAAGAGTTTCCTCCAGTCCTGCTCCGCGCAGGCCCTCGCCGCGCTTCACAATGGTGCCGTCGGGGCCGAACAGAATCAGATGGGGAATGCCTTCTATGCCGTAGATGTCGGTAGGTATTCTCTGTGCGTTGACAATCTGGTTCCATACCACTCCGTGCTCGGCGGCGGACTTGACCGTATCTTCGGGCTTGTCCCACACGGCGACGCTCAGCACGTCGAAGTTGTCGCCCTTGTATTTCTCATAGGCGGCCTTGATGTTTGGAATTTCCCTCTTGCAGGGGCCGCACCAGCTTGCCCAGAAATCTACCAGGATGTATTTGCCCTTGCCCACATAGTCGGAGAGTTTTGCTATGGTACCGTCCGGCTGCACAACCTCGAAGTCGGTGAACATGTTCCCCGCCTGGGTTCCGCGACGCTTTTCGATTCCCTCCTTGATACCCTGCACGTCCTTGTTGGCAGCTACCAGCTCGGGCTTAAGGCCGGCTATTATCTCTTCAAGCTCGGAGTCCTCGACCTGGCCGTTCAGCAGGATAACACTCTGTGCGCCAATCACATTGCCGCTGTTCTCCTTTGCAAATTCCTTCAGGTCTTCGACATACTCCTTCGTGAGTTCTTCATCGAGTTCGGCGGTCATTTCGCCTGCACGCGCCTTGGCGTCGTACTCCTCCATGAACTCAATATACCATTCAATGATATCGTTGTACGCCTCCTGCACGGACTCCTTGTCGGAGCTGACGGCCTGGTCGTCTTCGTCGGCGGTAAAATCGACGCTCAGCCTGCTGCCGTCTGCCACAAAGGTCTGAATCATTCCACCTGCCTTGAGATTGCTGATATCGTAGACATACACGGGGACGCTGCCCTCGAACTTTCCGTCGGACACCTCGAAAGTGTAGGTCTCTCCGGCGACTTCGGCCACTACGGAGTCCACTCCCTCCGGAACCTGGCCGGAGATTCTGGTAGTGTTGCTTTTGCATGCCGTGGCAGTCATCAGGACTGCGGCGGCGATGAGAATGTATTTTTTCATATAATTAAAAATTTATTCGCCTGGGATGGAATAGGTGAAGCTGAATGTCGGCCGCAGCGAAGCGTCGGACGCCTCGGGCCCGTACAGCCTGCAATAATAGTAACGGTCGCGGTCGAGGTTGACGCTGACCGACGAGGTCGTGGTCGAACTGCCGTACATCTGCGCCATCATGGAGTAGTTGTAGTAGTTGTTATATCCGTAACCGTAGCTTCCATAGCCGTACCCATAACCGCCGTACATGTCGCCCATGTAGCTCTGGTAAGCCAGATAGTTGTAATATTCGCTGAGCTCGGAATTGCCCGAAGTGGTGGTGGTGACCACATCGTTGTGCATTATGAGCAGCCAGACGTCGTAACTTCCGTTCAGGAGCTGCTCGTTGTCATCTTTCAGCCCTAAAAGCGTCTGGAGGTGATAGGTGATGTCGGGGGAATAAGTCATCTGCGCGAGATGCCTGCTTCCCTGGTCTTCGTTGCTGTCGGAAGCATCGGTAAGGCCCATGAAACTCACCGCCTCCTCGCCTTTGATGCGGCAGGTGGGACTGAGGATTTCAGGCACCTTGTACATGGTCTCGAACAGGGGATCCGGAGCGACATAGTGGAATGTCAGCGAAGCCTTGTTAATCACGGCCTTCGAAGGGTCGTGCCCGTTTGCGGATATACGCTCGATGGCGCTTCTGCGCAGGAATTCTGCGGAAACGACAGGTTTCACGCCCGCACCGCCCTCGACGTAAACATAGTCGGTGGCATCTCCCACATAAGCGGACGAAGCATCCTTCGTAAGGTTGGCGCAATACTGGGGGAAGCTGCCGGTGCCGCTGTTGGTAAGCAGCGAATCAATGTCGAAGAAGTCGGTCGGCGAGAAGTAGAAATAAAAACTGGAGTCTTTCTGCACGGGGACGCCGTCCTCTTCCCAGGTGGAATTGAACCTGAGCTTTGCCATATTCCCCATCAGATATCCGTAGTCGCTGTCGTAGGCAAGCTGGAGGTTGAAAATATTGAAGCGTCCGCCCTGCCCGACAGGTTTCCCCGTAGTGATGCAGATGCCGGGGAAGCGCTTGGTGTAAGCGGAAAGGTCCTTGAGGTCTTCGGACTTGATGTCAAGGTATTTTTTTGCGAAGTCCAGGTTGAAGTCGAAGGACAGGGAGTCGCCCGGGGTGATGATGGGCAGATTGGTGGTAATGACGTCGCTGCTGTGTTCAGGGAGGCTCCTGCAGTACGTTTTGCTCTCGTCCAGGGCTTCGGAGAGCTCATAGACGAAAACGTTCTGGATAATGTTCTGCTCCATCCTGTCGCTCACCGACGTGGAATCGACGCTCGCGGAGAAATGGAATTCCAGGGGGACGGGATTGGTCCCGAAGTCCAGCGAGTCTACGAAAAGCGGCACGAGGGTGAGGCAGCTGCTGCGGGTGCTGACGCCGAATTCGGAGTCATTCCTTATGGCACCTATCGTGATGCGGGTTGAAGAATATGCCGAAAGGCTGTCGGCCACTTCCATGCGGACGGGGATTTCGACGGGATCTGGGGAAACCACCCTGTAGATGTGGTTTACGGGTATCAGGCTTTCGCCCAGGGTATTGTCTTGTGATACACAACCTGCACAGCAAAGCGTGACGGCCGACAGGATTATGAACAGTTTTGCTTTCATCGTTCTACAACTTGTCATAAAGGTCGTTGTATCCGTCGATATAACTGCCATCCCTGTACGATTCTTCATTGTACTGAAGGATGGGGAGCTTGCAGCGCTTGCAGTATTTCACCAGCGACGGGTCAATGTCGGGCGAGCCCAGGATTATACCATCGGAATACTTGACGGCCGTTTCAGCAAGTTTTATGCCATCGGGACTGTTCGAAATTGGAAGGTCCGAAGGCGAAATGCTGCCCGTCAGGGCCTTCTTTGCAAAATCGGGAGCGAAACTCAGTCCTTCGCTGTCATTGTAGAGGGAGAGGACTACCTTGCTTCCCGCGAATATGGGGTCATCTTTGTATGCGAGTTTCAGATACGCGGGCACGAGATGCGAAATCCATCCCTGGCAGTGTATGATGTCGGGGGCCCAGCGGAGTTTCTTCACGGTTTCGAGAACTCCTTTGGCAAAGAAGATTGCGCGTTCGTCATTGTCTGAGAAAAAGTTCCCGTCGGCATCGGTATACACGGCCTTGCGGCGGAAATAATCCTCATTGTCGATGAAGTAAACCTGCAGGCGGGCGGAGGAGATGGAAGCGACCTTTATGACGAGGGGCCTGTCCACTTCGCCCACGACGATATTGATGCCGGAGAGCCTGATGACTTCGTGAAGCTGGTTCTTGCGTTCGTTGATGCAGCCGAAGCGGGGCATGAACGAACGGATTTCCTTTTTCCTCTCCTGAATGCCCTGAGGCAGATATCTGCCAATGTCAGATATAGGACTTTCAGGGAGATACGGGAATATCTCCGAATTGACAAACAATACCTTCTGTAAATTCTCTGCCATATCGACCAATAACTTTCGATTTAACAAAGGTACAAATTTTTTTTGAATTATTGATTATTCATTATCTTTGAGCCAATTTCCGTGATTATGCCGAAAGCTGAGAAAAAATCATCGAACAGGAGACTGACCGGAGCGTACGTTTCCGCGGTTATTAGCATCAGCCTTGTCCTGCTACTGCTGGGAGTGGCCCTCACCCTTATCGCAAATGCCAGAAAGGTAAGCGATTACTTCAAGGAGAGCATGCAGATTTCCCTCATCTGCACCCCGGGCACGGACGAAGCGGGAGCCGCCGCATGCACTGCCAGGCTGGACACCCTCCCCTTCGTACGCAGCACCTCCATAGTAAGCAGGGAACAGGGCGAAAAGGAACTTCGCGAAATGCTGGGCGAAGAATTCCTGTCGGTTTTCGAGACCGCGCCCATCCCCGTATCGATAGATCTCAGCCTGAAAGCCGAATATGTCAGCGCCGACAGCCTGAAGTTCATCCTCCCTGTCCTGGAAGGCCAGCCGGAAGTGGAAGAAGTGGACAGCAGGCAGTCGCTGGTGGAGAGCCTCAACAAGAACCTGTCCGGAATCTCGCTGGTGCTCGGGGTGTTCATACTGCTGCTGCTCTTCATCTCCATCGTGCTGATAGGCAACACGGTACGCCTCTCCCTCCATGCCCGCAGGTTCACCATACACACCATGCGCCTCGTGGGGGCTACCGGCAGGTTCATCCGCAAGCCCTTCCTGCGTTCAGCATTCTGGCAGGGGCTCATCGCAGGCGTCCTGGCGGACGGAGTGCTGGCTCTCGGGCTGTATTTCGTACGGAAAAGTTTTCCCCAGATATTCGCCATTTTCGACCCCGTGATACTCGGGGCCGTAGGTGCCTTCATACTATTGTGCGGCATTATTATTTGCGTTGCCGCGACTTTCTTTGTGGTTAATTCCCTTCTCGCCTCAGGCGAAGACGAACTATATTACTGATATGGAAGATAAAGACAAGATGCCTATGTCCCGCAAGGGTATACGGATGCTCCTCGCGGGGCTGCTGGTCATGATTGCGGGATTCATCCTGATGATTGGCGGAGGTTCAGAGGATCCGCAGGTTTTCAATTACGATGCGATATTCGGCTTCCGCCGCCTGGTGGCAGCTCCTATAGTGATAGTCGCAGGAGTAATCGTATGCGTGGCGGCAATCATGCACCGTGACTCCGCCGAAAACAAGGAGGACGGGCAATGAGCTGGTTGGAAGCGCTGATTCTCGGCCTGGTGCAGGGACTTACGGAATTTCTTCCCGTGAGCAGCAGCGGGCATCTCGCGATAGGCCGCGAGCTCCTCGGAGTGGAAGCCGCGGAAGATCTTGTATTCGAGGTGACGGTTCATGCGGCCACCGTGCTCAGCACCATCATAGTTTTCCGCAAGGAGATATGGAAACTTCTGCAGGGCCTTTTCAAGTTCAAAATGAACGACGAAACCGACTATATCCTCAAGATATGCGTATCGATGATTCCCGTTTTCGTGGTAGGCATGTTCTTCAAGGACAGCGTTGAAGGGCTGTTCGGCTCCCTGATGGTAGTCGGCATTGCCCTTCTGGTGACTGCCCTGCTGCTGTTCTTCTCCGATTTTGCGTCCAACAAGTTCGAGGCGAAGAACAGCGCCCGCAACGGCATCGGCTGGTGGCAGGCCTTCGTGGTGGGAATAGGGCAGGCCCTGGCGGTAATCCCCGGCCTGTCGCGCTCCGGCACCACCATCTCCACCGGTCTGCTCTGCGGAGTAAAGCGCGACGTGATGGCGCAGTTCTCCTTCCTGATGGTGCTCATCCCCATATTGGGAGAGGCCTTCCTCGACGTGGTCGGAGGCGACATGGCGGCATCCACGATAGGTGCGGGACCGCTTCTGGTCGGCTTCCTCGCCGCATTTGTTTCGGGGCTTTTCGCATGCAAGGTGATGATTGCCCTCGTTCGCAAGGCGCGCCTCAGCTGGTTCGCCCTGTACTGCGCCATTGTAGGAATCCTCGTTTTGATTTTCGCATAAGTCCATGCCGGGAACAAGGATATACTTCGTAGCGGACGTGCACCTCGGGCTGAAGGCGGGAGATCCGGCCGAGCGCGAGAGGCGTTTCGTGTCGTGGCTTAAGGGCCTTCCCGTCGAAGAGACGGCGGCGCTTTACCTGCTGGGGGATATATGGGATTTCTGGTATGAATACCGCGATGTGGTGCCCCGCGAAGGCGCCCGCGTGGTGGCGGAGCTGATAAGGCTTATGGATGCAGGGGTGGATGTGGTTTTCTTCCCCGGCAATCACGATATATGGTGCTATTCTTTCTTTGAAAGCCTCGGCATAAGGAAGTTGGAACAGCCCCAGTACCTGCAACTTGGGGGCAAGAACTTCCTGCTGGGTCACGGCGATGCCCTCGGCGGTGCCCCTTTCGGCTACAAGCTGATGCTCAAAATTTTCCACTGCCGTTTCCTGCAGCGCTGTTTCAGCACGCTCCATCCCTGGTTCGCCTTCCGTTTCGGCACCGACTGGAGCAATTCCAACCGCCGCAAGCACGGCGGCTACAAGTTCAAGGGCGAAGATGAGCCCCTGTACCACTTCTGCTTGGAATACAACCGGCGCACGGCGCCGGCGGGGTACATTAGGGGCAGCGCCCCTAATAGACAAGATGAAGTAATCGGAATCGATTACTTCATCTTCGGGCATTTCCACGATTCCGTGGACCTCACCCTTCCCAGCGGAGGGCGTCTCGTAGTCCTCAAAGACTGGATTGCCGGCGGCGAACACTACGCCTGCTTCGATGGGGATCAGCTGACGGTGGTTTAGAATCCGGCTAAAGCATTTCCTTCGCCTCTTTCAGGCTCTTTCGCATCAGTTCGGCTTCTTCCTTGCTCTTGCGCTTGTCTTCGCGCGATTTCACGGTGCTTTTCAGATAGTCACGCTTGATTACGGTCTGCTTGGGAAAATCGAAGAATATCGAGAAGTAGAATGAATCCCAGTTGCCGGACTCCCATATCTTCACCAGTTCCTCGGTCTTTGCATCTGCGCCCTTGGGGTCGTAGCGCTTCCTGAGGTTCTGCCCGAAGAGGCGGGCGATGAACTGCCAGAAGTTGGCGGAGAAGGCGTTGCGGTATTCTTTAATTATGTCGTAAGGCGGGATGCCGCATTCCCTGTCTACCAGGCGCATCAGCAGCACCCCCTGGGAGATGGACATGTTCTTCAGGTCCTTTGCAAAGAGCTCGAACAGCTCGAGCATAACGTCGCGGGTGTATGCGTTGCGCTGCCCGCGCTTGCTGACGTCGGCCGCAATCACGCTGTCCACCTGTGCCATCAGCTTGCTCCCCACGAGGGCATAGGGATAGACTTTGTTGAAATTGTAAACGAGCTTGTACTGCTTGCGCCAGTCGTCCTTCTTCAGTTTCGTGCCTTTCGGAAATACCCAGATGGGGTCGAGGACGTCGACATAGAGGGTGTCGCCGTCTTCAACTATATAAGGCATGGGAACGCCTTTGTTCTTATCATTGTCCTGCCGCTGCGCGAAAGCCTGGAGGCCGGCCGCGAGGCACAGCAGAAATACCATAATCTTTTTCACGGTCGCAAAGATACGAAAAAATTTTTTGTCCGGATTTGTAACTGACTGAAAATTGAAAACTTGACCATCAGTTTTTTGTGTCGAAAATATGCGGATTTTTGCAAAAAAGTGTTGCAGTTTGCGGGAAATTTACTATCTTTGCATCCCCTGTAATGGCCTAAGTTATTGACAGTTAGGGATTTAGATAGAAAATTTAATTTTTAAAGTAATATTGAGATGTTACAACCGAAAAGAACAAAGTACAGAAGGGAACAGAAGAACCGCATGAAGGGTATGGCCCAGCGTGGCAACCAGCTTGCATTCGGTTCGTTCGGTCTCAAGAACCTTGAGAACTGCTGGCTCACCGCACAGCAGATCGAGGCTGCCCGTCAGGCAATCACGCGTCACATGAACCGTGAGGGCCAGCTGTGGATCAGGGTCTTCCCCGTCAAGCCTGTCACCAAGAAACCTCTCGATACCCGTATGGGTAAAGGTAAGGGTGACCCTTACGGATTCGTAGCACCCATCACTCCGGGCCGTATCATTTTCGAGGCCGAGGGAGTGCCCCTCGAAGTTGCCAAGGAAGCTATGCGTCTTGGCGCTAACAAGCTCCCCGTCGCCACCAAGTTTGTCGTGCGCAGGGATTATGTGGAATAATTTAATGGAGATTAGCAAATGAAAGCAGCAGAAGCACGCGAAATGTCTGTAGCAGACCTGCGCGACCGCATCCGGATCGAGAAGAACAACCTCGACACAATGAAGATCAACCACGCCATTTCTCCATTGGAGGATACTTCCAAATTCAAGAAGACCCGCAGGGATATCGCTCTTATGATCACTGTCCTTGCCGAAAAAGAAAAACAGAACTAAACACACTGAAGACTTATGGAAAGAAATCTTCGTAAGGAAAGACAAGGCGTAGTGGTCAGCAACAAGATGGACAAGACCGTCGTAGTTGCCGTAGAACGCAAAGAGAAGCATCCCTTATACGGAAAGTTCGTAAAAAAGACCACAAAGTTCGTTGCTCATGACGAAAAGAACGAGTGCGGCGAAGGCGATACCGTCCTCATCATGGAAACCCGCCCCCTGAGCAAGACCAAGAACTGGAGAGTTGTTAAAATCGTAGAAAAAGCCAAGTAGTTATGATACAGCAGGAAACACGTTTACAGGTGGCCGACAACAGCGGTGCTAAGGAAGTCCTTTGCATCCGAGTGCTTGGCGGTACCCACCATCGTTATGCTACTGTCGGCGACACCATCGTCGTGGCAGTGAAGAGTGCGATTCCCGGCGGCGATGCCAAGAAGGGAACAGTCTCCAAGGCTGTGGTCGTTCGCACCAAGAAAGAAATCCGCCGCGCCGACGGTTCTTACATCCGTTTCGACGACAATGCCTGCGTTCTCCTGAACAATGCAGGCGAACTCCGCGGAACCCGTATCTTCGGCCCTGTTGCCAGGGAGCTCCGCGAGAACTATATGAAAATTGTTTCACTGGCACCCGAGGTCCTTTAATTTTGCGAGATTATGAAAAAGCTTAAGATCAAGAAAGGCGACACCGTAGTGGTAAATGCCGGTAAGAACAAGGGTAAGACCGGAAAGGTCCTTACCGTTCTCAAAGATGAAGACCGTGTAATCGTCGAAGGCGTCAACATGGTTTCCAAGCATACGAAACCCAATTCCAAGCAGCCTCAGGGTGGTATCATCAAGCAGGAGGCCGCTATCCACATTTCCAACGTGAATCTTCTCGACCCCACCAGCACCGCAGCCAAGCCGGTTCCCACCCGCGTAGGCTACAAGTTCGAGGACGGCAAGAAAATCCGCGTAGCTAAAAAATCAGGACAGGAGATTAAGTAATTATGGCAAAGAAAGCAACAGCAGATCAGCAGAAGGCCCCCAAGGGTTACGTTCCTGCTCTGAAGAAAGCCTATAAGGAAGAGATAGTCGACCAGCTCGTGAAGCAGTTCGGCTACAACACCCCCATGGAAGCTCCCCGCCTCGTCAAGATTACCATCAACGAGGGCGTCGGCGATGCCACCCAGGACAAGAAACTCGTTGAGGATGCAGCCGAAGAGCTCTCCCTCATCGCAGGTCAGAAAGCGGTTATCACTACCTCCCGCAAGGATATCTCCAACTTCAAGCTCCGTAAAGGAATGCCTGTAGGTTGCAAGGTCACCCTTCGCGACGTCAAGATGTACGAATTCCTCGAGAAACTCATCCGTGTGACTCTCCCCCGTATCCGTGACTTCAACGGTATAGCCGAGAACATGGACGGCCGCGGCAACTACACCCTCGGCATCAAGGAGCAGATCATCTTCCCCGAAATCGACATCGACAAGAACCCCCGCATCCACGGGATGGAAATCACCTTTGTCACCACAGCCAAGTCCGACGAGGAGTGCAAGGCCCTTCTCGCCGCATTCGGTCTGCCTTTCAAGAAACATAACAACTAAGAGATATGGCAAAAGAATCAATGAAAGCCCGCGAAGTAAAGCGCGCGAAAATGGTTGCCAAATATGCCGACAAGCGTAAGGCGCTCAAAGAAGCCGGCGACTGGGCTGCTCTCGACAAGCTCCCCAAGAACTCTTCCCCCGTACGTATGCACAACCGTTGCAGCCTTACCGGCCGTCCGAAGGGATATATGAGGGAATTCGGCCTCAGCCGTATCCAGTTCCGCGAGATGGCAAGCAACGGTCTCATCCCCGGTGTAAAGAAGGCAAGTTGGTAGATTATTAAAAGAATAACGATATGACTGATCCCATCGCAGATTTCCTCACCAGGATCCGCAATGCCTATCTGGCAGGCAAGAAAGTGGTAGAGATTCCCTCCTCCAAAATGAAGGTGGCCCTCACCAAGATTCTGTGCGAGAAAGGATACATCCTCAGCTACAAGGTAGTCGAAGGAACCCCTTACGATACAATTAAGATCGCCCTCAAGTACCATCCCGAGACCAAGATGCCCGCCATCAAGAAGATTGAGCGCGTGTCCACTCCCGGTCTCCGCCAGTATGTCGACGTAGAGAACATGCCCCGCGTCCTGAACGGACTCGGCATCGCCATCATCTCCACCTCGAAGGGACTCGTTACCGACAAGGAAGCCCGTGAGCTCGGCGTCGGCGGCGAAGTTATCTGCTACGTATATTAATATATTAAAGTATAAGAACAAATGTCACGAATTGGTAAATTGCCTGTAAACCTTCCGGCCGGAGTAAGTGTAGAGCTGCTCGACGGCAACGTTGTGAAGGTTAAAGGACCCCTCGGTGAACTGAGTCAGAAGGTCGATCCCGACATCACAGTCACCATTGAGGACAACGAGATCAAGTTCACCCGCCCTTCCGACCTTCCCCGTCATCGCAGCATGCACGGGCTCTACCGTGCCCTCGTGCACAACATGGTCGTAGGCGTAAGTGAAGGATTTACAACTACTCAGGAGCTTGTTGGCGTCGGTTACCGCGTAGCCGTACAGGGCCAGCTTCTCACTTTCTCTCTCGGATATTCGCACGAAATCCAGCTTCTCCTCCCTTCCGAGGTGAAGGCGGAAGTTCCCGAAATCAAGAAGGGTGAAACTCCCAAGCTTGTGCTCAAGAGCTGCGACAAACAGCTTCTCGGCCAGGTTGCCGCAAAGGTACGCTCGCTCCGCAAGCCTGAACCTTACAAGGGTAAGGGTATCAAGTTCGTTGGTGAACAACTTCGTCGCAAGGCAGGTAAGACTGCTGCTGCTAAATAAAGGAGGACAGAATTATGGCATTAAGTAGAATAGCAAGAAGAAAAAGGATTCACTACCGTATCCGCAAGCACGTTAACGGCACTGCAGAGCGCCCCCGTCTTGTAGTCTTCAGAAGCAACAAGCAGATTTACGCCCAGGTTATCAACGATGAGCTTGGCCGCACCCTCGCTGCCGCTGCATCCAACGACAAGGAACTCGCCGCACAGTGCAAGGGCAAGTCCGGCATCGAAGCCGCCGCCATCGTAGGCAAGGCAGTAGCCGAGCGCGCACTTGCAGCCGGTGTCACCACCGTAGCGTTCGACCGCGGAGGTTATCTCTTCCACGGACGTGTTAAAAGTTTGGCAGATGCTGCCCGTGAAGGCGGCCTCGTATTCTAATAAGAAAGACTATGGCAAATTCAAATGTTAAGAGAGTAAAGACGTCTGACCTCGAATTGAAGGACAGGCTCGTCGCCATCCAGCGCGTAACCAAGGTTACCAAGGGTGGCCGTCACTTCCGCTTTGCAGCTATCGTTGTCGTAGGTGACGAGAACGGCGTCGTAGGCTATGGTCTTGGAAAAGCCAACGAAGTAACCGCCGCCATCGCCAAGGGTGTGGAAGATGCCAAGAAGAACCTCGTAAAGGTTCCCGTCATCAACACTACCATCCCTCACGAGCAGGAGGCTTCGTTCGGCGGTGCAAAGGTGTTCATGAAGCCCGCAGCGCCCGGTACCGGTGTAAAGGCCGGCGGTGCAATGCGTGCCGTGTTCGAGAGCGCCGGCATCCAGAACGTGCTTGCAAAGAGCAAGGGTTCATCCAACCCCCACAACCTCGTAAAGGCCACCGTCACCGCCCTCACCGAAATGAGGGACGCTTACACGGTTGCAGGCCTGCGCGGTATTCCAATGAGTAAAGTATTTAACGGCTAAGGAGGACACGATCATGGCAAAACTCAAAATTACCCAGACCATCAGCACCAATGGCGAAACCAAGCGCCAGAAGGAGAATCTCCGCAGCCTCGGCATCCGCCGCATCGGCCACACCGTAGAGGTTGACGACAACCCCATCACCCGCGGCCAGCTCGCGAAGATTGCCCATCTCGTTAAGTACGAAGTAATAGACTAAGGAGGGAAAGATTATGAAACTTGAAAATTTGACTCCAGCCAAAGGTTCTGTAAAGAACGCCAAGAAGAGACTCGGCCGTGGACAGGGTTCCGGCAAGGGCGGCACTGCCACCCGCGGTACCAAAGGTGCACAGGCCCGTGCCGGTTACGAACACAAGATTGGTTTCGAAGGCGGCCAGATGCCTATCCAGAGGCGTCTTCCCAAGTTCGGATTCACCAATCCCACCCGTGTTGAATACACTCCGGTGAACGTCTCCGCCATCCAGGCTATAGCCGAGGCATCCAAAGCCACCGAGGTTACCGTTGAGGATCTCAAGAATGCCGGATTCGCCGGCAAGACCGACCTCATCAAAGTTCTCGGCAACGGCGAAATCAGCGTGGCCGTCACCGTGAAGGCCGACGCTTTCAGCAAATCAGCCATTGCAAAAATTGAAGCTGCCGGAGGAAAGGCAGTCGTAAATGAATAATCATGAAGAAGTTTATCGAGACCATCAAGAACATCTTCAAGATTGAGGAGCTGCGCAAGCGCCTCGGCTACACCTTCGTGCTCATCCTGATATACAGGCTCGGGTGCTTCATCGTGCTGCCTGGCATTGACGCAACGATGCTCGCCAAACTGCAAGCCACCACGTCCGAGGGCCTCGTGGGCCTTCTGAACATGTTCAGCGGCGGTGCGTTCGGCAATGCTTCAATCTTTGCACTCGGTGTGATGCCTTACATTTCGGCATCCATCGTGGTCCAGCTGCTCGGGATGTTCGTGCCTTACTTCCGCAAACTCCAGATGGAGGGCGAAAGCGGGCGCAAGAAGATGAATCAGATTACGAGGTATCTCACCCTGATTATCATCTGCATCCAGGGCCCTGCCTACATGGCAGCTCTCCACGGCCAGATTCCCGGCCAGGCATTCGTTGCTGTCAACCAGCTCGGCTGGAGCAACTTCGCCTACAACCTCGTGGCCACCATCATCCTGATGGCCGGCTCGATGTTCGTCATGTGGCTCGGTGAGCGCATTACCGACCGCGGTATAGGCAACGGTATCTCCCTCATCATCATGATAGGTATCGTGGCTCGCCTGCCCTTCGCAGTCGTTGCGGAGTGCGGTGAAAAACTCGCCACCACCAACGGCGGCCTGCTGCTGCTCATCATCGAGTTCATCGCCTGGTTCTTCGTTATCATCGCTGCCATCGCACTGGTACAGGCCGTGCGCCGCGTTCCCGTGCAGTATGCGAAGCGTGTAGTAGGCAACCGCCAGTACGGCGGAGTGCGCCAGTACATTCCTCTCAAGATCAATGCTGCCGGCGTCATGCCTATCATCTTCGCACAGGCCCTCATGCTCTTCCCTCTCATTTTCTCGAGGTGGGATTCGACACGCGGGCTTGCGGCCACCCTCGGTAACTATACCGGCTTCTGGTACAACTTTATTTTTGCAGTCCTCATCATCATCTTCACGTACTTCTACACTGCCGTTACGGTGAACCCCACCATGATGGCGGAAGACATGAAGCGCAATGGTGGGTTCATTCCCGGCGTGAAGCCCGGAAAGAAGACCGCCGAGTACCTCGACTCCATCATGTCGAAGATTACCGGCCCCGGTTCCATCTTCCTGGCTCTCATAGCAATCCTTCCTGCATTCGCTATCAAGTTGGGCGTCAACCAGCAGTTTGCAAGCTTCTTCGGAGGCACCTCCCTGCTGATTCTTGTCGGTGTTATCCTTGATACCCTGCAGCAGATCGAAGGCTACCTGCTGATGCGTCACTACGACGGTCTGATGAAGACCGGACGCCTCTCCGGACGCTCGGGTATGTAGTTCATTGAAATTTTCGGAAAGAGATGGTAAAACCCAAGACAGAGGAAGAAATCGAGCTGCTTCGCGAGAATGCCATTCTTGTAAGCAAGACTCTGGCGGAAGTCGGTAAGACGGTCGCCCCCGGTGTGTCAACCAAAGAGTTGAATAGGGTGGCCGAGACTTTCATCCGCGACAACGGCGCAATTCCTTCTTTCCTCGGCTTCGAGGGTTTCCCCGCAGCAATCTGTGTCAGCGTGAACGACGTGGTCGTGCACGGATTCCCGTCCGACTATGTCCTCAAAGAGGGCGACATCGTGACCGCCGACATAGGAACGTTGTACAAGGGCTATAACGGTGATTCCGCATACACCTTCCCCGTCGGGGAGGTGAGTGCGGAAACCCGCAGGCTCCTCGACGTTACGAAGGCCTCGCTCTACAAGGGCATAGAGGCCGCTGTGGCGGGTGGCAGGGTCGGTGACATAGGACACGCGGTGCAATCGTATGTCGAGTCATTCGGATTTTCGGTCGTCCGTGAGCTGGAAGGCCACGGAATAGGGCGTGAGATGCATGAGAACCCGGGCGTCCCCAATTTCGGACGCAGGGGCCAGGGTCCCAAGCTCGTCGACGGAATGACTATATGCATTGAGCCGATGGTGAACGCGGGAGGACGCAGCGTGTACCTCGACCGCAACGGTTGGGCGGTACACACCGCAGACCGCAGCAACGCGGCTCACTACGAACTTACGGTTGTTGTCCGTCACGGACATGCTGAGCAGCTGTCAACTTTCGATTATATCGAGAAAGATCCCAAGATTAATTTTTAGTGATTTTTTAATGTCAAAACAAGTAGCAATAGAACAGGACGGAAAGGTTATAGAGACCCTTCCCAACGCGATGTTCAAGGTCGAGCTTGAGAACGGTCACGTTCTTCTCTGCAATATTTCAGGGAAGATGCGCATGAACTTTATCCATATACTTCTGGGCGACAAAGTGCGCGTTGAAATCTCACCGTACGATTTGACCAAGGGCAGAATATCTTTCAGATACAAATAAAACATCAACGATATGAAAGTCAAAACATCCATCAAGAAGCGCAGTGAAGATTGCAAGATAGTGAAGCGCAAAGGCCGTCTTTACGTTATCTGCAAGAAGAACCCCAAGTTCAAGATGCGCCAGGGATAATCCATTGTCTAACAATTAAGTAAAGTATAAATTATGGCAAGAATAGCCGGTGTTGATTTACCAAACAACAAAAGGGGAGATGTGGGCCTTACCTACATCTACGGTATCGGCCGCAGCACTGCCTCCAAGATTCTGGAGAAGTGCGGCATCGATCCTTCTATCAAAGTAGGCGATTGGGATGACGCCCAGACTGCCGCAATCCGTGCCGAAGTCGGCGAGCTCAAGATCGAGGGCGAACTCCGTTCCACGGTCCAGATGAACATCAAGAGGCTCATGGATATCGGTTGCTATCGCGGCATCCGTCACCGTGCAGGTCTTCCTGTACGCGGACAGAGCACCAAGAACAACGCACGTACCCGCAAGGGCAAGAAGAAGACTGTTGCCAACAAGAAGAAGGCGACCAAGTAAAAGCAGGTGAATTATGGCAAAGAAAACTACAACATCCAAAAGAGTTGTCAAGGTAGACGCTTATGGGCAGGCTCATATCTCATCTACTTTCAACAACGTAATCGTGTCCCTCACCAATTCCCAGGGACAGGTGATCAGCTGGGGCTCTGCCGGCAAGTGCGGTTTCCGCGGTTCCAAGAAGAACACTCCGTACGCTGCGCAGATGGCAGCTGAAGATGCTGCAAAGACTGCTTACGATGCAGGTCTTCGCAAGGTAAAAGTATATGTAAAGGGTCCCGGCGCCGGACGTGAGTCCGCTATCCGCACCATCAACAACGCAGGCATCACCGTTACCGAAATTATCGACGTAACCCCCATGCCCCACAATGGCTGCAGACCCAAAGGCCGTCGTAAAGTTTAATTTTAAAGTGTAATTACCATGGCAAGATATACTGGTCCTACTACCAAAATCGCCCGTAAATTCGGCGAACCCATTTACGGAGCGGACAAGGATTTCGAAAAAAGAAACTATCCTCCCGGACAGCATGGCCTCGCTTCCAAGCGCAAGAAGAGCAAGGAATACGGCAACCAGCTGAAAGAGAAGCAGAAAGTTAAATACATGTACGGTGTGCTGGAGCGTCAGTTCCACAACACCTACGACAAGGCATCCCGCATGCCCGGCCAGAAAGGTGAGAACCTCGTTCTCCTCCTCGAAAGCCGTCTCGACAATGTCGTTTACCGCCTGGGCTTCGCTCCCACCCGCGCAGCGGCCCGCCAGCTGGTAAGCCATCGTCACATCACTCTCAACGGTTCGGTTTGCAACATACCTTCCGCACAGGTGAAGGCAGGCGACACCGTAGCCGTTAGGGAAAGGAGCAAGAACCTCGAGGTGATTACCGCCAGCGTTGCGAACGCAACCAGGTATTCATGGCTCGAGCTGGACGCCCAGAACCTGAGCGGCAAGTTCCTGAACCTCCCCCTGAGGGCCGATGTTCCTGAAAACATCAACGAACAGCTCATCGTCGACCTGTACTCGAAGTAATCTTAACACCAAATCAATTATGGCAATCTTAGCATTCCAGAAACCTGACAAGGTTATCATGCTCGAAGGTACCGACACCCTCGGACGTTTCGAATTCCGTCCTCTTGAGCCGGGTTACGGCCAGACTATCGGCAACGCCCTCCGTCGCATCCTCCTTGCCTCCCTTGAAGGTTTTGCCATCAGCCAGATCCGCATCAGCGGAGTCGACCAGGAGTTCGCTACCATTCCCGGCGTCATCGAAGGCATGCAGGACATCATCCTCAACCTCAAGAAAGTACGCTTCAAGAGAATGGTCGACAGCATCGACAGCGAAGAGGCAAAAATCGTCATCAGCGGAAAGCAGGAATTCAAAGCGGAGGACATCTCCAAAGGATTGTCTTCTTTCACGGTGTTAAATCCTGATCAGCACATCTGCTCCCTCGAGCCTTCCGTCAAGCTCGAAATCAGCATCCTCATCACAAGGGGACGCGGTTTCGTGCCTGCCGAGGAGTCCCGCGACGAGAACACTCCCATCGGAACCATTCCGATCGACGCCATCTACACCCCTATCCGCAAGGTCAACTGGAGCGTGGAGAACTGGCGCGTGGAGCAGAAGACTGACTACGAGAAGCTGAATCTTGAAATCGAGACCGATGGCTCCATTTCGCCCAGCGCCGCATTGCAGGACGCAGCGAACATCCTCATCTACCACTTCAAACTCTTTACCGACGACAACAAGATCTCCCTTGAGAACACCATCGAGTCCGACAGCAAGGAGCTTGACGAGGAAAGCCTCCGCATGAGGCACGTCCTCCTCACCAAGCTCTCCGACATGGGCCTCTCGGTGCGCGCTTACAACTGCCTGAAGGCTGCCGACATCGACACCTTCGCCGACCTTGTTTCGTACAGCCGCAGCGAACTCATGAAGTTCCGCAACTTCGGCCGCAAGTCGCTCAACGAAATCGACCTGCTGGTGGAGAAGATGAAGCTTTCGTTCGGAATGGATGTCACCAAGTACAATATTGAACCCAAGAAAAAGAACATTTAACGATGAGACACAATAAAAAAGTCAATCATCTCGGCCGCAAGAGCGGGCACCGCAAGGCTCTCCTCGCCAACATGGCTTCCTCGCTTATTCTCAACAAGAGAATCGTCACCACCGAGGCAAAGGCCAAGGCCCTGAAACCTTATCTTGAACCGCTCGTAACCAAGAGCAAGGAAGATACCACCCACAACCGCCGCGTCGTCTTCAGCTACCTGAAGAGCAAGGAGGCCGTGAACGAGCTCTTCCGCGTAATCGCTCCCAAGGTTGCCGACCGTCCCGGCGGATATCTCCGCATCCTGCACGTCGGTTTCCGTCAGGGCGACGCAGCCGAAATGGCCCTTATAGAATTCGTCGACTTCAACGAGGCGGCCCTCGCAGGCAGCACCAAGAAGGAAACGAAGAAGGCCACCCGCCGCAGCCGTGCAAAGAAGGCTGAGACGGCGCCTGAAGAAGCCCCCGCGGAAACAGCTCCCGCAGAGGAAGTTGCAGAACAGGAAACACCCGCAGAAGAGGCCAAGGCTGAATAATCAAGTCAAAATGAAGAAGGGGGAAATTTGATTTCTCCCTTCTTTTTTTATCTTTGCATAAAATTATACTAAAATCGAACTGTATGAATGCCCTATTCTACGCAGTACCCGCAGCATCGCTGATCGCCCTGCTGTTCGCGCTCATCTTCTACCGTCAGATGAAGAAGGAAGATGAAGGTACACCCACAATGAAAAAAATCGCCCAGTTTGTCCGCGAAGGTGCAATGGCTTACCTGAAGCAGCAATACAAGGTCGTAATCATCGTATTTATCATCCTTGCGGTATTCTTCGCAATCCTCGCCTACGGTTTCGGCGTACAGAATCCCTGGGTGCCGTTTGCCTTCCTCACCGGAGGTTTCTTCTCCGGACTTGCAGGCTTCATAGGCATGAAGACCGCCACCTACGCATCGGGCCGTACCGCAAATGCAGCCCGCCGTTCGCTGAATGCCGGCCTTAAAGTCGCATTCCGTTCCGGTGCCGTAATGGGACTCACCGTCGTGGGCCTCGGCCTTCTCGATATCGCAATCTGGTTCATTATCCTCAATGCCTTCGTCACCGAGGCCACTACCGCACAGAAACTTGTGGTCATCACCACCACCATGCTGACCTTCGGTATGGGTGCATCCACCCAGGCCCTCTTCGCACGCGTGGGCGGCGGTATCTACACCAAGGCTGCCGACGTGGGAGCTGACCTTGTGGGAAAGGTTGAAACCGACCTCCCCGAGGACGACCCCCGCAACCCCGCAACCATCGCCGACAATGTGGGCGACAACGTGGGTGACGTGGCCGGCATGGGCGCAGACCTCTACGAGAGCTACTGCGGATCCATACTCTCCACCATGGCCCTCGGAGCCTCCGCATTCTATGCCGTCGGCCCTGAAATGCAGATGAAAGCCATACTCGCCCCCATGCTCATCGCAGCAATAGGCGTGGTGCTGTCGGTCATCAGCATCTTCACCGTTCGCACCAAGGAAGGCGCCGGCATGGCCCAGCTTCTCAAGAGCATGAGCGTCGGAACCAACCTCGCAGCCGCCCTCAGCGGAGTCGCCACCTTCGGAATCCTCTACATACTCGGTTTCGACAACTGGTGGCAGCTCTCCTTCTCGGTGGTGGCAGGCCTCCTCGCAGGCGTCATCATCGGCAAGGCTACCGAATACTACACTTCGCACTCCTATAAGCCTACGCAGAAACTCGCCGAGGCTTCGCAGACGGGGCCCGCTACCGTCATCATCAACGGTGTCGGCCTCGGAATGATTTCCACCGCCATACCGGTGATAGCCATCGCCTGCGCCATCATCATAGCATACCTCTGCGCCATCAACTTCGACACCGCCAACATGCTCACTGCGGAGAACCTCTCCAAGGGCCTCTACGGCGTGGCTATCGCTGCCGTGGGTATGCTTTCCACCCTGGGTATCACCCTCGCTACCGACGCCTACGGCCCCATCGCCGACAACGCCGGAGGAAACGCCCAGATGAGCGAACTCGAACCCGAGGTACGCGAGCGCACCGACGTGCTCGACGCCCTTGGAAACACTACCGCAGCCACCGGAAAGGGCTTCGCTATCGGTTCCGCCGCACTTACCGCCCTCGCCCTGCTGGCTTCCTACATCGAGGAAATAAAGATTGCCCTCGCCCGTACGGGAGAGATGGTGAACGGAGTTGCAGGCCAGGTTGAAGCGGCCGGAGCCAGCATACTCGACATTTTGAACCACTACAGCGTCAGCCTCATGAATCCTACCGTCCTCGCAGGCGTGTTCATCGGTGCAATGATGGCCTTCCTCTTCTGCGGACTCACAATGAACGCGGTGGGGCGCGCAGCAGGCAAGATGGTTCTCGAAGTCCGTCGCCAGTTCCGCGAAATCAAAGGCATACTTACCGGAGAGGGAACCCCCGACTACAAGCGCTGCGTTGAGATTTCCACCAAGGCCGCACAGCACGAAATGCTGCTGCCCGCCATCGTGGCAATACTCGTACCCGTGCTCACCGGCGTAGTGCTCGGCGTGGCAGGCGTGATGGGCCTCCTCATCGGCGGCCTCGGCGCCGGCTTCGTGCTCGCAGTATTCATGTCCAACTCCGGCGGAGCCTGGGACAATGCCAAGAAGTATGTCGAAGAAGGACACTTCGGCGGCAAGAATTCCGAGAGCCACCATGCTACCGTGGTCGGCGATACCGTCGGCGATCCATTCAAGGACACATCAGGTCCTTCCCTCAACATCCTCATCAAGCTCATGAGCATGGTATCGATTGTGATGGCAGGACTCACTGCCGGTATACATCTGCTTTATAATTTATTGATATGCGCCATTTTACCCTGCCGGAAGAAGGCGGGCTCAAAACCAGGGACCTGCCGGACGACATCCTTCACGGATACGACAAAATTTACACTGACGTTAATTTGGATTCCACTGAAGGGAGCCGGAAAGTGGCGGACATAGTGGTAGAATCAATAAAGAAATTTGAATCCGAGAATCCGGGTGGCACCTTCAGGCTTGGCCTGACTACGGGTGCCACCCCGGCTTCTTTATACAAGATACTCTCGCGTTACTACCGCGAGGGGAAGCTGTCTTTCCGCAACGTGGAAGTGTTCAGCATCGACGAATACTATCCTTCGTCGCCCACCGACATGCAGAGCCGCAACCGCAGCCTGCACCTTGAACTGCTGAACAATATCGACATACTCCCCGAAAACATCCACATCCCCAACGGAACCGTGTCGCACGACAAGGTGGGAGAATACTGCGCCCGCTTCGACGAGGCGGCACGCGGACTCGACCTCCTAATAATGGGAATCGGAGAGCAGGGACAGGTAGGCTTCAACGAGGCAGGTACCACCGAATCTTCCCGCACCCGCACCGTGCTGCTCAGCTACCCCAGCCGCAAGCGTCAGGCACGCTACTTCAACGGAGACATCTCAGTCACCCCGAAAGAGGCCATCACCATGGGCATCAGCACTATGATGAGCGCCAGGCAGGTAATCCTGATGGCCTGGGGAGAAACCAAGGCCGAGGCCGTGGCGCGCATAGTGGAAGGATCGGTGGGCTCCGACTGCCCTGCAAGCTATTTCCAGCACCATCACAACGTGAAAATGTTTGTGGACGAGGTTTCCGGAAGCCTGCTGACAAGGGTCGTGGCCCCCTGGCTGATAGGGCCATGCGACTGGACGCCCAAATTCCGCCGCAAAGCGGTGATATGGCTCTGCGAAAAGCTGCACAAGCCCATACTCAAGCTCACCCACGCCGATTACCTGCAGAATTCCCTTGAAGAACTGATAGACACCGTAGGCTCATACGACCAGGTGAATATACAGGTATTCAACGACCTCCAGCATACGATTTCCGGATGGCCGGGCGGAAAACCCAATGCCGACGACAGCACCCGTCCGGTATCCTCCAATCCTTTCCCGAAGAAGGTCCTCATTCTCTCGCCTCATCCCGACGACGATGTCATTTCCATGGGAGGAACGTTCATCCGCCTGGTTCACCAGGGACACGACGTGCACGTGGCCTACCAGACTTCGGGCAATGTGGCAGTGCATGATTCGGTGGTTATGCAGCACATAGATGCCGCTTACCAGCTCGGCTATGGCGACAGGCTCAAGGAGGTGCAGGCGCTGATAGATTCAAAGGTGCCCGGAGAGCCCGAGCCGCGTGAACTGCTGGACATCAAGGCCGCAATACGCCGCAGCGAAGCCCGCGCGGCGGACGTCTCCTTCGGAATGAAGGACGACCATATCCACTTCCTCAACCTGCCCTTCTACGAGAGCGGCGGCATACGCAAACTCCCCTGCATCCAGAAGGACGTGGATATTATCAAGGATCTGATGGACTCCATCAAACCCGACCAGATTTATATGGCCGGCGACCTCGCCGACCCTCACGGGACCCACAGGGTATGCACCGAGGCCGCCCTCGAAGCCTTCGAGCAGCTGAAGGAAGAAGGCGCTTCGTGGGTGCCGGACTGCCACATCTGGCTGTACCGCGGCGCATGGATGGAATGGGAACTCGCCCGCGTGGACATGGCGGTTCCGCTAAGCCCCGATGAACTCATAGAGAAGCGCCATGCTATCTACAGGCATCTCTCCCAGAAGGACATAGTCCCCTTCCCCGGCGAAGATCCCCGCGAGTTCTGGCAGCGCGCCGAAGACCGCACCCAGGCCACCGCGCAGCACTACGACGAACTCGGTATGGCGGAGTATCAGGCAATTGAAGTTTTCTTAAGATTAAAATAGCATGAAAGTAATAATCAGAGATACCGAAAGCGAGGCCGCCCTGTGGGTGGCCGGCCGCATCGCAGACGCCATCAAGGCAAAGGCCGCCGTTTCAACCGATCCCTTCGTGCTCGGCCTTCCCACCGGCTCCACTCCCCTGAAGGTTTATGCGGAGCTTGTCCGCATGAACAAGGCCGGAGAAGTTTCATTCAGGAATGTGATAACATTCAATATGGATGAATATGTAGGCCTGCCCGTAGAGCATCCGGAGAGTTATCACAGCTTCATGTATAACAACCTGTTCAACCATATCGACATCCCCCGCGAGAACATCCATATCCTGGACGGCAATGCACCCGACCTCGCCGCCGAGTGCGCGTCCTACGAAGATAAGATTGCCGCCACCGGCGGATTCGACCTCTTCCTGGGCGGCATAGGCGAAGACGGACACATCGCATTCAACGAGCCCTTCTCGCCCCTTCAGAGCCGCACCCGCGTAGTTACCCTCACCGACGATACCATACGCGTGAATTCCCGCTTCTTCGGAGGCGACGTGAATCTTGTTCCCAAGCAGGCCATGTCCGTAGGCGTCGCCACCGTGCTTGGCGCCAAGGAAGTCGTTATCATGGCATTCGGCCCCAAGAAGGCCCGCGCCATCGGCGAAGCCATCGAAGGGCCCATCACCCACAAGAACACTGTTTCCGCCCTGCAGAACCATCCCGACGGAATCGTCGTTATGGACGAAGATGCTGCCGGCGAACTCAAAGTCAGCAGCTACAAGTACTTCAAGGCCGTCGAAGCTGCCGAGGCAAGATAAAACCGGCCTTCCATGGAAGCCGTCCCCGAAAATATGCACCTGCTGCTGCATTCGTGCTGCGCGCCGTGTTCCGGAGCCATAATCGAGGCCCTGGTGAGGGAAGGTATAAGGCCCGCCATATTCTGGAGCAATTCCAACATTTACGGGCGCGAAGAATATGAGAAACGCAAGGCGGAGATACTGCGCTACGCGGCGCTTTTCTCCCTCGATGTGATTGACGACGATTACGACCATGCCGACTGGCTTATGGAGGTCGCGTCGGGCAGGGAAGATGCCCCGGAGAGGGGTTCCCGCTGCCTGGAGTGCTTCCGGTACAGGCTGCTGAGAGCTGCAAGATACGCCTCGGGGCATGGTTTCGACACTCTTGCCACCTCTCTCGCATCCTCCCGCTGGAAGAGCCTGGAGCAGGTGGACGAGGCTGGAAGATGGGCCTGCGGGCAGGTCGAGGGCGTGCGGTGGTGGGGACGCAACTGGCGGAAGGGAGGACTTCAGCCGAGACGCAATGAGATAATTAAAGAGCAGGGGTTCTACAACCAGACCTTCTGCGGATGTGAATATTCAATGAAGCATTTATGAAAAAAACTGTTTTGGTGTCCGGCGGGGCCGGATTTATAGGAAGCCACGTGACCGTGGAGCTTGTGCAGGCGGGATACGATGTGCTGATAGCCGACAATTTCAGCAACTGCGACGAGACCAATTACAAAGGCGTCTGCGAGATTCTCGGACGCGAAATGCCGCTCGTGAAGATGGACTTCTGCGATGCGGCCGCTGCCGACAGGCTGTTCAGCGAAAACAAGATAGATGCGGTGATTCATTTCGCGGCATTCAAGGCCGTGGGAGAAAGCGTGGCCGAACCGCTCAAATACTACAAGAACAATCTGCAGTCGTTCATGAACGTGCTGGAGGCCGCCCAGGCGCATGGATGCAGCAACGTACTGTTCTCATCTTCCGCAACGGTTTACGGAGAGCCGGACGCGGTGCCCGTGACCGAGCAGAGCCCCCGCAAGCCCGCCACTTCTCCCTACGGAAACACCAAACAAATGTGCGAGGATATACTGCAGGACTGCGTGCGGGCATCCAAAGGCAGCCTCAACGGCATACTGCTGCGCTACTTCAACCCCATCGGGGCGCATCCCAGTGCACTGATAGGCGAACTCCCCCGCGGAGTGCCTAACAACCTGGTGCCCTTCATCACCCAGACCGCGATAGGCAAGCGCGAGTGCCTCAGCATTTTCGGTAACGACTATCCCACCGAAGACGGCACCTGTCTGCGCGATTACATTGATATAGTGGACCTTGCGAAGGCCCATGTTTACGCGGTGCGCCGTATGCTCGACGGGCGGATGAAGGATCCCTGCGAGGTTTTCAACATCGGGACAGGCCGGCCCGTGAGCGTGCTGGAGCTTGTGAACGCCTTCGAGAAGGTCAACGGACTGAAACTCAACTGGAAGTTCGCTCCCCGCCGCGCCGGCGACGTGACCGCCATCTGGGCGGATCCTTCCCTCGCCAACAAAGAACTCGGCTGGAAGGCGGAACGTTCCGTGGAGGAAACCCTCGCCGCCGCCTGGGCCTGGGAAAAGCGCCTGGCCGGAAAATAGATTCTTAGCCTCAACCTGCATGACAATCGGCCTGATATCCGACACGCACGGGGTGTTCAGCCCCGAGTTCAGGGAGTTTCTGGAGCCCGTGGATGAGTTGTGGCACGCCGGCGACTGGGGCGGCGACGATGCTTTCGTACAGAGTATCAAGGACTTCAAGCCGGTTATAGGAGTGTACGGCAACTGCGACGGTTATCCGGTGCGCTATGATTTTCCGGAGTTCCAGTGCTTCGAGAGAGAAGGCCTCAAAGTACTGATGACTCACATAGGAGGCTATCCGGGGCATTATAATTCCGTGGCGCGAAGCGTGATTATGGAGGAGAAGCCGCGGCTGTTCGTCTGCGGGCATTCGCACATCTTGAAAGTGCAATGGGATGAGAAATATCAGATGCTCACCATGAACCCCGGTGCTGCCGGCCTGCAGGGCTGGCAGGTGGTGCGCACAGCGCTGAGATTCAAGATTGTCGAAGGAGAAATCTCAGGGCTGGAAGTATTCGAACTGCCCAGGTAAAATAAAATTACGGGACATTTTTCCGAATCGGTCAACATTTGTCCGGTTCTGTCAAGAATTGTCTATTTGAATCCATTGTCAATTGCTTTTTCTTTGTAAAAGAGCATGAATAATCAAGAACTGTCTATATGAAAAGGACAGGCCGCTTGATATTTTTGCCCCATGCAATTGCCGATGATTAACGCCATTATCTCTTCGCTCAGACTGAAGATCTCCCATTCTCCGCTGGAGGACGGGGAGAAGAAACGCATCTCCGCCCTGGTGGATGAGATTCCGCACGAAGTGCTGCAGGAACTCTACGACACCGCCTCCGGAAACATGTCCGCAGGAACGATGATGTACCTCTGCTGCTTCATCGCAGGCCTGAATGCGGAAAGCATCGCCGCCATCTTCGGCATTGAAACTTCAAGCGTCTACCGCACTAAATACCGAATCCGGAAAATGTTCCCCAACAATAAAATCCTGCCTTTCTGAATATGAAAACTCTCTTCCATCGCCTCAGCATCCTTGCGGCCCTCGCCATGCTCGCGGCGGCCTGCGGACCCGAAGAACAACCGACGCCGACACCGGAGCCTGCGCCTTCAACGAAGGACGAAATAAGAATTACATCCGGAACCGCCTTCACCGTGCTGTCCGACGGCGGTACGGTAAGCGTCGCTTTCACATCCAGCGGAAAATGGACTGCCGCACCCTCCAACGACCGCGCCGCATCCTGGCTCACAATCTCGCCATCGGCCGGCGAAAAGGGGGATGCTTCCATCACCCTGACGGTTGCGAAAAACGAGGATACCGACGACCGCAGCGCTACAATCCGCATCAGCTGCGGCAGCGCCTCGGCATCGGTCACCCTTACCCAGAAACAGAAAGACGCCCTGACGCAAACCCCTTCCAAAACCCAGTTCGATGCAGAGGGCGGCAGTTTCACCATCGAAGTAAAGTCCAATGTCGAATATAGTTTCGATATAGATTCCGACTGGATTCACAAGCTTGACACAAAGGCGCTTACCACAAAAAACACAAGTTTTACGGTGGATAAAAACGAAGACACCCGCAAGCGGGAAGGCGCCATCACGGTGAAAAGCGCCCTCGGAAGTGAAACAATCACCGTTTACCAGGAGGCGGCCACGCCGTCCATCATACTTTCTTCGGAAAATGTGTCCGTAAAGACCGAAGGCGGCACTTTCACGGTGGATGTGAATACCAATGTGGACGTTGCGATGTCGATAAGCGCAGGGGCGGAGTGGCTGAGTGAAGTCAGCACCAAGGCGATGAGCACGCACAGCTACAGCTTCCAGGCTGCGCCCAACGAGGGCAACGACGCCCGCGAAGGGAAGATTTCCTTCAAGAATGAAGCGAACGGCATAGAAGCTGTCGTGACCGTGACGCAGATGCAGAAAGATGCGATTGTGGTTGCTCAATCCCTCTATGAGATTGGAGCGGCAGGCGGTGCAGTCAGCATCGAGGCGGCGACAAACGTGGAACTTGACGTGCAAGTCTCGGAGTCCTGGGTGCACAGGGTGGAGACCAAGGCCATGCAGGCGCTTTCTTACGACTTTGAAGTTGAGCCCAATACGGGCTATGATGTCCGCGAATGCACCGTCACCTTCTCCGGCGGAGAGGATATTACGGTCTTCTCCCAACCCAGTCCCTGGAGCCTGATAGGCACGATGGGCGGGGACAACTGGACCAAGGATATCGAAATGAAGACAGACGGCAAGTGGCATGTGGTGCGCGGAGTCTCCTTCACCGCTTCAGACGAATTCAAGTTCCGCAAAGACAAAGCCTGGACCGTGAACCTCGGATCCGTCAATTACGCCGGAACCACTTTGCCGGGCGAAGCTCTTGTCAATCTCACGCAGGACGGAGGCAATCTCAAAATTGCTCCGGGGACCTATGATATATATGTCTCTCCCGATAACCAACAAGCATACCTGCTTGCAGCCGGAAGACCTTTTACTTTCGACGGCTACAGCGATACTCCGACGAGGCTTTCCCAGACGGTAACCATACGCCAGGACGGAGCCGACGGTTTCCTTGCCGATTTCAAGAGCGAGTACAACCTCGGCGCCCTGAGTCAGTCCCTGGTGCTCAGGAGCCGTTCCAGCGTGGATATCTCCGCCGAATCGCATGTCGACTGGATCAGTGTGGTGAGCACCAAGGCTTTGAGCGACAGGTCCGTCACGCTGCAGATTGCCGAAAATACGGCGAATGCAGCCCGCACAGGCAAAGTGACTGTGTCGGCTCCGGCGCTGAGCATGAGTGAAGAAGTGACAATAGTACAGATGGGCTCCGGGAATGTTTTTATTCCCGACGACACCTTCCGTGCACTGCTTTTGGAAGAGTTTGACACGGACAGGGACGGCGTGCTCTCCAAAGAAGAGTGCAAAAAGATTGAAAGCATCAACCTGAATGCCAGGGAGAACCCTTCCGTACAGAATATTGCATCCCTCCAGGGAATTGAATATTTTGACAATCTTGTCGTTCTTTCCCTCTGTGAAATGACCTCCGACGGGGCGATGGGAAAGCTTTCCGGAACGGTAAACCTCAGCGCCAACAGAAATCTCTGGAGTCTTTACATTGAAGGTTGTGACAAAATGGAAATGCTGGACATCAGTACCTGCACCAATCTCCGCGCCATTTATGTTTACAGCGCCAATAATTTAAGAGAAGTCGTTTTCCCAGATAGAGAAGGACTGTTTATGGAGCAGCTGTTAATTACGGACAGCAAAGTGGGGCCGGAACTGGACCTGAGCATATATCCGGACCTCAGTTATATATATCTGAGAAACGACCCCAATCTTAAAAAGATCTGGCTTACGACGGGACATGTGCCGAAAGGGTCCCTGGACTCATGGTGCTCAGTCGCTTACAAAGGCGAGAATGTTTACGGGGAAGTTCAGTTCAAAGACCCTGTATTCAAGGAAGTGATGCTGAAGAACTACGATTCCGACAGCGACGGCAAATTGACACAGCGCGAAATGGAAAAACTCCAGTATCTCAATTTAAGTAGCAACCAGTTTAACGGGATTGACGAAGGCAAGGTCATCACATCCCTGGAGGATTTGGCGATGCTAAAGAACATAGAGGATATCTTTGTATACGACGTTTACGGGAGAGTAACCGCCCCCCTTCCCGACTGTCTTGGGGAACTTTCAAAACTCAATCGTATTTGTTTCATAAACAGTGACGTAACGGGGACCATCCCAGAATCTGTATGCAAAATGGAAAAACTGAAGGATGTGATTTTCGAAAACACACAGATTACGGGCCCGCTTCCCGACGGAATCGGCCGGATTCCCAATCTTGAACAACTTTATCTGAGAGACTGCTACAATTTGGACGGCCCCATACCGCAAAGTCTCCTGACCGGATGCGCGTATGAATACATCACCCTCAACGGCTGCAATTTCGATGACACTTACGTTGTTG
Organism: uncultured Bacteroidales bacterium; assembly: GCA_905235675.1. Taxonomy (GTDB): domain Bacteria; phylum Bacteroidota; class Bacteroidia; order Bacteroidales; family UBA932; genus Cryptobacteroides. The sequence goes on along the minus strand of CAJONC010000037.1, from coordinate 16,122 downwards.
TCCCGTCTTCCCGATTGCTTGATCACACTGCCGTAGAGAGCAACAACTTATCCTACCTGGGCAGCAGGGAACATGAACATCCCCTTCAGGGCGGAGGCACGTATTGGGAGTACCCCAGCATCTACTACAGAAGTGAGACCGACGGCCACGGCGCCATCCACGCAGATGGAGAGGTTGAGTTGTACCATGCCGCCACCAAGGGGCCGGGACTTGACTTATTCATCACGGGTGACGGCTTCACGGCCGAGAACAATACCGTTGGAGGCACTTTGGAAACCTATATGAAGCACGTCGCGGAGGTGACTCTTTCCATGGAGCCATACAACAAACTCAAGGAGTACTTCAACATCTGGCTCATCTATGCCCATTCCGAGCGGGAAGGAACAGGGGTTTTCAGCACCGAGGGCCTGAAATTCAGATCCTATCAGGTAAACCCTGCTAATTCGAGCATATGCGCCGGTGATCACGAGGCCATCGGCAATTTCGTGAAACAGGCCACCGGCCGGTACGAGACCTCCGGTACCGTGGCGCTCATCATGAATTCGTCCCATTATGGAGGAACCTGCTACCGGTATAACGGACCCATTTACGACGCCGGATTGGCAATTACATATACTCCGGCCGCATGGTCGATGGACCTTACCTATGTGCACGAAGCGCTGGGCCACGGATTCGGCCTCCTGGACGACGAGTACGATGCAAGCGGGTATTCACCCGGTGCCTATTATTCCCCCGGTGGTTGGGCCTACAACGGCTGGGGGGCCAATATGGACGGGAATGAACCCGTACGCTGGTCTTACTTTATCAGCGACTCCCGCTATACTGCAGAAAACCTTGGCGCATATATTACTCCCAAGCCAACGCGCACTTATTTCGGGAGCGGCGTGACCAATTATTTCCGCCCAACCGAAAACTCCATCATGAGAACCCAATGGGATGAGGGCGGCAACCGCTTCAATGCCCCGTCCCGCGAAGCTATCTGGCAGCGGGTATATCTGCTCAGCCATCCGGAGGAGAACTGGAGCAGCTGGGAAGATTACGTGAACAACGGCTACAACCGCGAAGAGTTTGTCCGGTTCGACCTTACTCCTGCGCCTGCATCAGCCCGTACCCGTGCACCCAGAGTCATGCGCAATCCCGAGCGTACCCTTCCCGACGGCCGCAAGGTGGGAGGGCTCCCGCCTCATACGCCGCCGGTGACCCTGAATCTTCCTGAAAGGGATTAGAATACTGAATATTAACCAATTATGAAAAAAATTAGTTCAATCATCCTGCTGCTCTTCCTAACGGTACTCCTGGGCTTTACGTCCTGCTCCCGTCATAAAAGGGAGAAGATTACCGACCCTGTGCAGCAGGAAGCCCTGAGGACGAGGAATCCGGACATTCCCGTCGATTCCCTCTTCACGGCTGCGGCCGCCAATGAGATGGCGTCCCCTTTCAAGAAGATTGCCATAAAAAAAATGTTTGCCGATTTCAAGCTTTCCTGGGCCTCATCTGCCGAAACCGCCACCCGCGAGAAATACGTGAAGGACAAGCAGATGAAAAAGGCCAATTTCACGGAACGGCTCTCCGTTGCTTTCAGGGATATTCCAGCCGAAGGCTACAGCCCGTCCCTTACGATTTATTTCCTGGTGGTACTGATCGCTTTCGTGGTGATTTTCACCGTGAAGGTGATAAAGACCTTCTTCATTTCACCTAAATAGGCAAGGCTGTGGAAGATAAATACTTAAGGCACGAGGTGCTCCCCATCGATGAGTCGGCCCGAAAAAGGGTCAGGGATTTTGTTAACGAATACGCCTCCCGTTCCGAAGGGCATCCTTTCGGGAATTACGGCGATGAGATAGTCCTGCAAAAATATGGTTTACTCCGTGCATCTCCAGTCCCAGTATGACAGGCGTACCGTGAAGGACAAACAGTACCCGTACAAGGGAGGGGACATCTATGTCAGGAAGTTTTACAGGCCTTCGGACGTGGATGTATGGGCTTACAGCCTGCTGACTACGGAAAAGTTTGTCCACAACGGAGAGTCTTTCGAAGTGACAGGATCGCACCATGTGGAGCGCTGCGGGAGGTGCGATGGCAGCGGAAAGGTCTCCTGTCCCAGCTGCGGCGGCTCCGGAGACCAGCCCTGCAGCACCTGTAGCGGGAAGGGACAGATAAAGAAGACACGTCAGGAATACCGGCACACGGCCGACAAGGTGTATTCTGACGGCCACCGCGAACCCGTTTACAACTATGTGGATGTCACTTATTACGAGAAATGCTCCAACTGCCACGGCTCGGGAAGAGTGAACTGTTACAATTGCGGGGGCGACGGAAAGGTGACATGCCCGGTCTGTGAGGGCTACGGCAAAAATGTACACTGCTATGAAATAGAGCAGAAACTCGGCAACAAAATTTCTTCCGATTATTTCTTCGACGCTAACGTGGAGAAGGTCGCGGAACTGGTGGACACCGTCAAATTATACGATAAATGGGTAGTCAAAAAAGCCGACTTCATGAATGTGGACTGCGCGGACTTCTTCGGCAGCAAACTCTTATCCCTGCGCCAGAAATCCATCGCCGGGGCCAGCTTTACCGAAGAGAGCGAACTCGCATCCGCGCTGGATTCCTTTATCGGCGAGCATAAGGAAATGACCGGCAGCACCTGCCACATGCTTTTCCAGCTGGCCGAAATCTACAGGACGGATGTCTGGTGGGTGCAGTACACTTACAACGGACGGACTTATGACGGCTGCATCGCCGCAGGCAAAGACGGAAAGGAACGTTTCTATGCAGGCGTGTCCCCTATCACCGAACTTGCGGACAAGTGGCTCAGGGAAGCGAAGAAGAAGGTGGGGGGAGTCGGCACCATCAAGGCAAGGGACCTGCTGGAAAAGGTCGAAAAACTGCATGTTTACGGCAGGAACACCCAGCAGCTCGGCATCCAGGACAAGGTGAACACCCACCTGAACACCCTCTACAACCTGGGCAACGACCTTATGTTCTGGCTCATCGCGCTTCTGGGCACGCCGTTCCTGTACAATTTCTACAGCGAACTCAACCCTGTGATGCGCTATGTGCATTTCGTGAACGATCCTGCTTGGGCGCCCTACGGCTGGGTACCCGCGGTGCAGTGCATCCTGTTCCTGGGATTGCTATGGGGAGCGAAATGGATTGTGAACATTAACGACCACAGCAAGGCCCGCCACCGGACTGTATTCGGCTTCGTGTTTACGGGCATGGGGCTGTATCTGCTTATCGCCGTCGGCCTGCTCGCCGTGCTGCTCGGTCTGAACTACCTCGGCCTCTCTGTCATCACTTCAGGAATCTTCTGGCTTATCTGGCGAATCATATTGATAATGCTGATGATAGCAGTCTATATCTGTCTGATCGCCTATGCGCTCATCAAGTGGATCTGGGGCCTGCTGGTCAAGCTCTGGCATTTCATTTTTTGACGCCCTGTAGCTTACTTGCTTAACGGAGAGAGAAGATCCTTGATGGAGATTCGGGTGCTCGGGTCCATGGAGGACAGGAGGAACGGTTCGTAACCTACCGCACCGGTTTCTGCATCCTCGACAAGGCAGATGGCAACATAATACAAGCCCCCGTAAACAACGACGTCTATCGCTTCGTTGGCCTTTGCCAGATATTTCTCAAGAGCATTGTCCCACTTCAGGAAAAGTTTCATCGCGGCAAGGTTGACACCCAATCCCAGCACATCCACCGTTCCCTTCACGGGCATGGCGCTAAAGAGGCTGAGGTCAAGAGATACTACCTTGTGCTTTTCGCCCTGAGTCATCCCTACCTCGCCGGAAACCATAGTGGTACCTTCCTTAGCTATTTCAAGATAGATAAACCCATCAGTATTGCCCGACTTAAGGAACAGGCTCAAGCCTTCCAAATCCTCTTTGGTAATCGATTTGGTAAGGATATCCACCGCCTCGGCGACGCTCATATCACCCGCCGCGACTTCTTCAACGGCGTTGTCTTCCGGCACGGGTTCAGATTCTTTGTTGCAAGAAACAGCCCCGAACAGAGTAGCGGCGGCAAGCGCCATTGCAAAAACCTTGGATTTCATTATAGTTACGTTTTTGAGTTCAACCTGCAAATTTATAAAAATCGCTTGTATTTGCACATAATAAAAATAACAATTATCTTGCAGAAAAAGCATGAAGGCGCGACAAACACCCATATTATTTCTCATCCTTTTCCTGGGAGCGGCTGCCTGCACCGGAGTGAAGTCCGCACCGGAGCTGGCGCGGGACGATACAGCGGTCTGGGAACTTCTACGAGGCGGGGACGATGATGCCCTGACGATGAACGCCATCCTCCGGCTGGCCGACGACAACCACAGGGCGGGGAACTACGACGGCGAGGCCATTTCGCTGTTCTATGCGGCCCAGGTGTATCTCCAGCAGCTCGATACAGCCGGCATGCAGGGCATCCTGGCAAAGATGGGGCCGCTCGCGGAAGCCCATCCCGACATGCCCAACGTGGTCTACAGCTACCATACCGTCCGGCAGACCTGGTACGCCATCCTTTATCAGCAGGCGGGACGCGAGGAAGACCGCGACCGTATGCTCTCGGAAGGCGCCATTGCCATCGGCCTGATGGAGAAGATGCGCAAGGAAGAGATAGATGCATACCATATCAATCCTGTCTGGAACTACTATAACATGGCCGTGGCCTATGACATGTTCTTCGACGCCCCCGTGCGCGATTCCATCGCCTATTACCTCGGCAAGGCCCGGGAAGCCAACCGCGCGGGATACCGCCTCGGCGAGAATGTCCCTTTGGAAGGCGATATTTCCATCGGCGACGAGCAGGCCTGGCTTTACTATTACGACGGAGAGTACGAAAAGGCTGAGAAGCAGATGTTTGAGGTGCTGGCCCTGATTGATTCCGTAGAAGTCAAGACACCCAATGTAGTGCGGACGGAAAGGGTGGAGGCATATTCCTTTCTGGTGGAGCTCTATTCCCATACGGGCCGACCGGAGGAAGCGCTCGAATATGAGCAGCTGAAATCGGAAACGAATCTCCGCCGGCTCGATGCCCAGCGCAATGCCGCCGTCCGCGAGGTGGAAGCCAAGTATGATGTCGCCAAGGAGCAGGCCAAGGTGGAGCGTCTGCGATGGGTGCTGGTGCTGCTGGGTTCAGTCATCCTGCTGCTCGCCGCTGCTGTGCTGTATCTCCATCTATGGAGGCGCAACCGCCTCCAGATGCAGTATTCGGCGGCCGTGGAAGCGCTGGTGGAGACGGATGACGACATCCGTAAACTTACGGAAAAAGTGGCTCCGGAGAGCGCCAACAAGGTTTTTTCATCTGCCCTGAAGCCCCTTTCCGCCGTGGAGCGCAAGTACATTCTTCTGTTCATGTCCGGCAAGTCCACCGAGGAAATCGCCGCCGCCATGCACGTGGAGCCTGCCAGTGTCTACAGCATGAAATACCGCATCAAAAAGAAATTCCCTTCCGATTACCCGCTGCCGTTCTGAGGCGCGGTTCAAAGAGCCTTGTAGAATTGCATTTAATGGAAATACTTTTTATATTGCGAAAAATTTCGCAACGAAAAAAATCGCAATATGGAAAATCCATTTAAATTCGGTACGGTAGTAGATGGTAAATACTTCACTGACAGGGCAGAAGAGCAGGTTTATCTGGAACAAATCCTGAATAGTCCCAATCACGCAGTACTCATCAGCCCCCGGCGTTTTGGAAAAAGTTCCCTGGTAAAAGAAGTCTTGAACACCCAGGACAGGGAAGTTATATCTGTGAACCTGCAAGCCATCACCAGTGTGCATAGACTGGCTGAAGCCTTGTACCGGCAGTTTTTTTCCACACACCCCGTTGAAAAGGCAAAACATTATTTCTCCAAGTTGCGAGTAGCACCGACCATCTCCTACAATCCGCTCACCGGCAGCCCTGAATTTTCACTGCAGCCCACGACGGACAAACAAGTCGTTCTGGAAGATGCATTCGGCGTCCTGGAGAAGGCCGGAGAGCGCAAACGTCTTATCGTCGTTCTGGATGAATTCCCGGAGATTCTGGAGATTGACAAAGGGCTGGACAAGTTGCTGCGCTCCATTATGCAGGAGCAAAAAAATATCAACTATATTCTGATGGGGAGCCAGGAAGATATGATGAAAAAGATATTCCTCCGGAAGAAATCACCTTTTTATCACTTTGGAAGCATCATCCACTTAGACAGGATACCTTATCCGGATTTCAAACAATATATTGAAGACCGCCTGCCCCTGGCATGCAGGGAATGCGGAATTTCAGACGAGATTCTTTCCTTTACGGACTGCCATCCCTATTACACACAACAGCTCGCTTTCCAAGTATGGTTTGAGTTGCAACAGGCCGCAGAGGCAGATTCATCTGTCCGGCTTGCCATTGAAAACATTGTCCGCGCACACGATTTTGACTATTCCCGTTTGTGGGAATCGATGAACCGGACCAATCGGCTTGTTCTGTTGAAACTGACAACAGAAGAAACAGCGCCGTTTGAGAATCCAGAGATACCAACCAGTACGATTTATAGCTCATTGAAACGTCTGGTAAGCGCAGGAATACTGATAAAGAACGGGAAGTACAAGTATGATGACCCCTTCTTTAAACTATGGGTCAAGCGACTCAATCAGTAATTGCGAAAAATTTCGCAACGAAAAAAATCGCAATGGAAAACCGGCCATAGGCCATAATGACCTTCCGATTACCCGCTGCCGTTCTGAGGCGCGGTTTAAAGAGGTTTAAAGCGGACGCGGAAGCGGATATCCGTCGGCTCCTGGCGGGCGTCCACGAAACGCCACTCGTCAATCATGTAGCCACCGTGGGCCTCGATATTGGCTTCTACCTTGTCTTTGATGCGACGGAAAAGGTCCTCCGTGTCGATGAACTGATACTCGGGCGTGTCCGGAAGGACCAGATAAAGGGTATCCCGGCAGAGATTGCACTGCGTCAGAGCCTGATCCACGTCTTCAAAGCCGGCGGTGAACTCCTGCGGCTCAGAGGAATCCGTGCTCACCATGTCCTCCTCAATCTCCTGCTCTGGCTCATAGCCGTCGAAAATATCAGGGTCGTCGGCAAACTTTTCATCGTCATATTCCTCGAAGGCGCCGGCGTACGGAGCGCCAATCCGTTCCATTTCCTCGCTCGTGGGCTGACGGAGGAGCCCGTCGATGGCAGCCCGGAGCAGTTCCAGTAGCATAAATGTGCGCTGCAGGCCCTTGAGGGGCAGGAACTGATAGCCCTTATCCGTTTCCAATACGAAAACTACGGGGCCTCGCATCTCTGCGCCCTGTCCGTAAACGATGGTCCCTATCATGTTGTCCGGAAGGTCTTTTGCGTAACCCTCCTTGTCCACCAGCATGGCAACATGGCAATCATCCAGCGTCAGGGCCTTTGTGAGACGAGTCAGCAGAGGCGAGAAATGCACTACGTCGAAGCCGCGGGCCCCCATCTTGCAGGCAAGATCGTCAAGGTCCAACGCCTCATCGGCATCCCAGGCATAGTAGAAACCCTCCGGATAGACGGAAAGAACGCCGGTGGCATCCGGCCCGTCGTCTACTTCCAAGGCCACGTCCATAAAGGTTTTCATATGGAATTCCTCTATTTCCTCTTCATGCTCAGGAAGGAGGCCGCGCACATAGTCCTGTGCCAGCGACTTCAGGATATCCAAATCGTGCTCCCCCATCCTTACGGCCTGCAGGTGCAGCAAGGCGATTTCGGCCGCGTTCATCTGCAGCGCATCGGGCAGTTCCCCGCTTTCCTGGATGTCGGAAAGGACCCAGGCACTGCCGCCATCTCCCATTTCCAGGCCGCGCTGCGCTGCCGCTATCGCTTTTTCGTAGTCCGTTTCAAAGCCCAAAATGCCCTGATAATAAATAATTCCTTTGCAGAAGCAGGCAAAAGTATCGTAGTGGGCGATGGCGTAGTCCAGCCCCTCGGCAAGCTCATTGTGGATGACCTCCTGCCGCTCAGGCGGCAACATCTTATAGTCCTCCTGGGACAACGCCGCCCAAAGCCGGCGACAGCGGAAATCCCCATTCCGTGCACCTTCTGCAGCAACGGCATCGGCCTCGTCCGTCCGCCCCTGCTTTTCCAGCAGCCGTGCGAGGGCGTAGTAACCGGCCTCATCGCCCCGTTCTATGACGGTGCGGAAAGCTTTCTCCGCCTCATCGGGCTCATCATCCAGGAGCGCCCAGCCCATGAGCTCATAGTAGAGGGTGTCTACATCCGGGTGCTGCTGAATCTGCCTGCGTAGAATATCGGTCACCAGGGCGGGGTCCTTCTTGATGCCGTGCTCGCCGAAGATACCGTTTTCCAGACCGGTAACTTGCCTGAGTTCGCTCCATTCTCCCGGCTTTTCCTGCATCAGGAAGGCATACATGATAGGATTGGCCTTTCCGGAGGCAAGTCTGCCGTCGTAATGCATCAGGGCCAAGGCGGCCTTGGCGTCGGGGACTTCATTCATGGCAGACGTCAAAAGTTCCTCGGCCTTGTCCAGACTATCCTTCTCCGGGTTGACACAGGAAAGCCAGCGGCCGTAGCCATAAGCGGCATAGGCGTCGGTTCCGCTCGCCGCCTTCAGTGTTTCCACCATTTCGGGTGAAAGGCTTATTACGCGGAAGCGGGAGAGAAAATGTCTCAGAAACTCCCTGTCGTGGGTAATTTCAAAAGTCGAGTTCATAGCGTTACATGCTGAAATAGCGCACCAGCTGCTTGGGGCCGGAAGGAATTTTATCACCGGGTTCCGGATTCATGAATATTACCGTGTGGGTGGATTCCCTGCCGTCGACAGTGATTCGCTTGGTCCACAAAGAGTTAAGGTGTTGATTGTCTTCCTCGGAGGCAGCCTGGGCAGCCTTCACCCGCTTGGAGCAGTCCGTCATGACATTTTTCGCCGTCTTGAGGTACTTGCCGTAGGTTACGCCGGCCAGGCCAAGTTCGGGAAGGCCGAGCGCCGCATTCGCCGCGCCGATATTGCGGACGCTTATGTTTGCCACGAGGTTGGCCCCACCCTGCACGGCGTCATTGTTGTTCGATATCAAATCTTTGACACTCAAACGTTTACCGCTGCGGTCAACAAAAGTAACCGCCTTCACGGTGGATCCGTCATCGGCCGTAAGCCAGATGATCTGTTCCCTGTAGGAAACTGCGGACATTTTTTCATATTCGGCCGTCTCTTTGCAAGTCGTTTCCACATCCTTGAAGTAATCGTCCACATATTTGTTGCCACTGCGGTCCGGGCGGGTCCATTCCAGGGATATTCCGGTGGTCTCCGCCTTGCTTCCCCGCGATTTGGAGGCGCCTGCCGATTTGCCGGATTTAGACGGAGCCGCCGATTCCGCAGGGCCGGCTGCGGAAGAAGAGAAGAGCCGCTGCGACTCCGGCACCGTGCACGGGTCCTTGCTCACCGTCATATCGTACAGCACGTACTGGCCGCTGCGGGAATCGCCGCACTGGAGCCAGAACACCAGCTGCGTGCAGTGGTTGAGAGGCACGCTGTAGGTGGTGGGCTTCATATTGTTGGTAAGACGGAATTCGCCCACCTTGCGCATATCAGCAAAAACGTACAGGTCCACAGGATTCTCCGGATCGGCTTTCCTGCCGAAGAGGTCGGTATCGACATAAGCGCTCTTGTTGGCAACAGTGAAAGTGAGGGATTCGTATTCGCCGTAGGGGTTGAAGGCGGCCATGGCGCTCTGGTGCTTGTTGTCCACCAGGTTCAAGACGGCATATCCGCCTGCCAGGGCTCCGGCAAGGCCCGCTCCGGCCGATACGCCGGTGACGGCTGCCACATCGCTGGCACTGATGCTGCTGCCCGCCCCGAGAATCATCATGAAAATCGCCTCCTCCAGGCTGATGTCTTCGAAGGTCATTGCCGGAGGGATGTTGGTTTCCAACATGATACCCTTGTAAATCTGGCTTCCGTCCTTCATATCGAAGCGCTCCTTGAGGGAGCTTCCGTTCTTGAAGCAGTCGTTGAAGTCGAAGTTGGTGAGGTTGGACAGGTAACGGCCCACATAGTGGAAATAGGGGCGTTCGCACAGGTCGATAAGGTCGGCCGTATGGGTGATTTCGGGCTTGCGGTGGTAGAAGTAGGGAGCGGTGTCCTGAGGTTCGCCGCGGAAGACCATTACGTCGCCCACGCCGATGTAGGTCTGCTTGTCCAGGCCCGTTCCTGCCTTGGCGAACTTCAGCCGGCGACATTTGCCGATGGGGATGGTGAACTTCTGATTGGGCCAGAGGCAGTGGATCTGCGTGTCCAGCACCAGGGCGTCGTCGGCATACACCTGCAGACGGTCTTCCCCGAGGACGCGGTGGTTGGAGAGGGTTCCCACGGTGAAGGAGAGCCAGTCGAACTCACCGGCAAGGTCGTACTCCACATAGGAGGAGATATTGCCGTTCATGAAGGAGTTGCCGGTGGTGAGGATGAAGCCTTCGTCGAACTGCTCGCCTCCCATTGAGAAATGGTAGTAGGACGATGCGCCGTTGAAGTACATGCTCTTGAAATTGGCGATTCCCCGCACCGAGTAAGGCTCCAGGCTGGAACAGAGGGGTGTGGCGTCCTTGAATTTGGAAATCTTCTCCCGGGCGGTGTTGGCGATGCCCGGTGTGGGGATGCCGGCATAGCCTTTCTTGTAGGCATAGATGTCCACCACGCCATAGTCCAGGCCGCCCAGGAAGTCGCTCTGCTCCAGTTCGCCGCTGTGCATTGACAGCACATTCACGCCCGCCACGTCCAGAACAACCTGTTCCACCAGGTCCTCTTGTGTAATGAGTTTCTCGTAAATAATTCTGCCGTCAGCCTTTACGGTGAACCAGCCCTTGGAATTGCTGCTGTTGGCGTCCTTGGGGCCTATCAGGAAGGAGACCTTGTCGTACTGCTTCTGCAGCCAGAAATAGGCAAAGCCCTGGCTGATACCCTTGCCGAACTCTTGCGAACAGCCGAAGCGGAATCCGGAGTTGTAGTCGATACGGTTCATCTTGATGGATTCGGATTCGTCCACGCCGATGCCCGGCCAGCGATGCTTGACGGTGACGGGCACAGACCAGCCGCGGTGGCAGAGGAAGTGCGGCTGGATATCGTCCACCAGATTCACCTTGTCGCGGGTAATCACGTTTGCAAGCGGATTGAGGGCGGGTTTCGGGGTTTCGCCCTTTTTCCACAGCCTCACCTCGGCAAAGCCGATGGTGTACAGGCCTTTCAGGTGGTCGAAACGGATCTCATCCACGCCGCTGATATCCAGCATCACCTCCCTGGGGGGAGCCCAGTCGCGAATCACCTCGTCGAAGATCCGCCGCCCGTCGGCCCGCACCGTGACAATATGGGTGCCGTCGTCGGCGGCGTTGAAGCGGACATCGTTTCCAGTGGCAAGGCCTACGACGAAACTGATCTTTTCGTACTGTCCTTTCAGCGAGAAAACGGCATAGCCCCATTCCTCCGCCTGGGAATTCAACACACCGTTGGGCAACTTGAACCCGTTGGTGTACTCGTAGCCGGTAAGGTTCATGTAGTTTTCATAGTTCTTTACTCCGGGGTAGGTGGGATTATACTTGCGCTTTTCTACAGGTTCGTAGTTCTTGGAAAGATAAACCTGTGCGTTGGCACCCAGTGCACAGAACAGCAATATTGCGGAAAGGAGGAGCTTCTTCATGGTGTGCGTTCTATCTGTAATGGTGCAAGATAGCAAAAAAAACAGAAGCAGTCAATATCTTTTACGCAAGATAATGAACCGGACTTGCCATGAAGGCTCCGAAAGCCTTTTCAGGGGTGGCGGAACTTTACCGTGGCTATCAGCAAATCACCGGGGATATTGGACTCGGGGCGTAATTCCACGGAACTTGAAAGATGCAGTTCCGCCGCTTTCATGCGCATGGCCATAACCACTTCGCCGGCCTCGACAAGATACTTCCTGGGAGATGACGGACCGAGGATACGGATACTGTCTCCATCCGGTTCAAGACGGAAGACCTTCGCCTCTTCCAGCAGGCCCGCGTCCCTTGCGATTGCTTCTATCTGGGCAGGCATTACCGAGCTTTCCATATCCCCCGGCCTGTCCCCCAAGCGTTTCAAAAGGCCCTCAACAGAAACCGAGGGCCTTTTCACTATCTTGGGGCCCTTCTGCAGGGCTTCCATTTTGTTCTCCAGATAATTGTCCGCCATCTTCTAATATCCGAATTCGTAGTCGAAATCCGCTCCGCCGGCACCGATACGGAAGGTATGCACCTCGCGCTTTGCCGGCTTCACCGCAACCACGTCGATGCACAGGCTCTCCTGATAATCGAAGTAGGCGTGAGTCTGCCCAGACAGTGTCAAGTCGGGGGAAACCCAGCCGTAACCCTGTGATACATAATAGTTCACGCCACCTGCAACTTCGTGGAAGTTCACATGGGTATCGCCGGTGAAAAGCCCCACCAGATTCACTTTTCCCTCATAAGAAGAAAGCATATCCATAATCTTTTCGGAAGCTTCCTTGCGGACAGGGTTGATCGAAGTGGAGTTCCAGACTCCCAGCGGATGCGGCATCCAGTGGGAAAGGATCAGCACGTGCATGTCGGCGGGCGTGGAATCCAGAAGTGACGCCAGCCATTCGAGCTGCTCGTCGCCGTATATGTAATAATAGCCCTGCGTGCCCGTCGCTTCGCTGTTCAGGAACACCACGCGGAAGTTCTTCGCTGGGATGTCCAGATAGCCGTAGGTCCTGCCGGGGGTGAGGTGCAGATTGCCTCCGGCCTTCTCCTCCCAGGGCTTCTGGAAGAAGTCGGAAAGGTATTCTTCGGAGAGATGTCTGCCTGCTCCTCCGTCCCAGTCGTGGTTGCCGGGGCAGTACAGCCAGATGCCGTCGTACTTGAGCATCTGTGCCTTCACGTTGTCGAGTATGGACTGTGCGTATACGGAATCCACGGTGGCAGGATAGGCGTTGAGGCCGATGTCGCCGAGATTTGCCATGAAGTCGGCCCCGAAAGCCTCGGCGGCGACCGCCGCGTGCCCTATATGCTTATAGCTGAAGCGCCCTGCCGTGTGTATATCGGTTATCACCGGGAATACCACCGTCTCGTCATCCCCCTTCCAGGCCATGAAGCGTCCGGCCGCCTCTTTTACCTGCGGCTTTACGAACGGGGCCTTGTCGGTACGCCTGTCTTCCTTCGCCAGTATATCTTTGTTGAATTCCCTTTCGGAAATGGTGGGGGTGGAATAGCGGAACACCATCGACTGGCCCTTGTCGTAGTCGAACCATTCTACGCGCAGGGCATGATTCCCCTTTGCGAGAGTCTTTACCGCTTTTTCCTCTATCGGTCCCCTGGCTCCGTCACTTTCTATAATAATTTCACCGTCCACGTACAGCCTGCTGCCGTCATCGGTGGTGAGAATGAAGGTGTACTCCTCTTCGGCCGGCACCTTGAGCGTAGCGTCAAACTGAGCGCAGAAATGGTCTTTGGTGTCATCGATATCCCTCAGGTCGATATTGGCGGTGACTCCCTGCTCATCGGGCTGTCCGAGGGCGGAAAAATCCGGCAGATGCCTTTCCGGCCAGTCGTACCAGACCTTGTAATTTACTTTCGGCTGTTGCGTGCAGGCAAGCAGCATGGATGCGGCCGCGAGCGCAATAATAATTTTTTTGGTCATAGTTCGTGTATGGTTTATTTCTGTATAAGGCTTCCTTCAAGCGCTTTGTCGATATAGAGTACACCGTCGAGGTGGTCGCATTCATGCTGGAAGATGACTGCGGAAAAGCCCTGAACCCTTTCCACCGTGTCTTTCAGCGTCCTGGCTGAAGTATATCTGATGTCTATATCGCGATAGCGGAGCACCTCTCCCCTCCATCCGGGCACGGACAGGCAGCCCTCCGGCCCGGGGGTGGTCTCCCCGCGCGTTGCGGTCACAAATATATTGGGATACACCTCGAAAGGCTCCCCCTCCTTGTCGAAGCGCTGCACTGCAACCACCCTGCGAAGTATGCCCACCTGCGGGCCTGCGATGCCTACTCCGTCCTGCGACGGGTCGGTCACGGTGGCTATCAGCTTTGCCTGCAACTCTTCATAAACGGAAGACCGTATCATCTCCGCACTCATGGTAGCGGACGGGGTCCTGAGAAGGACGGAATCCGCCCTGTCGTAAATCGTGAGGACCTTCAGCGGCGTCTCTGCGGCGATTGCAGCCTTCTCAGCCTTGGACCATCCATCTTTCTGCGAGCAGGATCCGGCTGCGAGCAGAGCCGCCATAGCGGCTGTTATCATGATTTTTTTCATATCGCAAATGTAACATTATTTTTCAAAATCACTATTTTTGCAGCCGTAACCGACTTTCTGCATGAATATCTGCACTTTTCTCGTTTCCCTCCTCGCAGCCGCCCTGCCCCTCAAAAGCAGCAGTTCCTTCTCAGCAGGCGAAGAACAAGTCTATCTGATCCATTACCAGTGGGGTGTCCTGAATGCGGACGTGGCGAGGGCCTTTTGCTCGATTGAATCCACCACCCTCCACGGCCGTCCGGCCTACAATGCCCGCATCTACGGCAAGACGGAGAAGTTCTGCGAGGCCATAGTGAAAGTCCGCGAGGATTTCCAGTCCTGGTTCAGCGCAACGGACTTCCGCCCCGAGAAAACCATACGCAAGGCGCAGGAAGCCCGTTACAACGGCGAAGAGACCAATGTCTTCGACTGGGAGGCGGGCAAACTCACCATAAACATCAACGCCAACGGCCAGGAAAGCGTAAATGAATTCGACCTCGAACCCGGGGTGCTGGATATTCCCAGCTTTTTCTACTGCTTCCGCAACATCGACTTCGACAAGGTGTCCGACGGGAATCCTATTCCTGTAAAACTCGCAATCGGCGAAAAAATAGAGACCGTCAGCATAAAATACGCAGGGATCGAAACCCTCAAAGCCCGCGGAATGGACAGGGTGCCGGCAAGAAAGTTCCTCATTCAGGTAAACTCCGGCAACACCTTTGATACAAAGAACGCCATCTCCGTATACACCAGTGACGACGAAGTGATGATTCCCCTCTACTTCGAAGCCCCTATGCGCCTCGGCAAGGTGGTGGGAAGGCTCGAAAGCTCCACGCGCAGGAAATGAACGGCCTTCCGTGCCATCACCCATACATTCATTCCTGCATCATTGTCCGTTAGCTCAAACTGCGAGATAGGCGTTCGTACTACGAGATATTCAAACATATTAAGTACGGCATCACCAGATAACTGCCCGTCGCTCCGGCGGGAGATAGAGGATATTGTTGCGGTCCACATTGTATAGATCATACCAGAGATCCGTGTTCATCACCACTCCGTTCACCCTGAGGCGCGCATGGGAATGGCTGTCCTTTTTGGGGAAAGTGGCAAGTTTATCATTGCTGTACGCAACTTTCCATAGGTCGGCATAGCTCTCATAGTATTTGCGGAGCTGCTCCCGGAGCGTCTCACCGGAGTAACCGTCCGCCTCCAGACGGGCCTTATATGCATCCAGGACGGCGAGGAAGCCGCCAAGGTCGGCGATATCTTCGCCCTGGGTGACCATTCCGTCCGAATAGACGCCCGGCGCACGTTCGGGATCCACTTCCATGTGGCTGTAACAGTTGGCAAGGATATCCCTGCGCTCCTCGAAGGCCATCTGGTCGGCTACCGTCCACCAGTTGCGCTTGACCCCCATCTTGTCGTATTTGGAACCGGTGTTCGAGTCGAATCCGTGTGTGAATTCGTGGCCGATGACCGTGAATACGGCAAATTCATAGGCCTGGCTCACGTTTTCCGGCATGATAGGAGGAAGCAGCATGGCGGGATAGATAAAGATGCAGTTGCTGGTGGGTGAGTAGAATGAATTCACCAACGAAAGGTCTGTGGGGATAAAGCCGCTCGAGGAGATAGTGGACGACATAATCTGCATGCTGAAGACGTCGGTTCCGCCCATGACATGCCCTTTCACGCGCGCCTGGCCACGGTTGCCGCGCCAGACGGCTTCTGCCAGCGTGGCGCAGCCGGTCATGTCGGCAAGGCCGTCTTCATACCACTGGTCGGGGTATGCCACGTTGAGTCCGCAGTAGTCAAGCTTTTCTATGGCATTGTCCTTGGTGGTCTGGCTCATCCATTCCACATTCTGGATTCTCTTGCGAAGCGAGGCCTGGATTTCCTTGGTGATAT
>CAJONC010000036.1 GCA_905235675.1 uncultured Bacteroidales bacterium | reverse complement strand
CGAATCCCCGATAACGAGAACAACCGCGAAGCTCTCCGGGAACTCCTGCCTGACAGGTGGGCAAAACAAACCAACTAGAATCAACTTGCTTCAACTTGGCCAAGTTGAAGCAAGTTGAAATCAAATAAACAAGTCGTCGTTTATCGGAGGCTTACTAAGAAACAACATCCCGCAGCATATTGCGGGAAGGATGTGTGCTGCTGTTGATGGAATAGAAAAGGCGGAACTATTTAGACGTCTGTTGATGGAATGCAACGAGTGGATGATACAACAACAAATGCAATAGGCGGTCGTGCAGGCGTTTCTGAGAGGATATTTTAAATGGTAATCCAATTTGTTACAGCACAGTGTTCGCGCTGGGTGAAATGACGTGCTGCTTGAAGTGTGTTTGTCCATGATGCGAAAAAATAGCAGGCCGTTGGAGCGACCTGCTATTTTTTCGGGAGGATGGATGGTTAATGCTTCGTGTCCTTGGGAGGACATGGATCAGGACCATAACTGTTGGGATTTTGGATTTTACCATCTGTGCCGTGAGGGATGAGTTCGAGTCCTTCCCTCTTGGCCAAATCACGACTCCAGTCCATAGCTTCCTTCTTAGTATCGAAGTGCTTGGATGCCCTGTCTGCGTGTGGCCTCTTCGCATCCCAACCTCCTCTGTCTGGATTAGAAACAACGTGTATTTCTTTCCTCATAGTAGTATGGGTTTAGATTGTGAGTAACTATGCGGTGGCCATCCGATTCCGCTACGGAGCACTTGAGGCGTTGCATACCGAGTAGCGGCTTACAGTCCGCTGGGTACTCTGACCAGTTCGGTGTCAACCCAGAAGTTGTCTGTGCGATTGTTGCAGCCTTTGCACAGAGGGGTGATGTAGATTTCATTACCTCCAAAAACCTTCTGAACATGTCCGCCTACGAGTTCGCCTGTGGAATGGCAATCGGTAGCACCACAACGGGTAGCCTTTTTACCCGTCTGCTTTTCCCAATACTCCAACCACGATGACTCACCTGTTGAGGGCTTTGACCATCTGGAAGTACCACTTGCATTCTTGACATATGTCATAGATCTATTATAGTTTAAGACGCTGTTGTCTGAACAGTACAGCAGAGCTTTACTCCGGCGGGTGGTTCCGATGCTCAGGAACGAGTCCACCATCCCAACAAAGGACAATAACAATGCCAATCCTTAAAATTTGAGCAAAAGCCTCAAAAATGAAAACTGTACTTGATTTAAACTCGCGGACAACTCTTTGATGTTCCGCTAAGTTCACATATTATGCGTCAGTCTGTCAGTCGGAACTGCCACCGTCAGACTGACGTTTTGTTTTCTGCCAATTTGTCAGATTTTAGAAGAAAATCCAAAATTATTCGTGTATATTAAATAAAATATGTATTTTTGTAGCCACGATTTGAGCGAAAATCACAAACTTGGGTTATGATAACGAACTTTACTGTAGAGAATTACCGTTCGATAGACGAAGAGATAAAACTGTCGTTCGAGGCAGATACGGGCATTAAGGACATGGACAATAGGGGATATACCACTGTTGCCAACACTCGTGTGCTTAATGCCAAGGCTTTCTATGGGGCTAATTCCAGCGGTAAGTCAAATGTTTTCAAGGCCATAGGCAGGATGCGTAGTATTATTATTCATTCGGTGAGGCTGAATGATAACGAGTCGTTGCCATATGATGCTTTTCTGCTTTCGGACAAGGAGCCAAGACCAACGCGTTTTGAAATGTCTTTTGTAGACGGTGCGGATAAGTTTTCATACGGATTCAGCTACACAGCGCAACGGATTGAAGAGGAATGGCTGATAGCAAAGTTCCCCAAGCGCTCATTGAAAACGCTGTTGAGGCGCACACCAGATATTATAGAGATTGATGAACAGAACTACCCTGAAGGGATGGCCATTAAAGAAGGTACTATACCTCTGAATAAAAACAGGCTTTTCATATCGCTTGCTGCGCAGTTAGGCGGGGAAGTATCTAAAAGAGTTGTTGAGTGGTTCAGAACCAAGCCCAACGTGATTTCCGGCCTGCGAGACAATGATTTCTCACGCTATACCAAGGAAATGCTTCATACGAGGGCTGATTATAAGGATGAAATCTTGGACTTTATCAGCGGTATGGACGTGGGGTTCTGTGAAGTGACTACAGAAAAAGAGTTCATTGATGAGAAGATGTTGCCCAAAGGATTGCCTGTTGAGATTATTGCGTCATTGAAAGAGCATCCGCCTATTATTGCCTATGCCAAGCACAACAAAGTGAACGCAGATGGCAAAGTTGTCGGAATGGTGGACTTTGACATTGACGAAAGGGAATCGGACGGAACAAGGAAGTTGTTTAACCTCGCCGGACCTATTGTTGATACCCTGCAGCAGGGGAAGTCGCTGTTTGTGGATGAACTGGATGCTCAGTTACATCCTCTGTTGTCACGCCGTATCGTAAAGTTTTTCAACTGTGAAGAAACGAATCCGCACGGGGCACAGCTGATATTTACTACGCACGACACCAATATGCTGTCGAAGAAGCTACTGAGACGAGATCAAGTGGTTTTTGTGGAAAAGACGGCAAAAACGCATTATTCCACGAAACTGACCCCGATGATGAGCATCACGTTTGATAACGGGTCGAAACCCCGCACAGACAGTAACTACGAGAAGAACTATCTGGAAGGGAAGTATGGGGCAATCCCATATTTTGCAGATGAATTTGAAGGTTGTAATGAATAAGGAAGGATGTGCCTGAAGCGTGGGGAGGATCCCATCAGCGCTCCCAACGTTCTGGCTTTTGCTTAATGTTTATCCTTATCGGCATAGTTTAATATCCGTGGGAGACTTTTTGAAAGAAGTTGAGTAGCCACTGGGCGGCATCGGCATCTGGATATCGGCAATTATAACAATACAAGGTGTGCCGGAATTCCTGATACTCTTCGACAATTCCGTTTATGACCCAGGACGAACTCTGGTTTGCCAATTGGCAAGAAGCCATCGACTTCCTTGAAACCAACCACCGCAACCCCTCCAAATTCATCCCTGAGGAACGCAACATGCGCAGCCGGTGGAAGCACAACAAGAAGCTGATGAATGCCGCGTTCGCCCGTTCCCTCCCGCTCTTCGCCGGGAAAATCATTTCTTATCTCGTGATTCCGCTCTTGGACTACTCCAAGGAGCGTAAGTTGTATGTTTACAATTGAAACGAAGAGTTCGGAACTGCGGAGTTCGGCAGAACAATGGCTGAGTATGAAATAAACTGACAGAATTTTTGTTATCTTTGAAAAGAGATCAAAAACTATGACGCAGAAACATAAAATACAGTTGTTTGAAGAGAGAAAGGTGCGTACCGTATGGGACGACCAGGAAGAGAAATGGTATTTCTCCATCGTGGATGTGTGCGCAGTGCTGACCGAGAGTAAGGATTCGCAGGCCTATTGGCGTAAGCTGAAGCAGAGACTTAAGGCAGAAGGGAATGAAACCGTGACAAATTGTCACGCTTTGAAGATGCAAGCAGTTGATGGCAAGATGCGACTGACGGATGTCGCAGACACCGAACAGCTTTTCCGTCTCATACAAAGCATCCCATCACCAAAGGCAGAGCCGTTCAAGCAGTGGATGGCTGGGGTTGCGGCTCATCGTCTGGATCAGATGCAGGACCCGGAGCTCAACTTTGACCAGGCATATGCAGACTACCGTCGCCTCGGATACAGTGACAAGTGGATTAACCAGCGCATTCGCAGCATTGAAGTTAGAAAAGAGCTGACGGATGAGTGGGATAGGGCAGGTGTGACAGAAGGCCAGCAGTATGCTTCGCTTACTGACATCATTACACAGGGATGGAGTGGCAAGACAACCAGACAATACAAGCACTATAAAGGCTTGAAGAAGGAGAACCTGCGCGACAATATGACCAACATTGAGTTGGCATTGAATACGCTGGCAGAGGCTTCGGTCACTGAAATTAGCAAATCCAAGAATCCGAAGGGTTTCCGACAGAGTGCAGCTGTGGCGCGAGAGGGCAGTAAGATAGCGGGTGATGCCCGTAAACAGTTGGAACAGCGTGTAGGACATTCGGTGATCTCTCCAGCCAAAGCAGCGGATTATCTCCCTCCGGTGGATGATGTTCAGGTACTGCCTGAGGGGGAGGATAAGGAAGATTGATTAAACCATGCCCAAAAGTGCAAGGAAGGCCCGTTTGTGGAGCATGAGGTTGAAGAGATGATGGAAATAGCGAAGAATGAAGAAAGAAATATAATAGCGAAAGAATGGAAAAGATAGATCTGAACAACAAGACAATACTCGTCACCGGCCACGCGGGGTTTATCGGGAGCAATCTGGTGAGCAGGCTGTTCTCGGAGATGACCGGAGGCACCATTGTCGGCATCGACAATCTGAACAGCTACTATGACGTCAGCCTCAAGGACTATCGTCTCGGGAAGCTTGAAGAGAGAAGCAAGAAGGTGAACTATGTGTCAGTGAAAGGGAACATCGCGGACCGCGAGCTGATAAACAGACTCTTCGAGGATTATCACTTCGACATCGTAGTGAATCTGGCGGCGCAGGCGGGGGTGCGGTATAGCATCGAGAATCCTGACGTGTATATCGAGAGCAATGTCATCGGTTTCTATAACATCCTGGAAGCCTGCCGTCACCATCCTGTCCAGCATTTGGTGTATGCCTCGTCCAGCAGCGTGTATGGCGGCAACAAGAAGGTGCCGTTCAGCACTGACGACCGCGTGGACAATCCTGTTTCTCTCTACGCTGCCACCAAAAAGAGCAACGAGCTGATGGCGCACTGCTACAGCAAGCTCTACGACATCCCTTCGACAGGCCTTCGCTTCTTCACGGTGTATGGCCCTGCGGGACGGCCTGATATGGCATACTTCGGCTTTACCAACAAATTGCTGAAGGGCGAGACCATCCAGATATACAACTACGGCAACTGCCGCAGGGACTTTACCTATGTGGATGACATCGTGGAAGGCATAATCCGCGTGATGCAGGGCGCTCCTTCGAGACGAGTCGGTGAGGACGGCCTGCCCGTGCCGCCCTACGCGGTTTACAACATCGGCGGCGGCCAGCCGGAGAACCTGCTGGACTTTGTGAATATACTTCAGGAAGAGTTGGTGCGTGCCGGCGTGTTCCCCGAGGACTACGACTTTGAGGAGCACAAGCAGCTTGTCCCCATGCAGCCAGGCGACGTCCCCACGACCTATGCGGATGCCTCCGCGCTAGAGCGCGACTTCGGCTTTGTGCCCAAAATTACGCTTCGCGAAGGCCTAAGGAAGTTCGCGGAGTGGTATGCTGAGTTTTACAGTAAGCGTAAGTGACTCGATCCCGTCATGCCCGACTCGCTCGGGCATCCCAGATTGCCGGTCAGGCCGGCAATGACGCATGGCTTCACCCTCGTCATGCCCGACTTGCTCGGGCATCCCAATTAACCATGGAACACAAAGGCTATATTTACTTCATGACCAACTCCTCCAACAAGGTGTTGTATATCGGTGTGACCAATAGTCTCAAACGCAGAATATCTGAACATGCGTCCGGCGTCGGCTCAACTTTTACGCACAAATATAATTGTATAAAGTGCGTCTATTATGAGTCATTTCCAGACATTGAGCAAGCAATAGCTCGAGAGAAACAGCTCAAGCACTTCAAACGCTCCTGGAAAGATGACCTCGTCGTTTCCATTAACCCCGGCTGGCGCAATCTTTCCACAGATATTATTGCAGATCCTGGCATCATCTAAGATTGCCGGTCAAGCCGGCAATGACGCATTGCTTCACCTTCGTCATGCCCGCCCTGCTCGGGCATCCCAGATTGCCGGTCAGGCCGGCAATGACGCATTGCTTCGCCCTCGTCATGCCCGACTCGCTCGGGCATCCCAGATTGCCGGTCAGGCCGGCAATGACGCATTGCTTCACCCTCGTCATACCTGACTCGCTCGGGCATCCCAGATTGCCGGTCAGGCCGGCAATGACGCATTTCTTCACCCTCGTCATGACCGCCCTGCTCGGGCATCCCAGATTGCCGGTCAAGCCGGCAATGACGCATTTCTTCACCCTCGTCATGCCCGACCTGCTCGGGCATTTTTTCATCCCCAACCTCTCCACGCCTTACCAAAAATTGTCAAGCTGCTAAAATTTAATAAAATTATTTTGTCAAGTTGCGCATAATTCCTTAACTTTGGGTTATGGTAGATTATGCGCTTCTGAATAAAATAAAGTCGATTCTGAGCCAGAAAGGGATCAGCCAGCGTCAGTTCGCTGAAATGCTGGGCAAGGACGAGACTGCCGTATCCCGCTGGTTTGCAGGCAAAGTCGGCATCAGCGCCTCAAGCATGCAAAAGATAAAAGAGGTGCTTGACGTGAACTTGACAAATTTTAATCGTAATAGGGCCAAGACAGCCCTCATTACCGGTATTACCGGCCAGGATGGTTCTTTCCTGGCGGAATTCCTCCTAGATAAAGGTTATGATGTTCACGGAACTATACGCCGCAGTTCTGTGGATTTCCGTGAGCGTATCGCCCATCTCGAAGGGCGTCCCCATTTCCATCTCCATTATGCCGACCTCGGCGACTCGATGAGCATAATGCAGGTGGTGAGCAGGGTGCGGCCGGACGAGATTTACAATCTCGCCGCGCAGAGCCACGTGCAGGTGAGTTTCGACTCTCCGGAATTCACCGCGAACATCGATGCAACGGGTGTCCTTCGCGTGCTGGAGGCAGTACGTCTCTGCGGCCTGTCGGACACCTGCCGAATCTACCAGGCATCCACCTCCGAACTCTACGGGAAGGTGGAGGAAGTCCCCCAGAATGAGAATACCCCCTTCCATCCCTACAGCCCGTATGCGGTGGCGAAGCAGTACGGCTTCTGGATCGTGAAGGAGTACAGGGAGGCCTACGGGATGTTCTGCTGCAGCGGCATTCTCTTCAATCACGAGAGCGAACGGAGAGGGGAGACCTTCGTCACGCGCAAGATCACCCTCGCGGCCGCACGTATTGCACAAGGCAAGCAGGACAAACTTTATCTCGGCAATCTCTCCAGCCTGCGCGACTGGGGCTATGCCAGGGACTACGTTGAGTGCATGTGGCTCATGCTCCAACATCCTGTGCCTGAGGACTTTGTGATTGCGACGGGCGTACAGCACAGCGTGCGTGAGTTTGCCAAGCTGGCGTTCAGATATGCGGGCATTGAGCTCGATTTCAGGGGCAAGGGCGCGGATGAGAAGGGCGTGTGCGTTGCAGGGCCGGAGAATCTGGTGGGGAAGGTGCTGGTGGAGGTCAGTCCGGATTTCTACCGTCCAACTGACGTGGTAAATCTCTGGGGAGACCCTACGAAGGCCCGTGCGAAACTGGGCTGGAACCCGCTTAAAACGAATTTCGAGCAGTTGGTGAAGATTATGGTGGATGCCGATATGGCGAAGGTGGCCGGCGAGGGCGCTGCGGAGAAGGTGAGGATGAATCTGGCGGAGTATCTCGAAAAGGGAATAGTGAAGTGATGGAGAAGAATAGTAAGATATATGTTGCCGGCCACCGCGGTATGGTGGGATCTGCTATAGTGAGGGAACTGCAGAGGCAAGGATATCACAATATCGTTACGCGCACCCATAAGGAACTGGACCTTACCCGGCAGGAAGCCGTAGAGGCATTCTTTGCCGCCGAGAAGCCGGAATATGTGTTCCTGGCTGCCGCGAAGGTCGGGGGCATCGAGGCGAATCAGTCGGCCCTTGCTGATTTTATGTACGAAAATATGATCCTGGAAATGAATGTGATTCACGCTGCCTGGAAGAATGGCTGCAAGAAACTGGAATTTCTCGGTTCATCGTGCATATATCCGCGAATGGCGCCTCAGCCTATGTCCGAATCATGTCTTCTTACAGGCTCGCTGGAAAAGACCAATGAGGCTTATGCGTTGGCAAAGATCTCCGGTCTTAAATACTGTGAATATCTGAACAGGCAGTACGGGACTGATTATATTTCCGTTATGCCCACGAATCTCTATGGACCCAACGACAATTATCATCCCGAGCACTCGCACGTGCTGCCGGCGCTGATCCGCCGATTTCATGAGGCGAAGGTCTCAGGCGCCCGGAGCGTGACATGCTGGGGCGACGGTTCTCCTCTGCGGGAGTTCCTGTATGTGGATGACCTTGCCGAACTGTGCGTTTTTCTGATGAACAATTACAGTGGAAATGAAACCGTGAATGCCGGTACAGGCAAAGAGGTGACTATTAAGGAATTGACTGAAATCGTAGCTCGCGTGGTGGGCTTTAAGGGCGAGATAAAATGGGATACTTCGCGCCCGAACGGCACACCACGCAAGCTTCTTGATGTCTCCAAAGCGGCAGCCCTCGGCTGGAGGTATCATACCGAACTCGAGGACGGAATCCGCCTTGCGTATCAGGACTTTTTATCCAATCCTGTGAGGGCTGAAAGATAATTTTACATATATTTGTGAGGATAAGCAATCTTTAATTATGCCGAAAAAAGTTTTTGTTTCAGGTTGTTACGACCTTTTGCACAGTGGTCACGTGGAATTTTTCCGCCAGGCATCGCAGTATGGCGATCTTTATGTAGGAATCGGTTCCGATGCGACTGTGCTTCATTATAAGAATCACAAGACTTTGTATCCGGAGCAGGAACGCCTGTTCATGGTGAAGAGCATCAAGTATGTGAAGGATGCGTTTATCAATCAGGGGGACGGGGTTATGGATTTCATACCCACTGTTGAAGCGCTGAAGCCCGATGTGTTCGTAGTCAATGCGGACGGCAGCAATGAGCTGAAGCGCAAGTTCTGTGAGGAGAGGGGGATAGAGTATGTCGTTTTGCAGCGCACGCCCGCCGAGGGCCTTCAGGCCAGATCGTCCACCGACCTGAAAGCTGAGACCTGCAGCATTCCCACGCGTCTGGATCTTGCCGGCACATGGATTGACCAGCCTTATGTGTCTTATCTCGCTCCGGGATGGGCCATTACCATCTCACTGGAACCCACCTTCGAAGTGCGCGACCGCTGCGGCCTGTCGACATCTACCCGCAAGGTTATCCAGAAAATCTGGCCTGTAAAGCTGCCGGATATGGAGCCTGAGATGCTTGCAAAGCTGGTTTTCTGTTTCGAGAACGATCCGGAGCGCAGCGATGGAATCATATCGGGGGCGCAGGACTCTATCGGCATCTGCATCCCTGGGCTCTGCCGTCATTATTATAACAACCGTTTTTGGCCGGAGAAGATTGAGACCTGCAGTGATCCTGCCGTGCTCGACTGGCTCGAGGCGCATCTCGTGCTGATTCCCTTGAATCCACGCAAGCCCGGATGTTCGGTGGTCGCGGGCAAGGACATCACGGAGGATAAGGTGAATAATCTGGCGGATGCCGCTGATGAATGCTGGAAGGCGATACTTGCGTGTGATCTGGATGGTTTCGCCGCAGCCTACCGTGCTTCTTTCGCTGCGCAGATTGCGATGTTCCCCGCAATGGTGAATCCCGTCCTGTCCGGTGAAGACGGCCCCAGGCCGGAGAATTCCATACAGCCCTTTATCGACAGATGGTCGGCCGAGCCGGGCGTACTTGCATGGAAGATGCCTGGTGCCGGCGGAGGCGGTTATCTCGCGCTGGTGGTAGATGATTCCGCCGCCTTTGCAAGCGCGCACTCCGAAGCTATAGATCTTCATATTCGCCGAAAATAGTTATCTGTCGTGCCCGACCTGTTCGGGCATCCCTATTTGTTTTTATCAACGTATGAAACGATATTGCCAAACTCTTGAACTGCTGGACGATCCGGATATGATACGCCGTTATTGCGATGTCCACAAAAATGTATGGCCCGAGGTAATGGAAGGTCAGAAGCAGGTTGGAATCCTCGATATGCAGATATTCCGCCGCGGCACGCATGTGTTTATGATTATGGACACCGTTGACGACTTTGACTTTGAACGCGATATGTCTCGTCTGGCAACCTTGCCGCGCCAGGCCGAATGGGAAGCCTACGTTGCCAAGGCCCAGGGCTCGGATCCCACTCTCCCAAGCCACAAAAAGTGGCGTCTGATGGAAAAAATCTTCGAGTTGGAGAAGTAGGGGTTTTCAGAGCATCTTCAGGGCACGGGCGAGCTGGTCGGGGCAGCTGGTGCCGCGGCCTCTGCAGTCGATGCCTTCCAGGCGGGCAATCACCTCATCCTTTTTCATTCCCTCGCAGAGTCGTGCAACGCCCTGGGTGTTCCCGTGGCATCCTTGGATGTACTGCACCTTGCGTATGGTATCTCCCTCAGTTTCAATGTCTATCTGCATGGAGCAAACCTCAGGGCAGGTGAGGAAGGAGGTCTTTCGTATGCCGCCTTCCGTGATATCTGATATTTTGGTAACGTCGAACATAATCTTGTTGGAACTATCTCATTGATACTGATTTACATGCTTGTACTGTTCCCCGAGCGCGAGCAGCTGCTTAAACAGGGGCACCCGCTCCGGCTTCAATTCGCCTGCATTTAGCAGCTTCTTGTTGTGCTTCCACCATGAACGCATGTTCCTCTCCTCCGGCACAAACTTGGAGGGTTTGCGATGGTTCGTCTCCAGAAAGTCGACAGCCTCCTGCCATTTATTTATCCAGAGTTCGTCCTGAGTCATAGCGCCTTCGGAATTTTCAGTGTTGCAGTCATCGGAGAAGGGCGCGTTCAAGCTCCTGCGGGGATGATACCAAAGTATAGCTGGGCGATGGCTCAAGGGTGCGGTAGCCCCAGGTGACTGCGATGCCGCGTATGCCTCCGTTGGCTGCGGTAAGCATGTCCGAGCGGGAATCTCCCACCATGACGGCCTGTCCGCAGGGGGCGGCTGCTTCCGCTTCGGAGTAACCTGCCGAACGGAGAGCCTCGCGGACGATTTCGGGATCCGGTTTCAGCGGGTATCCCGGCCGGTTCCCAAGTATGGCCGCGAAGGGGATTCCGGGGAAGAACTCTTCTGCGAGCCTTTCGGTGCCTTCCTGAAATTTGTTGGAGGCGATGGCGAGGGATATCCCACTGTCGTTCAGCTTCTTGAGCAGTTCCTGCATCCCCGGATAGGGACGGGTGTATACATCGATATGTGATGTGTAATATTCCTTGAAATCCGCCAGCACCCCGTCCGTCAAATCTTCTTTGCCGGCGGGCAGGGCCTTGCTCACCAGGTCCCGCACTCCGTGTCCCACCATGCTCCTGTATTCTTCCGCCGTGTGGGTAGGGAAGCCGCGCAGCTCCAGCGCGTGGTTCACCGCCGCACCGAGGTCCGCCACCGTATCCAGCAGCGTCCCGTCCAAATCGAAGATAACAACTTTCCCCTGCATCGCACTAAAGCCGTATCGAGGCGACTCCGCTCTTGACTTTTTCCACTTTTTCGGTAACGAGTTCCCTGGCGTCGATGCTGCCTGCACCGTTCACTTCGAAGAAGGCGTAGTCCGCCCGTCCGGAGAGTTCTGCGCTTCCGGCACCATTTACGGTCAGCGAAAGTGATCCGGTATTCACACCCTCGATTTCAAGGTCGGCCGCGCCGTTCACTTCCATTTTGAGTGTGGGGACAGAGATATTTTTAATTTCAAGATCCGCTGCACCGTTGACTGTAAAGTTCAACCCTGTCCCTGCGATGTATTCCTTCTGTTTCCATTCGGCAGCGCCATTTATCTCGACCGATTTCAGCAAAGGGGCGGAAATACTTATCTTGTAGGTATCCGCCTTGATGTTGACATTGTCTTTGGTTTCGATGAGGAGTTCTCCGGTTTCTGATACTGAATAATCCAGATACTCAAATACTTCGCTGTTGGCCTTAACGCTGACGGACTGCGCGTCGTCCTGGATGAACTTGATGTCTGCCGCGCCGTTCACCACTATCGCGTCAAAACCTGTGAGCCCATCTATCTGAAGGGTGGTTACTTCGCCTTTGCACTTCACGGTCTTGCGTATGCCGACCTTGGTATTGTTGACGGAAAAGTTGCAGGCTGACAGAATCCCTGCAATAAAAATCAGTGTGAATATTTTTTTCATAATATTCCAAAAATAATATTCTTTTTTTGAAAT
Organism: uncultured Bacteroidales bacterium; assembly: GCA_905235675.1. Taxonomy (GTDB): domain Bacteria; phylum Bacteroidota; class Bacteroidia; order Bacteroidales; family UBA932; genus Cryptobacteroides. The sequence goes on along the minus strand of CAJONC010000036.1, from coordinate 1,333 downwards.
TACTATACCTTTCCCTCATCTTTGGCAAAGTTTACCAGACTGACGCCGGTAAATACCAGGATGGTGGCGAGCACCTTGAGCATATTCAAAGTGTCAAGTCCGAGGACAAGGGCAATCGCCATCGCAATCACCGGCTGCACATAGGTATACATGCAGACCACCACGGGTGCGAGCCGCTGCTGCCCTATTGGAATCAGGAAATATGCTATGAAGGTGGAACAGATGACTACATAGGCGACCTGTCCCATCACGTCTGCAGGTACTGCGGCCAGATTGGATGCACGGAATGCACCGAAGGCGAACGGCAGCGCATACAGCGACGAGAACAGGAACATCCATTTCATGAATGTCACCACCGAATATTTCCTGGTCAGCGGCCTGAAAATACCTACATACGCGGAGAAGCTCAGCGTGTTGACAATCATTCCGAGAATGCCCCGGACAGAGGTCGCATCGGCGCCGGAACGGATGGAGACGCAGTTGAAGATTAGGATGAGCACGCCCGCCAGGCTGAGGGCTATGCCCGCTATGCCGCTCCAGGTAATGCGTTCCTTGATGACTATGGCGGAGATAATCAGAGTCATGATAGGGCTCAGAGTGCTCATGATGGATGCGTCAATGGCAGTCGTCTCTGTTATCGCGAACAGGAACGACAGCTGAGTCAGGAACAGCCCGAGAAAGGCGGCAACCGCCACCTTCCAAAGGTCCTTTTTCTCCACCTGCTCCTTAGGGGCCATGAACAGTGAGCAGAGCCAGAAAAGAGCCGTCGCGCCGAAGGAACGGAGGCAGAACAGCGCCATCGGGGTGATATTCCCGTCGATGGCTATATGCTTGCAGCTGATGATGTTGAATCCGAAGATGGCGTAAGCCGTGAAGCATGCCAGATTGCCGATGAGGGCACCGTTCTTTGTTTGTTCCATCTAGCCATGAATTACATTTAGCTGCAAAAATAGCAAAAATTGCGCTTCTTTGCGGCCTCAGGCAGAGCGATGTTTTGTAATCTTTTACGGAAACAAACTGATTGTAGTAGAATTTGCTATGACCTTGCGCTGTCTGCAACTCGATGCCGTCATCGTCCACAACCAGATCGTACTCGAGGGAATTGAACTTTTTCGTTTGTTCGTAGGCCTTTTTTATGGCCGATCTGTATGAAAAGAACAGGATAGCAAACATAACTTCTCTCGTAACGCCGAGTTAAAGAAAGAGTATAAACGATTATATAAGTCTCTATTTACCAATCCGGAGAAATATATGGATATTATCAAGGCTCTTGCAGATACACGAAAAGGGCTTACAAGGTCTGAGATAGCTGAAAAACTGAAAATAGAGAATA
>CAJONC010000035.1 GCA_905235675.1 uncultured Bacteroidales bacterium | reverse complement strand
CTCACCAACATCCCGCCGACACAAGAAAAATACGACTGACATCTCACTGATGCCAGTCGTAATCTCACTTTGTCAAGACGTACTTCTCCGAATGCTTACCGCCCTGCGATGGCATCCTCTGGCAGCTGCGCTGCCTCCGGATAGCCCGCTACCCAGCCGCCCGCCTAGCAACTGTCGCCGCTCATCGTGCAGGGTTTGGGCGTTGAGGTAATGGTGGTGTCAGCAGTGGTTGAGGTCAAGGCCGAGTCTCAAAGCGCCTGCGGTATCAAGGTATTTGTGCTATTGATGGTTCTCTACCTATTGGGGAAATGGAGACCACTGCCGATGTTGATGATGATTATATCCGCCTTCGGCGAAATTTTGGTCGGCGCCATTCGGGACGATGGTGCCAGGCCTACGTTGTCGAGCACTCACTACGGCCCGTAGCGGCAGTGCGGTGCGAGGGAAAGAAAGCGGTCAGCCGTATTGGGCAGTCCAGCAGAGCTGGCCAGCCCAATACGGCTGGGTTCAATGAGTGCCCACCGCAATGCAGGAGCAGGATCGACGGCACATTTCAAGGAAAAGAGGTATGGGAGCGTGTAGCTTAGGTATTGGCCGTTGAGGTAATACTGACAAGGACTGTACAAAGAACCGTCACCTTAATAGAAAGACTATACCTCTGCAAATCTTTTGGATGTTTTATATTTTTATAATATCTTTGCAACGAGACAATAAACCGTGATACGGATGGGTAATCGAGTCGCGCAGAAGTCCCCGCCAGCGAGGCCCTAACTCAAGAAGTAATTCCGCCACGTAGTCTTGGGGCAAAGTTAACGGGAGGTTTTGGCCTCCTGTTTTATTTTGCCTGCATCTATCGCTGTTATACAGTATTGCACCTTCGACTTGTCGCTTCGCTTGACTCCAACCGTCATCTTGACCCGTCCTACGCCGGTACACACATATTCCATAATCATCATACTTTCAAAAACACGTTGATTCTTGCTGTTTGGCTTCGATGGAACTTTTTTCACTAACCAGGCATTTGTCAGAATAGCATCCAGTTGAAGAACAGCCAACGTGGACAGATAGGCCAACGATGCTTGTGCTGCTGTTTCATCAAGGGATACTGCGCGAATGTTAATATCATCTTTTAGCTCAATATTGTATTTCTTTTGATCCGGGTTCCGGCGCTTCCAATCTTGATAAAATGCATAGATTAAGTTCTGACGTTGCCGCCTCTCTTCCGGAGAATCACCCCTTGGGATGTCATCTTCAGTAATCATATCATCTTCGTCCTCTTCGTACGGGGACAGCAGAATCTCTCTTAGGTCCGGTTCTTCAATATAGCCTATAAGCATTTCAAACGGTACGTCCATCACGCCGGCAGCCTTGTATATAGTCTCCAGGTTCTTGGATTTGAACAGCGCCTTCACGTTCTGCTTCTGGATACCCATACGCCTGGCGAACTCGGCTTTGGTCATCCCAATCCGTTCCAGCAGCGCCTCTCCCTTTGCTTCAAAATATATCTGATTCATAACGGTTCTTTTTGCAAAGGTAATAAATATTCATTACCTACAAACCCAAAAAACACCTAAGCGAGTGTCTATTTCGGCGGGGCGTCGAAATGAGGCGCCATCAAAGGTTAAAAAGTTTAATGCTGTATACTTCCTGGCAATGATTGATGAAAAAACTATAGCTATATCAAACTGTGACTATAGTTCTTGAATTCTGCCATATATTTGTTAATCAATATCTTCTATTACCGGAGCCGCGCCGCTTCCCTTCTGCATCAGGAAACTGCGGATAAAGGCATCGAGGTCGCCGTCGAGCACGCCCTGCGTGTCGGCGGTGGAAAGGCCGGTGCGGAGGTCCTTCACCATGCGGTAGGGATGCAGCACGTAGGAGCGTATCTGCGAGCCCCATTCTATCTTCTTCTTCTGTCCTTCGAGCTCGGCCTGCTTCTCCTGACGCTTCTTGAGTTCGATGTCGTAGAGGCGGCTCTTGAGGATGCGGAGGGCGTTCTGGCGGTTGTCCTGCTGGCTGCGGGTTTCGGTGTTCTCCACCATGATTCCGGTGGGGATGTGGCGCACGCGCACGCCGGTTTCCACCTTGTTTACGTTCTGCCCGCCGTGTCCTCCTGAACGGAAGGTATCCCATTCAATGTCGGAAGGATTTATCTCGATGTTGATGGTATCGTCCACGAGGGGATATACGAACACGGAGGAGAAGGTGGTCTGGCGCTTGCCCTGGGCATTGAAAGGAGAGATACGCACGAGCCTGTGCACTCCGTTTTCCGCCTTGAGATAGCCGTAGGCGTAGTCGCCTTCGAACTGTATGGTGGCGCTCTTGATACCGGCCTCGTCGCCTTCGACGAGCTCGGTCACCGTCATCCTGTAGCCGTTTCGTTCGCCCCAGCGCATATACATACGCATCAGCATTGAGCTCCAGTCGTTGGACTCGGTGCCGCCCGCTCCGGAATTTATAGTAAGCACGGCCCCGAGATTGTCGCCCTCTTCGCCGAGCATGTTCTTGAATTCAAGGTCCTCCGTCTTTTTGACGGCATCCGCGAGAGCCGCATCGGAATCCGGCCCGTCGGGGTCCAGCTCCAGCAGCACATCCAGGTCATCCACGGCCGAAGCCGCTGCATCATAAGCACTTACCCAGGCCTTGATTCCGCCCGTCACCTTCATGAAGCTCTCCGCAGCCTTGGGATCGTCCCAAAAACCCGACTCCTGGCTCTGCACGTCACGAGCCGCCGCTTCCGCCCTTTTTCCTGAAATATTCATCGCCTGTTCCAGCACTTTCAGCCGGTCGCGAAGGTCCTTTATCTGTTCCGATGTAATCATTTTACAAATTTAGCCATAATTTTGGATTTGACGTAGGTTTTTTCGCCCTTCGACAAAGCAAAAAAGTATGCGGACACCGCGGTGGAGACGAGGCTTGCCAGAATCACCGCAGCAAAACGCCACCAGCCGTCCGGCACCGCGAAATGGAATGCCGCGGCGACGAGCGCGGACATCAGCCCCACCTCTGCCACGGGCAGCATGGCCTCGGTGCAGAACTTGCGTATGGGATATCCCGTCTGTGCCCTGACTATCAGCAGCCTTGCGACGTCCACCAGCATGTATACCGCTATGAAAATCACATAAGCCATATAGGCCGGAGCCCCTGCCCTGAACGCCAGCCAGCATAGGGGCAGTACCAGTATGCTGATAGAAGAAGTTATTATGTAATAATGTTTTATCTTTCCGGTGGCAAGTTCAAGCGTGACGATAGTGTTGAGTGCCAGGTCCACCATTATGCAGCCGAGGGCCAGGCAGGAGAAGATGCCCGTGCCTTCAGGATTCCTGCCGAAAAGAAGAAGCGAAATCCTGTCAGCCTCGAAGATATAGGGAACGAGGAAGAACAGTATTACCAGGCCGGCATATTTCACCCCCTTTGTAACCAGTTCGAACGCATAGTTTTTGTTGCCTGCCACATACTGGCGGGTTATCTGGGGATTTATGGCAATCACTATATTGCTTACGAACTGACGTACAATGTTTTCTATCTGTCCGGCCACTCCCCTCGCGGCATTCATCGCCACTCCGAAGAAGAAGTTAACCACCAGGTTGACGCCCTGGGTGTTGAGCAGATGGGCACTCGAACCGAGGAAGTTCCAGCCGGCGAAGCCCATCATTTCGTGGAAGAGATCCTTGTGGAAAGACAGCCTGCCCCGGGTTTCGGGAAAACATTTCCGGCAATACAGCCCGTAGGTCAACCTCACGGCCACCGCCACGCAGAGCATCAGCACCGCATAGGACTTCAGTTTGTCGAAGCCGGTCGCAAGAATCGCAAATGCAACGCCCAGCTTGAGCAGGGCTTCGAGTATGCTGATAAGGGCGAAGCCCGACATTTTCTCATGGGAGAGTATGGTGGCATTGTAGGGCACGCTCAGAATCGACAGCACCAGCACTCCGAGCGAGCATTGCAGCACCCACTCCGCAGCGTCCATCCGTCCGTAAGGCACATTCGCCCCATGGTGCAGATACCACAGGCCAAGGGTTTCCACAAGCAGCACCACCACCGCCGCCAGGCACATCATCACTATCACTCCGGTGGAAAAGACCTTCCTGCTCCTGTCGGCATCGCCCTGCTCAAGACCCGCGGCGATATAGCGCGAAAGAGCCTGAGCGCCCGAACTTGCGACTATGTTTCCGAGGGCGACAATGGAGCAGACCACAGCGTACAGGCCGTAATCGTCGAAGCCGAGGGTACGCAGCACCACCCTCGTGGTGAAGAGCCCCACGAGCATTATCAGCAGCATGCGGAAATACAGGTAAAGCGTATTCCTTGCTATCCTGCGGCTGTTATCGGACAATTTCGGGGCTGGTGTCATTCGAAAGATATGAGTTTTTTGGCCCTGTGGCCGAGATTATGCATTTTTCTATACACGGGATGGTTCTTCGCCAGGCTTGGACGAAGTACGCGCCGCACCGCCTTTGCAAAGCCCCTGCTTCCGCAGAGTTTGATGAACCTGTCGCGCCCTGCAGGCTTTTCCGTGGGCCGGAGAATGGCGGGAGCATAGCTCTTGCGCGCCTCCAGCACTCCTTCCGTGGCGTAAACCGTAATGTCGGCACCTATGGAGTCGAAGGCTTTCCGCCCTGCGGGAGTGTTGACGCTCACGAAAGATTTTCCGGCGGCTGCCCCTTCCGATGAAGTGATATGGTCGCCGAGGGTGATGTCGCCGGTGCGAAGGGTAATCGCGAAGGGGCAGGAGTAGCATGCCTCCCTCAGGGTGAGTCCCTCGAGATAGCCGAGCATGTATGGCTGGCGTCCCGCCTCCTTTTCATAGGTCGCGGAACCGCCCTCCAGCCTCAGCCGGAACTTGTCCGCGCTCCGGAAAGATATGCCTTTTACCGCACCCAGATGATGTTTTTTCTGCAGGTATGCAATCTCTTCGGAAAGATATGCGGCAGGAGCCGTGCCATGGCAGAGCAAATCCACGCAAAGCAGGTTCGGGGCATTCCCAATACTTTTTCTCAAGCCCGCCACCTGGCAGGGAGTACCTATGAACAGAACCTCGCCGCCATCTTCCACAGCGGACTTGAGGGCATCGTGGGCAGCCTTTCCGAAATAGCTGTGCACATATTTGGAACCCCTCATATTCTGAAGGTCCCCCGCACTGCGTATCTCCGCCACCACCGCCTTGAGACCTGTATCAAACACTGTAGACCATACCCTGCCTCCGTCCGAAAGGCACTTCCACGCGAGCGCGAAGGCAAGTCCTCCAGAAGAAGAAGGCCCCGCATCGGGCAGCCCCGCGACGCAGCAGGAGGCTTCCTCCATGGGATGCAGATCCGAATTCACCGGCAGCACGTCCTGCCCAAGTTCCAGCGCCTCACGCAGATAGGAAAGCCCCTCCTCGCGGGCGTCATCCAGAAGCTTTCCAACCTCATCTATGTCGTAATCCGCCGGAATCGAGCCGTTCCACACACGATCCTGCAGGCCGAAACGGTCCAGAAGCTCGTAGATACGCCCGTTCTGCGACGATGTATCGGTGTCGCCGAAGCGCTTGAAAGCCACGAACTGGCGGTGCATGCGTATGCTCATCGCCACTCCGTGGAAGGAATCGGTGCAGACATAATCGGCATTGTAAACCAGCCTGATGAAATCTTCTATCCCTGCCTTTCCGTATACTTTGGCGCCCGGGATACGCAAATCCGGATTCTCTCCGGAAGGGACAACTATTATCCTGTCTGTTCCCAGCCTGGACGAGATTTCCTTCACCGTGTCGGGAATGGAGTCGTCTTTGCGGAGGAAATAGCAGAGAATATACCTGTCCCTGGGCTTGAATCCGGAGTTCTCCGAAATCTTCAGCCACTGCGAGCTCCGCAGCAGGAAAACCGGATCCGGCACCGTGCAGACATCTTTGCGGCCGGTGATACGGGCTATCTCTTCGGCCCCCGAGCGTTCCCTAAGGCTGATCGCGTCGAAGTATCGGAGATACCTTTCCACATCACCGCGGTACTGCTCCGGAATGTCGCCCGTACCTATGCTGCTGGCATAGGAGAACTTGCGCACGCCGGATGCGAAACCGACGAATTCGAATTCGCGGAAATGGTCGCGGCAGTTCCATATCTGGTCGCTTCCGGCCACGAAGGCGGAAGTCTGTGCCAGCAGCCTCCTGAGGCCAAGCGGGCCAGTCACCTTGCGTTCCTGCATATTGTCGCGGCAGAAGCGTTTGATGGCCTTGCATTTTTTGGGAAAGGGTTCACGCCCGTATTTCCAGAAGCGCCGTATGCCGTGGTTGTAATTGAAATTGTCCTTGACAGTGCGCAGGGTGAAAGGCGTACTGAAGCGTTTCAGCACATAGGGTTCGAAGCCCAGGTCGGCAATGCTGCGGTACAGGGCATAGGCCTGGAGGGTGGTGCCATAATTCGGGGTACCATACCAGGTAACGATGCCTATTTTTTTGCCTTTCGTGCGCATAGTCTGCTAATATACGGATTATTTTTTGTTACATTTGCATTTGATGCGTATAATTGCGGTCATACCGGTATATAACCCTGACCTTGAGTTGCTGACAAGGGACATCGACGCCTTCGCCCCCAGGGTGGAGGCCGTACTCCTTTGGCAGAACTCCCCTCTCGACCGTTCCGCCTTCGAAGGCAGGCCCTGGCAGCAAAAACTGCGCTTCTGCGGAGACGGCACCAATGCCGGCATAGCCAGGGCGCTGAACTTCGCGTGGAAGACGGCGGCGGAAGAAGCTTTCGATGCGGTGCTTACCATGGACCAGGATTCGGTGTGGGAAGGATTCAGTGCCTTCATGGACAAAGTGTCCGCCCCCGACGCGCCGGAAGGATATTACGGCCCCGGCGTGAACGACAAAGCCTTTGAAGGAGATTTCAGGCGGGCGGACAACATCATCACTTCGGGAATGCTGGTGCCTCTGGAAATTATAAACTCAGTCGGTGGCTGGGACGAGGATTTTGCCGTGGACGGCGTGGACAACGATTTTATTTTCCACGCCCTTTCGCTTGGAATAAAAGGCTGGCTTACAGGGGACTGCATCCTTCATCAGCAATTCGGAAAAGTGGAATTCAGGCACTTTCTCGGGTTTCGCTACAGGGTATACAATTATTCTCCCGAAAGGCTCTACGGCATATACCGCAACAATCTCATGGTGATTCGCCGCTACCCCTGCACTAAGGATTTTGCCCTCAGATTCCGCCGCAACTGGTTCTGGCGCAAGCCTGTACGCATACTTCTTGGAGAAAGCGACAAAAAAGCGAAATTCACTGCTATACGCAGGGGAATACGCGATTCGAGGAGGGAAGCCCATGCCTGAAGTCAGCGTAATAATAGTCTGCATGGACAGGCCGGACCTGCTCGGTCCCTGCCTTGAAAGCATACGCGAGCACACTGCCGCGGGTTACGAAGTACTGGTGGTCGCATATATGTTCTCCCCCGAAAACCTTGAAAAGATGCGCAGCGAATGGCCTTCGGTACGCTTCATCGTGAACGATTCGCTCGCAGGCTTCGCCGAAAACAACAATCTGGCCCTGCGCGAAGCCAAAGGGAGATTCTGCTTCGTGGTGAACGACGATACCCTGATGCGGATGCCGGTAATCGACACCCTTCTCGCCGATTTTGAAAAACTTTCCTCAAAAGTGGCCGCCATCTCCCCGAAGATAGTGCTTGCCGACGGGAGCGTTCAGACCTGCGGACGCGAGCAATGGACTCCGTGGAGATATCTTAAACATTATCTGCACCTTGTGGACGAGGGCAGACCGGGACCTTTCAGCAACAAGGAGGGAATCTTCCGCACCCGCACCCTGAACGGTGCCTGCTTCATGATTCGCACCGACATTTTCCGCGAAGCGGGATGGTTCGACGAAACCTACACCTTCACCCCCGAAGACATAGCACTCGGGCAGTACCTCGAAAGCCTCGGCCATGAGTGCTGGGTTGATGCCGGAGTGTCCATCACCCATCTTGCCGGTGCCACCGCCGGCCCCATGGAAACCGCCATCAAGCCCACCAGGGTGAAGGGTTCACTGATATTCTACTCCAGCCTGCGAAGGCTCAAGAATCCTCAGGGAACCGATGGCATAAACCGGTTCAGATACGCCCTCATGGCAGCTTTTATATGGTTGGTGGAGGCCTTCCGGACGCTGAAATGGAGCTTTGCCGACCGCAGCGACAAGCGAGGCCGCGCATACATCATGCACCGTACTGCGCGCAATGTAATGCGGGCTGTATGGAGCAGGAAGAGCACAAAGGAGATTTTCACCGAACTTTACAAGGAGGTGCCGAGATGAAGATTCTGATAGTAGTAGTTACATACAATGGCATGAAATGGCTGGACAAATGCCTCGGGAGCGTACCGTGGACGCTTGATGAAAGCGGCATACAATGTACGCTATATGTGGTGGACAACGCCTCCTCCGACGGCAGCGCCGATTTCGTGGCGCAGCACTGTCCTTCGGCCATACTCGTGCGCAATTCCGAAAACACAGGCTTTACCGCCGCAAACAACCTCGGGATGCAGTATGCCCTCGATAACGGCTACGATTACGTCTATCTCCTCAACCAGGATGCCTGGCTGATGCCCGAAACCCTGAACCTGCTTGTAAATGCCTCGGAGCGGCATCCCAGCTATGGAATCCTGAGCCCGATGCAGATGAGCGGCGACCTTAAATCCATGGATGCACAGTTCGCAAAACTATATTCATCTTCCGTTGCCGACACGGCGCCCGACGGCAGCAGCGTACTGCGCGTAAAGCGAGTGATGGCGGCACACTGGCTGCTGCGTTGCGACGCCCTCCGGCAGACAGGGCTTTTCTCCGAAGAGTTCCCCATCTACGGTCAGGACGACGACCTCTGCAACCGCATGCGGGCGGCAGGCTTTTTCACGGGGATAGTGCCCGAGGCCGTAGCGGTACACGACAGGGCGCAGAGGGAGGAGGACAAGGCAAAACTCATCTACAGGAATTATTACATGGGATCCCTGACAAGGCTGCGCGACCCCTCGCTCCCCCGATGGAAAGCCTGGGCATACATTGTCCCTTTCACTTTCGTGAAGGCCGTGAAATACCGTTCCCTGGAACCGTTCCGTTATTTATGTAAATTATTTGCACATATCAATAATTGAACAGCCTGCGCCTCATGTCAGAAAGGATATTCGAGGCGCAGGTTGTCTATCCAGAAAGTGTTGCCCGGAGCACCTGTGTAGCCTCCCTGGCAGCCGGAAGAAATGTGAAGGACGGCATGGGTGCACTCCGTTCCGGGTTCCGCCCATCCTTCCTCTATTATCTTCACCCGCTTTCCCTTGCTGTTCAGCGCGTAAAGGGCATTTTCACCATTGATGAGGCCCATATATGACTTGTATCCGGAGGTCCTGGATGCATCCCCGTAAATTATCGGTATCCTACTGTCCGTCACCCAGCCTGAGGTACTCTTCTCCACCCGCAGGAACGCAGTCCCGACGCGCAGGGCATGGACGCGGCCGTCGGCATCCTCCCAACGTTTCTGGAGAAGGAGTTTCAGTTGGCAGGGATCGTCGCCAGGAAACTCCGTCTTGCGGAAGGTAGTGCCCTTCACCAGCTTTCCCGTGGCCGGCATAAACGCCTTGTAATCAATAAGTACCGCGGAAGGATGTCCGGTGAAGGCTATGCCCCAGTCCATGTTCGCGTAGGGGTCCCTCACCCCTGTAATCGGTTCGAACATTTTCCCCCAGTAGAGAGATCCGGTAGCCAGCACGTTTATCTCCACCAGTCCTGCCACCTTGCAGCTTGCGAACACGGTGGAAAGCTTGGCACAACGCCCTGAAGGGCCTTCGTCGGGCTCTACGGACAGGCTGGTCTTGGTGACTCCGGACACCCTGGCATAAGCGTTGGAAGAGGCCCAGGGCGTGCGGGAATAGTCATAGGCGCGGTTGCCCTCAATGGTTTCGGAAGGGCCGAGCACGTATATGGTCTTCTCCTCCCCTCCTATGATTGCCGATTCCCTGATATGACGGACCGTCCAGCTCTCGAAATCCCCGAAAGGGACGGTTTCTATGCGCTGTGCCGACGCCGGAAGAACGGCGGCAAGTGCAAGCAGCAGGCTTATTTCAACTTTTTCCATATTGCGGCTTCGAGACGGTTGGGCAGGAGTGCGATGAGTGGCGGCAACCAGACGTTCATGAGCGAAGGGCTCACCACCCTGCGCCCCTTGAAAGTGGCGCGCAATGCGCGGCGGACCAACCACTCGGGGGTATGGATAAGCCTGATTTTCACGCCCAGGTTCATCATCTTGGGGCTGAGATTGTAAAGCGGCGTGGCAATAGCCGCGGGACATACCGTAGTCACCCCGACGCCGTAGGGTTTCAGCTCGAAGGACAGCGATTTTCCGAAACTGCGCAGATAGGCTTTGGTCGCGGAGTATATCGTAATGCCAGGAACAGGCAGACGGGCGGCCATTGAAGACACATTCAGGATATAGCCGCTCCCCCTTTCCTTCATCGCCATGCCGAAGAGAAGGCTGAGGCGGGTTATGGTCGTGACATGGAGATTCAGCATAGCCTGAACCTTGTCGAGGTCCGCTTCTTCCAGTTCCTTGAAGAAAAACATCCCTGCGTTGTTCACGAGAAGGTCCGGCACGATGCCGTCGGCACGGCACCATTCATAGAGCTCATCCGCCGCACGTGGCAGGGCAAGGTCCTGGAAACGTGTCCGCACCTGCACGGGGTATTCAGCCGAAAGGGAGGATTCGGCAGAGGCGAGCTCGCCCTCGCGATTGCTCACCAGTATCAGGTCATATCCGCGGCCTGCAAGCTGCCTGGCATATTCCAGGCCCATTCCGGAACTTCCGCCGGTAATCAGTGCTACCATCTCTTCTCGGCCTTGTCTATCTCCTTGCGCAGGCAGGGAGGCAACTCCCCTGTGCAATGGTTGCACTTCATCTCGAGGGAATACATACGCCCTATGCAATAGTTGGAATGGCGGCACTCGCTGCGCTCAATTTCCCCGTTGTGAATCTTGTTGATGAAATCGGTGTCGTTTACGAGGGCGCGCGCCATCTGCAGGGCGTCGAAGCCGGCATCCAGCACTTCCTCCATCGAAGAACGCGACACCATCCCCCCCACATATATCAGCGGCAGCTTCACCGCCTCGCGGAAGACCTTCGCATCTTCGAGGAAGTAGGCGTCCTTGTACGGCACGGTCGGAATCATCACATGCCCTCCCATGCGCACCAATGCCTTGAGCCACCAATACTTGCGCCTGTCCATATAGTACGACAGCGTGCGCAGCGGCATAGCCCCGCGCATCACCTCCATCGGAGCCTTGCTCACGAAGCCGGCCGACAGCACTATGGCGTGCACTCCCAGCCTCTCGAGTTCGCGGGCTACCTCCAGGCACTCTTCCTGCTGCATTCCGCCCTTGAAACCGTCGTGCATATTCATCTTCACTATCACGCCCATGTCGTCGCGGGCCTCCCCGAGCACCTTGCGTATCACCATCTGCATAAAGCGCATGCGGTTCTCGAGCGAGCCCCCGAACTTGTCCTTGCGGTGATTGGTGTAAGGCGAGAGGAACTGGCTTATCAGATAGCCGTGCCCCGCGTGAATCTCCACGCAGTCGAATCCGGCCTCGCGCGCGAGGTTCACGGCATGGCCGAAGTCCTCCACCATGGCCTCGATTTCGTCCTCCCTGAGCCCCCTCACGAAGGTGGGGGAATAGAGGTTGAAGCCTCCGGAAGGACCTACGGGAGTGCAGCCGCAGGTGGCTTTGTGCGTCATGTTTCCGCAGTGGCCCAGCTGGATGGAAGCCTTCGCACCTTCGGCGTGAATCGCGTCCGTAATGTCCTTGAGGGCGGGGACTATCTCTTCGCGCATCCAAAGCTGGCCGTTGAAGGAAAGGCCGCTCTGATTGACCGAAGCGTAGGCCAGCGTGGTCATCCCCACGCCGCCCCTGGCGACGGCTACGTGGTAATCCTTGAGGTCCTGCGAAGGTTTGTTGCCGTAGGCCATGTTCTCGAAAGCGGCCGAACGTATCACGCGGTTGCGAAGGGTGACGGGGCCTATCTGTACGGGAGTGAAGATGGGAGATTCTATCTGAGGCATAAATGTTTGTATATCAATAAATGAATGGTATCATTCGCTTTGTCCTGCGAGTGTCGAGCAGGTCGGGGAATTCCTTGCTGTACATATCGTAAATGCGGTCGGCACGGGGGGCGAGATTGGCAAAGGTCCACAATGCGAAGACCGCGCCCGCCCACGACCAGGTGAGTATGGCGAAGCCTGTCCATTCCATGAACTCGCCGAAGTAATTGGCGCTGGTGACATAGCGGAACATCCCTCCCTGGGGCAGGTAGTGCGCGGTGTCGCCGGGTTTGCGCAGGTGGCGTATGATTGAGTCGGACTGTATGTTCACCACCATTCCGTAGATGAAGATTGCCGTGCCGAACAGGAAGGGCAGGCTGTGGAGCCATCCGTCGCCGTAATAATCTTCCGGAGAGAGATAGAAAATCCATCCTCCCTGCATCAATGCGTTCAAAGTATTGAATAATACGCCCATGAGTATTATGCTGAGAGGCATCCTGCCATGTCCGTTCAACTTGTGCGGGAACACGAAAGACCGGTTGAAGTAATGCAGTTCAAAGAGCAGCAGAAAAGCCATGCGGACAGAATCGGTCCTTCGATCCGAAAACCACCAGAGGAGCAGCATCGCCAGGAAAACCGGCGCCTCCATCAGCATCCAGCCCAGGTGGTTGTCAATCGACGGGCCCCATTTGGGGTTGTAGAATTTTCCGTAACCTGCATCCACGAAAAACAGGCTTATAAAAACGATGACTGCCAATGCAGCCATCACAATCAGGAAAAGGTTGAACGTATGCAATGAAACCATAGAGCAAATATAAACATTATTTGCATGAAACTCGCTATTATACCGAAAATTGCGAATTTTTTGACCAAATGGAAACCTGAACGGAATGAAGTAAGAATGCTGCCGGCCGGGACATATTCCCACCCGACCTACCGGGCGACCTCAATAAGGGATTATTCAATGGTATCTTCTGTAAACAATATCGTGGTGCTATTGTTTTAGATACAATACTCTCTGTGGAACCAATAGGCGAAAACGGGATCCGAAAAATAAATTCCATCTCCTCTTTTATCAATCAGCTCTTTATCCAGCAAGACCTTCTCTATACGGGAAACATTGGACTTACTACCCAATCGGAAGTCTTCCAGCACCTTCGCGGAAGCGAATCCTTCGTGAACGCCTGCATCAATCGCTTTGAGATAGTTCATTTGGTAAGTTGTCAAACCCGAAAGCTGCTGCTTGAAAAGCGAGGACGTCTGCCTGATGAGCGTTTCAAAGCCTGATTCAACGTTTTGCACTGTCACATTTTTATCCGGCTCTGTGTCCACCATTACATTCCAGGCCAATTGCTGAACATAAGACGAATATAACGCTACTTTGTCACAGATGGCCCCAGCCAGTTCCTCGGAAATATTCATATTCCGAGATTTGAACCGACTGACGATAAAATCTGTCCACTCGCTCCGGTCGATGGGCTCCAGCTCTATTTTATCACCAAAGCGATAGAAGGGATGGCTCTTGTTTTGAAAGAGCGTCTCCATCATATGCTTCTTACTGCCAAACAAGCAATAAGAAACATTTTTTTGCAGTTGCCATGCACTTCTAAGTTTCTTCTGAAATGTGAGTGTATCGGAGAATTCGCCAACCTGCTGAAATTCATCGATGCAGATAACAATATCCCACTTCTTTTTATGTGCGATGACCTCAGGAAGATTCAGAATCTCTTCGGGTTTTTGCGTTTTGGGGCCGATATCGAACGATAAAGAAAATTCCTGGGCAGGGTCAGGAGAGAGTGATATCTTGGGCGAGAGCCGCGAGAGAAAGCTTTTTGCCAGGCGCAATGCCTGGTCGGCTTTTGTAGCCAGTCCTTTTATGACGGCCGATGCAAAACGCTCGTAGAAATCATATTCATCCCGGCAGTCATAGATGTCCATTATAATCACTTTGATGTTAGGATCTGTAATTTGCTCACTGGCGCGGTACACGAGGGATGTCTTGCCGGTCCTGCGGGGAGAAATCAGAATCGTGTTCACGCCGGACTCAAAATTCATCCGCAGATGTTTTGTCTCTTTTATTCGGTCTGTAAAGTTTTCTCCGAAGACCGCCGTTCCATATACAAAGGGCTTGTTCATAGTTTTCCATTTTTCGCAAATATAAGCAATTATTTTGGTCCACAAAGTTGTGGACCACAAAAATGTGCACCATGGTGTTTGTGCCATTCCCAGCTTGCTGCAAGTCTCCACTTCACGCAAGGGCAAGTGGGTATTAAGTCACCCACCACCCTTAAAAAGTGGCAGACGTCGGGCAAGCCCGATTAGAACACGGATGTAAATATGCCAATGAATGAATGCAGGGAACGGATGTAGTCTCAACAACAACCCCGCGGGCCACTACCACCCGACTATATTCCTGACAATCCACCAAATCAGAACAATCGCAAGAATCAACCAAGACAATATCGGTGACCGGCTTAGCACATATACCTTCGGCCAACGCTTCTTAAATATATCTGCAATAAGCAGGGCTGACAACAAAGGTATCGAGGCGACCATCAAAGCATTGTACCTGAAGGCATCGCCAAGATGAAAATGCAATATTTGATGAAGTGCCCGCTGAGTACCGCATCCCGGGCATTTTAAGCCGGTCAGCAGATAGAACGGGCACTTGGGAAATAGCAGGACTTTAGATGGATCCAGCTTGTAGTAGACAAAAATGCCCAGAAGAATAACAACTATGCCAAAGCAGTAAAGGACTTTTCTGGGCAATATATGAATTACAATATATCTACTAAGTCATCCAGGCTAATCAGACCTGCGGCCCCTTATAGGATGCTTTCGTCCAGGAGGAATGGAATAATCCCGACATAACTGATGCCGTCATCATCGGTCCACGGCTTCTGGTTGCCGTCCAAAACAACAATTTTCTTAAAGAAATCTCCAGAATTTCTCAACGAGCAGGTCTCCTGATCTTTTTTCTCCTGTGTATCCACGTTCAATGCGGATTGGATGTATATTTTCTGCCTCCCAGTGTTGACAATGAAATCGATTTCATATTGGGACTGGACCGGCTTGCCATTTTCTCCCTTTGTGGTCAGTTCCACTACTCCGACATCCACTGCAAATCCGCGCAATATCAGTTCATTGAAAATAATGTTCTCCATCAGATGCGACCGCTCCTGCTGCCGGAAATTGAGTTTGGCATTTCTTAGGCCGATATCGGTCGCATAGTATTTTAGTGGTGCCCCATAATACTTCCTGCCTTTGACATCATACCGTTTTGCCTGCTTGAACAGATACGCATCTTCCAGATAATCCAGATAATTCTTGATGGTATGGTCTGATGTTGACGTACCAAGACGTGAGCCGGCGGTGTCAGCCTGCTTGTGCGTATTGGTCAGCGAACCGACGGCAGAGTACAACGAATCGACAAGCGCATCCAGGATGGTATCGTCTTTCAACTTATGACGTTCAACAATATCCTTCAGATAGAGGCTCTTATGAAGTCCGTTCAGGTAGGCTCGTTTCTCTGCCTCGTCCTTTTCCAGCACAGCCAAAGGCATTCCGCCATAAGTAAAATACTCTTCAAATGCATCCGCTTTCTCACCTCCGAAGCAAGAATAGAACTCCGAGAAAGACAGTGGATATACCCGGATTTCCGATCCTCTGTCACGGAAATATGTGGCAATATCCGAAGACAACATTTTAGAGTTGCTGCCCGTCACGTATACGTCCAGGTTCTTTCTGGACATCAGGTCATTCAATGTGTCATAGAAAGTCGTGTAGAGCAGGTCCCTGTCCTCCTCAGGAACACTCTTTTCATCTATGTCGGAGTTCTTGACCTTATAGGACATCTGAATCTCATCGATAAAGACATAGTACTGCTCATCTTTGTTAGATGCCTTGGAAAGGACATATTCACCCAAAGTAATCGGGTTCCTGTATGCAGCATCTTCTTTCCTGTCAAGTGCCACCTCAATAATATGGTCTTCCTTTATTCCGGATTCGAGAAGATGCTGTTTATAAAGTTCAAACAGCAGAAACGACTTCCCAATGCCGGTAATGATCTTCACTTTCCCATTCCACTTATGGGAGATGATTCTTTGCAGGTACTTGTTCCGTTCGATAATCATATTGATTGCCTTTATACTGCCACTGCAAATTTAGTCAATTATTCGACAAATTTTGCAGTGAGAGATTAATTTTTGACAACTTTAGTAACCCTTACTCTGTATCAATAACTTACAACTTCCGGGATTTCGCTAATGCGATAGCCCTTCGGGATTCCGTGGCGCGGCAGGAGGCCGCTTGGATTATCGGCGCCTGCAACTAAATAATCAGTCGTATTCTTCCTTTTGATTTACAGAATATCTCCGGGTGGGACAGGATGTCTCCTTTCTTTCAAAAAACGTTTAAGAAGAAATGCAAGGAAATATGGGAAAGTGTAATACTTGCCTCCCCAGCCGATGTTCTTGTAGCCGAATTTTACGCCGTAGTGAACGTCGCCGTACGAAGGCCAGTCAATGAGGTTGTTCAGGGAGGCCGTTGCTCCGTCCTTCGCTTTTACTTCCACAGGGACAAGCGTGTCGGCATCCCTTACAAAGAAATCCATTTCAAGAGGAGGATTATCCTTCTTGTAAAAGTACAATTGTTCATAACCGGACTTGCGAAGCATCTCTCCCACGATATTCTCATAGATGGCTCCTTTGTACGTCCCGAAGTTTTTGTTTGCCCTGAGATCTTCTTGTGCCTCATCGTCCAGCGACGCGATTAGCAAGCCCGTATCGTGGTAGTACAATTTGTAGTTGCCTGCGTCATAGTTCCCTTTCAGCGGAAGTTCGACATTTCCCAGACAGTAGCAGGTGTTGACGACGCCTGCATTTTCCAGCCACTCTACGGCACCGATATATTCCCGGCTCCTGGCTCCTTTGGCTACTTTGCTTATCTGGAATTTTTTGTTGTCCTTTGCGAGGAAGGCAGGGATGTGACGATACACGGCAAGGATTTTCGCCTTGTCCGTCTCCCTGGCGTATTTGGTAATGTCTTCCTCGTAATCTTTGAGCAATTGTTTCAGAAGATCCAGCGTACCGCCGAAATGACCGTTGTCGATAAACATTTTTACTACCTCCGGCATGCCTCCGATAGCCATATAATCCCTGAAGTGCCCCATCATGGTCTGCATCTCCAGCTCAGAGAACGGAGTGAGCGTCGCCATGTGCGTGTACAGGTCCTCAATCTGTCCATCCGTGTAGCCTTCTGCCCAGAGGAATTCTTCGAAGTCCATGGAGAACATGTCATAGTCTTCCTTGTTTCCCACAGCATTCGATTCAATCTCTTCGTAGTGGATGCCCATGAGAGAACCGGAGCAGATGACATCGTAACGCCTGTCCTGATTGAAAGACTTAAGCGAGGTGGCGCACTCGGGGCATCTCTGGAGCTCGTCGAAGAATATCAACGTCTTTCCGGGGATGAATTTCCAGGATGGCTCCAGCAGGGAGATGTTCTTGATTATGGTGTCTACCTCATACCCGTTGGAAAATATCGCCCTGAACTTCTTCTGGAGAACAAAGTTTATCTCGATGACAGACGCATAATTCCTGCGTCCGAAGGCCCGGACGGACTCCGTTTTCCCAATCTGTCGAGCTCCCTTGATGATTAGCGGCTTCCGCTGAGGATTCCGTTTCCATTTATCAAGGAAGATATCTACCTTTCTTTTAAGTAGTTCCATGCCTTTGAATCACATTTTCGGAGGCAAATATAGCAAAAAAATCACATTTTCGGAGCAAAATTAGCGCGATTCTTCACATTTTCCGGAGACGATGTGAAAAGTTTTGAGCTTGCTTATAGAATCATCATCTTGTTCACTTGCGAAATCAGTTCGGCGGTATTGGATGCGTCGAATTTTACGAGCAATTTCTTACGATACCACTTGACGGTTTCCGGGCTGAGTCCCATGCCATTGGCAATTTGTGGCGTTGTGTATCCTTTCGCGA
>CAJONC010000034.1 GCA_905235675.1 uncultured Bacteroidales bacterium | reverse complement strand
GAGGAGATTGCCAGGGCGAACTTCGACTACGGCAAGGAGGAGGGGCTTGAGGAAGGCTTAGCAGAAGGGGAAGCGAATAAGGCTAAGGAAGTTGCTGGAAAAATGCTGGAAGAAGGTATTGATGTGGCACTTATTGAAAAAATCACCGGCCTTTCGTCGCAAGAAGTAAAGAAATTACTGAACTATCTGTAAATCTCCCTTACAGGACGGCCACGCCAGTAGGCGGGAACCTTGGCGCCGAGAATGTCTGCCACGATTGCAGAGGTATCGTACTGCATTATGACGTACGGAATTTCGTATTCTTCCTTGATACCTTTTCCGCAAACTATGAACGGGGTTTCCATCTCTTCAAGAGTAAATTTCCCGTGACCCTTGCCGGTTCCGCCATGGTCGGATGATACAATGAATACCGTGTCGTCGTAGATGCCGGCGTCCTTGGCCGCCTGAATCAGCACTCCTATCGCCTTGTCTATCTCCCGCTGCGTGGACATATACTCCTCGCCGTACCAGCCGTAAGTATGCCCTGCGTTGTCGAGGCAGCCGAAATAGAATACCAGCAGTTCCGGCTTCTTTTCCTTTATGTAATCAGCGCCCAGCTCTGCGTATTTTTCGGGGGAGAGCAGCGTCTCTTTGCCGCGATAGGTCTTGATGAAATAGTGGTAGCTTGCCGCCAGGGTGTCGCAGACATAGCCTATGCCGTCCCAGTCGTAGATAATGCCGGTTTCGGCCTTGGGATGCTGTTCCCTGAGGACAGTGAAGATGGTTGGAGGGATGCCGTGCCCATTGTCGGCGGTGGAGGGGATGGTGCCGGTGCGGGAATTCCATTTGTCGAATCCGTGCATCTCGGTGGGGAGCCCGTTGAACATCGAGGCCCAGTTGATTGCGGATGCGGAAGGCATCACCGAGCGCTTTGAGAGAGTCCAGCTGCCGTCGTCCATGAGTTCATGGATGTTGGGGATGTCGTCCTCGGGCGCCTGGCGCACTCCTTCGGCGGCCCAACCGTCAATGCCAATGAATATTACGTGTTTTGCTCTTTTGCGTGCATCGAGGCTGAAAGATGAGATGCAGGCGAGAGCCAGAAGCAATGCTAAGGTCTTTTTCATAAAACAGGTGGATTGGTTATTTTACAAAAGTAATAAAAATCCCTTATATTTGCATTTCAGGCGTGTATTGAAATGCGAAGACTTCTGCTTATCCTGTCGGCACTGGCAGTTGCCGCATGCGGCTCAGGGCCGCAATCCTCCGAGAGTTCAGCTCTCTACGGCACCGTTCCCTCAAGAGCGGTGGCGGTGATGCATTTCGACCGCTGCAGCGACGCCCTGGCCCTTGTCCTGGACTCCACGTCGCTGTTCCGCAGCCTCGACTACGGCCATCTCTCCGACAACGAAGCCATTCTTTCTTTCGATTACAGCGCCGGACTGGTGCCCCTGCTCAGCATAGATGCGGGCAGGGCCTCGGCGGACACATCCTCGCAGGTCTCCAAGCTGCTTGAAAGAGCCGCCGCTGAAGGCTTCAGGACCCACTATACGGCGGCAAGCCTTCCCAGACGCTCGGCCGTACTTATCAGCCGTTCCCAGGCGGCCATCGACGAAGCCGTGCAGCACATCAGCTCCGGAACTTCCATTCTGGACGCCCCCGGATTCAGGGAAGCCCTCGCACTGGGAAGCTGGCCTGCAGGGGAGATAATACTGAAAAACGGGGCTGCAAAGCGCTGGATTCCGGCGCGTATGCTCAAGGACAGGGTGCCGCGCAAGTCGCTGGTAGGCTTTGTTGAAGGCGTCGCGCAATGGACCGTGCTCGGCTTCAGGGACTATTCCCGCGAGGGGGTGGAAGTAAGGTTCCAGGATGACGGAAACGCCGGTAAACTCTCGCATCTTTTCGCCGGCCTGGATGCCTCAGAATGCAGGCTTGGAGCCGCCCTGCCCGAAGGAACGGACTTCGTCGTGGATCTCCCGCTCGCGGACTGGCACAGATATTACGATGCCCTGGACGAGTGTCTGGACGTGAGGGCCGTGCTTTCGCGCCACAAAGGAAAGCTCGCGGGCCTTGCCAGGCGCGACGGCAGGAGGCCCGTGGACCTGATGGAGGAGATGAATCCCCGTGAGATTGCCCTGCTGCACTGGGACGGACACGAAGTGCTGCTGCTGCGCCCTGCGAAGAAGCCGGCCAAAAGCGGCATCGCCCCCAATCCGTACAGCGGCCATATCGCCGCGGTGTTCGGATCCGCCTTCGCCATTGCCGACGATTCTTTCACCGCCCCGGCAGGCGAATGGTATGTTTTTGGAAATGAAGAAGATGTCTCGGAATACCTCGACGCAGAAAAGGCCAAATTTTTGCAGGAGATTCCCAAGACGGCAAAGTATTATTTGTATAACGATGTTCTGTCCTTGCAGGCAGACGGAAAAAATATCATTTTGAATGTCCACTGAATTACAATTCCAATCGGTAAACAAGATTTTTGAAAATAGTTTCAAAGACCATTGGGACAAGGACGCCCTCTCGAATTACCAGGGCAAGACGCTCAGTTACCGCGATGTGGCCGAGCGCATAGCCATGCTTCATATATGCTTTCAGGAATGCGGCCTGCAGAAAGGCGACAAAGTCGCCCTCTGTTCCCGCAACCAGGCCAACTGGGGCGTCTGCTTCCTCGCAGCGCTCACCTATGGCGCTGTGCCCGTCCCCATACTCCACGAATTCAAGCCGGGCAACGTGCACTACCTCGTGAACCATTCCGAGAGCAAGGTGCTGTTCGTGGGCGAGAGCGAGTGGGAAGGCCTTTCCGAGGACGAGATGCCCGAAATAGAGGTCGTGGTGCAGATAAACAACTTCAAATATCTGTACTCCCGCAGGGAATCCCTCCAGGCGGTGCGCGACAACATCACCCGCACATTCAACGAAAAATATCCCGACGGCTTCAAGCCCTCGGACATCAACTACTACGAAGACAGCCCCGAAGAGCTTGCGATAATCAATTATACCTCGGGAACATCCGGCTTCTCCAAGGGAGTCATGCTGCCTTACCGTTCCCTCTACGCCAACATCAACCTCGGCAACTTCGCCGAGCCCCAGCTCAGCTGCGAGTCCGAGGTGGTCGCCATGCTGCCCTCAGCACACATGTACGGCCTGATGTTCGAGCTGCTCTTCGAGATGAGCATAGGCGCCCACGTGCACTTCCTCACCCGTGTGCCCAGCCCCAAGATCATCATGAACGCCTTCCAGGAGATACACCCCGACATCATAATCGCAGTGCCCCTAATCATGGAGAAGGTCTACAAGATGCAGCTCAAGCCCGTCGCCGACCGCACCAAGCCAATGATGTACGTGCCCATACTCGCACAGACCATCCAGAAGAAGATACGCACGGGCCTGATAGATGCGTTCGGCGGTCGTTTCGAGGAGGTCATACTCGGAGGCGCGGCCTTCAATCCCGAGGTGGAAGCCTTCCTGCGCAAGATCCACTTTCCCTTCACGGTGGGATACGGCATGACCGAGTGCGGCCCCATCATCACCTACGAAAAATACTTCCGCACCCGCAAGGGCTCCTGCGGCAAGGCCATCCCCGGCTGCCACATCCGCATAGATTCCCCCAATCCCGCGAAAATCCCCGGGGAGGTGCAGATCAAGGGCGACAATGTGTTCACGGGCTACTTCAAGAACGAGGAGGAAACCGCCAGATCCTTTACCGGGGACGGGTGGTTCAGGACAGGGGACATGGGCGTGATGGATGCCGACGGATACCTCTACCTGCGCGGCCGGTCCAAGTGCATGATACTCGGGTCCAGCGGGCAGAACATCTATCCCGAAGAACTGGAAGCAGTCATCAACAACGCCTCCTATGTAGTTGATTCACTTGTGATTGAAGATAACGGCGGGCTCACCGCGCTAATCTATCCCGACTATCCCCAGGGCGCTGCCGACGGCATGGAACGCAAGCAGCTGGAGGAACGCATTGTAAGGGATCTTCCCGAATTCAACAAGCTCCTGCCTTCCTACGCGCAGATACGCAAGATTGAACTCATGCCCGAAGACTTCGAGCGCACCCCCAAGAAGAGCATAAAACGCTACCTTTACCAGAGAAAGTAATGAACAAGTTCGACGAAAAATACGTGAGGATGGCCAAAATATGGGCCACCAACTCCTACTGCAAGCGCCGCCAGGTGGGGGCCTTGCTGGTGAAGGACAAGATGATAATCTCCGACGGCTACAACGGCACGCCGTCCGGCTTCGAGAATGAGTGCGAAGAAGGCAACGTCACCAAGCCCTATGTGCTCCACGCCGAGGCCAACGCCATCACCAAGGTGGCCAAGTCGGGCAATTCCTCGGAAGGGGCCACCCTCTACGTCACGGCGTCCCCCTGCATAGAATGCTCCAAGCTGATAATCCAGGCGGGAATCAAGAGGGTGGTTTACAGCGACGAATACCGTCTGGACGACGGCATACAGCTGCTTCGCCGCGCAGGGATAGAGGTGGAAAAGGTTGAGGCGCTATGAAAAAATACTCGTCCGTATATATAGCGTTGCTCGGCATCCTGGTGGGTGCCCTCGCCGTCCTTACCTGGCAGAAGGCCCAGTCGAACAGGATGCGCATCCGCGCAGAATACGGCGACTGGCGCAAACTCAACCTCGTGCTCCAGAGCCTCGACGAGAACTACGTGGACACCGTCGACCGCAAGACCGTCACCGACGCGGCGATCACCGCCGCCCTCGGCGCCCTGGATCCCCATTCCATCTATATGCCCCCTGCGGTGCTCGAAGAATCCGAAACCGAACTTGCCGGCAATTTCGACGGCATAGGCATACAGTTCAACGTCCCCAACGACACCGCGATAGTGCTGGAGGTCATAGCCGGGGGCCCCTCCGAAAAGATAGGCCTGAAGCCCGGCGACCGCATCCTCAGGGTGGACGAAGTCAACATAGCGGGGGTGCAGTATCCCCAGGACAGCATGGTGCGCAGGATGCGCGGCCCGTCCGGTACCAAGGTGCAGCTGACGGTGCTTCGCGACGGGGAGAAGGTCCCCTTCGAGATAACCCGCGGAAAGATTCCCATGAACAGCGTGGACGCATCCTTCATGGTGAACGATACCACCGGATACATACGCCTCGGCAAATTCGCCCGCACTACCTTCAGCGAAATGGTGGTGGCGACCGAATCGCTGAAGCAAAGCGGAATGAAGCGCCTCATCTTCGACCTCCGCGACAACGGCGGCGGCTTCTTCGACCAGTCGCTCTACCTCGCCGACCTCTTCCTTCCCAAGGATGCGGAGATAGTCTATCTGGAGGGCCGCAACCGTTCCAGGCAGGATTACAAGGCCTCCGGAAAGGGGAGCCTGAAGGATATAGAGCTCGACGTGCTGATAAACGAGAATTCGGCGTCTTCCAGCGAGATATTCGCCGGAGCCATCCAGGACAACGACCGCGGCACCATCATCGGCCGCCGTTCCTTCGGCAAGGGCCTCGTGCAGGAACCCCTCTACTTCACCGACGGAAGCGGCCTGCGCATTACCGTGGCCCGCTACCACACCCCTTCGGGCCGCTGCATCCAGAAGCCCTATTCCAGCAGCGAAGACTACGCCTACGATATCTACTACCGCTACCGTGATGGTGAGATGCTGAATGCCGACAGCGTGAAGGTGGACCGCAGCGAGGAGTTCCATACCCTCGGAGGGCGTACCGTTTACGGGGGAGGAGGGATAGTTCCCGATATCTTCGTTCCCATCGACACTACCCGTGCATCCGAGTTCTACCTTGCCTGCAACAGGAAGGCGACCGCCATGCGCTTCGCCTCGGCATATTTCGACGCCCACAAGGCCGAGCTGCAGGGAATTGAAGATTTCGACAGCCTTAACGCCTATCTCGACCGTGCGGGGCTGGAAAGGCAGTTCCTTTCGTTTGCTCAGTCCAAAGATGGTCTCAAGCCCTCTTCCGCCGCCGAATGGGCCTCGGAGAAGGATTACATGATGACTTCGGTAAGGGCTCTCGTGGGCCGCTATTCCAAGCTTGGGGATGCGGCGTTCTATCATATTTATCTCGCTACGGACAACGTGTTCGCGGCGGCTATGGAAAAACAGTGACATTATGAAACTTGAAGGAAGGCGCGAAAGCACCAATGTTGAAGACCGCCGCGGAATGAGCGGCGGCAAGGTTACCGGACTCAGCCTCGGGGGAGTCCTGATAGTCGGACTGATAACCCTTCTCCTTGGAGGCAATCCAGGAGAGATCCTGTCGAGCATGGGTGGTGTGACTACAGAAACCGTGCAGGGAGACCGCAAATTCACTGCGCAGGAAGAAGAACTCGCCAAGTTTTCCCGCCAGATTCTTGCCAGCACCGAGGATGTCTGGAGCGCATATTTCAAATCCCACGGCCTTGGTACCTACCGCAACCCCGTCCTTGTGCTCTACACCGATGCTACCGCCACCAAATGCGGGACCGGACAGGCGGCTATGGGCCCGTTCTACTGTTCTTCCGACGAGAAACTCTACATCGACCTGAGTTTCTTCTCCACGATGAAGAAGTCGCTCGGGGCGGACGGAGACTTCGCCTACGCCTATGTTATTGCCCACGAGGTGGGACACCACGTGCAGAACCTCCTCGGAACCCTTGGGGCGGCACATCAGCAAATGGCAAGGATGAACAAGACCGACTCCAACCGTATGAGTGTTCGCATAGAACTCCAAGCCGACTTTTATGCCGGAGTGTGGGCACATTACGAGAAGGAAATGTTCGGTTCGCTGGATTCGGGCGATCTCCAGGAAGCTGTCAACTGCGCTTCGGTGATAGGGGATGATTATCTGCAGAAAAAGGCCCAGGGCTATGCGGTTGAGGAATCTTTCACACACGGTACCGCCGCCCAGCGTATGCGCTGGCTCAAACTCGGCTTCGATACAGGGGATATCTCCAGGGGGGATACCTTCTCGCTGAGCGACAGGCAGCTGTAGTTATTTCACGGAGTTGATATCGATATAACCGTTCAGGATGGCGTAAACCGTCAGGCCTGCGACGGTCTTTATGCCCGTCTTGCGGGTGATGTTCTTGCGATGGGTTATCACCGTGTTGATGCTGATGTTATGCTTGTCGGCTATCTCCTTGTTGAGCAGCCCCTGAGCCACGCTTACCAGAATCTCCTTTTCGCGCTCCGAAAGCTCGTCGCGGACCTCTTCTCCGCTGTCCCTGACTTCGCGCTGCAACCTCCCTGTCGAAGGGTTTTCAATCAGCCTCACCATCGGCACGAGTATGTTGTCCTCTATGGCCGTGTGTGATTCCAGGTCGCTCTGCAGGGCGAAGATATAGTTCAGCAGCCGCACCCTCAGGCGGTCGTCGCAGTTCGCGGGCAGGCTCTTCAGTATAAGGTTCTTGAGGTCGGAGAGCTTGTCGTCGATATTGGTGTGGTTCTCCTCGAAGCGGTCTATGGAATAATTGCAGTTGCGCTTCCCGAGCAGCAGGTTCTGCACATAGGGAATCACCTCCCCCTCCTCATAGGCGAAATGCTTGTCCAGTTCCTCCTTGTAATCGGAAAAGAACTTCCAGATGACGCTTTTCTGCGTCTCGGAGCATGGCTCCACGAGCTTCTCTATCGTGGACGCCAGCAGCACCAGGGCGTTGTTCATGTAGTAGTCGTGGCTCTGGTGCAGATAGCGGAGTATGTCCTCGATGCGCCCGTCGCGCAGTATGTCCTGCGAGGGGGCGTAATCCTTGTGGGTGTAGACGTTGCAGATGAGAAGGAAGGTGTCGGTGTCCAGACGGTTTTTCTCGCACAGCTCGCGCACCGTCCTCTCTCCGAATCCGCCCTCTATCCCGAAGCGGGAGAGCACGGCGAGCAGATGGTAGTTGGCCTCCACCAGCTCGGACATCTTTATTTCGGGGGAGAAAGTCTTCATGGTTTATGCGGGGATTGTTTCATTGGGTTCCGCCGGAACGACGAAGACGAAGCGGGCGCCTCCGACCTTGTAGGTGGTGTCGAGATATACCCTGCCGCCCATCCTCGATGCGATGTCGCGGCAGATGCTCAGCCCGAGGCCTGTGCCCTGCACGAACTCGTTGAGCTTGGCGAAACGGTCGAAAATTACCTCCGCCTTATCCTCGGGCACCCCGGGGCCGGTATCCGTTACCCAGAACGTCACCTCGCCGGGATTTTCGTCGAGCGACCAGCCAACGCGGATTTCACCGGCGGTGGTGTGCTTGCAGGCATTGGTAAGGAGATTTATTATTATCTGCTGGGCGCGCTGGGGGTCGGTGCGGAAGTTGAACCTTTCATCTTCAGGATTCGCATAGATCATCCTGACGCCCGGCTGCAGGCGGTGTTCCGCGCTGCTGATGGCGGCCTGGCAGATAAAGCTGCATTCCCCGTCCTCGATGCTTATGCGATAGTTCCCCGTATCCATTGCCGATGCGTTCAGGATATCGTCCAGAAGCATTGTCAGCATCTTGGTGTTGTTGATGATGTGTCCGGAGAACTCGTCCTTCTCTTCGGGGGTGAAAGTACCGTCGGGCAGGCTCAGCAACTGGCTGAATCCCACGATTGCATTCAGCGGAGTCCGCACCTCATGGCTCATGTTCTGCACGAAGCGCGTTTTCGCGGCATCCGCCGCCAGTGCCTTTTCGTTGGCCTCCTTGAGATTCTTGTTGAACTTGCGCAGGGACTGTATATAGAAAAGCAGGATTATCGTGATTATGAACAGCACGCAAAGCCCTGAGTAAAAGAATATCCTCAGGATTCTTTGTATTTTCTGCTCGCGGTCGGCGAGATTTGCCTGGAGGCTGGTCTTGCCCATGTTGACTTCAAGTTCCGAAAGCTTCGACTGGTTGAGTTTTGCAATATGCTTCTCTTCCTCCACCACCAGGCGCTTTTCTATTTCAAATGCGAGCTCCTTGTGGCCATATTCCTCGGCTATGTTCGCAATATACTTTATCTCGCGAAGGCGCTGTATTTTTTCAAAGGGAATGTCCTCGATGGACAGCGTGTCCTCCATCAGCTTGTCCAGTATCCCGAACATGGTGTTGGCGGAGCGGCTGATGTTGACGAGGTTGGGATCGCCCAGGCAGTAATCGCGCGCCTCCAGGTAACGCGGGACATCCTTGTCGAGCGCGGCAATCTTTGCTACATGATAGTTGCAGCGCAGGGTGTCCATGTGGACCTTGCGTGCATTCAGGGCTTTGGCTATGTTGATACGGACCGAATCAGCCCCGATAGGATAGGTGTCGGCCATGTCGCAGTAAAGCCGGCATGCGGACTGCCTTTTTATGGTCTCGTCGTCGGTGTTTTCGAAGGTGTCTATGCAGCGTTTGACATATCTTTTTGCGGACACGTAGTCATTCTGCGCAACATACAGGTCTATCAGGTACCTGTCCGACATCCAGAGCCCGTAAGCGTCGTTCTCGGCAATCGCCTCGCTCTGCATCTTGTTTATGAGCTCGAAGGTTTTCTGTGTCTTGCGATGGTTGTAGTAGTAGTTCTGGATGACGCTGTAGGAATAGTAATAGTATTGGGAATATCCGTAGGTCTTTGCGGCTTTCTTCAGCTGCTCATGGGCCTTTTCCATTTCGGCGTCGTATTCGTCCGGCACCTCTTTGTTGCGGGCCGTCGTGGAGAGGTTCCGAAGCTGCAGGACGTAATAGAGGGTTATTGCCTTGGTGTCGTCCTTACGGTTTGCGGTGCGCAGCAGCTTTTCTGCGGGGACGCTGAAACCGTGGGTTCCCACCAGGTTTTCAGCCTCCATGTAATACTCGTAGCACTCGTCGTCGATATCATAAGGGTTGTTCTGCGCGGCGAGCTCTCCAAACGCTGCAAATATAATTATTAAGAAAATGTAACGTTTCATTTTTTAAATTATTTCCTGCTGAGTTTAAGTTGGGTGGCTACGCAACTGACCAGTTTTTCCAGTACTATCGGCTTGGTAATGAAGTCGTTGGCCCCAAGCTGATAGCCGCGGACTATATCGTCGTTCGAGTTCAGGGCAGAGAGAATCACCACCCTTATATCGGCAGTTTCGGGATTGTTGCGTATGCGGTTCAGAACTTCGAATCCGTCCATTACCGGCATCATCAGGTCGAGCAGCACGAGATCCGGTTTCTCTTTCTCTATTTCCTCCATCGCCAATGCTCCGTTGGCCGCTTTCCTCAGGCGGAAATTGAACTTTCCGAGCATTTTTTCCACAAGGACAAGGTTGATGGGGACGTCGTCCACCGCCAGTACATTGTACGACGACAGGTCAAGTTTCTGTATTTCGTTGTATATCATTTCTTGTTTTTCTTTTCCACGCTGGCCACCCACACCTTAGGAGTCATTCCCGTCACTTTTTTGAAGGTGATGTTGAACGAGGACGCGCTCAGGAAGCCGCATGCCTTGGCGATTTCCTCCTGCCTGGCGTTCTTGTTCTTGAGTATGTACTGCTCCGCGTAGTCGACACGGAGAGTGTTAATCAGTTCGGGGAAGCCGAGATTGTAGGTATTGTTAACCAGTTTGGAAACGTAAGTTTTGTTGGTCTGCAGCTTCTCTGCAACGTCGTTCAGGCTCAGCCTGGGGTTGAGGAACAGCTGTTCGTTCACCATCAGGCTCTGGAAGCGCGAGAGCAGGCTGTCTTCGTCCCAGGAATCCGCCACTGCACTGAATATGTTTTCGGCTATGGTGTGTGTCTCTTCGGTTTTTTCCTCCGATTTGAACTTGTCGATATGAAGGTTCACTCCAATCTTTTCCTGAATTCGCTTAAGTGCTTCTTCTTCAGCCTCGTCCACCATTTCTGCTATCATTTCTTCAACCACTTCCGCCTTGTTTTTGGCGTTGAAGTTATAGCGGAATGCATTTTTTACGTCCCTTGCACAAATTGTCTTTTTCGATGCGAACAAACCCACGTATGTGAGCTGTAAAATGCATATCAGCAGGAGTATATCCATGGTGACCGGCAGCCATACATGAGCATTTTCCAGTGATTTGGCAACCATGATTTTCGCGAAAAGTATGGCGCAGGGAAGTATGCTGTTGAATGACTGGAACTCGCATACGCGAACCTTGCGTCCCCTGTAATAGTTGACGACGTTTCCGAAACTGTATTTTTCGCGCCTGAACGCCCTGATGTACTGGATGAGTATGAACAACGCTTCAGCAACCATCAGCACGCGGAATATTACAGAAGTAACTACGTAATAATAGTATTCCGTAGTCCCTTCGTATGCAGATAGTGCATCTTTATATCCTTCTGTATCAATTATCTGCATAAGGTTTACAAGATGCTCCTCAGGAGTCAGGAATACAAGCATCGCCCCTGCCGTGAAAAGCGCGACAGGGAAGACGATCCAGATTGTATGACGTGTACTGTAATGCCAGTCCGGACAGCGCAGTTTCTTTAGGTACATCCAGGCCATAGGCAGAATGCACGGTGCGATGAGCAGTTTCAGCAGTATGTAACCTGTCAGCATACTGTAAGGCGCTTCCGGATTGGAATATACGGCATCGGACAGGCAATAAAGGCCGCATATGGCAAACAAAGCCATTATGTACCAATACGCGTGTGTCCGGTATGCCAGCACCGAGTGCATGATCATACCGAACGCACATGCCATTACAGGCAGGAAGAGCAGTATGGTTAGTAGCATCAGAAGTCGTCGTTGTTTTCGTAAATCGATGTTTCCCAGTCACTTACTCCGGCAGAGAAAGAGACCTGTTTGTATATTTTGCTCAAATCGAGCCCGAGGTGGAAGGTGTACTGTTTGCCGTACACGAAAACATTGTCGGGAAGCAGGCCGTAGAGCATGAACTTTGCCACCTGGTCCTTGAGGGGAGCGTAAGTGAATGTTCCTATCGAGAAGCTGTCCACATCGTAGACCACTTCCACGCACTGCTTGCCAATCTCTATATCGTCGGGAATCGAGTAATACCTGTGGCTGTCAGACATTCTGTCCACGAGTTTGTCGTACCCGATAAATTTCTCGTTATCGGAGCCAACGCCTATTACTTCGTCGCCCTCGAATACCACTATCCTGCGGTAGTATCCCTGCCTGTGCCAGACACCGGTGTTGGAGGTGATGTCATTTACATAGACGCCGGCCTGGGCCACGTTGGTGGCGGTTACCTTGCGCAGGTGAATCAGGCCCTGAAGACTCTCGTCGGGAGTGATATCGCAGATCTTATAGCCTATGTCGTTGGTTATATGCTGGAATACCAGAGGCACCATATTCAATTGATTTATAGCCTTTTCCACCGTTTTGGACACGAGCGGGCCGGCTTCGGTCTCGTTTACCGAGTAGGGGATTGAATAGGACTTGTATTCGTCGCCATAACTGAGCTCGTCCACGAAAGGATAGTATGCGCTCAGGCTTAATTTGTTGGATGCCGACCACATGAATTCGTCGAAAGCAGCGGTATAGTCGCCTCCGGACGAGGATATGCGTGCATTGTCGAGCACGATATCGCCATGCTCGAAGTCTATGCCTACGAGCCCGAAGGGAAGGTCGGTGTCCATTGTGGCGAGTTTGGTGTCGGTGTCCACATTGGATTTTGTCATTACGCGCCCCTGCTCGATCAGCTGGCCGTCGCGGGTGACCATGATGTCGAAATCCATTTTTTTCTTCGACGAGTTCTTGCTTTCCGGCATTCCCGGCAGATCGTCGACCTTGTTGCAGGCTGAACCTGCCGCGATTATTGCGCAGGCGGACAGCAGGAAAGTATAAATTTTTTTGCTCATAACTTCGATAGGCATTGTATTTGTACCTCGTTTGCAAATATAAGTCAAATAAATTCTATCTCCAAATATATTTTGAAAAATCGACAATTTTTTTTGAAAAACAAATTATACCCCTTGTGGAACCGTCTAAAGCATTGTTTTGACTATGAGCGACACGATGCAATTATTAAATATTGAGATTTTTCCTTGTTTTAATTTTGGATTCTTTAAAAATTGACCCCGTATTTATTAAATTTATTTAAAAACATTTAATTATTTTTTGTTTGTTCAATCTGTTTTTGATTCTTTAAATGGGGGGGGGTGGTCGATACGTATTGTTTATTTGCTCAAAACCCTTGTGATTTTTACTCCCGTGCAAGGGGAATTATTCAAGCCTTATATATAATATGTTAAAAAATGACTAATCTTTTAGATTCACAATACTTTTGAAACATCTATTTTCTAAATTAAAAATTTTTTTCGAAAAAATGTGAATTTATTGTTGGAATATAAAAATTTTGCATTATCTTTGCACTCGGATTTGAAATAACAATGCGTAGCAACACCAACATATTCGCATCTTTTGCCGGAACAAACGCCATCAGCGCTTGCGCTGCTTTCGTTATGAAACTGGCCATGGTGTTCGCTTGCATGCTTTTTTCTTTACGCGCAGGTGCCCAGACGACGTCGGTGCGTATGATGTACCGTTTCGACAGCGCCCTGATCGAGCCTGCCTATATGGGCAACGGGAGGGTTATCGCCTCAATTGACAGCCTCGCCGCTGCCGGTGCTTTTGCATCGGCCGATCACCTTCAGGTCGTGTCGTATTCCTCGCCTGAAGGTGTTTTTGAATATAACCGCAGGCTCTCCGACCGCCGTGCCGAAGCTTTCCGTTCCTGGCTTGTCGCCCGCTATCCCGAACTCCAGGGCAAAATTTCCGTTCTTCCCACTCCTGAGGAATGGCATTCACTGAGGCAGTTCGTCGAAGCTGACACAAGGCTTTCCTCCTCTTCCCGCCGTGAGATTATCAATATTATCGATTCTTCCGTTTCTCCCGACAAAAAAGAGGCTCAGCTGAAAGCCCTGAGCGTATGGCCTTATGTGTATTCGGCTTATTTCCGCAATCTCCGTTATGCGGAGGTGACTCTCGTGGGTGAAACCCAGGGGCAGCGCAATGCCTCCGGCATAGCTTCAGGTTCAAATGCCTATACTTCTGAAAATCAGTCTTCTGCAGCTTCCTATGATGCAGCTTCCTTCGCAGGACAGGGAAATACCATTCTGTTCAAGCTCGCCCAGTCTGATCTCGACAGGGATTTTGCCGGAAATGCCGGTGCCCTCAGCGTTATGGATGAGCTTCTTGCCAACGGCAAATATATCAGAATAGTTTCTACGGCATCGCCCGAAGGCCCCGAAGCCCTCAACAAGCGGCTTTCCGCCGAGCGTGGCGAAGCCCTCCGCAAATATATACTCTCGCTCAACCCCGATTATGCCGACAGGATTTCAGTCAGCGCCATAGGCGAAGACTGGAACGGTTTCCGCAAGGCTGTCGCTTCCGACGGCTACATCTCCGATGAAAGCCGCGCGAGGATACTTGAAGTGATTGATTCCAACGATTCCAACGATGCCAAGGAGCAGAAGATCCGCCGCATGCCCGAATGGGATCACATTTTCAATAAAATTTGCCCTGAACTCCGTTACACGAAAGTCATGATTGAGCAGGCTCGCACAGCAGTTCAACCGGTTACAGCTGACACAACCAATAATAATAATAATAATATAGGGACTTTCGTCTTTTGTTAAGTTTTATTTCTATTTGAGGCCTCCATCCGACCGGAGCCGGTGAAGACTTCGTTGTTTTCGGTCGCTTTGCCGCTT
>CAJONC010000033.1:15516-21315 GCA_905235675.1 uncultured Bacteroidales bacterium | reverse complement strand
ATTTTTTTATTATTTACTGCAATTCTCATTATTTTTATATCAAAATGTTAGGCTCGAAAATATCACTTAAAGGAAAACATTTCCTTACATTAAAAGATTTTACTCCTGAGGAAATCCAATATCTTTTAGATCTCTCCGCAGATTTAAAAGCTAAAAAGAAAGCTGGAGTTTTAACAGATTCTTTATTAAGAGGAAAAAATATTGCATTAATCTTCGAAAAAGGTTCAACAAGAACAAGATGCGCATTTGAAGTTGCAGCTCATGACTTAGGAATGGGAACAACATATTTAGATCCAAGTGGCTCACATATAGGAAAAAAAGAAAGTATTCCAGATACAGCAAGAGTATTAGGAAGAATGTTTGATGGAATTGAATATAGAGGATTTGGACAAGAAATTGTTGAAGGATTAGCTAAATATGCTGGAGTTCCAGTTTGGAATGGATTAACAGATGAATATCATCCAACTCAAATGTTAGCAGATATGTTAACAATCCAAGAGCATTTAGGCCATATTAAAGGAGTAAAATTAGTATATATGGGTGATGCAAGATTTAATATGGGTAATTCATTAATGATTGCTTCAGCAAAAATGGGAATGCATTTTGTTGCATGTGCTCCTAAAAAATATTTCCCAAAGCCAGAATTAGTAAAACAATGTGAAGAATGGGCAAAGGAATCCGGAGGTTCAATTACTTTAACTGAAGATGTAAAAGAAGGAACAAAAGATGCTGATGCTATATATACTGACGTATGGGTTTCAATGGGAGAGCCAGATAGTATTTGGGAAGAAAGAATTAAAGAATTATCTCCCTATAAAGTAACTAAAGCATGTATGGATAATGCTAAAGAAACTTGTATTTTCTTACATTGCTTACCTGCTTTCCATGACTTAAAAACAAAAGTTGCAAAGGAAATGTGTCCCAAATTTAATTGCACTGAATTAGAAGTTACTGATGAAGTTTTTGAAAGTAAACAATCTGTTGTCTTCGATGAAGCTGAAAATAGAATGCATACTATAAAAGCAGTTATGCTTGCTACTCTACTTTAAATTATAAAATAAACATTTGAAAAGAAGTTGATTAAATATATTGTTTTGTGTAAAGAACATTTGTTAAAAATTTAATTAAACTCGGACTCGATGGAGGTCTCCAGGGAATTCCCTTCCTGGGGGAACCTGGCGGGGATATTCATCAGCGGCAGCGACTTCGAGTAACGGTTCAGCGACTTGAAGCGCGTGAGGCAGCCGGGCGACACGTTTCCGCCCCCGTACTGCCCGTCTTCGTTGATGAGGTCGATGGTGAGGGTGGTGCCGAAGTCGAACACCGTGCAGGGCTTCCCCTTGAAGAGATAGCGGACCGCCAGCAGCGAAGCCGCCCTGTCGTAGGACAGGTAGTCGGGAATCCCGTACCTCTGCAGATAGTCGGGGCGGGTGCCGTCGAGTATTAGCAGGTGCCGGCATTCTCCGTGCAGGATTTCTTCTTCCTGCGCGGTGACCGGTTTCGCCGCCACTACCGCCATCACTTCCGGTTTTTCCTTCTCGGTAAGGGAAAGTATGAAATCCATGACTTTCTCCCCCTGGAAACGGAAGGTCTTGCCAAGGGTCATTTCCTCGGCCCAGGCGGCCTTGAGCGCCGTATTGCCTATTTCTATCAGTAAGTTTGCCACAGTTAAACTCGTAATCCTGCAAAGATAAGAATTTATCGCAACTTATTCAAAATGGAAAACGCCCACTGCAGCGAACCTTCTCCGTGGGCCACAATCTTGAGTTTCGGCCCCGTCTGCTTGAGTTCGAAAGGGGTTTTTCCGTCCGCCACAGTCCCCAGCACCTTGCCGAAAGCGTCGGACTTGTAATACGGCGACATGGTGTTGGAGATGAAAAAAGCGATGCACATTCCGTTCTTCACTATTATCTTCTCGAATCCGAGCCGCATGCCCAGGTTCCTTATCTTCACGACGGTGAAAAGGTTCAGGGCGGCCTGGGGCAGACGCCCGAAGCGGTCCTCCAGCAGATGCGCCATGCGGTCCAGTTCCTTCTCCGAATCCATCGAATCCAGCTGCTTGTAGATGCGAATCTTTTCGGCGGTGATGTCGATGTATCCGTCGGGGATGAGGGCCTCCTGGTCGGTTTCGACGGTGCAGTCGGAGATGTAATTCTCCCGTCCCCGGTCCACCCTCGTCCCGCTTTCCATGCCGAGTTCCTCCATCGCCTCGTTTATTATCTTCTGGAAAGTCTCGTACCCCATGTCCATAATGAACCCGCTTTGCTCCGCTCCCAGCAGATTCCCCGCTCCGCGGATGTCGAGGTCCTGCATGGCTATGTTGAAGCCGCTGCCGAGGTCGGAGAACTCTTCCACTGCCTTAAGCCTTCGGCGGGCGTCTTCGGTCACCGAAGCTAGCGGGGGAACTATCAGATAGCAGAAAGCCTTGCGGTTCGAGCGTCCCACCCGGCCGCGCAGCTGGTGCAGGTCGCTCAATCCTATGTTCTGCGCCTGGTTCACCAGGATGGTGTTGGCGTTCGGGATGTCCAGCCCGTTCTCGATTATGGTGGTGCAGAGCAGCAGGTCGAAATCGCCCCTGATGAATCCCAGCATGCGGTCCTCCAGTTCGCGGGCCTCCATCTTCCCGTGGGCCGTGCAGATGCGCGCATCCGGCACCAGACGGTGAAGAATCTCCTCTATGTTGGGAAGTTCCTCCACTTTGTTGTGAAGAAAGAAAACCTGCCCTCCCCGGTTCAGTTCGTAGTTGATTATGCTCTTTATCTCTTTCTCGTCGAAGAGGATTATCTCCGTCTGCACCGGGATACGGTTGGGAGGAGGGGTGTTGATTATGCTCAGGTCGCGCGCTCCGAGCAGGGAGAACTGCAGGGTGCGCGGAATGGGGGTTGCGGTAAGGGTCAGGGTATCGATGCCCGCCCTCACCTGACGCAGTTTTTCTTTCGCAGCCACCCCGAATTTCTGCTCCTCGTCTATTATCAGCAGGCCCAGGTCCTTGAAGTTGAATCCGTTCCCGAGAATCTTATGGGTGCCTATTATTATATCTGTCCGG
The DNA here is from genome assembly GCA_905235675.1 of uncultured Bacteroidales bacterium. GTDB lineage: Bacteria > Bacteroidota > Bacteroidia > Bacteroidales > UBA932 > Cryptobacteroides. Next base: position 18,269 of record CAJONC010000033.1, on the reverse strand, counting down.
CCGTCCTCCACCTGCTTTTTTATCTCGTTTATCTGCTTCGCGCTGCGCAGGCGGCTCACGTAATCCACCGAACAGGGAAGACCCTTGAGCCGCGAGGAGAAGGTGTTGAAATGCTGCAGGGCGAGGATGGTGGTAGGCACCAGCACCGCCACCTGCTTCCCGTCCGCAACCGCCTTGAACGCGGCCCGGATGGCGATTTCCGTCTTCCCGAACCCCACATCGCCGCAGATCAGGCGGTCCATGGGGCAGGAGTCCTCCATATCCTTCTTCACCGCGCGGGTGGCAGCTTCCTGGTCGGGGGTGTCCTCGAACATGAAGGAGGATTCAAGTTCATCCTGCAGATAAGTGTCCGCCGAGAAAGCGAATCCCTTGGTGGCACGGCGTTTGGCGTACAGCTGTATGAGGTCCTTCGCTATGTCCTTGACCTTCCGCTTGGCGTTGGCCTTGAGGGTAGCCCACGTCCTCGAGCCGAGTTTGTTTATCTGCGGCATCTCTCCTTCCCCGGAACGGAAAAGGGAAATCTTGTTGAGGGCGTGCACCGACACGAAAACCACGTCCCCGTCCTTGTAACTTATCTTCACCACCTCGCGCACCCGGCCCTTGTCGTCGTACATCCTCACAAGTCCTCCGAACATCCCTATCCCGTAGTCGATATGCACCACGTAGTCGCCGATGTTGAAGGAATTCAGGTCGTTGATGGTCAGCTGTTCGCTCTTTTCCACGCTCCGGCGTATGCTCACCCTGTGGAAACGGTCGAATATCTCGTGGTCGGAGTAGCAGCATATCCTGTCGTCCTCGTCAATGAATCCGTTGTGGACGTTCTTCCCCTCCATGAACTCCGGAAGGACGAAACCCTCGCTGGAAATAATGGTTCTGAGGCGGTCCAGCTGCGACTTTTTCTCCCCGAACACCAGAACCCTGTAACCATTCTCTATCTTCGTGGAAATGTCGGCTTCCAGAAGATCGAAATTCTTGTTGAAAACGGGCTGGGGAGTTATCCCGAACCGTATGCTCTCCACATCCCTTCCGAGCGGAACCTCGAGGTAAACCCTGGTGAACCTTGAAAGACCGTCGAAGAAATCCTTCTGCCTGTAGAGGTCGGAAGAGTCGAGCCATACCACGCTATCCGCGGGCAGCACCGCCGTTATGTTCTCCCCGTCTTCCGCCCCTTCGGAAAGCATGTTGTTCACTATTTCAACCGAATCCCTGCTTTCCTTCGAGATCTGGGTATTGCAGTCGAATACGCTTATGCTCTCTATTTCATTGCCCCAGAACGATATACGGTAAGGTTCATTATTGGAGAAGGAGAACAGGTCCACTATGGAGCCGCGTATGGCGAACTGCCCGGGAGCCGATACGAAATCCACTCTTTCAAAGTTTTCGGAACCCAGCGTGGACACTATTTCGTCGAAGGATATTTCCTGCCCTTTGACGAGGGAAAGCAAGGAACTTCTAAGTTCCTTCCTGCGGGGAACAAGTTCCTCCATGGCTTCGGGATATGTAACTATGAACCTGAGTTCCCCTTTGTTCCTGAGTATCTCGCTTATGGCGGCCGTGCGCTGCACCCCGAGCGACGATTTATAGTTGCTCCTCTCTATCCCCTTTCCGGTATGGGGAAGGAAGAAGACCCTGTCCCCTTCGATAAGATTGTAGAGGTCGGAAGTACAGTATTCCGCAGCCTCCTGATTCGGGAGTATTATGAATTGTAATCCGCTTTCCGCGACCTGGCTCAGCACGAACCAGCGGGCGGACAGAAACAGCCCGGAGCAGAATATTTCGTTTTCACGAATTATCCTGTCCTTCAGTTCAGCCGTCCTTCTCGAACTTATCAACATCAAGCCTTAAAGTAAGGTTCAAAACCTGTTGATAACCCTGTTTATAACCTGGTTGATAAACCGCCCTTTCCGGCATTACTCCGCTTTTCAACAGTTTTTCAAAAGAAAACAAGCCGGGTTTTCAACAGAAACTTATTTTATAAATATCTGATAGTTAAAGTGTTGGATAGTTTTTCAACTTTTCAACATTCAAAACATCAAAATCAAATTAAATAAAAAAGAACTATATTTGTATTTGTATGACCAACGACACCGGAATGTCTGATTTCAACCCCCACGATACAAACGAAGGCAAAGATAAGGAATTGGACGGAATAATCCGCCCCCGGGAACTGGAAGATTTCACCGGCCAGCAGGAAATCGTATCCAACCTGCACATCTACATCGAAGCCGCAAAAATGCGCGGCGAGCCTCTCGACCACACTCTTTTCCATGGTCCTCCCGGCCTCGGCAAGACCACCCTCGCCCATATCATTGCGAACGAGATGGGGGTGAACATGAAGGTGACTTCGGGCCCCGTGCTCGACCGTCCCGGGGATCTTGCGGGACTGCTTACTTCGCTCGAAACGGGGGACGTGCTCTTTATCGACGAAATCCACCGGCTTTCCCCAGAAGTGGAAGAGTACCTGTATTCCGCGATGGAGGATTTCGTAATCGATATCATGATAGACAAAGGGCCGGGAGCCCGTTCCGTGCGCATCTCCCTGAACCCTTTCACCCTTGTGGGGGCGACTACCCGCAGCGGCCTCCTGACCGCTCCCCTGCGTGCCCGCTTCGGCATAAACTGTGCGCTGGAGTACTACGATACGGCCGAAATGGTGAAGATAGTGAAGCGCAGCGCTTCCATCCTGAGGGTGGGCATCGATGACGATGCCGCAGTGGAGATTGCGATGCGCAGCCGGGGAACCCCCCGAATTT
>CAJONC010000033.1:0-15510 GCA_905235675.1 uncultured Bacteroidales bacterium | reverse complement strand
AACAGCCTGCTGCGCCGCGTACGCGATTTCGCCCAGGTTATGGGTACCGGGGTGATAGACCTGAAGATAGCGAAATACGCCCTCGACAAACTCCACATCGATACCCGCGGGCTGGATTCCACCGACAACAAGATTCTCCATACCATAATAGAAAAGTTCAAGGGAGGTCCCGTCGGGGCCAATACCCTCGCTACCGCAATCAGCGAGGACCAGGGAACCTTCGAGGAAGTGTACGAGCCTTTCCTTATAAAAGAAGGGTTCATCCTGCGTACCCAGAGGGGGCGTATAGCTACCGATCTGGCTTACCGTCATCTTGGAATAAACAAGGGCGCTCCGGACGAGAATACCTTGTTCTGATATTGTTCTTCTCGCGAAAAATGAGTAAAATTGCGGACTCTTTACTAAACCAACCGATATAATGGCAGATAAACTTATCTCAAAGATTCCTGACGGACCGCTGGCCGAGAAATGGACCAGACGCAAGTCGGAAATTCATCTGGTCAGTCCCAACAACAAGAGAAAACTCGAGATTATCGTAGTGGGTACCGGTCTCGGCGGCGCATCCGCGGCTGCGAGCCTCGGGGAACTCGGCTACAACGTCAAGGTTTTCTGCATCAGCGATACACCCCGCCGGGCGCACTCCATCGCGGCCCAGGGAGGAATCAACGCTGCAAAGAACTACCAGAACGACAATGATTCAATTTACAGGCTGTTCTACGACACTATCAAGGGAGGCGACTACCGTGCCCGCGAGGCCAACGTGTACCGTCTTGCGGAGGTAAGTGCATTATAGACCAGTGTGTGGCCCAGGGGATTCCTTTCGCCCGCGAATACGGCGGATATCTTGCCAACCGTTCCTTCGGAGGCGTGCAGGTGAGCCGTACATTCTACGCAAGAGGGCAGACCGGCCAGCAGCTTCTCCTCGGAGCCTACGCTTCGCTCAACAAGGAGATAGCCGCGGGTACCGTAAAGAGTTATCCGCGCCATGAGATGCTGGATCTGGTAGTGATAAACGGAGAAGCCAAGGGGATAATTGCCCGCAACCTGGTGACCGGCCAGCTGGAGCGTTTCGGCGCCCACGCCGTGGTGATTGCCACGGGAGGATACGGAAATACCTATTTCCTCTCCACCAATGCAATGAACAGCAACGGGTCGGCCGCAATGCAGTGCTACCGCAAGGGAGCCTACTTCGCCAACCCCTGCTTCGCGCAGATACATCCTACCTGCATTCCCGTACATGGCGACCAGCAGTGCAAGCTCACCCTCATGAGCGAGAGCCTGCGCAACGACGGCCGCATCTGGGTGCCCAGGAAGCTGGAGGATGTGGAGAAACTCCGCAGGCACGAAATAAAGGCTTCGCAGATTCCCGAAGAGGACCGCGACTACTATCTCGAGCGCCGTTATCCTGCATTCGGCAACCTCGTTCCCCGCGATGTGGCTTCCCGTGCCGCCAAGGAGCGTTGCGATGCCGGTTTCGGGGTGAATGAGACCGGAAAGGCGGTGTTCCTCGATTTTTCCGAGGCCATCAACCGTCTCGGCCACCAGAAGGTAGCCGAGCGCTATGGCAACCTCTTCGAAATGTACGAGAAGATTACCGCTTCCTCACCCTGGGAAGAGCCTATGATGATTTATCCTGCGATACACTATACCATGGGAGGTATATGGGTCGACTACGACCTCGGGACTACCATCCCCGGTCTGTATGCCATAGGTGAGGCCAACTTCTCCGACCACGGCGGAAACCGTCTCGGCGCTTCCGCCCTTATGCAGGGACTTGCGGATGGATACTTCGTAATCCCCGTCACCATAGGCGATTACCTTTCACACAAGTTCGCGGAACCCAGGACCGATATTGACGCTCCCGAGTTCAACGAAGCCGAAAAGGCCGTACAGGCACGTATCGACAGGCTTTTCTCCATCAACGGTACCGAAACCGTGGATTCGATCCACAAGGAACTCGGCCACATTATGTGGGAATACGTGGGTATGGCGCGTGAAGAAGAAGGGCTCAAGACCGCCATTGAAAAGATAAAGGCCCTCCGCGAGCGTTTCTACAAGGAAGTAAAGGTTCCCGGAAGCCAGTACGAGTTCAATCAGGAACTCGAAAAGGCGCTTCGTCTCGAGGATTTCTTCGATATAGGAGAACTTATGGCCTACGATGCACTGAACCGCAAGGAGAGTTGCGGCGGGCACTTCCGTGTGGAAAGCCAGACCGAGGAAGGGGAGGCAAAGCGCGACGACAAGAATTTCATGTATGTAGCCGCCTGGGAATACAAGGGTGAGGGTGCCGAACCCGAACTCCATAAGGAGCCTCTCAAATATGAATTCATTGAGGTGAAAACCAGAAACTATAAAGACTAAGCGAGGTATGAATTTCAATGTAAAAGTATGGCGCCAGCTCAACGCCAAGGCCAAAGGACATTTTGAAACATATCATATTGAGAATATCGAGTCCGACGCTTCCTTCCTGGAGATGCTCGACATACTCAACGAGCAGCTTATCCGCGAAGGGAAAGACCCTGTTTCCTTCGATCACGATTGCCGCGAGGGTATCTGCGGAGCATGTTCCCTGTATGTGGACGGGCGCGCCCATGGTCCCGACGACCATGTTACCACCTGCCAGCTCTTCATGCGCCATTTCAAGGACGGTGCTACCATTACTGTGGAGCCGTGGCGCAGTTCAGCCTTCCCCGTAATCAAGGATCTGGTTGTCGACCGCAGGGCTTTCGACACTATACTGCAGGCCGGAGGATTCATATCGGTGCGTACCGGCTCCGCGCAGGACGCCAACAATATCCTCATAGGTCACGATACCGCCGAGGAAAGCATGGATGCCGCCGCCTGTATAGGTTGCGGAGCCTGTGTGGCCACCTGTAAGAACGGTTCGGCCATGCTCTTCGTGGCGGCACGCGTCAGTTCCCTCGCATTGCTTCCCCAGGGAAGGGTGGAGGCCCGCAAGCGCGCGCGTTCCATGGTACAGACTATGGATTCCCTCGGATTCGGCAACTGCACGAATACCCGGGCATGCGAACTTGAATGCCCTAAAGGCATTTCCGTTACGCATATAGCTCGCCTGAACAGGGAGTATCTGAAAGCTAAATTCAGGGAATAGGATTAAAGTTCCCTGTCGCTCAACTCAAAGGTATTGCCTTTACTGAGGTCTCCGGTCTGGAGACCTTTTTTCAACCATTTCATGCGCTGTGCGGCTGTGCCGTGGGTGAAGGATTCCTCCACCACGTAGCCCTGTCCCTTCTTCTGCAGATAGTCGTCCCCTATCACCTGGGCGCATTTTATGGCTTCGAGAAGGTCGCTGTCGTCAAGCGATTTGTAGTTGGAGGCTTCGTAGTAGCCCCATACTCCGGCGATGAAGTCGGCCTGGAGTTCTATCCTTACGCTCATCCTGTTGGAGTCCGTCTTGCTCATGCGGGACATCTGCTGATGCGCCTGCCCGAGGGTTCCGAGCAGGTTCTGCACGTGATGCCCCACCTCATGGGCTATGACGTAGGCATATGCGAAATCGCCGTCCGCTCCCAGTTGGCTTTTCATGCTGGTGAAGAAGGACAGGTCGATGTAGAGTTTCTGGTCGGCAGAGCAGTAGAAGGGGCCTACGGCGGAGTTTCCGGTACCGCAGGCGGTACTTGTGGTGCCGGTGTACAGAACCATAGTGGGCGCTTTGTAGGTACCCAGGCCGTTTTCTTTGAAATAAGCCGTCCAGATGTCTTCGGTGCTTGCCAGTATCTGCCCTGCGAACTTTGCAAGGGCCTGTTCCTCGGCGGTGAATTCCTTCTGGTCGGCAGGTTGCTCGATTATGTTTCCTGAACTCATGCTGGTAACGTTGCTTATGACGTCACCTACGTTTCCTCCCATCAGGAGCGTAATCAATCCGACTATCAGAATGCCTCCAAGGCCAAGTCCGGCGGTTGCTCCGCCGCTCAAACGTCTGCGGTCTTCCACATTGGAACTTTCGCGTCTTCCATCAAGTTTCATATTGTTGTAATTTAAGATTGTTTACCAAAGGAAATTATTGAAAGGATAGCGTCCTGCGTGTATTTCCGCCACCATTTTATAAATGTCGTGGCGGAGTTTGTCGAGGCCGGTCCGGTTCAGGGCCGAAATGAATATGCAGGGAGTCTTTTCCTGCGCTATCCAACTGTTCTTGAGTTCGTCCAGGGTGCGGTTCAACCGGGTCCTGGGCTCGAGGGAGAATTCGTCGTATTCTTCGTAGGTGTAGGCGTCTATCTTGTTGAAAACCACGTAAACCGGCTTGTTTCCCGCCCCTATCTCCTTGAGGGTGTTCTCCACCACCTGCATCTGCTCTTCGAAATCGGGGTGGGAGATGTCCACTACGTGCACCAGGATATCCGCTTCACGCACTTCATCGAGGGTGCTTTTGAAGGCCTCTATGAGTTGGGTGGGAAGTTTGCGTATGAAACCCACCGTATCGCTCAGCAGGAACGGGACATTCTCTATCACCACCTTCCTCACCGTTGTGTCGAGGGTGGCGAACAGTTTGTTCTCCGCGAATACGTCCGATTTTGCAAGCAGATTCATAAGGGTGCTCTTGCCCACATTGGTGTATCCTACGAGAGCCAGGCGCACCAGCTGGCCGCGGTTCCCGCGCTGGGTGGCCATCTGCCTGTCTACCTTTTTGAGTTGTTCTTTCAGGCGGCTGATCCGCTGCTTCACTATGCGTCGGTCCACTTCTATCTGAGTTTCACCCATGCCTCCCCGGGTACCGCGGCCGCCCCTCTGCCTTTCAAGGTGGGTCCACATGCCGGCGAGGCGAGGCAGCATGTAGTTGTAGCGCGCAAGTTCCACCTGCATTTTGGCATAGGCGGTCTGGGCGCGCTGGGCGAATATTTCCAGGATCAGGCTCGTGCGGTCGATGACCACCACCGATTTTATGACTTTTTCGATGTTGCGCTGCTGCATTCCGGTAAGTTCGTCGTCGAAGATGCAGTAGCGGATGCAGTTTTCTTCGCAGTACTGCTGTATTTCCTCGAGTTTGCCGCTTCTGATGTAGGTTGCATTGTCGGGGCGGTCGACGCGCTGGATGAACTTCCTGTCCCCCTCATAGCCTGCGGTATCAGCAAGGAACTCAAGTTCCTCGAGATACTCCATCACTTTCGCCTCGTCGTCCGTCTGGCGTATTATACCGACGAATACCGCTTTGTCTTTTTGGTTTTCTGCCATCAATCTAAAAAAAGGCCATCCGATAGGGACGGCCTTTTAAATTCATAATCAATGAATTATCGCAACTGGAAGATAACAGGGAAGGTATAGGAAACCTTTGCAGCCTTGTCGCGCTGCTTGCCCGGAGTCCACTTGGGCGACATGGCTACGACGCGCTTTGCTTCATTGTCAAGCAGAGGGTCGATGCCGCGGGCAACCTTGATGTCGGTAACCTTTCCGTCCTTTCCTACGGTGAAGGAGATGAGCACGCGGCCCTGAATGCCGTTTTCCTTGGCGGCTTCGGGATAGACGAGCCTTTCATTCACCCACTTGGAGAAGGCCGTGGTGGGATCTTCGCCGTTGAACAGAGGTTTGGTCTGAATCAAAGCGAAAGGCACCGCTTCTTCTTCAACTTCCTCTTCTTCCACAACTTCCTCGACATGGTCGCGGATTTCCACCTTGAGGTTGGCTTCATCCTCGAGGTTGATGATGTTGTCCTCTACTTTGAGGTCGTCATCGACGATGTCGATTTCGTCGGAGAGGTCTGGAATTTTGATCTCTTCGGGGGGTGGCGGAGGCGTATCCTGGGTAGGAGGAACGAAATCTTCCTCCACCGCCGCGAATTCCACTACGGATTCCTGTTTCTCCTGCTGATTCTTTGAAGGAATTTCAAATGCGATGAAAACAAGCAGGATAGCCACTACGAAACCGATTTCTATGAATAGAAATCTCTTGTTTTCGAGGCTGGCTTTCTTTGATTTCTTGACTTCCATATTGTTGTATTGTTTCAGTCCATTATCGGCTCAAATTTATAAATAATAAAATTGAATTCCAATTTTTTATTATTAGTTGTAAATTTGCCAATCCAAATTCCGTGCCTTATGGTGAAGTATTTCAACGAGGATATTAAATTTGATTTCAAAAACAAGTTGTTGAATAACAAATGGTTCCGCTTTGTCGCGCAGAGTGAGGTGAGGGTTCTTGGCGATATCAACGTGATATTCTGTTCCGATAACTACATCCTCGATGTGAACATGCGCTACCTCCAGCACGATTACTTTACGGACATCATCACTTTCGACTATTGCGAGGGTAAGGTTCTTTCCGGCGATTTGTTCATCAGCATCGATTCCGTCAGGGACAATGCTTCCTTCTATGGTGCGGAGTTCGAAGAGGAATTGAACAGGGTAATGGTTCACGGGATACTGCACCTGATCGGTTACGACGACCACACTCCCGGGGAACAGAAGCAGATGAGGGAGAAGGAAAATTATTACCTGGCCTTGAGGCCGACGGTTTGCGGAACGGTAAAATAGATGCAGACGGATTATGACATCATAGTTGTTGGAGGCGGACATGCAGGTTGCGAGGCCGCCATGGCCGCCGCTAACCTGGGTTCGAAGGTGCTTCTGGTCACGATGGATATGCGAGGGTTTGCCCGCATGAGTTGCAATCCTGCCGTTGGTGGGATTGCTAAAGGCCAGATAATCAAGGAGATAGATGCTCTTGGAGGGTATACCGGCATAGTTACCGACCGCACTACTTTGCAGTTCCGCATGCTCAATAAGAGCAAGGGTCCTGCCATGTGGAGTCCCCGTGCACAGTGCGATAAAATCCAGTTTTCGCTGACATGGCGCAAAATTCTCGAAAGTCATTGTAAATTAGATATTTACGAGGATTCTGTGGTTTCTTTCCTCTTTGAGAATTCAAAAATCTGCGGAATCCGCACGAATACAGGTGCGATTTTCAAGTGTCGAGCGCTTATCCTGACCGCCGGAACCTTCCTTGACGGGAAGATTTTCATCGGTCGCAACAGTTTTTCCGGCGGGAGGATCGGGGAGAAACCGTCGCTTGGCCTTACTTCCCAGCTCGTCGAAAAAGGTCTTGTTACCGGCAGGATGAAAACGGGAACGCCTCCGAGGATAGATATTTCTTCCGTCGATGTTTCGCTTCTTCCCGTCCAGCTTGGAGATGACAAGCCGGACCGTTTCTCTTTCCTTCCAACTCCTTCTACCGCCCAGGACGGGACCGCCCAGATGTGCTGCTATATCCTGCATACAAATCCGGAGGTTCATGATATACTGCGTTCCGGTTTTGACGATTCTCCCCTGTTTACCGGGATGATTCACGGAAAGGGTCCCCGGTACTGCCCGAGCATAGAGGATAAGTTGAGGGTTTTTCCGGACAACGATGCGCACCAGCTTTTCCTTGAACCCGAAGGACGTCAGACCAATGAGTATTATCTGCAGGGCTTTTCGTCTTCCCTGCCTTTGCAGGTGCAGCTTGACGCCCTCCATGCCATCAAGGGTTTGGAAAATGTAAGGATTTTCCGCCCTGCCTATGCTGTCGAATACGATTATTTCGACCCTTCGCAGTTGAATATCAGCCTTGAGTCGAAGCTGGTCGAAGGGCTTTTCCTTGCAGGCCAGGTGAATGGTACAACCGGTTACGAGGAGGCTGCCGCGCAGGGAATTGTGGCGGGTATCAATGCCCATTTGAAGGTTGCTGGAAAGGAACCTTTCGTTCTTAAGAGGGATTCATCCTATATTGGAGTGCTGCTTGACGATCTCGTTACCAAGGGTGTGGACGAGCCCTACAGGATGTTCACTTCCAGGGCTGAATACAGGATTCTGCTGCGACAGGACAATGCCGACGAGCGTCTTACTGCGCTGAGCCATGAAATAGGACTCGCCGGCGAGGAGCGTTATTCCATGACCATGCGCAAGTATGAGCAGGTCAGAGAACTCACCGAAATTTGCGAAAGTACCAACATTACCGCCAGGCAGGCTAATCCTTATCTTGAGAGTATCGGCTCCGCTCCTCTCGGAGATTCCAGGAAGATAGCCGAGGTCGCTCTCCGTCCCGAGGTCAGGTTGTCCGAACTTATGGCAATTGTTCCACGTGGAACATTTGACGAGAAAGTGATGGAGTCCGTCGAAATTACCCTGAAGTATAAAGGATATATCGAACGGGAAAAGCGAATGGCGGAAAAGATTCAGCGTCTTGAGGATTTGAAAATTCCCGACTGTTTCGATTTCGACCGTGTTTCCGGCCTTACCATCGAGTGCCGTCAGAAACTAAAGCGCTACGGTCCCAGGACCATAGCGCAGGCTTCCCGTATTTCCGGAGTGTCTCCGGCGGATATTTCTGTTCTTCTGGTTTACTTCGGACGCTGATCAAAGCATCTTCAACGCAGCTTTGATTATATCTTCCACCTTTGCATCCGGGTTTTGTTTCAGGATATTCTGGATGGCTTTCTGTACGTTTGCTTTGTTGAATCCCAGCATTACAAGGGCCGTACTTGCTTCTTCGACGGTTTCGTTGCTCGGGCCCTGGAAGAGTTCGCTGTTGTCGGCACCTGCTCCTCCCACAATTTTGTCTTTCAGTTCCAGGATCAGCCGCTGGGCTGTTTTGAGGCCGATACCCTTGATCGATTTGAGCAGGGCGAGGTTCTCCGAAAGTATTGCCTGGCGGAATTCTTCGGCAGAGAGCGATGACAGAACCATGCGGGCCGATGCCGCCCCCATTCCTGATACACTTGTAATTAGCTGGAACAGAGCACGTTCGTCTTTTGTGGCAAATCCATAAGTTATTTCGCTTCCGTCCCTGGAGTTCACCTGGGACTGCACGAACACCTGTGCTTGCGCCTTGTTTTCGAGGAGTGCGTAGGTCTGGAGCGAAATCTCCATGCCGTAACCGATTCCGTTGTTGTCGACGACCACCCTGGTCGGAGAGAGTTCGGCTATTTTGCCTGAAATGTAGTCTACCATGTCGCAAATGTAGGCAAAAATTGTTAAATTCGCATTCTACATAAGTATGAAGCAGAGCGATATCAGAAAGGAATTCCCGCAACTTGAGCAAACGGTTTACTCAAGGCCGCTTGTGTATCTCGACAACGCCGCAACCTCGCTGCGCTGCCGTTCTGTGGTGGACAAGTGGGAGGAGATGTCGCTGCGGCTGAATTCGAATCTGCACCGCGCCGTGCACCGGACTGCCAACCTTGCCACCCGGGAGTTCGAGGATGCCCGCGCCGCTGTAGGCGGTTTCATCGGGGCGGACGCCGGCGAAATAGTTTTCACTTCCGGTACGACGCAGAGCGTCAACATGCTTGCATTCTGCCTCGGGGAACAGCCGGGCATATTCGCTCCTGGCGACGAAATTCTGATAGCGGAGTGCGAACATCACTCAAATATCGTGCCCTGGCAGCTTCTTGCTGAGCGTAAAGGACTGAAAATAAAAGTATTGCCTGTAAATTCAAAGGGTGAACTTCCGCTTGAAATACTGTCGGGCTCGCTCAGCGGGCGCACGAAACTCTGCTGCGTAGCTCAGGTGTCCAACGTGCTTGGCGTCGTGAATCCGGTCAGGGAGATTGCGGACATCTGCCACGCGAACGGCACGCTTGTGCTGGTTGACGGGGCCCAGGGAATCGTGCATCTGCCTGTGGACGTGAAGGAATTGGGATGCGACTTCTACGCTTTCTCCGGGCACAAGATGTACGCCGCTACCGGCACCGGAGTGCTGTATGGCCGAAGGGCTCTGCTCGAGGCTCTGCCTCCTTTTATGGGCGGCGGCGAGATGATAGGCTCCGTGAGCTGGGCGGGGACCACGTATGCCGACCCTCCCCACCGCTTCGAAGCAGGTACCCAGAACATAGCCGGCATACCCACTTTCAAGCCTGCCATTGAAATGGTCAAGACCCTGCGTGACAAGGATATAGTGGCAGAGAACGAGCGAATAAAATCCTTCATTTCGGATGCTCTCTCCTCGAATCCCGACGTAACTCTCTACGGACTCCCGGACAGCTCCGCCCGCAAGATTCCGCTGTTCAGTTTCAGCGTCGCGGGCGCCCACCACGAGGACCTTGCGCTCATCATGGACAAGATGGGAATCGCGCTGCGCTCCGGGCAGATGTGCGCGGAACCGCTGATGGACCGTTTCGGCGTTACCGGGATGCTTCGCGCGTCGTTCGCACCCTACAATACCATGGAGGAGGCGGAGTATTTTGTTGAATGCCTGCACAAGGCCGTAAAGATGTTGAAATGATTAGTCTTGAAGATGCGAAGGCAGCCGTGGTCGAGGAGTTCTCGATGTTTGACGAGTGGCTGGACAAATACGAATACCTGATAGACCTCGGGAAGAAACTGGAAATGTTCCCCGTGGAACACAAGACCGATGATAAGCTGATAAAAGGTTGTCAGTCAAGGGTTTGGCTGGATGTCGAAGTGCAGGATGGAAAACTCCTTTTCACTGCGGACAGCGACGCCATAATCACAAAGGGCATCATCTCCCTGCTCATCAGCGTGTACAGCGGCCGCAGCGCCGAGGAGATAGCGGGCGACAACTTCGACTTCGTCGAGCAGATAGGGCTCAGGGAAAACCTTTCGCCCACGCGCGCCAACGGCCTGGCTTCCATGATAGATACAATCAAGAGACTTGCTGCAGAAAATGTCCGATAATACCAACGAAATACTCACTCCCGAGGACGTAAAGGAACTCGCACCCCTTTACGACGCCGTAGTGCTTGCCCTCAAGCAAGTGTACGACCCCGAAATTCCGGTGAACATATACGACCTCGGGCTTATTTACGAACTTAACATAAACAAAGCGCACGAGGTTTACATAAAGATGACCTTCACCGCGCCCAACTGCCCCATGGCGGACGAGGTGATGGGAGACGTGCAGCACAGCGTGGAACTCACTCCCGGAGTGAAGAAATGCACCCTGGATCTGGTGTTCGATCCCGTCTGGGACCAGAGCATGCTCTCCGACGAAGCCCGCGTGGCGCTTGGTATGGACCCTGATTTCGATTAGATTATGGCAGCAGTTTACCTGGCTTTGGGAAGCAACATCGGCGCGCGCAAGACCAACATCCTCTCCGCATTGAGTTTCCTCAACGCGGAACTCGGGCGCTACAAGGCGCTTTCGGACATCGTCCCCACTTCGGCCCTGGGCTTTGAAGGGCCGGAATTCCTGAATTGCGTGGTGCGCTACGAGACCCGCCGCCGCCCCGAAACCCTGCTTGCCATCTGCAAGAACATAGAGCGCCGACTGGGCAGGGACGACTCCCCCGAATACGCCGCGGACGGCACTCGCATCTACCACAACCGCATTATCGACATCGACATCCTGGAGTACGGCGACCTTCGGATGCACACCCCGGAACTCACTATCCCTCACCCCCAGGTGGAAGGGAGGCACTACATAAAACCTTTGCTCGAACAAGTGAGGAAAAATGATTAAATTTGTAACAGACAATATATCGGAGATATGACACAGGACGAACTATTCAAAATCTTGGTGGCCCACTGCAAGGAGTACGGCTTCATTTTCCCTTCCAGCGAAATCTATGACGGCCTTGGCGCAGTGTACGATTACGGCCAGCTTGGCGTGGAACTCAAGAACAACATCAAGCGTTACTGGTGGGAAGCGATGACCCGCCTGAACGAGAACATAGTAGGCATTGACGCCGCCATCTTCATGCACCCCAGCACGTGGGTGGCGTCGGGTCACGTGGCGGCCTTCAACGACCCCCTGATCGACAACCGCGATTCCAAGAAGCGTTACCGTGCGGACGTGCTCATCGAGGACTATCTCGCCAGGATAGAGGAGAAGATCAAAAAAGAGGTCGAGAAGGGCCGCAAGCGCTTCGGCGACGCCTTCGACGAGGAGAAGTTCCGGGAGACGAATCCCAATGTCCTGCGCGAAAAAGCCCACTACGACGAGGTGCACGGGCGGTATCTCAAGGCCGAACAGGCCAACGACTTTGCGGAGTACAAGCAGATTATCCTCGACTGCGACATTGTCTGCCCCATCTCCGGCACCAAGAACTGGACCGACGTGCGTCAGTTCAACCTGATGTTCAGCACCCAGTTCGGCTCCACCGGCGAAGGCGCGAACACCGTGTATCTGCGCCCGGAGACCGCACAGGGCATCTTCGTGGACTACATAAACGTGCAGAAGACCGGCCGCATGAAGATTCCTTTCGGCATTGCGCAGATAGGCAAGGCTTTCCGCAACGAGGTGGTAGCGCGCCAGTTCATCTTCCGTATGCGCGAATTCGAGCAGATGGAGATGGAGTTTTTCTGCAAGCCCGGCACCGAGATGGAGTGGTTCAACAAGTGGAAAGAGGCCCGCATGAAGTGGCATATCGCCCTCGGAATGGGTGCGGAGAACTATCGCTTCCACGACCACGAGAAGCTTGCGCATTACGCAAATGCCGCTACCGACATCGAATTCAACTTCCCCTTCGGCTTCAAGGAACTTGAAGGCATCCACAGCCGCACCGATTTCGACCTCGGCAACCATCAGCAGCTCAGCGGGAAAAAGCTTACGTACTTCGACCCGGAGACCGGCGAAAGCTATGTGCCGTATTGCGTGGAGACCTCCATCGGAGTGGACAGGATGTTCCTCACCGTGCTTTCACATGCCTACAGGAGCGAAACCCTCGAGAACGGCGAAACGCGTGTGGTTCTCGGCATTCCAGCCCCTCTCGCCCCCGTGAAGGCCGCCGTGCTGCCCCTGGTCAAGAAGGACGGCCTGCCCGAACTCGCCCAGAAGGTGATGGACCTCCTCAAATATGACTTCAACTGCCAGTACGAAGAGAAGGACAGCATAGGCAAGCGCTACCGCCGTCAGGACGCCATCGGCACCCCGTTCTGCATCACTGTCGACCATAAGAGCCTGGAAGATGGCTGCGTGACCGTGCGCGACCGCGACACCATGTCCCAGGAGCGCGTGGCTGTCGACGCGCTGCACGACATGATCGACAGGAAAGTATCTCTCGGCAACCTGCTCCGTCAACTCTAGGCTATGGTCAGGAAGAGTTTCTCCGACCTTGGCAAGCAGGAAGCCCTCAGGCAGCTCTTCGAGGGGTCTTCCTTTGAGCCTTTCGGCGCAAGCGCACACAAGGTGTTCCTTGAAGGGGTGGACTTCAACCTGGTTTACTTCCCTCTGAAACATCTTGGTTACAAGGCTGTTACGGCTGTAACGGGGGAACTTTACGCACAACTTCGCCACCCTGCGGGGCTTTCGGTGGTGCTTGGCGTGAGCGCAAAACTCGACTACGGGCAGATTCAGGAACTCTGGGGAGGCATCTCCGCGGCCGCCGAAGAGCACGGCTACAAGGATGTCACCCTCGACATGAAACCCTCCCGCAACGGGCTTTGCATAAGCGTAAGCGCCGAGGGTAACAGGCTGAAACTCACTGAAGTGCGTCGGCCCCGCCCGCAGAGCAAGGACCTGCTGTGCGTAACCGGCCGGCTGGGAGCCGCGTACCTCGGAATGAGGGTGCTTGAGCGCGAACTCGAGCGCTTCGACGGCGGGGAGAGCGACCGCAAGGAGATGGAGCAGTATAAAATGATGGTGGGGGCGTACCTCAAGCCGGAACTGGATGCGGGATTGCTTTCCAAACTCGAGGAAGCCGAAATCATCCCGTCGGCCGGCTGCCTGATCGGTAACGGCCTGGCGGACGCGGTGAAGACTATCGCCCGTTCCACCGGCCTGGGAGCCAAGGTCTACGCCGACAAAATCCCCTTCGAAGGGAACTCCTTCGAACTGGGGCGCAAACTCGACCTCGACCCGGTTTCCGCGGCGATGAACGGCGGCGACGACTTCCAGCTGCTCTTCGCAATACCCATACTTAAACTCGAGAAATTCCGGCGGGACTTCCAGACCTTCGACATCATCGGCCATCTGGCGTTGCCCGAGGCCGGGACCGTCCTTGTTACTCCGGAGGGTGTCGAACTGCCCCTGCGTGCGCAGGGATGGGCCGTGCCGGAAGATGAAACAGATGAATAACCCTAAATTTCGTATGATATGAAAAAAATGATTTTGATCCTTGGCGCGTCTTTGATGCTTGCCTCTTGCGGACCTTTTACACAGAATGCCCTTCTCGAGACCACCGGCGGCACTCAAACCCAGACGGGCGGCAGCGGTTCCGATGCCGTCGGCAACGTGCTTGACGCAATTCTCGGCACCGTACTGTCGAAGACTACCACCGTTTCCCTTCCCGGCACATGGACCTACAATGGCTTGTCCACGGCCGTCGAGACCGACAATGCGCTCACTACCATAGCGGCGTCCGCTTACAAGAAAGACCTTGAAAAGAAAGCCAATGCTTATCTCGAAAAAGCGGGCCTGAAGCCCGGTGTAGCCACGTTTACCTTCACCCAGGAGGGAGCTTTCAGCATCAATACCGGCAGCAAGCAGATAGCGGCGGGAACCTATACTTTCTCGAAGGGGGAAATCGCCCTGAAGTTCGGCCAGCTCTATAACTATCTGAACATGAACGGAAAGGTGGTCAACGGCGCGTCCGGCATCCAGCTCCTCTTCGACGCTTCAAGTTTCCTGAACTTCGCCACCGGCGCGCTCAAGACCGTCGGAGGCTCCGCTTCATCTTCCGCCCTGGGCACGCTTATCGACCAGATCACCGGCCTGCAGCTGGGAATGGAGTTGAAGAAATAACCCTCTCGCAGAACCATGTCATTCGTACACCTCCACGTCCATACCGAGTATTCCATCCTGGATGGAATGTCCAACATAAGCAAACTGTTCGACCGCGCCGACGAACTGGCGATGCCCGGCCTCGCCATCACCGACCATGGCAACATGTACGGGGTGAAGGAGTTCTTCGACGTGTCCAGGAAGCATCCGAACGTGAAGCCCATAATCGGGTGCGAGGTGTACGTGACACAGCATTACGACCATAAACTAAAGGACAACGACCACCGCCGCTACTACCATCTGATACTGCTCGCGAAGAACTATCAAGGCTACAGGAACCTTATGAAGATAGTGTCCACCGGGCATATCGAGGGCATGTATTTCGGCAAGCCGCGAGTGAGCCACGAGGTGCTCGAAAAGTATCACGAAGGGCTTATCTGCTCTTCGGCCTGCATAGCGGGGGAAGTGCCCCGCTGCATACTTGCCGGCGACCTGGACGGCGCCAGGAAGGCCATTGAGTGGCACAAGGGGGTTTTCGGCGACGATTATTACCTGGAGGTGATGCTCCACAAGACCGAGGTGCCTGGCATGTCGCTTGATCTTTACCAGGAGCAGCTCCAGTACGACGAGGTCATCTTCCAACTGGGCGCCGAGATGGGGGTGAAGGTGATAGCCACCAACGACGCCCACTTCGTCCGCAAGGAGGACGGGCCCGCGCATGACAGGCTTATCTGCCTTACCACCGGAGCGAAGGTGGACGACCCCAAGCGTCTGCGCTACACCCAGCAGGAGTATCTGAAGAGCGAAAACGAGATGATGGCGCTCTTCCCCAACCACCTGGAAGCGCTTTCCAACACCCTGGAAATCCTGGACAAGGTGGAACGCTACGACATCAAC
>CAJONC010000032.1:8086-27376 GCA_905235675.1 uncultured Bacteroidales bacterium | reverse complement strand
CTGGCGAATGTGCCGCCGCCTTTGGGCGTTACGGTGATGGTTTTCTCGCCACTGTCGACAGAAACGCTCGGCAATCCATCAACGAATGACACTGTAATGTCTCCAGCAATATCCTCATTATTATTCCCCGAGAAAGTGATAGCGGTAATGTCGTCGCGGGAAAGACTGAATTTGATACCTCCGCACACATTGTAAAAATGAAGGTTGGTGTCGTCTGAGTGCGCTACCGTCATAAATAAGTCATCATCGAAAGTGCCAGAGACTCCATATTGCGTGGAAGGCAATGTCGTGCTTATGGAAACACCGTCACAAACTGCAGAGGGGTTGTGTGGATACAATCCCCAGATATTAGTCGACGCAAGTTCTGTGCTCCCTATAATTGCGCTGGTAGTAAAGGCTGCAGTCGTTTCAGGGGCAAGATTCGTCGAGGTATAGAGCACAGGAATTGAAGCCCCGTAGAAGATACTGATATCATCTTCCGGACTCCAATAAATGGTGCCTACACCTTCGCTATCTACGGTAATCGAAGATTTGACTTGAAGCTCCTGACTGGCGTAGATTATGGGAGCGTTCGATTCCACCTGTTCAATAGGAGTCACAGGCTCATTGGTACATGCCGCAAAAGCAATGGAAAGGCCAGCTAGGGCAAAACTTGAAAGGTTAAAATAAATCTTCTTCATGGGTGTTCTCATTACTCATCATTAAAACTTTTGACATGTTGATTGGAAGAATTCTTACTTCCGGAGAGATGAACTCTCTTTTCGAGGTACTTGTGTTGGATTCCATATATTGTGATACTTGGTATACAAAGAGCGTAAGCAATACTATTCTCAGTTGCTTACAGTCTACCACAACTTTCCCCAACGTCAACGAATAATAGTGCCCACGCTCAGCGCGCGGACATTAATCGTTCAAGGGGGAATACATTTGTGGTAGTTGTAAGCCTTGAAGGACTAATGCCTTTTATGTATGCCTTAAATGTGTCTTAATTCTACATCGGCGTCATCTTTTGATCCATTTTCGCAAAAATAGCAAATTATTTTAACTTCTTCGTGATCATTGCCTCCAATTCTTCCTTTGTATGGAAACGATATATGCTTCCATTGATTGAAACAAAGCCTTCGACGGTTCTGATTTCTTGGAATAGGGCTTTGACCGGAACGCCTAAGGCCTCTGCGATCCTTTCAATCGTTTTGAGTTCAGGGTTCCCCGATAGCGCTCGAGACAGGGCGGCCTCTTGCATATTTAGTTTCTTTGCCAGTTTTCGCTGGGTCAGTTTCTGCTCCTTTGCTCGGCTTGTTGAGGTACCCTGTCTGCGGGCTCAGCTCAAGAAGGCTTTCCCCATCCTCAACTAAGAGGTGAACAGAAAGTGGACAGAGTCAGCCCCGTCAGGGTGTATCTGGTGGAGCTTTCGATTGTTCAAGTGGTGGAAATTTGATAAATTTGCAAAGCAAAATCGTGATTGTATGAAAAGATTAGTCTTAATACTTGCTTTTTTCGTCTCTCTCCCTTCATTTGCTCAAGTTGATACGGAGACCCATCGGTTTTGGCAGCCGGGAGCCCAATTGACTTTCGATGATTTTCAGGGTTCTGTTTCTGATTCGGCATATATTAAGAAACTGAGTGATTTGCATATTTATCATCAAGTTGCAACCGGATTCTGGTCGGCACTTGACGTCCCGAAATCAAAGCGTGATTGGAACAAAGGGCTTCAAGAAAAATACTATTTTTGTGCCGCCATGGAGAAGAGCAATTCTTTCTTTATTGTCCGTGACAGCACCGAGTTGAAATATGCTCAGTTGATATGGGATATTTGTGAAGTGTCCACCCGCATATCCAGAAGAAATCTGGCACAATTACAATTTATCAGTCTAATCAATGAGGACGAATCAATTAAAGCCAACGGGGCAATCTCAATTCAGTATATGACTTGCCTGAATGACGGGAAGCAGTTCGGAATAGAGGTAACACACGCTTTTTTTGATGAAGTTGTTACCACGCACGACGAGCAGGCATATCAAAAGTTCAGAGGACAGATAGATGATCTTCTTGACGAACTCTCTGAATATGCTACAACAGAAGCAGAAATCAGGCGTTTAACCACGAATCAACCTGATAAAGGGTATATTCTTGCTCCGTCGTTGATGGGGGACTTCAAACAACGGGGTGAAATACGCTACTAAATTCAGATTTAACGTATTCGGGATAGCTCCGACGTGTTCTGTGCAGGGGTTTTGCTGTGAGGGGGAAATGAGCCGCGAACGCGCCCGGAACCATCCGCCGCATACCGTTGCGCGAGAATCCGAACATCACCATTGCAGAGTTCGTCTCTGAACTGGAGATGTCACGTAGTGGCATCAGCAAAGCAATAGAGGCCATTGAATTCATCGGGGACCTACAGCGGAAACCAAGGAAAAGTGCCATAGGTCCTTGCTTTTCAAGGGGGACCTACAGCGAAAATCCAGGAAAAGTGATGTAGGTCCTTGCTTTTCAAGGGGGACCTACAGCGGAAAACCCAGAAAAGTGCCATAGGTCCTTGCTTTTCAAGGGGGACCTATAGCGAAAATCCCAGGAAAGTGCTATAGGTCCTTGCTTTTCAAGGGGGACCTATAGCGGAAATCCCGTAAAAGCGCCATTGGAGGATAATGACTGTTTTTGGCAAGTATTTAATCTTTAACTGCAAGTAAATTAAACTGTTGAGAAAAACAGGCCGTGTGTTGTGTATTAAAAAATCTCAATGCCGAGAAGATAGCAGACAATACCCACGATACCCAAGATTATGGGTATGACAGTGTAGGAAATGACATGAAGGAAAGTGCCGAACTTGTCGCCATAGGCTCCCTTCATCCTGTTGATTTTGCTAAGCCATTTATTGTTCTTGAAGATTCTCAAGTATATTGTGAACAAACCATATAAGATGAAAAAAATACTGAAAATGAGTTGTAGCATGGTATGATTATTTAGGAACTTTGCAATTCAAAGCGGACTTTGTCGAATCTACGGGCAAGAAGATCCTCGCGGGAGATGACGAAATACAGAGCGCCGCAATCATAGAACATCAATTCGTTCTCATCGTTGGTCTCGACGGAATTGAACTGGAGGAGGAGCACGTCTTTTTGAGGGTCTGTCAGGATACTGTCCTGCGCCGGATCATCGTATCCGAGAAGGACTCCCTGCATCGTGGCAGGCAAATAGCCAAGCCTCTGCATTGCGATTTCATACTCGTCCAAATACTTGTATCTAATTTCAGAGTCTATCTGCACAAGATCCTCATAGCGGGGATAACTGTCCGAAACCTCTAAATGCAGGGATGATTCTTTCAGCCGATACTCGGCCTCCAGATTATCCGGGAAATCGCAGTGGTGGAGAGGGCCGGCATCCTTGTCATAGAAGATCACTCTAACAGAATTCTCGGTTCCTTCCCAGTTCATCTTGCTGAGCTCATAAAAGAAATACAGGTGTCCGGTCTTGGGTAGCGGAGATTCTATATCGAGCTTAGACAACTCTGAGCAGTCGAATTGCAGAAGCAGGGAAAGTGGCCTTCCGGCATCGTCCGTTGGCCACACGAAGCCTTCAGGAACATCAGGGCATCCTCCATATTTGGAGTGCCCTACTGGCAGGTTCTTATCTTTGGAGAAAGGGATCTTCAGCTCTATGCAGTCCTTGCGCAGACGCTGCATTTCCTGCATTACGGTCTGAATCCTTGATTCGTCCAGATTTTGATATTTATTTCGCTGATGTTCGACAAGTTCCCCGTATTTTTTCCAGTAACTGTAGTACGAGAACACCTTATAACCCTCGATGGCAAGGAGGAGCAGTAGGAATTTGATAAAATGCGAGATCTTACCGCTCACGCCGAAAACAATCGCAAGAATAATGAGGATAATGGTGATGAGAGACATGTTCCTTGGGTGAAAGAGAACTCCCAGGAATTGCGGGAAGGTTTTAGCATTGCGTAATTCTTCAAGTATTACCCGTGTAGTCGATCCATCGTCGGACGACTTCTTGAACATGCGCCCTACCCATTTGCGAAACTTTCCTATTTCGGACATATGAGATGATTATTTGAACTGTTTAGTCCAGGCAACTTTTTTCCACTTGGGATCGTGTTCCATTATGTACTCGAAGGCCTTGGATAAGATTCATTATCGATGATTTCTTTCAAAAGTTTGTCTACGGTTTTGGGATCATAAACATGCCAAATCATCTGGCATGTTCCGTTCCAGGTTTCACGTGCAAGGAATAGCGCATTGGGATGTTCGGCGTCCCCTTTTATCTGTTCGGACAGGCTTTCAAGATAGTCGATTACCAATTTGGACTCGTCGGAAGTCGGCATGCCGTTCTTCGCCAGTTCTTTGAACTCCATTGTCAGAATCAGTGTCCAGGCGAAGATATCTTTTGCTTTGAACTTTCTAAGAGAGGTGTTGACAACCTTGATGGCCGGCTTGCCGTCGATAGTGCTTTCCGCAAGGGCATAGTAGTCCTTGGGTATTTCTACTTTCCTCTGTGTGCTTTGGCCGCATGCGAATATGCTGGATAAAAGGCTCATGAAAATAACAAGAAACTTCATTCCCGGATGTTTGTTTCAAAGGTAAATAAAAAAAAGTTAAATCACAAGCGGCTCCACCCTCGTGGACAAAACGGCCCTCCAGTGTCCACGAGGGCCAGGGAGGCCAATCAAGTAAGCTGGTGGATAACTGTCTGTGTTGCAATGATTTATGCAAAGTTTCCCCCTTTGAAACGAGAAGGTTACTATAAGTATCTCATTGATTATTAGCCACTTGGCTGCCATAAAAAGTCCGGCAACCTTGCAGCTGCCGGACTTGCTCCCCCTCGGGGACTTGAACCCAGGACCCCCTGATTAACAGTCAGGTGCTCTAACCAACTGAGCTAAGGAGGAATGTTCGCGCAGGGGCCGCGGGCGGCTTGCCTTTGCGGATTGCAAAGGTAATACAAAAACTTTAGAGTGCAAAAATTTTTTCGCTTTTTTTAAGCAACAAAAATTTCTATATTTGTAAGTTGTTATGGATGTAGCATTATTGTCGAAAATGATTGGCGAGCTTTTGCTCGATCACGAGGAGGTGGGCCTTCCCGGTCTCGGCGCCTTTATTGCCGAGATGGTGCCCGCGAGTTTTTCGGACAAGGGCTATACCATAAATCCCCCTTACAGGAGGGTTACTTTCATGCCGAGCCGGTCGGAGGACGATTCCCTGGTGGTTCTCTACAGCAACAGCAACGGCATAGATTACGACCAGTCCAAAGCTATCCTGCAGCATTTCCTGGAAGAAATCCGCAAGGAATTGATAGAGAAGAAGCTGGTGGTGTTTCCGGGGTTGGGGCGACTGCGTTCTACGAGGCAGAACAATTTCTTCTTCATTACCGATGAAGATCTGGATATCTTCCCTGAGGGTTTCGGGCTGCCCGCGGTTTCGCTGAAGAATCATACGGATTCGGATGCGGAGATTCATTCGCGGGTGGCGGAGCTGTTTGCGTATGTGGACAGGCCCGCGGAGGAGGTGGTGAAGGAGGCGGAAGCCGAGGCTGAGGCTGAAGCTGCTGCAGTGCAGGTGGCGCAGGAGGAAAGCGCAGGGGAGACACCCGCAGATGAAGTTCTGGTGGAACCTGCAGAGGAGGTGGTTGCAGAGGAAATGCTGGTTGAGCCTGTGGAAGATATATCGGCGGAGGAAGCGATAGTAACGGTTGAAGAAGCGGAGGAAGATGTTCTGGTGGAACTTGCCGACGAGCCCGAACCGGAGCCGAAAGCAGAGCCGAAAGCCGAAGCAGAACCGGAACCCGAACCAGTCGCCGTCGCAGAACCAGTCGCCGTCGCAGTGCCGGAGCCCGCCGCAGAACCGGAGCCGAAAACCGAAGCAGAACCGAAACCCGAAGCCGTCGAAGCAACCGCAACAGCACCCCCCGCCCCCGCAGACAAACGCCGCTTCAGGTGGTGGGTTATCCCGCTGATAATCATAGGCCTGGCGGCACTCGCGCTCGCTACATTCGTGATTCTCGCGCAAGCCGCTCCCGACTTCATCGACTCCATCCTCTACACCCCCGAGGAACTCCGCATCATAAACTATTAGCGATGTTCGATCTTGTATATCCCGAAGAACCGGCTCCGCTTCTGAAAGTCAAGACAGTCCACGGAAACACCGAGGTCCTTCCCGTAGTGGAATCCACCGGATTGGTGATAGGTCGCAGCACCCGCAAAGCCTGTCACGAATACGGCCTCCTGCACCCCGTGGTACATCTCCAGATAGTAAACCACTTCGGAAAGATATATCTCCAGAAGCGTTCCGCCACCAAGGACCTGCTTCCCAATCACTGGGACACCGCGGTCGGGGGCCACGTCAGCTACGGCGAAAGCCTGATGGAAGCCCTTGTGCGCGAAGCTGGTGAAGAACTCGGCCTCTTCGACTTCAACCCCATCTACCTCAAAAGCTATGTCTACACCAACTCCTGCGAGGCAGAGCTGGTGAACATCTTCGCACTGGTCACCGACAGGGCAATAAACCCCGACTCCGACGAAGTGTCCGAAGGCCGCTGGTGGAGCACGGAAGAGATAGAACTCGCGGCGGCACACGGCACTGAAACCGAAGCCCTCACCCCGCAGTTTGAACAGGAATACGCAGACATCAGGGACTCCCTCCTCGCGCTCATCTGACACACATGGCAGACATCAGTAAATTCATAAAAGACCAGCTCTCGGTGTGGCCCCTCGCCGCCCGAAACTTCCGATCCCTCAAACAGGCGCGCTACAAATACTTCGACATAGGCGGCCTGCAGGTCAGCGTCCAGCTGAATCCCTGCCGCATAACATCTTCCACGGCCGAGGTGGACGAAGCGTCCATCGCCTCCAGGAAGTGCTTCCTCTGTGCAGGGAACCGTCCCAAGGAGCAGTTTCATGTGAAATACGACGGCAAGAAGCACCGCCGCTACAATATACAGGTCAACCCCTATCCCATCTTCAGGGACCATCTCGTGGTGGTGCGCGACGAGCATCTTCCCCAGACTATCTGGCACCACTTCCCTGACATGCTCCTCTTTACGAGGATGTACCAGAACTTCACCGTCTTCTACAACGGCCCCATGAGCGGAGCTTCCGCCCCCGACCACCTGCACTTCCAGGCCTGCCCGCGCGGGATACTGCCCCTCGAACTGGCGGCGGACAAAGCGCTGGATACGGCCACGGGCGAGCTGGAGAGGGTGCAGGACGCGAGCCTCTACAAGTTCGAAGGTTTCACGCGGGGGGTGTACATGCTCAAGGCTACCACCCAGAAATCCATGGCGAAGCTATTCTACCGCCTGCTGGAGTGCTCCCCGCGGCGCGAGGGTGAAGGGGAACCGCGCTTCAACCTCTATTCCTGGTACAAGAACGGCGAGTTCAGGACTGTGGTGGTATTGCGATCGAAGCTGCGCTCGCATCACTACTTCGCGGAAGGGGAAGATCATCTCACGATGAGCCCCGGCGCCGCAGACATGGCGGGATATTTCATAGCGCCCAAGGAGGAGGATTTCGAAAAGATAACACAGGAACAGCTGGCGCAGATGGTGGAGGAAGTGTCTGTGAGCGAGGAAGATGACGCGCTTGTGGTGTGGAGGCTTACCCGCACGCAGCCCAAGATAGACGTGGGCATAATGGCGGCGAAGGAGATAGTTTTCGAGATTATTTCCGACGGCGCAGGCCCCCAGAGGGTGAGCTGGTGCGACGGAAGGATAAACTACAACGGCATGCTCTACGACGAACTGACCTTCGACGCCGTGACGCGTTCCACCCTGTTCAGCGAACCCACATTCGTGCTCTACGATGTGCCGATTGGGATAGGATTCCACTGGGAGCGAAAGATGACGAGGCGTTTTGCGGGAAGGATGCGCTTCGTGGTGGAAGGGGACAGGATACGGGTAATCAACCGTCTGGGCCTGGAAGACTACCTGCTGAGCGTGGTGAGTTCGGAGATGAAGGAAGACGCTCCTTTGGAGTTCATAAAGGCACATGCGATTATCTCGCGTTCGTGGCTTATCAGCAATCTCCACCGGCACGGGACCTTCGACGTGTGTGCCGACGACCATTGCCAGCGTTATCAGGGCCTGGACGGTGCCGAGGGCAAGAATGTGCGCGACGCGATCGACCTTACCTGGGGGAGCGTGCTGAGTTACGGAGGGGAGATTTGCGATACCCGCTATTCCAAATGCTGCGGGGGCAGAAGCGAGCTGTTCAGCACCTGTTGGGAAGACAGGGACCTGCCGTATCTGCAGTCGGTGCCGGATGCGCCCGGCCAGGGTGAGGAGGCGTTCTGCAGCAATCCAGGAGAGGATGTGCTGCGCAGGATACTGAACGATTACGACCTGTCCACGAAGGATTTTTACCGCTGGGAAGTGCGCTATACGCGCGATGAACTTTCGGCACTGGTGTCCCGTAAAACCGGAAAGAATCTGGGTACCGTACAGGATCTCGAGGCTTTGGAGAGAGGCCCTTCGGGCAGAATCAAATACCTGAAGATAAAAGGATCGGAAGGGGAGACTATGGTAGGAAAGGAACTCGCGATACGCAAGGCCCTGAGCGAAAGCCATCTGAAGAGCTCCGCCTTCGAAGTGGAATGGGACGGTGATACCTGCATACTTCGCGGCAAAGGCTGGGGCCACGGCGTAGGCCTGTGCCAGATCGGGGCCGCGGTGATGGCAAGCAGGGGTTACAGCCATTCAGAAATCCTGGCCCATTATTATCCCGGCGCCGAGATAGTTCCCGTAAGCGATACTGAAAGTTCAATCAAAGAAACAAGCGCCGGCACCGGAGCAGGACCGGCAGTATTATAATTTATGGAAAAGCAAAAATCCGCCTGGCTTTGGGTTCCGACGCTTTATCTGGCTGAGGGAATCCCGTATTTTCTGGTAAACGTGGTATCGGTTACAATGTTCAAGCGCCTCGGCATGAGCAATGCCGACCTGGCGATGTATACCAGCCTGCTCTATCTCCCCTGGGTGATAAAGCCCCTATGGAGCCCCCTCGTGGATGTAGTTCGCACCAAGAGATGGTGGATAATCTGCATGCAGGCTCTGATGACCGTGTGCTTTGCCGCCATCGCCCTGAGCATCCCGCGGAAAACGGGAGCTCCGGTCGGAGATTTCGCTCTGGCGCTGATATTCTTCTATCTCACCGCAATGTTCTCCGCCACGCACGACATAGCCGCCGACGGATATTATATGATAGCCCTCGACGAGCACCGGCAGAGCCTCTTCGTGGGGATAAGGTCCACGTTCTACCGCATCGCATCGGTGTTCGGACAAGGGGGAATAGTGGTGCTGGCAGGTCTGCTTGAAACCCGCTACGGTGACATCCCCCGCGCCTGGAGGGACACCCTGCTGCTGAGTTCCGCCCTGTTGCTGCTGCTCTGCGTGTGGCACCGTTTCGCCCTGCCGAAAGCCGCGGCGGACAAGGCTGCCGGAAAGCGCGCTTCCGAAACGGGGAGTGGGACCGGCGAAACTTCCGAAAACGCGGAAACGTCCGAGTCCAGATCCATAATCGAAGCCTTCGCCAGCTTCTTCCGCAAGCCCGGAGTGCTGCTCGCAATAGTGTTCATGCTGCTCTACCGCCTGCCCGAAGCGTTCTCCGTAAAAATTCTCACCCCCTTCCTGCTTGACACGGCAGCGGAAGGCGGCCTCGCCCTGAGCACCACCCAGGTAGGTGTCGTCTATGGCACCATAGGGGTGATCGCGCTCACGCTCGGCGGCATACTCGGCGGCATCTACGCTGCCAGGGTGGGCCTCCGCAAGGCGCTCTGGCCCATGGCACTCAGCCTCGCCCTGCCCTGCGCGGTGTATCTCTACATGGCGGTGGCACTTCCTGCAAGCCCCGTAGTGATAAGCGTTTGCGTAGCCTTCGACCAGTTCGGCTACGGCTTCGGATTCACGGCATACATGCTCTACATGATGTACTTCTCGCAGGGCAAATACAGTACTTCGCACTATGCCATCTGCACTGCCTTCATGGCCCTCAGCATGATGATTCCGGGATTTTTCGCAGGGATGCTGCAGGAGAGCCTCGGCTATACGGGCTTCTTCATAATGGTAATGGTCTGCTGCCTCGCCACCGTAGCGGTAACTGCGCTTCTCCCTTCAAAAATTGACCCTGCATACGGAAAGAAGCAATGAGAAGAATTATATCTCTTATAGTCCTTTTTGCAGCTGTGCCTTGCTTCGCCCAGGTCAAGCCCGGCATCGAAGTCCTGCGCGATTCAGGCTTTGAAGGCCTGAAGGGCAAGCGCGTCGCTGTGCTCACGAACCCCTCAGGAGTGGACAGGAACCTGAATTCCACGATAGACATACTCAATGATGCCGTAGACCTCAGGGCCATTTTCGCTCCCGAACACGGGGCCAGGGGAGACTCTTACGCAGGGGATTACGTCGCCAGCTATACCGACGCCAAAACCGGCCTTCCGGTGCATTCGCTGTACGGCAGCACCCGCAAGCCTACTCCCGAAATGCTGAAAGGCATAGACATAGTGGTCTACGACATTCAGGACGTGGGTTGCAGGTCCTATACCTTCATCTCCACCCTCGGGCTGATGATGAGGGCCTGTGCGGAGCAGGGGATAGAGCTTATGGTGCTTGACCGTCCCAATCCGCTCGGGGGCCTGAAAGTGGAAGGCAGCTACCCCGAAGAAGGATTCTACTCATTCGTGGGGCAGTACCGCATCCCCTATATCTACGGCCTGACGGTGGGGGAGCTTGCCATGCTGATAAACGGGGAAGGGCTCAACCGCGGGCAGAGCGGGAAGGATGAACCCGTGCGCTGCAAGCTTCGCGTGGTGAAGATGGAGGGATGGGAGAGATGGATGAGATTCAGTGACACCGGCCTGCCGTGGATAATTACTTCCCCCAACATCCCCTATGCCGAAACCGCTATCAATTACCCTGCTTCGGGGCTCTGCGGCGAGTTCAGCGGCTATCTCAACATAGGGATAGGGTACACCCTGCCTTTCGGGGCGTTCGCCGCGGAGTGGATAGATGCCGACAGGCTCAAGGACAGGCTGGATTCCTACAAGGTTCCTGGAACGGCGTGGAAGACCATACATTACAAGCCTTTCCATGGCCCTATGGCGGGGAAGATGCTGCACGGGGTGCAGTTCCATTTTACCGACTATGAAGCCGCGAAACTCACCCTCACCCAGTTTTACGTCATGCAGGCGGTGTATGAACTTTACGGAAAAACGCCCTTCGGCATATCTGCAGGGCGTCTCGGAATGTTCAACAAAGTTTGCGGTACGAATTATGTAAGCAATACTTTCGGGAAGACCTGCAAGGTCGCCGACATTGAAGGATATTGGACAAAAGATGTCGAAGACTTTCGGGAACTTTCAAAAAAATATTATATTTACGACACTAAAATTGAGCATCATGAAAACATTCATTAAAATAGCGCTTACAGCCGTAGCGGCAGCGGCGCTCGCAATCGCACCCGCAGATGCCCAGTCACGCAGCGGAAGTTCAGGCAGGAGCAGTTCGTCACAGCAGAGCACATCCCGTTCTTCGGGATCATCCTCCGCATCGCGCAGCAGTTCGTCGTCTGCTTCACGCAGCAGCTCCTCGTCCGCATCGCGCAGCAGTTCGTCCGGCAGCTCTTCCAGCCGTTCCGGTGTCAGCTCCTCAACCTCGAGGGCCGTGGGCGGAACCATCAGCAACAGCTCTTCGTCCACTTCGCGCAGCAGCTCAAGCACCAGCCGTTCGAGCAGTTCCAGCTCGAGCAACCGTTCCGCGACCACCAGCTCAAGCACCAGCCGCTCTACCTCAAGTACGAGCCGCTCTTCCGCAAGCACGAGCAGTTCGACGAACCGCTCCTCTACCGGAACTGCCTCCAGCAGCCGCGCTTCCAGCTCGTCCACGAGCCGCAGCGCAGCATCCACTCCCGCCCGCACCACTACGAGCGGCCGTCCGAGTGGCGTGTCCGACGCAGCCAGCAACGGGACCAGCCGTTCATACAATCCCACCAACAGCTATGACCGCCAGACAGCAGGCGTGCCCAACGAGGTCCGCTTCGACAATGCCGGCAAGCGCGTTGCTCCTTCAATGCGCAGGCCCATCCCTTACGACCGTCCCGGCTGCTTCTACGCAGGGCATCCCCACTATTACGGCTACAGGGTAAGGCATCTGCCCCACTATGACAGGTACCGCTACTGGGGAATAGATTACTATTATTACAACGGCATCTACTACCGTTTCTGGGACGATGTCTACCACATCTGCCGCCCTCCTTACGGTATACTCTTCGACCGTGCGCTCTACGCCCTCGAACTTGACGTGCTCACTTTCGCATATTACAACAATGTCTACCGCAATTATACCACGGTGAACAGCAATTACTCCACCATCAACGAGCAGAACCGCATCATTGCCGAGAACAACGCAACCATTGCAGCGCAGAATGCCACTATCGCCGCCAACAATGCAACGATAGCCGCACAGAACGCTACCGCGGCGGCCCAGGCGGCCTCCACTCCTTCGATGGATGTCAACGCCCTCAAGTCGTATGCGTCCTATCAGCTCGCAACCAAGCTCGGGCTTATCCAGAGTTTTGCGGCAAACGGACAGGAGTATTACTACGACGACGGTGTGTTCTTCGTGGCCGATGCCAAGGGTCAGTACAAGGTGATAGTTCCTCCTGCAGGAGCTCTCATCAAGGCCCTTCCTGAGGACTATGAGGTCGTAGTTCTTTCCGACGGGAACGAGTATTATCAGGTGGACGACACTATCTACCGCACTACGGTAGCCGATGGTGTTCCTTACTTCGAGGTCCTCGGCCAGTTGCAGAAGGCGTAATAGACCGGCGTAACAGTTCAGCGCCTCTTTTTCTTCTAACCTGCCACCCCCGGCTAGGGGGAGGGCGCCCTTCAGGGAGGGGGTTATGAAGAAAAAGAGGCGCTGAACTGCCTATACTATCTTACGCTGAAGGCGAAGGTGCAGTGGCTGTTGTACTTCTCTCCGGGACGCAGCACCACTGACGGCCACTGCGGTTTGTTGGGGGAGTCGGGGTAATGCTGGGTTTCGAGGCAGATGGCGGTGCGGTGTCCGTAGGCTACGCCGCCCTTGCCCTTTACCGTACCGTCGAGGAAGTTTCCGGCATAGACCTGTATGCCGGGCTCGTCGGTATAAACCTTGAGGTCGATTCCGGTCTCGGGACACCATAGTTCGGCAGCGGCTTCATTGATGTCGCCTGCGGTGTCGAGCACCCAGTTGTGGTCGTAACCGCGGCCGTTGCGAAGCTGATCTTCATCGGCGTTGATGTCGCGGCCAATCAGTTTGGGGATGCGGAATTCGAAGGCCGTTCCGGCAACCGGAACTATCTCTCCGGTGGTCATGAAAGTGTCGTCGACAGGGGTGAAGCAAGTGGCGTTCAACCACAACTCGTCAGCCTCGATTTTATGGTTCGCAGGGTCGCCCGAAAGATTGAAATAAGAGTGGTTTGTAAGGTTGATGACTGTGGGTGCGTCGGCAACTGCCGAATAACTAATACTCAATGAGTTGTCATTGTTAAGCACAAATTCTACTTCAGCTGTCACACCTCCCGGAAAACCCTCGTCCCCGTCGGGCGAAATCATCTGAAGCCTGAGGCTCTGCGCGCCTTCTTCCAGCACGTTGTAGACCTTGTACTGCCAGCCTCTCGGACCTCCGTGGAGAGTGTGCGGATCGTTGTTTATCGGAAGTTGATATTCCTTGCCGTCAATGGCGATATGTCCGTGGTCGATGCGGTTGGCGTAGCGCCCTATCGAAGCCCCGAAATCCGTGAGGTTGTTCTCCGGAAAATAGTCGCTCACTTTGTCGAATCCGAGCACCACGTCGCGCAGCACCCCATCCTTGTCGGGGACCATGACTGAGACTATCCTCCCTCCGAAATTCGTTATGCAGACTTCCATCCCTGCTGCATTGCGCAGGGTGTAAAGGGCGGTGGGCCTGCCGTCATAGACATCTTCAAAATTGCGGGGATCCAGTCCGGATTCCGTAAGCGCGGGCCTGCTGCAGGCAGCGAGCAGGCAGAGTGCACCGATTAGCAAATACTTGGCTTTCATTTATTTGACTCTAAGTTTACGTCCGATTCTGAGTGTGGTGTTCGGGCTGATGTCGTTCAGCTTGCATATCGCGGAAACGCTCGTGTGGTACTTCACCGCAAGCGCCGTGAGGGTATCCCCCTGTTTTACAGTATGGTACTGCGCGGCTGCCATCTCCTTTGCAATGCGCTCTGCTTCAGCCCTTTCCTCTTCCTCCGTCTTGTAAATCTCCTCCTCTTCCTCCTCGCTCTCGGGGTAGTACTTCGACATAGGGGAGAGGTACTTGCGCCTGAGGGTGAAATAGCCGTGGCGCAGGGTTCCCGTCTCGAAGTCGATCAGCCACTCGGGGTCGAAGGCGTTCCCCTCGTAGCGCGTCTCGAAGTGGAGATGCGGCCCCGTGGAACGCCCTGTAGAACCTCCGAGGCCTATCACGTCACCCGCCGAGACTATGTCCCCCGGTTCCACCTTCCTTGCGGAAAGATGGGCGTAGGTGGTTTCCAGGCCGCTCGCGTGGCGCACTATCACCACATTTCCGTAGCCGCGGTTGTACATCGACACGCGCACCACCCCGTCGAACGCGGCGTACACCGGAGTTCCCACGGGCAGGGGCAGGTCCGTCCCCATGTGATTGCGCCTCCTGCGCCATCCGAACTTGGAAAACACCTTTACCTGCCGCGGGCAGCAGAAACGGCTTGCGGAGTCGGCAAGGCAGAGGGTGATGCGAACGGGCAGGTCCTCCAGTTTGCTCTTGTACGGGTTCAGGACATTTGTTGTCCAGTTCTCACGGAAGACCGCGCTGTCGGCAAGGGCAGCCAGATCGCGGGAATAATGCCAGGTGCCGTCGTTGCAGAGCACCAGTTTGATGGCAGGGTCGGAAGTGTCCAGGGTGTCGTGGGCATCCGCCTGCTTCGACGAAGGGTCGAGGGACCTCACGGGACCCAGGTTTTCGCGGTGTATCAGTTTGTCGGCCTCCTTGAGGCTGATGGGTTGCTGCGCTCCGGCCGCAATAGGCAGCAGCGCAAGCGCCAGAACTGCAAAATATCTATCTCTACGCACGCTTCCCTCCGAATTCTCCCTCGATAATCTCCGCGGTTTCCGCAATTTTGCGCTCCAGAAGGGCGTCGGTGCCCGCTTCGCAGATGAAGCGCAGGTAAGGTTCAGTGTTGGAAGGACGGATGTTGAACCACCAGTCGGGGAACTCCAGCCTGTAACCGTCAAAGTCCATCACCGCGGTGGGCGTCTCCGCAGCCTCGAAGTGCTTCTTCACCGCCTCCATCGCCCCTGCCTTGTCCTCCACGCGGAAGTTCACCTCGCCGGAATTCCTGTACTTCGTGAGTTCGTCTATCTGCCGGCTGAAACTCTTGCCCTGCTTCTTGAGGGCGGATACTATCCTCAGCACGATGATGCTCGCGAGCATTCCGCTGTCGGAATAGAAAAAGTCCTTGAAATAGTAGTGCCCTGCGAGCTCTCCGCCCCAGAGACCGTCAATCTCGCGAAGTTTAGGAGCCGCGAACGCACGGCCCACCCTCCAGGTGTGCAGGTCCGCATCATACTGCTGCAGATACTCGCCAACGGCCTTCGAGGAACGTATTTCCTGAAGCACACGGGGGCTCTTTTCGCCACGCTCGCCGCAGAAGTACTGCGCCATCATCGCTATGATAAGGTCGGGCGCCACGAAACGGGCCTTGTCGTCCACGAACATCACCCTGTCGGCATCGCCGTCGTAGATAACTCCGATGTCGGCCCCGCTTTCGGCCACGAGCTTCCTGAGAGGCTCTACATTCTTGGGTATCAGAGGGTTGGGCTCATGGTTGGGGAAGCGTCCGTCGATGGTGTCAAAGAGCCAGACGGCGTCGTCGCCCTTGTAAATTTCCTTTGCGAAAAGATTGGCCATTCCGTTGGAAAGGTCGAAGGCTATCCTGAGGTTGGAGAAGTCTCCCTTGAATTTGCGGAGGAACTCGATGTAGTCGGGCTTTATGTCCATCTGCCTGACGCTGCCTTTCTTCGCGGCAGGGGGAGTCGGGCGGCCTTCGTCAATCCATGCCTTTATTTGCCCGAGGCCTGTGTCCAGGCCTACCGGAAGGGCGTTCTCGCGGGATACCTTCATTCCGTTGTATTCGGCGGGGTTGTGCGATGCGGTGATCTGCACGGATGCCTTGTAGCCATAGTTCGCGGTGCCGAAATACACCAGGGGAGTGCTGCTGAGGCCGATGTCGTCCACATCTGCGCCCGCGTCGGTGATTCCCTTGATGAGCCAGTCGTGTATTTCGGGGGATGAAACCCTGCAGTCGTGCCCTACCAGGACCTTGTCCGCGCCAAGCAGCTGAGGAAGAAAATATCCTACCTTGTAAGCGGTTTCCTTATCAAAATCGACATTGTAAATGCCACGGATGTCGTATGCGTGAAATGCGTTTCCCATAAAAATTCAGTCTTTAGTACAGTTGTCAAAGATACAAAAATATTTTACAAATAAGTATTGTTGCTTGATTGCGAATAAATAGTTATATTTGTGGCTGAATCCTCTTTCTTTTCCGCCATGAGGAAATGCGATATGCCTGGCGATTTAGAGGGATGGATGACGGGGTCAGGGGAAAGTCGCCTGCAAAGGGATGGAACCCGACAGGATTGCAGCCATCATAGCGGCTGCAGGGTGCCGGAAGGATGCAGCTGACCCGTCTATCGCTTGGTTTTGTAGGATTGTTCAGGCTGATCTCGGTTAATTGCCACAGTATCAACCCCTTACACAAAGCCAAGGAGTGGAAGGAGTGTGCCATATCGAATTTCAACAAACAATATGATTTACGACCATATCAAAAACATGGGCCTTTACAGGGGCCTGGGCGCAGCGCTGGATACGGCTTTCGATTATTTGGAAAAGCTCGATGCGGACGTGGAAAACGGAACTTATATGCTGGACAACGGCGTCAGGGCAATAGTGAGCGAATCCATGACAGCACCCGTCAATGAAAAGGGATTCGAGGCCCACAGGCGCTACATCGATGTGCAGCTTGCGCTGCGCGGCCGGGAGCTCATCCGCTGCAAACCCCTGGAATTCGTGAAGGAGACCATTGCCTACAACGAAGAAAAGGATGCGGCCCGCTATGCCGACGAACCCGGCCTGGACGCCGTAATAGGCGACGGATACTTTGTGGTAGTCTGGCCCGACGATGCCCACGAGCCGCTTCTGGCCGCCGACGGTAAACCGGAGTTGGTGAAGAAAGTCGTGCTCAAGGTGCCGGTGGAGGGGTAGGTTAGGGGGGAAGGGACGGTGGGGGAGGAAACTTCCTTCCCTATTGCATACAAATCCAGAAAAATTAGAGGTATCAATGTCGATAAACTCGGGAAATATCAACCGGCAGTTGGTAGCACTTTTACGGGTGGTGTCCGGTGGGCAGGCAGAGGGCGAGGATGCGCTTTTGGCGACAATGGCCCATGCAGTGCTCAGCGGAGAAGCCGAAATTGCTTCGGATGAGATGCCGCTATCTGCATTCAACGTGATGCTATCGCGTCGACACGGTGATGGATGCATCCCCGTTATCTCCTTCCCTGCTGCAGGTGAGAAGACCGATATCAGGAATGCCATCACCTCTGCCATCGAAGACTTCGTGGCGGCGGAATCGGGACTTGCCAGCAACATTGCCACAGCCTTTCGATATGTGGCAGATGAGATAATCGACAATATCACCGAACATGCGGACACTCTTGTAGGCTATCTGAATGCATCGTGGGATGGAGACGCTCTGACGGTCTGTATCGCCGACGGTGGCAAGACTATCTATGGCAGTTATCTGGACCGCCAGTTTGAGAACATCGACAGCGACCAGGCGGCTCTGCACGCTGCCGTATCGGGCGTATCCACCAAGAACCGGCCAGGGGCGGAGAATCGTGGCTTCGGCATCTCTACTTCCACTGATATGATTATCAGGGGGTTGGACTCCGCGATGGTTATCCTGTCCGGCAGGGGACTGCTAATCCGCACTATGAAGCGGAATGATTTCACCGAACTTCCGGAACCAATCTATCTGCCGGGTACGCTTGTGTGCTTCACGATGCCTGTGCGGAAAGACGCATTTACCATCTATGATTATATTGGGGGATAATTATGAAAACGATAGACATAACGACGATTCTAGGCAGTGAACTCAAGTCGAGGACGTCTGCGCGGGATTTTGCGAAGTATCTGCAGAATATGCAGATTGTGCAGGCCCAGATTGATTTCTCGCACGTGAAATCCGTTACCCGCAGTTTTATGGACGAGTTCTACTATTTGCTGGTAAGGGAAGCTAATGTGCAGGGCGTGGATCTGGAACTGGTGAACATGGATATACAGGCGCAGGAGTTCCTGAAGGCGGTGAAGGCAACGGCGGATGCTCCTCGCAAGACTGTCGCATCCGACGGCGCCCGCTTCCTCAATCCTGCCACCGTGCAGCAACTGAGCGAATACTTGGCGACGCTGTAGGGGAAGGGGCGGTAGCATTGATATTATAACACAATTGGAGAACTGTTTTCCATAGAGTGGATCACGGAAACATGGTTGAATTTTAAAGAGATAGCAGAATAATATGGATATTCTAGAATATAGCATTGTATATGCGGAGATTCGTCCTGAGATTAAGGAACGAGTCAGCGTGGGTATTATCTTCTGCCAAGGAAGTGACATCGAGGTCAGGTATTCTATTGCTAAGTTGCATGTCGTTAAGAATTTGATTCCCTCAGTGGACTATGATTATTTACGGCGTTCATTGATTTCCATGTCAACGAAAAATACCGTAAATTCAATTGCGAGTGTCGAATACCTCAACCGTTACTCTAACAACATTCTGACAGTATCCGAAGTCCGGAAGGTGAAAAGTTCCGCTGTCGTGTCAAAAAACAAGTTGTACCGGATGTATGTTTATAATGGGCAGTCGTAACTCTTGTGCACTCATAACATTAAACGACAATTCATGGTAATTATAAGTATTACCTTTACAAGGGAAGGAAGACGATATGTCAGTGGGGTATAGTGTATCAACAAAACGCTAATTAACGAAGGGATGAAGAAGGAAGAGATACAGGTGCTTTTCGAGAATTTCGAAGGGGCCGTTTGCATGATAGATGATACCGAGTGCTGGAGCGCACGTGAGTTGTATCCTTTGCTGGGCTATGCCCAGTGGCGCAACTTTAGCAATGTGATTGACAAGGCTAAGGAGGCCTGCAATAACGCAGGACAGTCAGTGGCCGACCATTTTGCTGATGTCAGCAAAATGGT
>CAJONC010000032.1:0-8002 GCA_905235675.1 uncultured Bacteroidales bacterium | reverse complement strand
AGACCTATTTTGCAGTACAGACGCGCCGTATGGAACTTGTTGAGCAGCGTCTGCGGGAAGTAGAGCGCGTGAGGGCGCGTGCTAAACTTCAAGAGACGGAGAAGAAACTCTCGGGCATATTGTATGAGCGTGGCGTGAACGATCAGAGTTTTGCTATGATTCGCTCCAGAGGCGACCAGGCTTTGTTCCGAATGAGTACCAGCATGATGAAAGCACGTATGGGAATGCCGCAAAGCCGTCCGTTGGCAGACTTCCTTCCGACGATAAGCATCAAGGCGAAGGACTTTGCCGCAGAGATGACTTCTGTAAACGTGCAGACAAAAGACTTGCAAGGCGAGGCCGCAATCACACGCGAACATGTTGATAATAACGCCGCCGTTCGCAAAATGCTTACCGAGCGTGGTATTGTGCCTGAGAACCTCCCTCCTGCAGAGGATGTGAAAAAGGTAGAGCGTCGTTTAGCCAGCGAACAAAAGAGACTTATAAAAGGCAAGAAGAGAGAGGATAAATAACCCGTTTCGCTCAGATTGAGAACATTAAACGACAACCCTATTTACTACCCATTCTGCGAAAGATACACTAGAGAGACGACAAGGTGATTGCAAGCGAGTGGCTATATTAGATGGCGTTGCCGAGGTAATAGCATAGACATAATATGATGGCGCAAAACTACGTTCAAGAATACTACCGCCTCCAGCATGAGTCCTTTTGCGACCACGTCAAGGCTGTAATCGATGCTCTGGAAAAGATTCTGGAGCTTAAAGAGTATCAAGTGACAGACCAGCAGTGTGCGGCTGTGCGTGGGCTGAGAGCGATTTATTCCGGCCAACTCATAGAAGATATTAAACGGGATCTTGCAAGTGGAAATGTGACGATGGAGACCGTGGAGAAGCGTGTCCAATTGGACGTCGATGCGTGCAGGGTAGTGCTAGATTTGTTGAATCTAAACCCTATAGAAAAGATTATTCTGGAGCTCATTCTCTCAGAACAAGCAAATGCTGTCAGGACAAATTTGAAGAATCAGGTGATGTGGGTAAATATGCTGAACAAGCAATAACGATATATGTTGGTGATTTTGTGCATTTGATTTCTGGTAAGCGAATTCCCCAAAATGCCCCGGGATAAGCAAATAATGGAGGACTCGAACATAAAGTCACAAAGTCAAAGGAAAAAACTTTGCCAGATTATCCCAGAATCTGCCGTTCACGGAGTTCGATTTTTATTAGAGTTACCGTCAGGTGTTCGAGAAGAGTGAGCTTGGAAGGATGAAGCGACTCCTTCCCCTGCAGTAGATGGCCGAGAGTTTCGGTCTGGTATGCAAGAGCCTTCGTCCGAAACGTGGCCGGAAGTCGTACTTCTTCCCGGGAGGGAAGGTGGTGCTGAGGTTCCTAAAGATTTAACGGAGTGGAGCGAAGCTGTTGAGCGAGAATGATTACAATCTTCTTCAGCATCCATACGTCGATTGCTTTTGGAGAAGGATGTCGTAAGTGTTACTGACATTTTAGGACGCAGGAATTTCAGACTGGTATGTGACAACAAGAACGCAGAGGCGGTATTTTATGCCATGGTGAAGATTTGTGAGGCAGAGTCTGTTCGCTGGCTTTAGTCTCAGCTAACGGGTAGGTTTAATGAGAACTATCTCCTGACATAAATACGAGGAAGCATATAAAACTTTATGGACAACAAGAATCATAGATGATACGACTATTACAAATTTCCGACATCCACTGGAGAGATAAATTGAGTGCGCTTGACTCGTTCAAACATATCCGAGACGGCTTGGTGGAGGATGTAAAACGAGCACAGCAACAAGAAAAACTCACTTTCAATCGCATATTGATATGTGGAGACGTGGCTTTCAGCGGTGCAGAAGAACAGTATAAAAGAGCGGAAAAATTCATTAGGGAACTGTGTGAAGTAACGGGGCTGAATTACAAGGAGGATGTATTTGTAGTGCCGGGAAACCATGATAAGAATTGGTATGAAGGCGCTAAAGAAGTTCGAGAACTGATAAATAGATATGTTATAGAAATGAAAGATCCCAATGAAGCTTTGGGACAGTGGCTTAAGAACGACCTCCATTCAGCGTCATTGCTATTTGGGCCGTTTAAAAACTATGATAAGTTTGTTGAGAAATTTGGATGTGCAGAACCTCTGATGCACCGTATGAACAATGAGTTGATGAACAGTAAATCGGTTTACTCGGAAGATGAAGATAAGTTGTATTGGTGTGATGATTTGGCTGAGATTAATGGCTATAAAATTCTGTTATATGGTCTCAACTCTGCTCTGTTTAGTGACAAAGAGGATTATGACACATCAGAGGCACGAAAATACGGACACCAAATGGTTCTTTCTAAATTGGCCTACAACGAAGTGAGTAGAAAGGATGGTGAGGTAAATGTGATGATGATGCATCACCCTATGCCATATATCTACGGTGGTGAGAAACTGAAGGATGAACTTGACAAGTTGTATCATATACAGTTGTATGGGCATGTGCACGTTGCTAAGTCGGATAATAACAACAATCGGATTCACATCTTCTCTGGTGCTATGCAGCCTGATGAAATGGGTACGGGGGAAGAGTACAGACCCATCTATAACATCATTGAAATAGATATTGAAAATGGCGATGAAAAACATGACAAACTGAATGTTAAACTACAGGAGCGTTGCTGGAATGGAACGATTTTTCAAAATTATAGAGACGAGCAGGACTATACAGTGAAACTGCCAAAATATAAATGGAAGAGAGAAGAAATGACTGAAACGAGAATCCTACCAGAGGGTGTGACCAAACATACAATAAGAGTAAAGTTGATTAATCATGGCAGGGCGAAAAGTATCATCACAAAACTTGCTCCAGACTTTTATGATGAAAACCTACCCAAATATTATAACGTGATGAGATTCTTGGAGAAGGTGCGTCTGGAAAACAAATGGAAAGAGCTTTGGGATGCAATGGAAGAATAAAACCATATGGAAATAGCATTGAAAAAACTGTTAGAAGGGACCCTGGTAGTTCCTCTCAGCGACGAAGAGATAAGAAGACTGGAAAAAGTCTGTAGTGCAGTATTGGAAGGAGATGAGTTCAGTGACGATACTGTGGCAGATCTTGCCATCATGGTGCTGACGCATATTCCAAGTGATTCACTCAAAAAAGAGTTTGATGTGCTGTATGAAGCGCAAAATGAGACGAGTATAAAACTTCCTCAGTCTGTATGCGAGACATTGGCAGCCTATACTGTCTATAAGGCTATAGAGAAGGACGATGTAACATATCAGTTGGCTCTACTGAACACGATGGTTGTTATGGACGGTAGATGGGAGCATGTGCCATATCCGGAGCTATTTGCCTACTGCATTGAGAAGTCAATAGCCGCGGTTGATAACAAGGCGAATATTGGCGATGTGGCTGATGAAGAACTTTTTACACAAATCTTTGATGACCGGAAATTACTAGGGCAAAGCATCAATGCTACAATGCTATATGCGATGAAAAATATTGCTCGCGATGCCTGGTATCACAGAACGCAAGCGTTTATTGCCGGGGAAGATATTAGAGCTTACAGTACGTACGTTAAAGTATTCATCGGACTCTCACATATTGTGGACAGTATGCCATGGAAATTCCTCAACCAACGTGTATTCGAACAAATTCGGTGCATGGTTCCGCGTGGAAATTCGAAGAAATTGACCATAGCAGAGATTGTAGAACAAGTTAAGCCCTACTATGATACAGGGCGAAATTTGAACAGTCATTCGAGCATTCTACTACACATGATGGCAGATGACGATTATGAGGGACATAGCTGGGCATTAGTCAACACAAAGCTCAGTGTGAGAAAATTTGCTATATACTTATATTATGAATTGGTTTTAGAAAATTATTTTAATTGATATGAGCGAAACGGACAATATGACCAATATCATAACCAATCCCAATGCAGAGACAGAGCAAGGGGTAGGTAAGAAAATGTCAGATTATACAGGGCAGAAAGACCGTGGTATCACTTACTATGGCGATGCTCTTAATGATGCGAATATCAATGATATCGTGGATGATACAATTCCACATGTTGTGACACTGATAGGCTTTCCAGAATATGGGAAATCCACTTTCGTCTCGTCTTTATACCACGCGGTGATGACAGCAGGTGTTATCGGAAAGTATAAGTTCATAGACTCCGATACGCTCCTAGGATTTGAGCGCAGGGCACATATCCGCAGGGAAGAAGTGAAAGTGGATAAACGGATGGACAGGACAGAAATGTATGCTGATTATTTCCTGTCGCTGCTCTTTGAGAACACTCAGAGTGGGCAGAAGGTGAAAATAATCCTTTCAGACCGTTCGGGTGAGGACTACAAGCAATACGGGAAGGTGGAAGCGCAGATTAATGCCGACCAGTCGCTACGCCATGCCGGTCATCTTTTGTTCTTCTTAGACGCCTCAGCAGTTGCCGGCGGAGATTTCCTGGAAATGCAAAGTAACCTCAACCTGTTACTGCCCCGTATGAAGAAGTACGGTGCTTTTACTGAACAGAAGCGAGTTGATATCGTTTTCAATAAGAAAGACCTGGTGAGCCAAGAAATGGCGGCTGACTATGCAGATAACAAAGCAACGATAGAAAGGATGATAAGAAACGTGAGTCAAGTGAACGAGGTGAAAGAACTGGAATCGCTGCACATTCCGACCAACGAAGTCTGCAACCAATTTTTTGAGTATTTGCTGGATTGTTGTGAGGCGCCTGCAACGCTGAAGGATGAAGTGAAAGAGAAAATAGATTGGGCAGGAAAGAAAACCAAAATGATTTGAAACGATGAAACAGAAGAAATGTTTGATAGCTGGATTGCCAGATGCAGGCAAGTCCACATTTCTTGGTGCCCTGTGGTACGTCATCAACAACGACAACAAAAGGAGTGGATATGCGCTGAAAGCATCAGAGAACAATCTTCCGGAGAATGTTGAGCAATTGTCAACACTAAGCCAGAAGTGGATGAAGGTGGAGGATATGGAAAGGACTTCCTTGGATGTAACAAGCAACATCAGCTTCAATTTGACATCCAGCGGCGGTGGAGAAGACATAGTTTTGAATGTCCCCGATTTCAAAGGGGAGTCCATCCGTCAGGTAATTACCCATAACCAACCCAAGGAGTTCGACGAGTGGGTGGAATCCTCTGATACCCTGTTATACTTGGTGAGTGAGGTGCGTCCCGACAGGTTTGCTGATGACTATGAGTTGGACGAGGATGAACAGGAGGCAGAGACGCAACAAGTGCACAAAGGCTCAATGCCAGATTTTGATATTAAGAAAATGCAACAATGTGCGCAAAACATGCTAATACTGCGTTATTTGGCAACCCATAAGCATTTCAGTAAGGTGGTCATTTGCCTGACGGCTTGGGATAAGGTAGAAGAAGAGCAAACGGAGATGACGCCAGAAGATTATTTGCGCGAGGAATCACCAGCATTTTACAATTTCATTAGATACCATTTCCCACGATTAACTTTCTTCGGACTAAGCGCACAAGGAGCAGAGTATGAATACGAATCATATGAGGGAGAAGATGGGAATGAGCATAAGAGAGTAACGGGCGCGTGCCGCAAGAAACTCCAAACTGCCACCAGTAAAGGTGAACGTGCGTTTGTTGTGGTAGGTAATGTGAAGAGCAACGATATTACCCTTCCTATAGCAGAATTGCTGAAGTAAGGCTTATGAGAATACATCAATTGTTACACGGCTATAGCGACGGTCATGGACGACTGGCGGGAAGCCTGCTGGATGTTACGCCCAAAGATGCTGCACGTATTGCCCAAATGAGCGATTGGTCGGGATATAAAGATCCTGGAAACAAAGACCATAGCTACTTGACTGCCTATCTATTGGAAGACAGCCACTATTATGTTGTAGCCAAGTCGTGGTATGCTACGGAGATGGAGCGCCCGGGTTGTGTGTGGACACATTCTCTGCTGATAGACTTGAACCAAAAAAGAGACTTTGTTGATTTCAGAACCCTTGAGCGTTATTTCCACCGTCCGGCACGCGGGGACTATGGTTCCTATAACAAACCCATCGAGACAGAGGTGCAGGGGAACAGAGAATGGGAAGGCTGGAAACCGGATAGCATATCACTAATGTTTATGCTGTCAACCCTGCTGACCGGAAATGAGACATTCTGCCTAAAGGTAGAACAAGGGTCGGAGTGGAACCAACGGCTCTGCCTAACATTCTTGCAGTTCATGCCTATGGCTATGCTGAAACGAATCAGCATGAGTAGTGGAGCACCCTCTCCGCGTATGATGGGAGGTGAGTTTCTTAGTATGCAGTTTGTAACGATGGCTGATGGCATATCACTTCTTAGTCCTCCTTGGAAAGACAAATTGAATGACAATGACTTCAGCTCTGGGCTGCATTTTGTAGTGAAAGGGATGGTAGGTGAAGGTGAAGATGTTTCATCACTTATCAAAGTCTTCTCACAGGACATTGGAGATGATGAAAATAAATACATCGGGGTTTCTCTTTTACTTGAGATGCTTTACATGAAGGTAAATGGTACCGCTTTTGTCAGCTACAGGGATGTACTTGGTACTATCGTTAACTATTTCCCACA
The DNA here is from genome assembly GCA_905235675.1 of uncultured Bacteroidales bacterium. Lineage (GTDB taxonomy): Bacteria > Bacteroidota > Bacteroidia > Bacteroidales > UBA932 > Cryptobacteroides. The sequence continues at coordinate 1,387 of CAJONC010000032.1, read as the reverse complement.
GATAAATGAGGGTAATATAGTGAAGCTAAACTACCTTGGAGAGCGGATAACGTCGCTATTTTGCAAGTCTGAGAAGGATTTTATTTTTATCATCTCAACTTGGAAAGATGCGGAACAGCATTTTTCAGCGCAACATATGAGTCTCAGTCCAAGGGTGACGATGTTAGCAGAGACCGATGAGTCGGGTTATTTGGAATTAGTAAAGGAACTTATGTCTGCTGAGTTGAATGAGTTCGGGAGACAGATTGTTACAGAGAGTATAGACAGACTGCCAATTGGGGATTATGTAATGATTCCAGATAATTTATGGGAGCGGTTGTTACCATTTCTAAGCGAAAACAAGCAGTTTTTGGTGTCGGATAAGTGGCTCGAATTAGATGGTAGTAGGTTTAATGATGTGCTGTGGAGCTTTCAGCACATAGAGGTGATAGAGTATTCTTATTGGGAAAAGCTATTGCACACAGTGATGCAAAAGCAGGCATACTTGGAAGACTCTTTTGTTGACAGGTTGTATCAAATCATCTCAAATTGTTCATATAAGGTTCTTGACTTCCTGAACACCCTTGAAAAAGATAATCGTCATGGATATATTTATACTCGTGCATTTAAGAACTGTCCCTCTTTCATCGAATGGATGTCGAAGCAGGAGCATGTATCGGGCTGTGTGGAGGATATGGTTGTTAACTGTATTGATCCGCGTCATGCGTCAAGTCCAGCAATATGGCGATGGATCATCAAAAGTAAGGATGGGCGTAAGCATATAGATACCTATATCTTTATCTTAGCTCTGGCTTATAATTGGAGAGGCAAGGATGCGCTTGACTTCTTCTATCACTCATTCGCGCAGGTTCACAGTGCGCTTGGGGCTTCTGAGACAAGTGATTACGTGTGGCGGTATGTATCGCAGTTTGGAGGGAAGGTTTATTTCTATCAAGAGTGGGATAGGTGTCGGAAACTACGTAATGGAGTTGTAGCCCACCTGAAAGCACTGGGATTTAATAAGGATGTTTTGAATGAATTTACACCAGACAAGGAGTTGAATAAAACTCTAATGGGGATATTTGAAAAGAGTTGGGATGCTATCCTGTAATCTTAAACTGGTATTTACAGGCAGAGAATGAATAGGTATTCAATAATCAAACAATGGTGTAGTCAGAGTCAACTAAATAGTCAATGGCAGTTACGATTGGTTCAGGTATAAGAACCAACACCTCGATGGACACGTTACCACAGACTACTATTCTTATAAGGTCTATGACATTATCAACAACAACCGTTGCAATCAAAACCCTAAAGTCTATCATTGTAAGGAATGTAAGAGCATTGATGCATTGACAGGATCCTATATCTCCTTCGTTGATGAGGACACGTTCTTGTCCAACATTGA
>CAJONC010000031.1 GCA_905235675.1 uncultured Bacteroidales bacterium | reverse complement strand
CGCTACTTCGCCTTTCCCTGGTTTGCGACGGCCGCCTGCTTGCGGGCGAGCTCTTCGGGGTCGGCGAGGTAATAATCGCGGACAAGATTGAGATTATCGTCGAACTCGAACACGTACGGAGTTGCCGTAGGGATGTTGAGTTTGACGATATCTGCGTCTGAGATGCCCTTCAGGTGCTTCACCACTCCGCGGAGGCTGTTGCCGTGTGCAACCACGATGATGTTGTCGACAGTCTTGAGTTTGGGGAATATCTCACACTCCCAGAAAGGCATGACGCGCTCGATGCACTGCTTGAGGGCCTCGGTGCGGGGAACGTACTGATCGGGAACGTCGGCATAGCGGGGATCCCTGGTTGCGGAGTTGGGATCGGTCTCGGGCAGGGGGAGAGGCTCCACGTCGTAGCTGCGGCGCCAGATGAGGACCTGCTCGTCGCCATACTTGGCTGCGGTCTCGGCTTTGTTCAGGCCCTGAAGCATACCGTAATGCTTTTCATTCAGGCGCCAGCTCTTCTCTACGGGAATCCAGTCGAGATCCATCTCGTCGAGGATATTGTTCAGCGTCTTCACAGCCCTCTTCAGGTACGAGGTGTAGGCGATATCGAATTTAAATCCGGCTTCTTTCAGAGCCTTGCCGGCATCCAGGGCTTCCTGTATGCCTTTCTCGCTTAAGTCAACATTTGTCCAACCGGTAAAGCGGTTTTCTTTGTTCCACTGGCTCTCGCCGTGACGAACTAATACGATATTCTTCATATTTGAAATTGATTGATAATCAAAATTTGCGCAAAGATAGTCAAAAATGGCCTAAATACCTATATATGGGCAGTGAGCAATTTCAGCATTGGGCCCTGAGGCTCGAATATGAGATGCTCTTCGTCCATCACCAGCAGGGCTTCGCCGGCGTTGATGGAAGTGCGGGTGCCGTCAGGGGTGACGACCGCACCCTGTCCCCCGATTCCCATCACTATGTAGAACTTCGCCCCGCTGCCTGCGGACTCCCCGCACTCCGGACGGAGAATGCCGGAAAGATCTGTTCGCAGCGGCTGCGTGAGCTCGAATGCCGAAGTGGTGAAGTAAGGGCACCGGACCAGCGGCATCTCGGCATTCTCGCTGTGCTCGTAATCGGTTCTGTATGAGGGATATACTTTATAATCGATAACATCTTTCGCCTCCTGCGTGTGGAGCTGGCGCGGCTTGCCGTCCAGCCCTGGGCGCTTGTAGTCGAAGATACGGTAGGTAATATCGGAAGTCTCTTGTATTTCAGCAAGATAGCATCCTCCGCAAATTGCGTGAACCCGCCCTGCAGGAAGGAAAAACACATCTCCGGGAGCAACTTCGTGCGAAGCCAGCACATCGGTGATCCGCCCCTCTTCAACCAGCCGGACGTAATCATCTTCGGAAATTTCCTTGGAAAAGCCTGAGAGCAGCCGGGCTCCCGGGGTGGCATCTATCATATACCACATCTCCGTCTTGCCTTTGCAGCCGTGGCGCTCGCGGGCGATTTCGTCATTCGGGTGCACCTGTATGCTGAGGTCCTGCCTGGCGTCGATGAACTTTATCAGCAGGGGGAATTCCCCGCCGTAAACTTCGTTGAGTGTCTTGCCGTCGTCAGGCCCTCCGGCCACCCTCGTTTCGTTCCCTTTCACTCCGGAAAGCACCCAGTTCTCGGTGCCCCACACCAGAGTTTTCAGAATAGGGTTGAATCTGTATATCATGCTTTCCTGCGCTCTTTTATAAGGGACAGTATGCGGTTGGTGCGCACAGCCATGCCGTAGAGGCCTACTGCATTTGAGTCTGCGTCGGAAACGCGGATGTCGGTGATTTCTTCCTTGCGCACGAGGTCTTTGTAGCTGCGCTGGTCGCTCAGCATACGCACGAAGATGCCGCGGAACATCACCTTGCGGCAGCACCACAGCACTATCAGTATCACCAGCAGCCCGCCTCCCACTATGAATGCACCGAGGGCGTAGTTGTCGAGCGCGTTCCCGATCAGCAATACGCCGCCGAAGGCCAGCACCATAAGAAGCAGGATCAGCACTCCGGCAATCAGAATCCAGGAAAGGAAGGAACCGAGGGTGCGCGAGGCGCCGTCAGCCCCTTTCAGTCTGAGCTGTTCGATTCTGAGGTCGATATAGTCTTTGGTGTTCATGCCTTTTCGGTTTCTGCAGCCACTTCTTCGGCAGCTTCCTCCGCGGGAGTTTCCACGGTTTTTTTGTTGATGGCATTTTCGATGGCATCGAGCCCCTTGGAGATGACGTCCGCAGCGCTGTCGGCCAGTTCGCCGGCCTTGTTTTTGGCCTTTTCGGCAATTTCGTTCACGCGCTCGGCATCTTCTTTTTTGCTGAGTACCAGGGCTGTTGCAAGAGCTCCTATCGCAGCGCCGGTAATGAATCCGAAGATAGATTTGCTTGACATATTATTTGAGATTTTCAATTAGTTCGTAGTCGAGGAGCCGCTGCTCCAGGTTTGCATTTTTCACACGTATACGCACTTGGTCGCCGAGACGGTAGACTTTTTTCGTGCGCCTGCCGACGAGGCGGTAGTGCTGTTCGTCGAACTCGAAGAAGTCGGAACGTATCTCGCGCAGCGAAATCATCCCCTCCACCTTGCTCGGCTCAATCTCCACATACATTCCCCATTCAGTCACTCCTGATACGTGCCCGTCGAACTCCTGGCCCACCTTGTCCTGCATATATTCCACGAGCTTGTACTTGGTGCTGGTGCGTTCGGCGTCGGCCGCAATCACTTCGCGTTCGGAGGCATGCTGGCATTCCACCTCGTAGTACGCCTTGTTCTGGCTCTCGCCTCCGTCGAGATAGATGGTGAGGAGACGGTGTACCATTGTGTCGGGGTAGCGGCGGATAGGGGAGGTGAAGTGGGTGTAGAAGTCGAATGCGAGGCCGTAGTGCCCGATGTTGTCGGTGCTGTAGCAGGCTTTCGCCATGGACCGGAGGGCGATGTCTTCGAATGCGGCGAGTTCCGGCTTGTCCTTGGCCTCCTGCATCAGGGTGTTGATGCTTTTTGCTGCGGCCCTTCCGGAGAGTTCCCCGTCGATATGATATCCGAAGCCTCCCGCGAACCGGCGGAGGCCTTCGAGTTTTTCGGTGTTGGGTTCGTCGTGGATGCGGTAGACGAAAGTCTTGGCTTTCTTGGAGGGCACGCCGTTCATTTTGCCGTCAGTGGCGATGAATTCGGCGACGGTGCGGTTGGCGAGGAGCATGAATTCTTCGATGAGGAAGTTTGCTTCCTTGCTGACTTTCTCGTAGACATTTACCGGACGTCCGTTTTCATCGACCTCGACCTTCATCTCCGGCCTGTCGAAATTCACGGCTCCCGCCTTGAACCTCTTTGCCTTCAGCTTCTGCGCCAGGTCGTTCAAGGTCAGAATGGCTGTTCGCAGCTCGCCGGAAAGGAGTATCCCCTCTGAAACTGTCTCGCTTCGCTCGACCCCACCGTTCGCTTCGCTTACGGTCCCCCCTCTTACAGTGCCGAGGGTGGCATGAGTTTCAGAGGGGATATCCTTTCCAGCTTCTATGATACTTTGTGCCTGCTCATAATCCAGGCGGAAATCCGAATTGATTACCGTACGGCCTATCCAGCGGCTCTTGATGGCCGCCTTGGGCGTAATCTCACAAACGACCGCAAAAGTCAGCTTGTCCTCATGCGGCCTCAGCGAACAAAGTTTGTTGCAAAGCTTCTCAGGAAGCATCGGAACCGTACGGTCCACAAGATATACGCTCGTACCGCGCTCCCTCGCCTCCTTGTCCACCGGAGTCCCCGGCTTCACATAATATGACACATCGGCGATATGTACGCCTACCTCATAATTCCCGTTCTCCAGCTTCCTGAACGACAGGGCGTCGTCGAAGTCCTTGGCATCCGCCGGATCGATGGTGAAAGTGAGAGTGTCGCGGAAATCCTTCCTTCCTTTAAGGTCATTCGCCGTAATCTTATCCGAAATCGCATCCGCCGCATCCTCCACCTCCTTCTCGAACCTGTACGGCAGGTTGAACTCTGCCAAAATGGCATGCATCTCGGTATTGTTCTCGCCGGGCATGCCCAGCACGTCCGTCAAGTGCCCGATCGGGCTGTAATCGTTGCGGTTCCATCTGTCCACAACCACCGCCACCTTCATGCCCTTCTTCGCACCGAGTTCCGCGGAAGCCTCCGCATCCACCTCGATATCATAAGGCATGCTCTTGCTCTGCATCAGAACCCAGGCCTGGGCGCCCACGGTGTGGTAGATTCCGACGAACTGCTTCCCGCTGCGCCGCACTATCTCCACAACCTCGCCCTCGCGCCTCTGGGTCGGCCTTGCACCGGCCCTGGAAGCCACTTTCGCGCCTGCCTGCTTGGTTACGGCAACCTTCACTATGTCGCCGTCGAGGGCATTGCGCGTCTTTGCAGCCTTGACGAATATATCGTCTTCCTGCCCGTCCACAATCACGAAGATAAAGCCTTCGCGCGTCATCTGCACCCGTCCCTCATAGACGGGGAATTCTTTCTTCTGCCGACCGGACCTTTTCCGGCCGCCGCGGAAACCTTTTCCGCCTTTATTTCTCTTTTTACTCATATACGATACAAAGGTACTACAAAAATCTTGCGAAATATTATTTATATTTGTATGACTAATCAATTTCACGATATGAAACGTTGTCAATCACTCATACTGGCTGTCGTACTTGCCGTTTATCCTCTTGCCGCACAGCAGACCCCCGACAAGGTGCGCCCCGTCTGCGGCCCCTATATCCAGAACCCGACCACAACCGGCGTTACCGTCGTTTGGGAAACCAACATGGACGCGGTGGCATGGGTGGAAGTGGCTCCGGACGACGGCACCCATTTCTACAATGAGGACAGGACCAAGTATTACGACATGCGCGGTTGCGGCAACCAGGTGATAAGCAACATGCACAAGGTCCGCATCGACGGCCTGGAGCCGGGCACGAAATACCGCTATCGCATTATGATGAAGGGTGTAAAAAAGTTCGAGGGCCCCGGTTCGGTTGAGTACACCCATCCCTGGGGCAGCCAGGTCTATGGGAAAGAGCCTGACACCTTCACCACTCTCAGGACCGATTACGACAAGGTGCGTTTCGACATCTACAACGATATCCACCAGAAGGACTCTGTCCTGAACGTGCTGATGAAGGGCGCCAAGCCCGACGAACTCGATTTCGTGGTTTTCAACGGCGACATGGTTTCATCGCTTGCCTGGAAGGAGAAGATACGTGAGATGTATCTCCGCACCGGCGCGGAAAACCTCGGAGGGAGCATCCCCCTGTATAACATGCGCGGCAACCACGAGTTCCGCGGGGTGGACACCAAACACTGGTTCGACTATGTCGACCTGCCGGACGGGAAACCTTATTGGACAGCATCTTACGGCAAATTCTTCTTCATCTTCCTCGACACCTGCGAGGACAAGCCCGACAATGACATCGAGTACAGCGGTACCATGATTTCCGACCCTTATCTCCAGGAGGAGGCCCGCTGGCTGGAGGGTGTCGTGAACTCGAAGGAGTGCAAGGATGCCGACGTACGCATAGTGTTCGGACACATCTATCCCGAGAAGGGCAGCTGGCACGGAAACCAGAACATGGAGAAATACTTTGTTCCCATCCTTAACAAGGCCGACGTAAGCATCTGGTTTGCAGCCCACAGGCATGAGTGGAGAGTGGATGAGCCCGGCAAGATGTCCGGCGCCAACTTCCCCGTAATCATCAACGACGACTGCGAACGCCTGGAAGTCACCGCCACCCGCAGGGACATCACCCTAAAGGCTTTCAACTCCGACGGCCGCCAGACCCACAGCTACTCCTGCAAGGTTCGTTAATCCTAATATCACATAGAGACCTCTACTGATCTTCAGTGAGTTACAACAAATCGTCTGGTACATTTGCACCAGACGGTTTTGTGTAATTGTTTGATAATCAAGGTAGGCACTGCAAGGGCCGGCATTTCGATACTTTTTAGTATTTTTGCGGAAATCAAAACTTTAGTCTTTATGGTTGCACTTGTGACTGGGGCCTCCCACGGAATAGGGGAATGCATTGCGCTGGAACTCTCCGGCCTTGGATATGATATGGCATTGGTTGGCCGTGACCTTGCGGCTCTCGAAAAAGTGAAAGCCAGGATGGACGGAGTCAGGGTTTGCTGTATCAAGGCCGATCTTGCCCAGCCGGAATCCACAAGCCAGGTTGTAAAGGAAACCGTATCCGCCCTAGGTGGCATCGATGTGCTTGTAAACTGCGCAGGTGTGCCTCAGCAGGGGCCGTTCACGGACGTGACTCCGGAAGAGTGGGACTTGGTTTTTGCCGTGAATGCGCGTGCTCCGTTCTTCCTCTGCCAGGCGGCGCTTCCTTACCTCAAGCAGTCGCCGAATCCCAGAGTAATCAATATCTCTTCCGTGGTTGGATTCAAAGGCTACGCCAACCAAAGCGTGTATTCATCATCGAAGCACGCCCTCGCCGGATTCACTCAGGTTTTCGCTAAAGAAGTGCAGCCCTTCGGCATTCGGGTGCACCTGATCAGCCCCGGCGGGGTGGCCACGGAAATGGTGAAGAAGATGCGCCCGGACCTGAATGCGGACGAACTCATCCAACCGGAAGAAATCGCGGAGATCGTACGCTTCCTCGTCACCCGCAAAGGCAGAGGAACAATAGATGAATTTTACATCAGGCGCTATTCCGGTCTTGCGTTCGATTAGCCTGGATAGAATAGGGAATAGCCCTGCTGATAATCAATAAGTTACGCTAAGCCGTCTGGTGCAAATGTACCAGACGATTTCGCGTAAACGCCTGGTAATCAATACTGGTCACTTTTCCTCGTGCCTGAAGGGAATGTGCAAGTATTTGGCAATCTGCTCCAAAGTTGCTTCCGTCTGGATATTCAGTATCTTGAAAAGCTCCATTCTGTCTTCAAGACGCAAGGAGAATATATCGTGAATGTCTTTAAACCGCCCGGTACCCATCAGAACCGAGGTCATTGTATTGTAATATGCATCGGACTTTCCGACAAAGACTTCGTTCAAGTCGTACTCGCTGCCTGTTACCGAATGAATTGCTGCGACCATATTGTCGTAGCCGTCAAAAAAACGTGCTGCCCCTTCGTAATCCAAAACATTATAAACGGACACTATGTAATCGACCAGTTGCTGTTTCTCTTCATAATTCAAGGGAGAGAACATTGTTTTCAGCATATAATACGAAAGGTATTTATCACTGTTGTGCCAGGAGTCTGCAATCTGTAGTGCCTTCTGCATAGATTTTGAAGCTTTCTCCCTTACTAAAGGCTTTGAGAAAGGATTATCGCAGTTGGCATAAGCAAGATAATTCCAGCGGTAGTCTTCTGCTTTTTGCACAAGATGCCTTTCAACAGGATTGTTGTCAACATAGATGAAGTTGGAGCGTGCCTTCTTATCACCATATTTAGGCACACTTCCAAAAGGGGATTGAAATACAGAACCTTTCTCGTGGCAAACGATGTTATGCTCCCGGGCATAAATAGCAGTATAAACCTGGGTAAAAGCCGCCAAATCTTTCTTTCTCTTTGCGGAAGAAGAATTGTGGATATGGTCCGGCATCTGGCATAGCTTATAAACCCTGATACCATATTTCGGCGCGTGAATACAAAAAATGGTAAAGAACATCAGGTAATCATACACATTGTAGAAGATCAGATCGCCATTAATGGTTCTCTGATAGCAATGGTTAATTATGTCCGGATAAAATCTTCTGTTCTGGCCCCTCATGGCTGTCTGAATTTAAAACCTTGGCCCAAACACAAGGCCACATCACAAATATCGGGAACATCCGTGTAATAAGCAAGTATTATTGACGGTTAATTAGGCGTCTTGATTTTCAGTGAGTTACAACAAATCGTCTGGTGCAAATGTACCAGACGATTATGTATAAATGATTGATAATCAGTGGCAGATTGCTAGCGGTACAGCTCCCCGAGAACTGCGAGGGACCGTATGTTGAGGGAAATTTCGAGGTGGGCGGAGAGATAGCGGATCAGGGATTCCGCTATGGCGCTGCGTCGGGTTCCGCTGAGGGGGTAGACCATGAAGGACGGGAGGTCGGCGGACAGCAGATAGGATATTTCCCGAAGATTCTCTCCCGCGAAGGGAGCGAGGGAACTGAAGTCCGGCGCGAAGCCCAGTTCGCCCGCAAGTTCCATGAGGAAGCGCAGATGATAATTTGTAAAATCGCCTTCCAGCCTGTCCAGAGTAAGGATTTCCTTCTCCGCCCAGTCGAAAAGGCTTTCTTCGGCCGATCCGTCCTGCACCGCCCTGTACAGCACCTCGCTCATGAACATCGCCATCGCATTCTTGTCGAAGTCCGACCTTATCCCGTTGAGGGGATAGACCGCCGAAATGCCATGCAGCCTCCACAGTTCCGACTTTGAATTCCGTATCACTTCCGCATCCAGAACGCTCAATGGAAGATACAGGGCCCTGGTTCCGCCCTTGCGCACGCTCACTATGAAACTCCGGCGGCCGAGGCTCCTGCACAGGCAGTGCAGCACCAGGGAGCTGTCGCCCAGTTTGGTCGAATTCAGCACTATGAGCCTCTCGGAAATGTCCATAATGCTACAAAGATACGATTTTGGCATGGCTTTATCATATTTTTTTTATACATTGCAGTTTGGAAAATTTTAATTTGTGTACTATATGAAGAAGATTGTTTTATCCATCATGGCAGCCGCCCTCCTTGCAAGCGGCAGTTTTGCACAGACAGTAAAACTCCCCGCTCCCCAGAAGACAGGCGGAAAATCTATCAATGAAACCCTGACCGTACGCGAGTCCAGGAATGAGTTCAGCAACAAGATGCTCAGCAAGCAGGACCTTTCCAATCTGCTTTATGCGGCCATCGGCGTCAACCGCGAGAACGGAAAACTGACCTCTCCCACCGCGAGCAACAAGCAGGAAATCCGCATATTCGTGTTCACCGCCGAAGGTGTCAGCGAATATCTGAACAATGAAAACGGTCTCAGGCCCGTGGCAAAAGGCGACCACAGGGGAATCGTGGCAGGCCGCCAGGATTGGGTAAAGGCAGCGCCGGTGGTGCTCGTGCTCGTGGCTGACGGCGACAAGTTCGGCCGTGTTGACGAGCGCTCGAAGACCATGATGGCCGTCGATGCCGGAATTGTATCGGAGAACATCAACCTGTTCTGCGCAGGAAACGGCCTTGCAACGCGCCCCCGCGCTTCGATGGACGCCGAAGCAATCAGCACCTTGCTCGGACTCACCGAGAACCAGTATCCCATAATGAACAACCCCGTGGGTTATCAGAAGTAAACAGTTAGAAAGAGTATTATAATGAAGAAGGTTTTGCTCGCAGCATTCGCTGCGTTGGTCTGTACAGCCGCAATTTGCGATGAAACACCGCGATGGCTCCGCCAGAACGCCATCTCGCCCGACGGAAAGACCGTCGCGTTCGTGTATCAGGGCGATATCTGGCTCGTCCCCGCAACCGGAGGTGAAGCCACCCAGCTCACCACCAATCCCGCCCACGACACCGAGCCCCGCTGGAGCCCCGACGGAAAATGGGTGATCTTCGCATCCTATCGCGAAGGACAGAAGGACCTCTGGGCCGTTTCCACCGAAGGCGGCCGTCCCAAACGCCTCACCGACTATGGCGGAGCCCAGACCCCCTATACGGTATCCAAAGACGGGAAAATTATCTTTACGGCTTATTATCAGGAACTTGCAAGCTCAAGCGCCTTCCCGGGATGGAACAATCTCTACAGCATAGACTTCGCGGAGGCCCTCTCCGCGGATTCCGGCAAACTCCCCGTGCCCGAGCGCATTGCAACGGTCCGCGCAGGATCGGCCGACATCAATGCCGCAGGTACCATACTCTATGAAGATTATGTCACCCCCGAAGACCCCTACCGCAAGCACCACACTTCCTCAGCCGCACGCAATATCTGGAAAATCCAGGACGGGAAATACACCAAACTCACCGAATTCATAGGCGAGGACCGCAACCCCGTCTTCGCTCCCGACGGATTCCACTACTACTACATCAGCGAGCAGGGTGAGACTCCCGTGGAACCCAACGGCTGGGCCGGTGACGCAAATATCTGGAAATCAGACATAAACGGAGCTGCTCCCGTGCGTGTCACCTCCTTTGAAAAGAACCCCGTGCGCTATCTCAGCGTCAGTGGCGACGGCACCCTCTGCTACTCATGGAACGGCGACCTTTACACCCAGAAGGAAGGTTCCGCGCCGGAGAAACTCGCCATCAGCATCAGGAAGGACAAGAACCAGCGCGAGCATACCTACCGCCTCACCCTTACCGGCGTGAACGGCTTCGCTGCCTCGCCCACCGGCAAGGAGGTCGCCCTCGTCTCCCGCGGCGACGTGTACGTAACCCCTCTCGAACTGGGGGATACCCGCCGCATCACCGATACCCCCGAGGCTGAGAGGGGAGTGGCCTTCGGCAAGGACGGACGCACGCTCTACTATGCTTCCGAAAGGAACGGCGAATGGGCCATCTACAAGAGCACCCTGACCGACAAGAAAGACCAGCTGTTCACCTTCACCACCAGATTCAAGGAAGAGCGCATCACCCCCGAAGGGGAGGTCTGCTTCCAGCCCAGCGTATCGCCCGACGGCAAATGGCTGGCATATCTGCGCAACCGTACGGGCCTTGTAATCTGCAGCACCTCGGGCGGAAAGGAAAAAGTGCTGCTCCCCGAAGGAGTGAACTATTCCTATTCCGACGGCGACATCCGCTTCGAGTGGAGTCCGGACAGCCGCTTCCTGCTCTCCGACTATCAGGGCGGGCAGCGCATGTACAACGAAGATATCTGCCTGATAGACATTGAGTCCGGCGAAGTGACCGACCTTACCCAAAGCGGCTATTCCGACGGCAACTTCAAGTGGGCTATGGGCGGAAAGGCCATGACCTACACCTCCGACAAGGCCGGTTACCGCAGCCACGGCAGCTGGGGCGCGGAAGGCGACATCTACATAATGTTCTTCGACGAACAGGCCTACCTCGACTTCATCCGCGGCGAAGACATGGAGAAGATAGAGGAGCTGCTCAAGAGCGAAAAGAAGGCCGCGAAGGACAAGAAGGAAGAGAAGAAGGACAGCACCGAAACCAAGAAGCCCGAGAAGCTCAACCTGGAACTTGACGGCCGCTTCGACCGCGTGGTGCGCCTCACCCGCAATTCGGGCCGCATTGGCGACTACTATCTCACTCCCGACGGCAAGAAGCTCTACTACTGCGTCCAGCTCGAGAAGGGCATGGACCTCGTGTCCGTAGACCGCAAGAACGGAAGCATCAAGGTGGAGAAGAAGGGCTTTTCCGGCCGCTTCATTCCCTCGCCCGACGGCAAGAACCTGTTCATAGTGAGCGGATCCGGCATCAGCAAGGTGGATCCCAAGAACTTCAGCACCAAGGGCGTTAACTTCCGCGGAGAATTTGAATACTTCCCCGACAAGGAACGCGAATACATCTTCGACCATTGCTGGAGGCAGGTGAGGGAGAAATGGTATGTAGAGGATATGCACGGCGTCGACTGGGTTGCCGTAGGCGACAACTACCGCCAGTTCCTGCCTTACATTACAGATAACTTCGCCTTCCGCGAACTGCTTTCCGAGATGCTCGGCGAGCTCAACGGTTCGCACACGGGCGGGCGCTACAGCGGGCCTTCGGGCAATGTCGGCCATGTGGGCGTCATCTTCGACGAAAGTTATACCGGCAAAGGACTCAAGGTCAAGGAATTCCTGCCTTACAGCGCGCTCAGGAGGGCAGCTCCCGAAATGAAGGAGGGCGACCTCGTGCTTGCCGTGGACGGAAAGGAAGTGGAGGCCGGAACCCCCTGGTACCGCGCCTTCGCCCAGAAGAGCGGAAAGCGCATATTGCTTACGGTGAAGGCCGGAGGGAAGGAGAAAGACATACTCGTAACCCCCGGAGGTAATGACACCGAAGGGTATTATCAGCGCTGGGTGCGCAACAACGAAAAGCGTGTCGAGGAACTCTCCGGCGGCAGGGTAGGCTATGTGCACGTGCGCGGCATGAATTCCGCAAGCTTCCGCGAAGTCTATTCCAAGGCCCTCGGCAAGTACCGCAACTGCGACGCCCTTATAGTGGACACCCGCAACAACGGCGGCGGCTGGCTGCACAACGACCTCGCCACCTTCCTCGACGGCAAGCTTTACACCGAGCGCAAGGCCCGCGGGGTTTACATGGCACCGGAACCCTACGACAAATGGGTGAAGCCTTCCTGCGTAGTGGTCTGCGAGGCCAACTACTCCGACGCCTGCGGCTTCCCTTACTGCTACAGGGCCCTCGGCACAGGCAAAATTATCGGCGCCCCCGTTCCCGGCACCGCCACTTCGGTGTGGTGGGAGAACCAGGTGGATCCTTCACTGGTGTTCGGCATACCCCAGATAGGCTCATGGAGCGTCTCCAACGGCCGCTACCTGGAGAATCTCCAGCTTGTGCCCGACATTGTGGTATACAACGATCCCGAATCGGTAGCCCGCGGCGAAGACAGGCAGATTGAAGCTGCCGTCGCCGAAATGCTCAAAGAGATAGAGGGCAGGTAAGAGCCCCTATTCGTTCTTGAATTTTGTGATTGTGACGGACCGGTCTTTCGCGGCCGGTCCGGGCAGTCCGAGAATGACACCCTCCTTGCTGCATCCTTCAATCCGCAGGGTGACGGTATTGTCCCTGTCGGGATCTATCTCGTGAGCCAGCCATCTTATATGGATGCCCAGACTGTACACCCCCGGCGAAAAGCTGAGGGTGTTTTCCGTAGTTACCATCTGGTAATCGACACCTTCGGCGAGGCCGTCGCCGGCGCTTACGCTGAACTGCACGTCAATACTCTCTCCTTCTTCCATGGGGCCCACATAGTTGATATAGTAGGACGTGGTGCTCTTTCCAAGTTCGTTGATGTTTGTAAATCCCGACTTGGCGGTGTTGAAGTAAACATAGCTGTCTTCGAACAGCGGAAGGCTGTTGTAGCCGTTGCAGGCCGCGAGCAGCAGCGCTGCGGAAATTATAACGATAATTTTTTTCATGTCAATAGCCTTCATTCTGTTCCATATAAGGGTTCGCGTCCCTCTCCACCCTCGGAATCGCAAGAACGAAGCGATTGTCGGGATAACGGAGGGTTTTGACTTTGGAATTTGTTACTCCGCGTTCAAGGTTTTCGTGGCGACGTGCGATGTCGAAGAAGCGGTGTCCTTCGAAGCTGAGTTCCTTCATCCTCTCCTGCATTATCAGTTTGTCCAGGCCGTCCTTGCCCGAGTATGAGAGCGTTACCTCGGATGCTTCCTTTCCGTGGGCCCTTGCCACGAGCTTGCGCAGGTCAGCTTCGGCGCTGTCCGTATCTCCCTTTGCACAGGAGGCCTCTGCATGTATCAGCACCATTTCCGACGCGCGGAAGAGGAAGGGGTCGTAATGCCTGTCTTTCGATGCGAGCTCCGGTTCGTCGCAGTAGTATTTCATGTTCACGCCGGTATATACCCTGGCCGAATCCGTACCCGCATATTTGGTGAAACTGTGCAGGCCGAGGCGGATGTCGCCGGCATCGTAGAGGGCGCTGAGCTTGGCGGAGGGGAAGGCGGTCGGGGACTCGTAGTTGTAGAAAGATCCGAGCTGCGACCCCCTGGAGTAGCCGTTCAGGCGCAGTATGCATTCAGGGGATGCATAGGTGGTGGATTTTTCGAACATCCTGAGATAATCTTCCGCCGGAGTGAGCGGGTATTTTTCAATCAGGGGCCCTGAATAATTTATTGCGTTGTCGTAGTCGCCCATGTAGAGATAAATTCTCGCGAGCAGGGCGTCGCAGGCATCGGCGGAGGCGAAATAGTTCGCCGCAATGGAGTATGTGCTGCCTTCAAAAAGCTTTTTCGCAGTGATAAGGTCGTCAATCACCTGGGCATAGACCTTTTCCACGCTGACCCTCTTCACCACGTCGTCCATTGCGGGGATACGGAGTATCAGGGGCACTCCCGGATGGGAGGCGTCAGCGGTGAAGGTATAATTCTGGCCGTACACCAGGCAGAGGTCGAATTCCATCAGCGCGCGTATGAAGTAGCCCTGGGCGGTGACATGGTCGATAAGGTTTTCGTAGGAAGGATTGTCCTTCTTCAGCAGTGGTGCGTGGTAGATTATCTGGTTGGCGTTGCTGATGATGTTGAATGCCTGTTTCCAGATATATCCGACAGGGGAGGCCTCGTCTTCGGCCGTGGTCTCGAAATCGAAGTTTTTCGTCCACGACGACGAACTTCCGCTGACGTTCACAAGGTCGCCGGCGACTTCCGCGTAGCTGATGAAGTAACTGTCGTAGAAGGAGTACAGCAGCGAGTAGCTGCCGTAAACCGCAGGCACGAGGGCGTTTACTTCGGAGAAATAAGTCTCGATGTCGCTTTTGCCGAGTTTCTCTATGTTCAGGAAGTCGCAGGACGCGATGCAGGGAAGTGCCGCTGCGGCGAGGATTATTCTGTAAAACACATTTCTTTTCATAATCTTGCCTCCTTTAAAAATTTAGGTTGAGTCCGAGCGTGACCGTCCTGGTTACCGGATAGCCGTTGCGCATGGTCTTGTATGAATTTAGGGTGCGGCTCTGGTCGGGCGTGAAGAGATAGAGGTTGTTGCCCGTAAGGCTGACGCTGGCGCCGCCTATGCCCGCCTTCCGGGTAAACTTGTCGGGCAGTGTGTATTCCAGCGCGGCGTTCGCGAGAGTGAAGCAGGTCTTGTTGTAGAGGTAGCGCGTGGAGCTCATCGTGGACTGGTTGTTGGATGTCTGCTGCACGCGGGGGAGCAGGGCCGGCTGGCCGGGGGTGGTCCAGCGCCAGTAGTATTCTTCCACGGCCTGGTTGCCTCCGATTATGTCGTAGCCGTCGTCGAAGAAGTTCATGGCGAAGGTGCTCAGGGTGTAACCTCCTATGTTGTAATTTATCTGGAAGGTGAAACGCAGGTTCATGTATGTGAGCGTGTTCACCAGTCCTCCGTAGCAGATGGGCGTGGACGATTTGTCGAAGCGACGGTCGGCGTAGTTGTAGGTGTGGGTGAGATTGCCGTCGAGGTCGTACCACATGGGGGAACCGTCCGTGGGGTCGACGCCGGCCCATTCCACGAGGGCGAAGGTGTTGCGGTCCTTGCCTTCCATCCAGATGGTGGTACCGAAGCTGGTGGGGACCCCTTCGTAGAGCTCCAGGATACGGTTTTTGTTGTGGGAGATGTTGAAAGATGTGAACCAGCGGAAGCGGGATGTCTTGACCGCGGTGGCGGACAGGTTGAGTTCCACTCCTTCGTTCAGCAGGCGTCCCACGTTGGCGGGCACCTTGTCGTCGGTGATGGCCCTCGATACGTAGATGTTGCTGATAAGGTCCCTGGTCTCGTTGCGGTAGCCCTCCAGCTCCACCTCCAGGATTCCTCCCAGGTCAGCCCTCAGGCCTCCGTTGAGCATGTGGGTGGTCTCCCAGCCGAGTCCGGGGTTGGGAATGGTGCCGAGAGAGCCTCCGGGTATGCCCATATAGGAATAACTGCTGCTGTAATTGTAGGTTCCTCCGGCGCTGGAGCTCACCTTTGAGTTTCCGGCGTTGCCGTAGGAGAGCTTCAGTTTGAGCATCTTTACAAAATCGCTGTCGAAGAACTCTTCGTTATGGATGTTCCAGGACGCTCCGGCAGACCAGAAGTTCGACCATCTTGCATAGATGCCGAAGTCGGAGTTGCCGTCGCGGCGCACGTTCGCCGAAAGGTAATATCTCTTTGCATAGGAATACTCGGCCCTCGCAAAGTATGACTGGCTCCTCGTGTGGCTGTAGTTCGAAGATCCCGAAATGCTGGACTTGTCGGCGTAGGCAAGCTCCCGGATATGATCGTTCATGAAGCCGGATCCGCTTGCGGACAGGAGCTTGTAATTCTCGTCGTGATATTCCAGACCGGTGTAGGCCATCACTTTGTGGTCGCCGAAAGTCTTCTCGTACTTGAGCCTGCCGTGGAAGGTCCAGTCGGCATAGGCTGCATCCGACTTGGAGGAATAGCCGCGCTTCTCCCCGGTGTCGGAATCCATTCCGCTGAGGGTTTCGCGGGAGGTGTAATAATCTTCCACGTTCATCGTGTAATTGTAGCCGTAGTTGCCCCATAGCTCGAAGCCGCCGAGGAACTTCCAGCTGAATTCCGTATTGAACATGGCCTTTGCAGCGCTTTCGGTGAGCGTATTGAGCTCGCGGTCGGGGATGGAGTTGTCCCAGAACTTGCGCATCACGAAGTCGTGCTGATCCTCCGACCATACCTTGTTGTAAAGCCTGTAGGTATAGCCGTCATTCAGGTAGGGCGAGGTTATCGGCAGGGCGTCGAGGTAATCCTTGCTGAGTGTGAACAGATTGTTGATGTTGTAGGTGGTGGACAGCGACACTCCGAGTTCCGCTCCTTTCCAGGGTTGCAGCTTTTCGTTGAGGCGCACGTAGAAGCGCTCCTGCCTGTCCTTCTGGACTATGTTGTCGTTCCGGTAGTAGGATCCGGAGAGATAGGTCTTGGCCTTTCCGGTGCCGTGGCTGAGGTTGATGGACGCGTACATGTCGCTGCCGAGCCCGAGGAATTCCTTCGCCCAGTCGGTTTCGGTGGTTGAGTAGGAGTTGTAATCGTTGTCCTGATAAGGGAAATTGGCTATATCGTAACCTGCATTGGTCCATGCCTCGCGGGCCACTTCCAGATACTGCGAAGCGCTCATCATCTTGAACCTCGTGCTGTAGTCCGGCGCGGACACTCCGTAGTTGAGCGTCACGTTCATCTTCAGCGGGGATGAATAGCTGCCGGACTTGGTGGTAACCAGAATCACGCCGTTGGATCCGTTAGCTCCGTAGATGGTGGTCTGGTCGGCGTCCTTCAGCACGGTGATGGATTCAATATCGTTGGGGTCCATATAGGTGAGGGGAGACACCGTATAAGACATTCCGGGCATCTGTCCCGTGGTGCCTCCGGTGTATGCCGGCACTCCGTCTATGATCCAGAGGGGATTGTTGGATCCCGACAGGGAACCGTCCCCGCGTATCCGTACGTTGAACCTGTCGCGGGTGGTGACCGCATCTCCCTGGTTGGTCGCTTCCATGGTGAGTCCCGGAACGAGTCCGTCAAGGAGATTGTCCATCCTGGTCTTGGGCTTGTCCTTGATGGTTTCGCTGTTCAGCTGGTACGCGCTCCCCACCAGGTCTTCGCGGCTCTGCCTGGTGCCGTATGCCCCCACTATCACCGCTTCCTCGATGCGGTTCGCCATCTTCATGGTTATATCTATTGTGGCGGGGCCGGATACTTTTATCTTCTGGGTTTCCATTCCCACGAAGTAGAATCCGAGCGTGTAGGTCTGGCCCTTGGCAGGAGCCTGGATAGAATAATGGCCGTCCAGATCGGAGGCCGTACCCTTCTTAGTACCTTCGATCAGGACGGTGACTCCGGGAAGAACTTCGCCGGAATCATCGCGTATGGTTCCGCTGACAATTTTTCCCTGAGCGAAGGAATTTGCTTCAGGAAACAACAGCAGAAAGGCAAAAATGCTTACAATCTGAAACTTATTTCGCATTACTACTAACTGTCAAGTGCCGCTTGGAGCGGCTGTTACGTCAACAAAAATAGTAAAAGAAATTTGGAATTGAAAAATAAATGAGGTATCTTGCCGGCGTTTGGAGGTGGTACAGCCCATCTTTTAAACCGAAAGTTAGTAGTTATTCTTATAAATTTTAAGCGTATGAAAAAAGCTTTCAAGTTCTTTTTGATCCCGGCTTTTGCGCTGGCGGCCGTCTTAGCCGTCTCATGCAACAAGGAAAACCCTGCCCCCGAAGCGGGCATCGTAAGTTTCACACTGCAGGCTTCTGCGAATTCGCAGTTCTCGCAGGACTACTCGGCTTCCGTAGGCAATGGAAGCATTGATTTCAGGAATCTGCCCAGCGGCACCGATGTTTCCGCGCTGGTGTTCAGTTTTACCACCAAGAATGAAGATGACGCCGTGAGCGTCGCCGGCAAGCCCCTCGTGAGCGGGCAGAGCGCGGTGGATTGCAGCCAGGCTGTCACCGTAGTTGTTACCAATGTGGATGGCAAGGCTGTAAACTACACCCTTACCGTCAGCAGCGATCCTTATCCCCAGCCCAAACTTCTGACCTTCGCCGTCAAGGTCGAAGACAATGCCGGCGTTCTCTTCGCCGATGCCGAGGGCAGCATCAAGGATGACCAGGTAAGCATCTCCTTCCCTGCGGCTGCCGACATTTCCGCAGTTGTTCCTTCATTCACCACCAACCCCGGCGACGTGGTTTACCTCGGCAGCAAGGATGGCGAAGTGGTGGAAAGCGGAGTTACCAAGGTGGATTTCACCGACCCTGTGAACCTCTATCTGGTGAACGGCGACGGCAAACTCAACGCTGTGTATGTCGTGACTGCCGGAAGG
>CAJONC010000030.1 GCA_905235675.1 uncultured Bacteroidales bacterium | reverse complement strand
TATGAAATATGAATATAAAAAAAATGAAGAATCAAATGACACAGAAAAAAAAAACCTCGGCCTTCGATATGGCGTACTTATTCTCCAGCACGGACACCGTGTCCATCGTGACCACCTTCTCCACGATCACCGGCAGTTCCACCCACGCCGTATCGGTCACAAACTCCCGTTCCACCCGGACTTCCACCCGGGTACTGTCCTGGACTGGAAGCGTCCGGACAGTACCGCAAGCGGAAGCGGCGAGAAGCAGAAGCAATGGCAGAAAAGTTCTCATAGGAAAGCTCAGGCAATATGTTGGTTATCATTATCAATCATCTGATGCAGCTCCGCTTCAAATCTCCGGAACTTCACATCGTAGCTGGCCTTGACTCCAAGGATAGCCCCGCAGAGCACCAGCAGCTCGCTCACGATGGAGACGGCGGAGGATGCAATCTCTCCCAGCGGCGGGATGAAAAACAGGCACACAGCGGCAATCAAGACACCGGAAGTGAAACTTGCGATGGCGATGATGCCCTGCAGGCGGGTCAGCTCTATGCGTTTCTTCTCTGACATGACTTACTTGACGATTAAGAGACGGCAGAACTTGCTCCCAGTGCCAGAAGGCTCGGCTGCAGCCCCATCCTTTGAAATGGTCAATACTCTATTCTGGAGGACCGCCGGATAGAACTTGCTTCCCGTCGTGCTCCAAAGGTTCTCATTGTAAATCATCGGCAGCTCGTTATAGAACGCGGAAGGGATGTCAGGAAGGGAGATTTCCACGGTCTCGCTCGTTTCGTCAAAGGTCAGTGTCGTAGCCTTCACGACCAGCATCAGCCAGTCATCCGTCACGACGGCCTTCACATCCAGCCCGGTCGCCTGGCCGACCTGTACCACGGGATTGCAGGCTACAGGGATATTCAAAGCCACTTCGCCGGTGATCATCGTGGGAATCAGCACTGTACTTAGTTTGACGGTGTAGGCGCCCATGTCCTTGTAGGCGACCACCTTATCAATGACGATGGTGTTCTTGTCCATGATGCGGACTTTCGTCAGCGTACAATACTTCACGCCGTCGGATTCAGTCATCACAATGGCCGAACTAATGCGGCTCTTGCGGCAGATCTGCTACGGTGAGTTTCATCGGTCGGATGCCGGCATATTCCTCGGCAGTCGTGTCTACCTCGAACTCACCGTCCAGGATGAGCATATCAGAGGTGTGGTACTCCTTAATCTGTATGTCTTCAGGGGCAACCCCGAAGTTGGTTGCAGTAATCGTAAGCATGGCCGTTATTCTTTAATCATCGCAATGGCAGTGTCATTCAGTGTAAAGGCAAGGTTGTTAAGGCCTCCATTGTCCTTCGTAGTTACTGTGGTCGTGCTGCCATTTTTGGTTAGTTCAACTTCCACCATGTTGATGGGCATCCCGCTGCCGGTCAAGCAGCTGGCAAGGAAGAAAGCCTCGAAAGCCGGTATCTCGGCAGGGCAAGCATCAGTCGTGTAGTCGTGCGTGCTCTGGCTGTAGGCCGCCGTGCTGCCTGCACACGCGACCATTGCCGGACTGGGGATAAGTTCCATATCCACGTCGGTAAACTTGTAATACTGCCCGCCGTCGAGGGAATCTGACAGCAAACGCAATCTGCCAGGGACTTCCGGCTCCGGTTCATTGTCACGAATTAGGAATCCGAAGACGAAGGGATTGTTACCGGTATTGTCCCAGCTGCCGGAACGTTCAGAGGCGGGGAAGGTCATAAAACCATCCTCCAAGTGCATTTCCGTAACGCCTGCCAGGTGGCTATACCTGTAGTTGTAGGAGGCCATAATCGGGACATCCACATTGACATCTTCTGGAAGGTTCTGCAGCATGGCCTCCCAATCGGTACTGCGGGCCGCGAAGGAGCAGCCGCTATACATGAAGTGGAAGAAGATCCAGCGGTCGTAAACCACACAGATGGTGTACGTGGTATCTATGTAGAGGTAGTTCTCATCCGTGACGGCGGTGATGCGTTTCTGCTTCCGCTTGTCCTGAGGATTGCCCTTGCCGAGCTGGCAGTAAAGCGTCTGGATGTAGATAATCAACTCCTCCTGGTCATCAAACACGGAAGGCAAATGGTGTTCGCGTCCTTAATCCAGGTCTTGACCACCGTGCCGGCATCGTAGTTATACTGCCTGCCAGAAGTGGTCTCGCGATGAAGGAAGCGCACCACTGCAGCAGTTTCAGTACTCCTGTCGAAAGGAAGATTGGGCACATATATCTCCAGCACATCAGCTGCCTGATAATCGGCATCCTGAGGGCTGCACGTAAACTTGGCGTTGAGAATGAGGTAATTTCCCTCCCGGACATCCTTAAACTGGATGACACCTGCTCCGAAATTATTTCCTGTACTGTTGAACATAGCACGAAAGGTTTACTGTTCGTAGAAAATGCCGGGGCCGAAGACCTCAGTAGGTTTGACGTACTTGCCGCCCCGGTACTGGAAATTGATTTCCGTTTTCTGGCCATAATTGACTGCCTGAATCTGGTATGACTGAGGATGCAGGTCACCGTTTTCGCCCATTCCCCGGCCCATCGCGAAGGAGAGACCAATCAGTTCAGCAGGGAGCGCAGTATCGAGCGTTGCCCTGGACGAAGCGATATTGTCGTGACCCAGGCAGACGGCATCAAAGTAAATGATTGGAGCGCCGGTAGAGTATTCGATATCCAGCGCGGAGACGTGCTGTTCCGTATCAGGGTCAAGATTATCCATCGTGACGCGCTTGCGGGGCTGATAGGAGGATTCTCCGGTAACTACTACGGTGTCCCGCAGCAGTTGCCCTGTAAACCCAGTAGAAGTGTCCAGCCAATACGACTCGATAAACACCTTCTGGCCGGGAACCGGCTCCACACCGATGGTCTTGAGGTAGAGTTTGGTCAGATCTGCTTCGCCCCAGTCATCCTCCGTATCAGACGAAATTATCACGGTCTTTGACCAGCCGCTGGAGATGCCCGGACTCTGAGAGGAAGACATCTTCACCACCAGTTTGTAGGGTGAGGGTTCATGCTTGATTCCAGTGAATACAATGAGCTGTGGAGTCATTACAACCTCTGTGTAGGACACGTTGGGAACAGCCACCTGAGAAGCCGGTGCATCGGCAATAATCGCCTCTCCAGCCATCACGCGGTTAGCGTTGAGGCGGACGTACAGGTTCATTCCTGAAATCTCTGCCTTCTGACCGAAAACAGAAGCGCCGGAGGAGTGTTCCGCCAGCCTGTCCCAATCCTTCCGCTGGTCATCCGTCAGCGCTACCCAGCTCTTGGAAATCTTCTTCAACGAAGCTCTGCGGGCGAGCTGAGCACCAGTTGCAAGCCCCGTTGGCCAGCACCGAACGGAAAGGATGGTACGGCCGTCAACTTGACGAGCCGTAACACCCTTTGCCGAACCGGAGAAGCCCCCGAAAGCGATGGAAGGAAGCGCTTGCATAGGTTTAAGTTTAGGTTAAAGTAAGCGACACAACCCCTTGTGCTGCTACAAATATAGTAAATTCTTTTCTATCTGCAAAACAATAAGTTACACTATTTTACAGAAAGTTTTACTTTAGATATAAAGGGGTATAGCAGGGTATATCTGGGTGTAGTCCCGGAACAAAGAAATTTCGAGCCAGTGCATAGCATCGGCATCCGAAAGTCACATCAAAGCGCAAATCTTAGATGGAGAAGGAAAACGACAGCGGCGTATGAATGTTCCGGTAGCCGGTCTGCCGGTCCAGAAGAAGATAGCGGCAATGCGCCTGGTATTCGTTGAGGTCCAGCCCCCAGATGTTCCGGTAATCCTTGATGAGAAATTCGACGGTCTCATCATCGGCGCTGCAAGGACGGACGGCAAGAAAGTTCCGCATCTTGCCCGGGTGCTTGCCTTTTCCCAGGTTGGTGAGCTGGAGCTTTAAGAGAACCTGGTATCGTTCAGGGGAAGGGCAATTCTCAAAAGTTGCGCGGAAACGAAGCATCAGATCATCCGCACCGGCCAAGTCGGACGAAACGAATTCGAGCGCATAGACAGGAAAATTCTCCCAGGGCTGAGGAGTAGGGACCTGCTCGCATCCGAGCGTAGCAAAGCCATGATAAGCGCTCACAAAGAGATTCTGGCCGGAGATATGTGCGGAGTTGTCGAACGGAGGTTTGTGGCTGATGACGGGCTTTGCGAACACGTTCCAAGTCAGTTGAACGGAATGGTCCAGCTCCCTCCATGCAGCGAGCGCCCGCTTATGAACATCCAGATGCGCCAGTTGACCCTCAGTGCCAGCAAACTGTCCCTGATAGAAGCACTGGCCATTCTGATGATAGAATGTCAAGTCTCCGACGGAGCCCCAACAATCAGAAATCAATATGGATGGCGTGAAGCGCGGCATAGTTCAAGTTCTTAGGCTTCACAAAATTACGAATAATCCGCGACGGACGCAATTTTCCGTCCCAGTTTTCCTATTTCCGTCCCAGTTTGCAATTCGTTATCTGTCGGATATGTGAAGACCACCCTTTTTCTCATTTGGTAGCGTAGAGTATATCAAAAAACGGCCTTCCGGAGTACTGTACAGGCTATAACAGTATAGTGGGGTGGGACGAGGTTTTCTTCAAAAAGTGGGACGGAAAGTGGGACGGAAAAAGAAAACCCGCTGAAAATCAGCGGGTTCCTGTGGTGCTGGGAAGAATCGAACTGCCGACACAAGGATTTTCAGTCCTTTGCTCTACCATCTGAGCTACAGCACCATTTCCGTTTTGGGACTGCAAAGATAGGCAAAAAAGATAAAGTCACAAAATTTTTTTTATCTGTTTTTTGCAGTGTCCCAAAACTTGGTTCACGACTTATTTCACGGCATCACGGGCCATGGCTGCAGAAGCAGGAACAGAGGTGATTGCAATGGGGATGCGGCGTGAGGGATTCTCGAGTTTCTCAGGTGCGGGGCGGAGAGGGGAGCGATGCCTTGCATTGGCAGGAGCGGTTTTGTCTCCGACAATCACTGACAGCATGCTTTCCCTGATGTCGCCAAGCTCATATCCGTCCAGGGGATTGTCCGTGACTTCGATGTTGGGAGTAAGTCCGTCGGGCATGCAGGCGGTTTCGCCATTCTTGTCGCCATAGCGCGAAATCATTACATAAATTCCCCAGTTATCGGTGTATTTCTTGCCGAGATTGCTTTCGGATTTACCTATCTCATCCCTGACCCAATCATACCAGGTCGGTCCTTCGACTATGAATCCGGCGCAGAATTTACCTGACGACTTCTCTCCCACAAGCGAAACCGGCATGTATGGAGCAAGTCCGCAGACCAGACTCTCCGAAGCGGAAGCCGTACCGCCGGTCATGATGACATGGAGTTTGCCGACACCGGGATTGGCGGACAAGGTATGTACCGTCCTTGTGCCGGAGCTTGTTTCAACATTGTATTCGGGCTGGAAAACAGAAGTCTCTTCACCCCAGGAGTCAGCAAGAATAGAGTTGTAAACCTCTTTCAGGTATATGCTGCGTGACATTATTTCGGTAGCAGGCACAATGAGGGAGGCAAGCACCTCGGAGGTAATCAAATATCCGCCGGGGTTGTACCTGAGGTCGAGAATCAGTTCGTCTATGCCGGCGGCGGTGAATTCACCGAACACTTCTTCAAGATCCGCGCAAGAATCCAGAGTGAAGGAGGTATACAGGAGATATCCGTATTTTTTGCCGTTCGCCTCAATGATTTTGTGTGTGTTAACGGGGTCGAGATACATTTGCTTAGCCGTGAGGGTAACATCGGTATTGTCGGCCATGGTGAAAACCGAAGTTCCGTCGCCATAAACCGAAGATGTCAGCAGAGATATATAATTGGATGGCGTAATCAACCGGCCGTCAATGGCAATTATGGTATCGCCCCTCTTCAGGCCGGCTTCCGCAGCAGGACTTCCGGCATAGGTGAAGTTGACAACCATAATAACGTTCTCATGAGTCTCTCCGGCATAATACAGGCTGAAGTCGAAACCCATGGATTTGGTGTTTCCTGTTACCTGTCCCTGCAGGGAGGCGATATTGTCGGTTACCATGGACCATCTGTCAATATCCTTGCCCTGAGCATCCTTGTAGCGCAGTTCCGCAACCTTTGCAATAGGATCGTCGTCCAAACCCCACTCGGCAAGGCCGTCCGAAATTTCCTTGTTCCAGAGATAATACACGCTCATCATGTTGTATGCGAACTGGTTGACATAATATGTCGTGCGCCGGTCTTCCGGAAGATTCTTCGTAGGACTGTCTTTTACACAGGAAGGCAATACTGCCAGTGAAAGCGAAAAAGCGAATAAAAGTATTTTTTTCATATATCTACTGTTTCTTAAGTTGTTCAATCATCGCCCCTGCAACTGCGCGGGAAGCACCCGTTCCGCCAAGGCGTTCCCGAATCTCCGCATAGTCGGCAAGCATCGCTTCGCGATAGGGGAGATCCTCTACAAGCCTGCGGATTTCCTCTTCAGCAGTTTCGGGAGTATAATCATTCTGGATGAGTTCGCGGAAGGCAAGCCTGTCGAGGATAAGGTTGCCCAGCGAAATATATTTGATGTGGTCCAGCACACGCAAAACCTTTCTGGCGATGAAGGCGGTAAACGGGGTGGTGCTCCAGCATACTACCTGCGGAGTGCCTATGAGGGCAGCCTCGAGCGAGGCGGTGCCGCTGTTTATCAGGGCGGCGTCCGCATACTTGAGTAAATCGTAGGTGCGGCCGAACTCCACCCTTATATAGTCGTGCCCCGCAATATGGCGGTCGTAATCCTTCTGCGACCTTGAAGGGGCCCCTGCCACTATGAATTTGCAGTCGGAGTAGAGGGGGAGTGCGTGGAGGGCTTCAGCCATCTTCACGGCATTCGGCATGGTATGGGAGATTTCACCTTTGCGCGATCCTGCCAGGATGGCTATGTACCTGCCTTCCTCCGGCCGGACGTATTCGTGATTGTCGACCGCATCCACGAGGGGATTGCCCTTGTAGATGAATGGAACCCCTTCCTGCTCGAAGTATGGGATTTCGAAGGGGAAGACAATGAAGAGACTGTCCACCCAGGCCTTGAGTTTCTTGTTGCGTCCTTCGCGCGATGCCCAGGTTTTGGGAGCGATATAATAGAAAACGCGTATGCCGTTGTCGTGGCAGAATTCCGCAATCTTCATATTGAAGCCAGGATAGTCGATCAGGATTACCACATCCGGCTTCCATGAAAGTATATCGGCCTTGCAATCCCTCAGGTTGCGGGAGATCTTACCGAGGCTGCGCATCACGTCGGAAAAGCCCATGACCGCGGTGTCTTTATAGCTGCGCACGAGGGTTCCTCCCACGGACTGCATCAACTCTCCGCCCCAGAAGCGCATATCGGCCTCAGTATCCTCTGCGACAAGGCCTTTCATCAGATTGCTTCCGTGCAGGTCGCCGGAAGCCTCACCGGCTATCAGATAGTACTTCATCTCAAAAATCCGATTCAAATCCAAGTGCTTTCAGCCTGCCGTTCTCCTCAAGGTCATGGCTCAGCAACTGATGGGCGGAAATAGTGATGTAACCCTGCGAAAGCAGGTTGATGTCGGCTTCGGGATCGTTCACGGAGTCGTTCACTATGTCGCCGGCCATCATGAACAGGCTTTCACCTTCTTCGGGCTCGGGGAAGCGGGGGACTTCACCGCCCACCATGGTGAGCAGTTTCAGGCGGAAAAGCCTCTCGTCGTAAGGCACGAATTCATTTTCCCAGCGCAGCCAGGCCTCTTTTGCCATACGGACGCCTTTCAGGGGAGTACCCGGAGAGGGGAAGTTTATGTTGTAGATGAATCCGTAATTGTCGGAGAGATTAGCCATCAGTTTCTCGAAGATGGGAGGAAAGTATTTCTCGACTTTGCTGAAATCGGCATCAGGATCGAAGGCATCGACTGAAACCGCTATGGCCGGAATGTAGCCTATTGCCCCTTCGGATGCCGCCCCGATGGTGCCGGAATAGCAATATGCCGTGCCGAAATTGCCTCCATGGTTGATTCCGCTCACGACAACATCGGGCTTGTCGGGCCAGAAAATATTGTCGAGACCGTATTTGACGCAACTGGAAGGAGTACCTCCCAGATACCACCAGCGTTCACCCGGTTCCTCGCTCAATTTCTTTACGGGAATAGGGCTCTGGCCGAGGTTTACGGCCATTGACATTCCGCTCTGGTGCTTTTTGGGCGAAACCACGGTAATTTCGCCGTAAGGCTTCAAAATTTTTACAAGGGTTCTCAGCCCTTTGGAATTATATCCGTCGTCGTTGGTGACAAGAATTTTCATAAAGAATATATTTTTACAAAGATAGTTCTATTTTCTCTCAGATATTTGAAAATGCTATGAATTTTTTATAAATTTGCGCCGCTTTATAAGAAGAATTGACATAAACACTTTATTTTTTAATTCAATATGAATAGAATTGCTATCAACGGTTTCGGCCGTATCGGTCGTCTGGCATTCCGCCAGATGTTTGAGGCCGATGGTTATGAAGTAGTTGCCATCAACGACCTCACAAGTCCCAAAATGCTCGCTCACCTTCTCAAGTACGACACCGCCCAGGGTGGTTTCGCAGGCAAGTTCGGTGAAGGCAAGCACACTGTAGATTACAAGGACGCAGTCCTCGCAGAAGACGGCAAGACCGTTGTCACTCCCGGTTCCATCATCGTGGACGGAAAGGAAATCACCATCTATGCAAAACCCAACGCAGCAGAACTCCCCTGGGGAGAACTGAACGTTGACGTTGTTCTCGAGTGCACAGGTTTCTACACCTCCAAGGCCAAGGCATCCGCACACATCGAGGCCGGCGCAAAGAAAGTCGTCATCTCCGCTCCTGCAGGAAACGACCTTCCCACCATCGTTTACAACACCAACCACAAGACCCTCACCCCTGCCGATACAGTTATCAGCGCAGCTTCCTGCACCACCAACTGCCTCGCTCCCATGGCTGACGCTCTCAACAAGTACGCTCCCATCCAGAGCGGTATCATGAGCACCATCCACGCTTACACCGGCGACCAGATGATTCTCGACGGTCCCCAGCGCAAGGGTGACCTCCGCCGCAGCCGCGCAGGTGCCTGCAACATCGTTCCCAACTCCACCGGTGCTGCCAAGGCCATCGGTCTCGTGATTCCTGAACTCAACGGCAAACTCATCGGTTCCGCACAGCGTGTTCCCACTCCTACCGGATCCACCACCATCCTCGTTGCCGTAGTAAAGGGCAAGGATGTTACCATTGAAGGCATCAACGCCGCAATGAAGGCCGCTGCCAACGAGTCCTTCGGCTACACCGAAGACCAGATCGTCAGCTCCGACGTTATCGGAATGAAGTTCGGTTCGCTCTTCGATGCAACCCAGACCATGGTTTCCAAGATTGATGACGACACCTATCAGGTCCAGGTAGTCTCATGGTATGACAATGAGAACTCCTACACCTCACAGATGGTCCGCACCATCAAGTATCTTGCAGAGCTGAAGTAAGAATCAGATCTTAAAAACCGCTGATAAGGCGTTCTCCAGGATATATGCCAGGAGGACGCCTAATATTATTGCAGGCCAGGGAAAGGAGAGCAGCACCACCACTATGATTACTATGGCGGATATGCTGAAAAAGGCCGTGCGCTTCATCTTCGTGACCGTATCGGACTTGTGCCCGACTCCAAACTTGAATGAAAACATAGGAATCCCGCTCACCAAAAGGTAGCAGAGAATTACGGACACAAGGGGGATGAACCACCAGCTTCCGACTATGGGCCCTACCGTACCTTCACCTTCGATAAGGCAGCACATTGATGCGCATACAAGGGCGCAGGAAGGGGTGGGGAGGCCGATAAAGCTCTCGTGCTGGCGCTCGTCGACATTGAACCTGGCAAGACGAAGGGCGCTGAAAACCGCAATCATCAGGGGAATCCAGGCAAGGAAATCCTGTTTCCCCGCGACATGCCCGTAGGTGACGGACATCATGGCGCTCGGAAGCACACCGAAACTAACCACGTCGGCAAGCGAATCCAGTTCCTTGCCTATTTCGGAATAAGCCTTGAGCAGACGGGCGGCAAGTCCGTCGCAAAAATCGAAAACAACAGCCGCAAGCATGCAAAGGAAAGCCATGCGGGTGTTTTCAAGGGAAAAGACGAACCAGATACCAATCACCCCGCAGAGAAGGTTCAGCGAGGTGATTGTATTGGGAATATGTTTCTTGACGGACATTTACTTGATACCGAGTTTCTTTTTCAGGTTCTTGGGAAGGGCGTCCTTGTGCAGCACTATATCCATGGTCTGGCCCTTGACGTAATTTTCACTGACATACCAGATTCCCTTGTACTTTCCGGTAACGCCCCAGGAATTCTTGACCATGTAGTATTTGTTGCCGAACTGATCGTGGGCAATGCCAAAAATCTGCATACCGTGGTCGTCGGTAATGGTTTTGTTGTCGAAACCCTTCTGACGGAATTCCTGGTCGGGAACTATCTCCTCAGGGGCTTCCACCGGCTTGGGCTTTCCTTCTTCCTTGCCCACCCAGTGCTCCTGGTCGGAACCGGCTGTGCTTTGATTGAGCTTCTCGCTGTCCACAAGCACTCCGAGGCCGTCACGGGTGAAGCCGGGATCGCTGACATCGGCTCCCCATGCAGCGGTATAGCCATTGCGTATGGCCTCGTCGAGCACGCTCATCAGTTCGTCGACGGGGATGTTCCAGGACCTGTCCCAGCGCCAGTTGTCGCAGATCTCAAGTGCGAACTCGGTGTAGAAGGGATGGTGTGTGAAGGAAGTGAGGGACACATAATCATCGGGGTTGAACCTGAGGGCGTCGCGATAGGATGCGGGAGTGTAAGAAACCCCGTTTACGACGAAGTCTTCGGGAATTTCACCCAGATATGCCTTCAGTATGCCATCGGCTCCTTTCAGCCATGCGGTGGTAAGCTTGTTGCGGTTGGGTTTCTTGGAAACCGAAGAAATATATCCCTTGAGGGCGGCGTCAAGTTCATTCTGTTCAGGAAGCTTGGTACCATAATCCAGGCCGCAGTAAGCGGACTGGGGCACTATGCCATAGTCGCGTATGATATCCAGCACGTCATCGGCCTCGCTTCCGGCGCCGAAAGTCAGGTTTCCGTCCATGCGGACATATTTTTCGCAACGCTCAAGATATGATTTGTACACTACGAACATCTCCGAAAAATCGGGATATGCGCCCTCGTCCTTGATATTGTTGATGCGTATAACTTCCGACTCGACGAAACCTATGGTTGAGTAAGCCCAGCAGGTTCCGCTGCGGAACTGGTTCTTGACAGGGGTAATGGGGTTTTCGACATCGGTGGTGAATTCGTAGGCAGGCCAGTTGATTTTCGGCTGCTGCTGTGAAAATGCCGACGCTGCAAGCAGCATCATGGCGGATACAATAACTAACTTCTTCATATTTATCTTGAATTGTATTTTTCGAGTGCGGATGCAAGTATCTCCATGGCCCTGCGAAGTGCAGGAACCTCAAGCACATAAGCCACTCTGACCTGGTTCCGGCCTTCGCCCGGAGTCTTGTAGAAGGGTTCGGCGGGGGTGAGCATTACGGTTTCGCCGTCCTGGCGGAAGTCGGTGAGCAGCCAGCGGCAGAAGTCGGTGGCGTTGTCGACGGGAAGTTCCGCGACGGTATAGAATGCGCCCTGCGGCATGGGTGAGAACACTCCGGGAATGTCATTCAGGGCGCCGACGGTGAAGTTGCGGCGGGCGATATATTCCTCACGCACGGCCCTGAAGTATTCCGGACCGGTTTCGAGTGCGCCGAGGGCTATGCGCTGGGCAATCACCGGAGGGCAGAGACGGGCCTGGGCAAAGCGGAGGATGAGGTCCATAAGGGCCTTGTTCCTGCAAACTATGCAGCCGAGCCTGACGCCGCAGAGGTTATAACGCTTGGAGAATGAATCGATTACAATGACATTGTCGTCGAGGCCTTCTATCTGCAGGGCGGAGAAATAAGGTTCATCGGTATAGCAGAACTCCCTGTATGCCTCGTCGCTTATCAGGAAGAGATCGTGCCTGCGGCAGATTTCCGCGATTGCGAGCATGTCCTCCCGGGTATAGAGCGTACCGGTAGGGTTGGAAGGATTGCAGACCAGTATGGCCTTGGTCCGGGGAGTGATGGCGGCTTCTATTTCGTATGCCGGAGGAAGGGCGAAACCATTGCGTATATCGGTATGCACGCCCACTGTCCTTACTCCGTTCATCATCGACAGGGTGTTGTAATTGCAGTAGAAAGGCTCCATCACGATTACCTCGTCGCCGGGGTCGAATGCTCCGTGGAAGACGAAGCTGAGAGCTTCGCTGCCCGCGGTGGTAGCCAGTATGTCGGAGGTGGTGACATTGTTTACTCCGATAGAGGGATAATACCTCCCGGAGAGGGCAGTGCGCAATTCGATGAAACCTGCCGAATTTGAATAAGGGAAATGGTCGGGATGCAGGCTCTCAAGTGCCTTGACGGCCTGTTCGGGTGATTTGATATCGGGTGCCCCGATGTTGAGATGGTAGACTTTTACTCCGTTCGATTCGGCCTTGTCGGCGAAGGGAGTAAGCATCCTGATTGCCGAAGCAGGAATGCTTGCTGCTGATTTGGATATCTTTGGCATACTTGATATAAGTTCTTTGACAAATATAGAGATTTTTTTGTCTATATTTGCAGGTCTTAATGATATTATGCAAACTAAAAAGAAAACCATAAGCTTTCTGCTTGTACTGCTGCTTGCCGCTGCGGCCCTGGTCCTGTACTTTCTGCTGCGCGACAACAAAACCGTAGTCACTGCAAAACCGCCCGTGCAATATGTCAGCGCCATAATCAACGACGTTACGCTTCCCGAGCACAGACTTGTCAGCAAATTCTCCCGCACCGACGCCTCGGGATCGATTTTCCTGACAGGCTCTCCCGAAAGGACAAGCTCCCTGTCGAAGGCGCTCTGCGAGTGGGACAGTTTCGACAATGTCGACGGAAGGGCGGTGCCCGACGGGCTGATGGACTTTGCGGGGGAGAGCATCAGCACCCTCGCATCCCTCCCCGACGAATACAGGCTGATTGCATCTGGGCAGACCGATTCGCTGCGCGACTACACCGTCAGGGTAGCCCTTGCAGCCCTCGACACCCTCTGCTACCTCAGCCCCTACGACCCCACGGGAATGGGCAGGAAACTCACTCCCAAGATGCTGGTGACAGCATCTCCCTATATGACACAGTATGGCAAATACGATATAGATTCCCTTTTCCACGCCCTTGGATGCCATATCCCTGTGCTTTCACCTGCGGAACTAAGCCTCTCCGAAGTGTTCGAGGGCAAGCCCAAAGGAGCCAGACTGAACATTGGCGTTCTGCTTCCGCAAAACAGGGCGGACAGCGTAGCATGGATCAATTATACGGCGGAAAAGTCGCTGCAGGCAGGACTGGACACGGCGAGATGCATAGTCTATACAGCCCCCGAAAATGCCGACGCCCTTACGTCTTTCCTCGATTATTATGTGGAAAGCGGCAACAGAGGCGCCATTGACGCCCTTGTAATCGACGATCCATCAGTGGACACCGAAGCCATCAGACAGTCGCTGGAACGTATTACTTCCGTGATGAACGCCGAATCGCTGACTTACGGCAACATGTTCGGAAAAGATTTCTCCATGGTCAATTCCACCGACTGCATCTGCAAAGCGATATACATGTATATGAGGCAATACAACCTTTTTACCCACAGGGTTGCACAGCCCAGACAGTACGATTATATGCTGATAGGCACTGAAGGGAGTCTGAAGGAATTCAAACTCATGCATTTCAACGAAAGATTCATTACCAAGAACGACTGATGTTCCAAATCACCATAAGTCCGGAAGAGATAGAGAAAATGGAGTTGGCGACTTTCCCCGGCCAGATTCACGTCATCAGCCACCCCGGAATCGAGTTTTCGAAGGCGGTATCATACCTGCGCAAACAGTCGGTAATAGGTTTCGACACCGAAACCAAACCCGTATTCAATCACGGTCAGCACAACAACGGAGTCGCCCTCCTGCAGCTCTCAGGGCCGGATCACGCATATCTTTTCAGGGTGCAGAAGCTCGGCATGCGCGGCCGCATCTGTTCCATACTCGCAAACCCCAATATCATAAAGGTGGGGGCTGCCTGTCAGGATGACATCCGCGGACTCTGCCGCCTCAGGAAATTCGAAGCGAGGGGTTTCGTCGATCTGCAGAAGATAGTCTGGGAGTGGGGGATACGCGACAAAGGCGTGCGCAAGATGGCGGCCAACATTCTGGGCATCAAAGTCTCCAAGGCCCAGCAGCTTTCCAACTGGGAGGCGGAGACGCTCAGCGAGGCGCAGAGGTCCTATGCCGCCATTGATGCCTGGGTATGCAGGGAGATGTACCTGAAACTGCTGCAGACCGAAAAGCATCCGCTTACGCCCGAAGAGATGCTTCCTCCGGAACAACAGCCGAAGAACGCTGAAAAGAAAACTGAACATGACAAAGATATATCTGAAAAAGGGGCGTGACGAGTCTGTCCGCCGTTTCCATCCCTGGGTATTCTCGGGAGCCGTCGCACAAGTGGTGGGAAATCCCGCCGAAGGCGACATAGTCGCCGTGTATTCCGCTGAAGGAGAGTATCTTGCAAGCGGCCACTGGCAGATAGGTTCCATCGCCGTACGCATCCTTTCCTTCGAAGGGGATCCGCTTTCGCCCGATTTTTGGGAGAAATCCCTCTCGGCAGCCCTGCAGGCGAGGGAAGCTATGGGGCTGCGCTATTCGGAAAAAACCAACTGCTACCGTCTGGTGCACGGAGAAGGGGACGGCCTTCCGGGACTTATAATCGACTATTACGACGGAGTTTGCGTGCTTCAGGCGCATTCAGTGGGCATGTTCAGGGCCAGAAAGCAGATTTGCGACGCCCTTGTAAAGATTTACGGGCCTTCGCTCAAGGCTGTCTATGACAAGAGCAGCGGAACGGCTCCTTTCAAGGCTGGACTCGATGCAGTGGACGGATATCTCTGGCAGGCGCAGGGTTACGAAGCAGGGGAGTGTGCAGTGCTTGAAAACGGGCACAGTTTCCTCGTGGACTGGACAGAAGGGCAGAAGACGGGATTCTTCCTCGACCAGCGCGAAAACAGGGCCCTGGTGGAACGCTATGCCAGGGGACGCAACGTACTGAACCTATTCTGTTATACCGGAGGGTTCTCGGTATATGCCCTCGGAGGGGGAGCGCTGCACACGGACAGCGTGGACAGCTCCGCAAAGGCAATTTCAATGGCGGACAAGAACATAGCCCTGAACGGTTTCGGAGAAGAAAAACACAAGTCGTATTGCACCGACGCCATAGAGTACCTCGCTTCGGTGGAAGAAGGGAAATACGACCTGATGATAGTTGATCCTCCCGCATTCGCAAAGCATCGCGGGGCTCTCAAAAATGCCCTCCGGGCTTACCAGAGGCTGAATGCAAGGGCTATTGAAAAAGTTGCACCGGGAGGATTCATATTCACTTTCTCATGCTCGCAGGTGGTAGACAAAGAGGCCTTCGCCCTTGCAGTTTTTTCCGCCGCAGCAAGCACGGGGCGCCGCGTACGCATACTCGACCGGCTGAATCAGCCGTCAGACCATGCGGTAAATATCTATCATCCGGAAGGAGAATATCTGAAAGGGCTGCTTCTCTACGTGGAATAATTCGGAAAATTATCCGTACCTTTGAGGTATGAAACTGATAACTTTCCTGATTTCCCTTGCTGCGGCAACCACGCCCGGCACCGCGGATGTGCTTCCCTTTCACCGCGATATCAATGTGACTTCGGTAAATGTACAGAGCAAGCGCACCGAAGTGGTGTTCTTTCCCGACGCCGAATCGGCGATGGTAAACAATATAGAAAACAGCCCGTTCTACAGCAGCCTGAACGGGATCTGGGATTTTCTGTACTTCGATTCCGAAAAGCAGGTGCCCCGGGATATGAGCAGCGTGCAGTGGAGCAGCATAAAAGTTCCCGGCAACTGGGAGGTGCAGGGATGGGGGATTCCCATATATGTGAACATTCCCTACGAGTTTGCTCCCGTGGACCCTCAGCCTCCGACTCTTCCGGACGATATTCCCGTGGGAATCTACCGCAGGACCTTCAGCGTTCCCGAAGCATGGGAGGGACGCGAAATATATCTTAACCTCTGCGGCGTAAAATCCGGAGTCTACACCTCCCTGAACGGCAATAGAATAGCCTACAGCGAGGATTCCAAGGACCTTGCCCGCATCGACATCACACCGTACCTCAAGGAAGGGGAGAACGAACTTGTGCTGTACATGACAAGGTGGAGCACCGGTTCGTGGCTGGAATGCCAGGACTTCTGGCGCATCAGCGGAATTGAAAGGGACGTATACCTCTCCAGCGAGAAAGTCAGGCAGGACTTCGACTTCGGGGTGGTCTCCACTCTCGACGAAGCCTGCACCGACGGCATTTTCAGCGTCAGCGCCACCGCGGGGACGTCTTTCCGCCTGATTGACAAAGACGGCAGCACTGTCGCGGAAGGTTCCGCGCCTTATTCGACCGTCATTCCTTCCGTACGCAGATGGAGCGCCGAGACACCTGAACTCTATACGCTGCTGCTCGAGAAAGAAGGGGAGTACGCACGCTTCGACGTGGGTTTCCGCCGCACCGGGATAAAGGGCGACATCTTCTATTTCAACGGCCAGCCCATCAAGTTCAAAGGTGTCAATCTCCACGAACACAATGAGTTCACCGGACATTACACCGACCGCGACTACATCCGCCGCAGCCTGCTGGTGATGAAGGAGAACAATGTAAACGCCATCCGCACCTGCCATTACCCCCAGTCCCGCGCATTCTACGAACTCTGCGACAGCCTAGGATTCTATGTCTACGACGAGGCCAACATCGAGAGCCACGGGATGGGATACGGGGAAGCCTCCCTCGCGAAGCACCCCGAGTGGTACCCCAAGCACGAGGACAGGACCCTCAATATGTATATGCGTACGCGCAACTACCCCTGCGTAACCATCTTCTCGCTCGGCAACGAGGCCGGAATGGGCGTCAACTTCCTTGGCACCTACAAGCTTCTGAAAGGCCTGGAGACGGGGAAACAGGACAGGCCGGTGGTATATGAGCGTACCTCGGGAATGGAAGGTACCGACATCCACTGCCCCATGTATCCCAAACTCACCAACCTGCACTTCGAGATAGACGACAACCCCTGCAGGAAGCCTTACGTCAGCTGCGAGTATTCGCACGCCATGGGTAACTCCAACGGGTCTTTCGACATGATGTGGGAGATAATGTACAGCCACCCCAGAATGCAGGGGGGATTCATCTGGGACTGGATAGACCAGGGCCTTGCCGTACAGGACGCGCAGGGGCGAAAATACTGGACCTTCGGGGGAGATTACGGGAATCCTGGGACCGATCCCGCAAAATGGTTCGCCGATCGCAATTTCAACTGCAACGGTCTGGTAAATCCCGACCTCGATCCCCATCCGGCGCTCACCGAAGTCAGGTATTGGTACCAGAACGTGGATATAAGTTCCGCAGGAGCCCCGGGGGAATTCAAGGTGCTCAACCGCAATTATTTCATCTCCCTGGACAAATACGGCTTCGGCTGGGAGCTTTTCCGCGACGGCAGGAAGGTGGACGGGGGAGAACTGGCCTTCAGCACCGCACCGCAGTCCTCCGAGAACTTCAGCATCGCCCTTCCCGAGATGGACACCGGTCATAACTGGTTCATCAATTTCCATATTCTGAATGCGGGCGCCCAGGCTGCACTTGCCGAAGGATTCGAACTCGGCAGCGACCAGGTGGTGCTGGCGAAGGCCCATGCACCCCTTGCAAAGCAGAAGAAAGGAAACGTGAAAGTGAAAGTGTCCGGCGACAATGGCGAAATCGTCACCGTCAGGGCCCGCAGGTCCAAACTGGTGATGGATGTCGAAAAGGGCTGCGTAGTGTCGTTCAAGAGCCGCGGGAAGACCATAATCGACAGCAAGTATGGCATGAAGCCCAATTTCTGGCGTGCGCCCGTAGACAATGACTGGGGCAACAAGTATCCTGTCAGGGCGGCGGAATGGAAGAACGATCCCGAAGTGGCGAACGTCAATATGGAACCCGGGGAGAATTCCATGGTAGTTACCGTGGAATACCTTCTTCCCAAGTCATGTCTGCTGAAGGTTGATTATGAACTGACTTATGCGGGAGACCTGAAGGTTACGACGGATTTCTACGGTTCCGAGGAAGAGGCCATGGAAGTGGCCCGCATTGGCTTCCGTACCCGCATGAAGGCTTCCGCAGACAGGTTCCGCTATTTCGGCAGGGGACCTCAGGAGAACTACATCGACCGCAATTCCGCCGCTTTCCTCGGGCTTTACGAAGGCAGGGCCTCGGAATCAATTTATCCTTATGTGCGTCCGCAGGAGTCGGGGCACCATACGGGCTGCGACTGGCTGGAAATAGGCAAGGCCCGCGTGCTTGCAGGAGACGAACCTTTCGAGTTCAGCGCACTCCGCGCTTCAATCGAGGATCTGGATCCCCGCAATGAGGACGGAAGCCGTATCTGGGGGCATGTAAACGATATTCCGGTGCGCGACTATGTGGAACTCTGCATAGACGGTGCGATGACCGGAGTTGGGGGATATGACAGCTGGGGAGCCCGTCCGGAGCCTTGCCGCACACTCTTCAGCAATCAAAACTATCATTTCGAGTTCACAATCGGAAGAAAATAGTTATATTTGCTGCCCAATCCGTCTGCAATGACGGATGGCACGGGGTACTAGCTCAGTTGGTAGAGCGTTAGGTTCGCAATCTAAAGGTCAGGGGTTCGATCCCCCTGTACTCCACTTCTCAAATCATTATCAAGTCATGCCCTGATGCAGGGATATATTTCCCAAGCAGGTCCCGCGTGCGTATCTTCACGAAGCAGGTCGGGGTGCCGTCCGTGCAGGCGAACCACTCGCTGTCGGCGAGGTCCCTGTCCATCACAAGACTGACGGGGGCGCTCTCGGGGAGGATGGCGCTCAGGATGGTCGTCGCCCCTACCTCGACGCCGGTGAGCTCCTGCAGTTTCTCCGCCGGAGCGAAGGACACCCGCGGGATGCCGCCGAGCGCGGCGCAGAACTCCCGCGTCACGAAGGGTTTGTCGTCCGAGGTGACATACAGCCAGAACGCCGTCTGCTGGCGGTTGCAGAGGAAGACGGTCTTGACGATGCGCACGCCGATCTTTGCGTCAATATTCCGGCAGTCCTCCATCGTCAGCCCCGGGTCGGTATCCACCCGTCCGAATGGGATTCCCAGGGCGGCGAAGGTCTCATAGACTTTCTGCTGCAACGGAGTGGCGAACTCCGACGGGGGAGTTGTGATAATGTCGCTTACTTTGAACATTGCTGTATTTTCTTGCCAAACGTGTTTCCATTCTTCGTATCGACCTTCTCTGCGGTGTAGCCGAGGCGCCCGATCTGCCGGACGAGCTCTTCCTCGTCAATCCTGGAGGGGTCGTATTTGATAGTGACGGTCTTGTCCTTGAGCGAGATCCTGAGGTCTTTGACGCCTTTGAGGAAGGAGAGATTGTCGCTGAGTTTGTTCACACAGTTCTGGCAGTGCATGTTGACACTGTAGGTGACGGTTTCGGTCCTGGCCTTGGCGGAAACGCTCAGGGCGCTTATGCCTGAAAGCAGCAGGATACCGAGAAGAAGGAAAAGGATTTTTTTCATTGTATATATCAGTCGTTAAATTGCCAAATAGTCAGCCGGAAACCGGCGTAGATCCTGGCGCCCATCAACGGACCCCAGACCGAAGCTGCGTCGAAGGTGGGGGAGAAGGGATTGTCGGCACCGATGACGGGGTCTTTCTGCCTGAAGCCTGTCAGGTTCTCGCCGCCCAGATAGAGGTCAAAGCCACGGAAGCGCCGCGTTACCTGGGCATAGAGAGTGGGATAGACGGGGGTACGGCCATCAGGGTAGAGATCTTTCATGAAATCGTACACACGCGCGGATCCGTTCAGCGAAGAGGTGAAATCGAATATCCAGCGGTTGGCCCCGAGCGTATACTGCGCGTTGAAGACGGCCTTGAAGCGGCTGGACATCGGAAGTTCGCGCAGCTGCCCGGAAGGCTGCCAGGCGCGGGCGTCGGTGTAGCGGCAGGTCAGCGAGAGCATCAGCTTGTCCACAGGCTCTATGCTGATGTCCACCTGGTAGTTGTCCGACCATGACGGATGGCCGTCCAGGGTGTAGAAAAGTATCTGCGAGGCGTCTTCGCGGTCTACCAGCAGCTGACGGACAAACCGGGTGCGGAAGTAGTCCAGGCTAAGGGTGGAGCGTTCACCGAGATGTAGAGTGGCGTTGCCGCCGAAGGTCCAGGCATCCTCCACTTCGCGGGTGGTAAGATCGCCCAGCAGTGCCTTGCCAGTGGAGAGTACGCCGATATTGTCCACGAGAGGATGTGCATGGCGGACACCGCGTCCGGCATTGGCGCGCAGCACGAGCAGTTCCGCGGGCTGGTATTTGAGCGTCAGGCGCGGGGCTGGGAAGAAACCATGGCCGGGCAGCAGGGTGCCGCTCAGAGCTGCAATCATCGAGAAACTGTCTTCCTGCCGGAAAGTGTATTCGGCATAGGGGGACAACTGCCAAAGACGGGTTCCGACACCGTTCCCTGTCTGACCTCCGGCAAGTATGTCCTCTGCAAGAAAGTCCGCCGAGACATTGATGCCTGCGGTAAGGTCGTGGGCATCGGAAATCCTGTCGCGCCATATCAGGTTGGCGAATGCGCTGTTCTGGGTGGCGTCATATAGATTGCGGCCGAAGCATGCATCCATACGCTGGAAGCTGTAGTCCGCCACAAGGGCCAGGCTCGCGGAATTGTCTTCACGCAACGCACGGCCTATCTTCAGGTAGCCGTCTATCAGCGAATTGGTAACGTCGGAGGTCCAGGGACCGGCCAACTGTCCGCCCTGCCTGTTGTCGCGCACTGCATGCACTCCCCAGCGTACCTGCAGCTCCGGCGAGTACCACAGCCAGCGGTTGGATAGATTGAACTGGAGAGTCCGCGGGTCGTCCGCGAAACCGTCCCCGTTCATGTCGAAGGTCTTGAAATTGCCGTCCAAATGGCCCATTATCACCGTGTGGAGCCTGTCGCCCAGGCTCAGGGAAGAGACCAGGTTGACGTCGGTTTTGGTGTCGTTCATTACCGAGGCATTCAGGAACAGGGGCCTGCCGTCGGTGGGTTTGTGGTGCTCCATGTTGATGGATCCCGTTATTGACTCCGTGCCGTTTACCACGGAAGGAGAGCCTTTGGCAATCTGTATGCTTTCAAGCCAGGGGCCGGGAACCCAGGAAAGGCCGAAGGGTGCTGCAAGGCCGCGCATCACCGCACGGTTCTCGTCCAGCATCTGGGTATAGATGCCGGAAAGGCCCAGCAGGCGTATCTGGCGGGCACCGGTAGTGGCGTCGGAATAGCCCACGGTAACGCTGGCGGAGTTCTCGAAACTCTCTGCAAGGTTGCAGCAGGCCATTTTCATCAGGCCGGATGCGGAGATTATCTCCGTGCGAAGCTCCTTGCCCCGTGAGAGATAGTTGCCCTGGGTGTGCAAGGTATGGACCGCGGCGTCAAGCGAGTCGCGCCGCCCGCCGTATAACCGGGAAGTATCAGTCTGGGCGAGGACGGGGAAGGCCGATGCCAGCAGGATAACTACAATCAGATACCGGTGCAGGGAAGTTTCCATAGATATTATCGGCTTATGCAGGAAGGACCTCCGCCCCGAGGCGAAGCATCTGTTCCCTTTGAGATTCTGACAGGGGAGTCTTCGCGCAGTCCAGCAGGCAGCGCCCCGGGAAGTTTTTCATCCCCGCCAGGGCTGAGTTCCAGTCCGATGCGTCAAAACACAGGCTTGCAGCGGACACATACGGGTCGGTTGCGATACTGCGCACAAAGGCTTCCATCACTTCGGCCTTGCCGCTTACGCTGTCGTCTGTCTTTATCTTCAACAAGTCCGCACCTTCGCAGACCAGGTCTTCGGCTTCGAAAACGGAATTCTCTACATCGCTCCCGACGCACAGTTCCGCAGCCTTGGATGGGATTTCCTGTTCGGATGCAAGACCTGCAGGAAGCTTTCTCGGAGGAACGTCCTTCAGCGCTTCCGCAATGGCTCGGATATGTTCAGGAGTGGTGCCGCAGCATCCTCCTGCAATGTTGAGCCAGCCATTCAGCGCCATCTCCCGCATAGCCGACGCTATCTGCCCGGGGCCCTGGCTGTACCCTCCGCATGAGTCAGGAAGCCCCGCATTGGGATAGCAGCTGACCGCATAGGGAGACGAGGATGCGACCTCTCCTACCAGTTGCGAAAGGTCTTCGGCGCCCATCGAGCAGTTCAGCCCGAAGCACAGGGGACGGGCGTGGGCGACCGATTTGCGGAAGCCTTCCACTGACTGGCCGGTAAGCAGATGCCCGCCCTTGTTCAGAGGGGATGCGGAGATAATCAGAGGCAGTTGCCTTGCGGCAGGATTGCCCATTATCGACCAGATGGCAGCCTTGGTATTCAGGGCATCGAAGCAGGTCTCCAGAATCAGGCAGTCGACACCGCCTTTCAGCAGGCCCTGCAGCTGCTCGGAATATGCTTCCGCCATCTCATCGAAAGAGACCTCCCTGTATGCGGGATTGGAGATGTCGAGAGGCAGGGACAGCGACTTTCCGGTAGGCCCCATTGATCCGGCCACGAACACCTTCCTCCCCGCCGCATCCGCAGCATCCCTCGCGAGCTCCGCACCGGCCCTCGCAAATTCTCCTGCCTTCTCCGCACAGCCGAAACCCGCCTGGCTGATACGGTTGGCACCGAAAGTGTTGCTCGTTATTATGTCGGCACCCGCAGCGATGTATGCTTCGTGGATTTCCCTCACGATTTCAGGGTGGGTAATATTGAATTCTTCATTGTTGCCGCGCAATCCATACTTCTGAAGCATGGTTCCCATCGCTCCGTCGAGAATCAGGATTTTCTCCTGCATTGCATCAATAAATCCGTTGTTCATGGCTGATAATTATTTGGCTGCCAGACGGAGGGCTCCGATGGCAAGAAGAGTCTGTGCAATCAGGTAGGTGAGCATAACCACGAAACCTGACAGGGCGAAATGGGCCACGCCGAAGATTCCGGCGGCAATCATGGAGTCTGAAAACGCGAAGAGTACAGCACCGCAGAGGAGTATTCCCCATGCACCTTTGTCACGGAAACGCATAAGTCCGCACAAGGTGCTGAAAATCAGCAGCATCAGCACGGAGCCATAGACCGCCATGGCAGGCAGCAGGGTGCCGCTCACCCTGAGCAGTACTATCAGCAGGGCCACCAGCGCGGCCATTACAATGGCCCCGGGCAGCCAGGCTTTCCATCCAAGGCCTTTCCAGGACCTGCCCCCGAATATGGTGAGATAGAAAATATGTCCTATGAGAAACATCACTATGCCCCCTGCGAAGAATATGAATTTATTGCTCAGGAGGAAGATGTCGCCCGCACAACCGAAGAGTTCGGCGGATATCAGCAGCGACAGTGTCCGCCTGTCCAAAGTATGCGAGAGAGCGTAAGTGAGCACGCATACGGCAAGCAGCGGCATCAGGGCCGGCTTTACGGCCGATGCCAGGGCAGGGTTCCAGATTCGTCCTGCGAGATTGACGGCGCAGGCTACGCCGAAGAAGATGTATGGAAGCTGTTTCATATTATCGCAAATTTAATAAAATCAAAGGGCTTTTTGCGCATTCCTCAAGAAAAAGCGCTAAATTCGCACTGACGATACTCCAAATCAATCTTTATGGCAAAAGAAGAAGTAAAAATAAGCGAACTGCTGCGTACAGGCAGCAGCTGGGACGGCGCCGAACTTCCCGATTATCCGTCCGGACGTCCGGAACTGGTATGCAGACGTATGGAATTCCCCGCAGGGAGCAGGCTGGGATGGCATCATCATCCCGTAATCAACTATGGAATAGTGGAGCAGGGGGAACTTACCATCGTAGGGCTTGACGGCAGGGAAAAGACGGTCCGCCAGGGAGAGGCCCTCGCCGAAATGGTAGGAACCGTGCACCGCGGAGAAAATCGCGGGACGGTTCCGGTCATCCTGAATATGTTCTATGTCTCACAGGAGGGGATGGAACTCACGGTACAGGACCCTTCCATTCCCATGGATTAGCGTCCGGGGTCAGCCCAGATGCTCTATCAATATCTTCACTCCTATTCCTATAAGGATAATGCCTCCGATAATCTCCGGTTTAACCCTGCTGCGCACGGGCTCGCCGAAGCGTACCCCGAGCCCGAAGCCCGCGAGGCTAAAGATGAAGGATATGATGCCGATTATGAGAAGGGGAGTGCAGAGCGATGCGAAGGTGTCGTAGCCGGTGCAGGCGAAACTTATCCCGATTGCAAGGGCGTCGATGCTGGTGGCGATGGCGAGCATTACCTGCGTCCCGAAGGCGTAAGGGTTGAAGATGCCTTCCTCTTTCCCTTTCAGAGATTCCAGAATCATCTTCCCGCCTATGAAGAGCAGTAGGCCGAAGGCAATCCAATGGTCGAAGGATTCGATAACCGAACTGAAACTGCTGGTAAGGAACCATCCGATGAGAGGCATCAGCGCCTGGAAGAATCCGAACAGGAAAGCCATACGCAGCATTACCGGAACATTGCGCCTGCGCACAATTATGCCGGATACCAGCGAAATGGTGAAACAGTCCATTGCAAGGGCTATCGCTATCAGCACTAATTCTATCATGGATGCAAATATAGTGTAAGTATGACAAAGATGCTTTGCAATCAAAAAATATTTTCTATCTTTGCAATCCCATTGGTGCTTTGGCCGAGCGGTTAGGCACAGGTCTGCAAAACCTGGTACAGCGGTTCGATTCCGCTAGGCACCTCCAAAAATGCCCTTGGAGATACTCCAGGGGCATTTGCTTTACCAAAAAGTTCCCACATAGTTCCCACAAAATACGAGGTAGGTACAGACCTGCTATGAGCCTGGCAAAATACCGGCTTTTTTCCATCTTCTATCCGGTTTACTGCTCTTCGGGGGAAATTCCCACATCCGTCCGGTTTTGATTTCCACATATTCTTGCCAATTTGCAAGCAGAAATCTGAACTGAAC
The DNA here is from genome assembly GCA_905235675.1 of uncultured Bacteroidales bacterium. Lineage (GTDB taxonomy): Bacteria > Bacteroidota > Bacteroidia > Bacteroidales > UBA932 > Cryptobacteroides. The sequence continues at coordinate 637 of CAJONC010000030.1, read as the reverse complement.
TTGTGCTATGATAATCCTTCTCGACAACGGCCACGGCCTTGACACGGCAAGCGCAGCCCCGACGGCCATTTCCGCGAATACGCCTACAACCGCTACCTCGCCTTCCGCATCCGCGAGCAGCTCTCCTCCCTGGGCCACGACGCCCGCTTCGTCGTCCCCGAGCGCGAAGACATCTCCCTGCAGGAGCGCTGCCGCAGGGTAAACAAGATCTGCAAGCAATACGGCAAAGACCGGGTGCTCCTGATCGCCATCCACGTCAACGCCGCCGGAAACGGCCAGCAATGGATGGACGCCCGCGGCTGGTGCTGCTTCACCACCGTCGGAAAGACCAACGCCGACGCCTTGGCCACCTGCCTGTACGAAGCCGCCGCCTCACAGCTGCCCGGCCACCGCATCAGGAAAGACTACAGCGACGACGACCCCGACCTCGAAAAAGACTTCTACATCATCCGCCACACCAGCTGCCCTGCAGTCCTCACGGAAAACCTCTTCATGGATAATCGGGACGATGTCGCCTTCCTCGAATCCGCCGAAGGCTCCCAGGCCATCGTCAATCTTCACGTCGAAGGCATCCGCCGCTACCTCGCCCAATAGCCATTGAGCCATACGAAAAGCCCCGGCAGAGAGCAATTTCTGT
>CAJONC010000029.1 GCA_905235675.1 uncultured Bacteroidales bacterium | reverse complement strand
TTTCATCTGGCTCAAGGGTTTGCCAAGATCGTTCAAATCGTCGCACTTGAGCAGGCAGACTGCAAGATCCGACTTGGACTCATTTCCGTTCAGGTAAATTTTTACACCTCCGAAAGTATCAACCATTGAAGTGGTCACCGTACGGATTGCAGGGGTAAGAGGATTTATTGTTTTTACTACAGGATCGGAAAGTTCCCCGTTCACGTTGAATGAATGTATCCTCACTTCATGAGGATTCGTATCGGCATAGCCCTCCACGGTAAGACTGTCCACGTAGCGGGAAATTCGGGCATTCACCTCCACTCCGTTGCGCTCATAATAAGCAACCACTCCTTTGATGTATTCGTCGTTGGGAATGGATACCCTGATCAAGGCGCCGCCTGCAGTGTTTACCACTTCGGTAACCGTTACAGGGGAAGGTTTGGGAACATTCGCATACTGGTCGACACGTCCTCCGAGATCCGATGAGCACGCACACAGCAGCAAGGCGGCAGCCACAAGTATTATATTCTTATTCTTCATATTCGAACTCCGTCTTTAAATTACCAACCAAGATTCTGTACGAGATTGGGATTTCTCTCCAGATAATAATTGTAGATGGGCCAGAAATAGTCTTTAAGACCGAAGGTCTGGCCGGAAATGAGCTTGCGCACATAGTAATCTTCCGGACTGGAACCTGCAACGGTATATCCGTAAATACCCTTCTGATACTCTGCAGGAGCCTCTTTCCATCGGCGTATATCCCAGAAACGCTGGCTTTCGAAACTGAGTTCGATAAGGCGCTCGCGGTGGATTATGTTGCGCATACCATACTGGGTGTTGTAGTATCCGGGATTGTTGGAATAGCTGTCCCACGAAGTCTTGACATCGGGGATGCCGGCACGATCACGGACAGCATCAAGATATTTGAACAGATCCGTGGAATGAGCTCCGTAAGGGCCTTCCGCTTCGTTGATTGCCTCTGCATACAGCAGATACAAATCCGTCAGGCGGATTATAGGCCAGGGGAACCAATAAGTCACAAATGTATTCTGGGCAGTGAAGTTGCACTGGTAAGGATAAAGTTTCTTGGCGAAATATCCCGTGACAGGGCCGACTTCGCTGCCTGCCTTTCCCTGTGCTCCACCGTTACGGCACTCAAGATGGGGCAGATCGTCCTCATGAACATTGTTGAAGTTGGCTATCTCCCCATACCAGATTCCGCCGTCGAAGCCAAGATATGAATAATAACGGGGCTCCCTGTTGATATTATGCCTTATGGTAGGATAATTCTGCGCAAGATAGTAGGAATGATCTGCAGGAGGATTGGAGACAATCTCCTGGGTGTTCACGCCTTGCCATTCAAGATCGTTGTTGATTGGCAGGCCGTTGCGGGTATAGAACTGGTCGACTATCTTCAAAGGTACGCCTATGAACCTGTACCCTCCCGTGGAATGGGGATTATCGGTCATGTTCGGCATGGTCCACTGCTGGAAAGCCTGGATGGAACCGTTCGAACTGTACTGGGTATTGGGCCATACTATCTCTATGGGGTCCTGTGCAGTCTGACGCTGGTTGAAAGCATTGCGGAGGGCAAGAGTGCGCTTAAGGGAATCAGTCACGACAAAGGTGACATTCGACATGTCATAGAGACGCATGTTCGACTGTTCGCAAAGGTCAATCGCTTCCTTGCAGGCATCGACTGCGAAACGCCAGCGTTCCAACTTTTCTTCCTCGGTCTTGACAGGGAAAAGCTGACGTCCTTTGTTGTCTACGAGCGACGCCTCTTCTTCATTCCCGTTGAACAGGGGGCTCGCTGCAAAAACGGCGACCTTCGCCTTGAATGCCGCGCAGATGGGCTTGGTTATGCGTCCGTACATGTCTGCGGATTCCGGCACGAGAGGGAGGTTCTCATAAGCCTGATCGAGAAGTTCGATGATAAAGTCGAAGCAGTCGTCGATATTGTCACGATATACACGTACGGTCTCCACATCGGAATCAATGGGAAGGCTCTCGCGGATAACGGGAACGGGGCCCCACTTGCGCACAAGATGGAAGTGATAATATGCCTTGAGGAAGGTAGCTTCGGCCTTCCACTGTTCCTTCTCAGCTTCCGACATATCCGGAACATTATCCACATTTTCCACGAGAATATCGCAGCAGCGTATGCCTTCATACATATCCGCCCAGTCATTTGCATACACCCTGGACGCGGACTGTAAACCTCGCGCTATATTAAAATAGGTATTGGGGACACGGTTCTGCAAATAAGAAACCACGCGGCCTATCAGGTCCCAGTATTCATCGCCTGTCAACATTCCGGAATCGCTTATCACATTTCCGTCAATAGGCATATAGGAGTAGCATGTCGCAAGATACCTTATGGCAGTTGAGCGAAGGTTGAAGGTCATTTCAATCGTGGCAATTCCATCATCCGGAACAACGTCCAGGAATTTGTTGCATGAACTCACGCCACCGATAGCAACGGAAGAAATCGCAACAATGCTGAAAATCTTTATTAATGCTTTTTTCATAATCTGCTCTTACTTGAAGGTGACATGTAAACCGACATTGAAAGTACGCTGGATAGGATAGTTGAGCCCCGTGCTCGCAAGTTCGGGGTCCCAGAGCTTGAAACGGCTCCAGCAAAGCAGGTTGTTGCCCTGGAAATAGAAACGGCAGTTTTCCACCCTGAAACGCTGCAGCCACTTGTAAGGAAGGGTGTAACCGAATTCCAGCTGCTTGAGGCGCAGGAAGGAACCGTCCCTCATCCACCAAGTGCTGACGGCGGAGTTGTTGGTGTTGGAATATGCGCTATAACGGGGCCACAATGCGTAAACATCGCGGTTGTCTTCACTCCAGTGACTGTCGGCATAGGCCTGAAGGAGCTGGGTATTGTTCACGAAAGGTGCGGTACCGGCGATATTCCTGGACGGGTTGTAGTTTGTAGAAGCGTCTATCCAGAAACTCTCATTTGCAAGGCCCTGGAAGAACAAGGAGAAGTCGAAACCCTTCCAGCCCAGCGAAGCGCCGAAACCATAAATGATTTCAGGCGAGGTAGGAAGGCCGATAGGTACGCGGTCCGCCTCGGTAATCACACCGTCGCCGTTGACATCGGTATATTTGATGTCACCGCCTCCGTACTGGCTGCCGAAGGAAGCCTGGGAAGGAGAGTTTGCGGCCTCTTCATCATCGATGAACAGGCGTTCGGCAATGTAACCCCAGGTCTGCTTGATGGAATATCCCGCGTGCATACGGTATTTCTCGGGGTATTCAGGCTCCTCGTAAACCAGATACTTGCTGGTGGAATAGGTGAAGTTGCCACGCGCGGAAGTCCAGAGGTCTTTGCTCCAGACCTGTTTGTAATCGGACTGGATGTCTATACCGTGGGCGGCAGCCTCGCCGATATTGGCAGAAATTTCCGCCTGCAGGCCCATGGTTTCGGGTACATCGGCACGGGTCATGAAGATGTCGGTACGATGCTCGGTGAAGTATTCGGCAATGATGTCGATCTTGTTTAAGAGACCGAGTTCCACTGCGTAGTTCGTCTTGTACGACTTCTCCCAGGTGATGCCCTCGTTGGCATAGCGGTTGACGTTGATTCCGCCATAGCTGACAGACCGGAGTTCACCGAAAGATGCGCTGCGGGCGGAACTGTTCATGGACATTTCGGACAGATAGTAGAATCTGTTGCTCGAAGATCCGATATTGTCGTTACCGACAAGACCATAGGATGCACGGAACTTGAGGTTGTGCACATACTTCTTTGCGGGTTTGAACCAGGACTCGTTGGATATCACCCACGCGCCTCCGGCTGAAGGGAAGAATCCCCAGCGGTGACTCTCATGGAAACGCTCGGAACCGTTGTAACCGAAGTTGAACTCCGCGAAATAGCGCTTGTCGTAGCCGTAGGTGAAACGTCCGGAAAGGCCGGCGTTGCGCGAAGGCAGCGACAGCTGCAGGGAACCGGCATTAGCGGTGAGCGACTCGTGGGCTGTAAGCACCAGCAGGCCGGTCACGTCGTGCTTGCCGAATTCGCGGGCATAATTGAGCCTGCTCTCGGAGTACATCGTGTTGGTAATGTTCTTTGAACCTTCACCGTAGGTAAGATAGTCGGTACCGTTGTCATTCAGGCGCTGTATGGTGTAGTCACCGGTGTAGGAATCATAACGGTCGAGGGTATACCAGTAAGGGGAGAACGAACGGTAAACCTCCCAGTAGGAAAGACGGGTGAGGTTGAACAGTGTCATGAAGTGAAGGCCCTTGGTGATGAAGTCCAGATCCTGGTTGAGTTCCACTGCGGCAATCATCTGCGAACGGGAAGTATCCTTGTAACCGCGCACCATGTCGGCATAAGGGTTTGAATAGGAACCGTCGCCATAGTTTCCGAACATGATGTGCTGAATGCCGACATGCTGGTCATCCATAGGATAATACGCGGGGAACAGCACGGGATCGGAGTGGACCACCTGCTTGTACACAGCATCACCGCCATTCAGAGGGCCGGTATAATCGGTAAAGTTACCGGTAAGGCGCACGGCAAGCTTGGTGGTTTTGGTGATGTTGATGTCCACGTTGGAACGCAGGGTATAGGTCTTCTGGTCGATATTGTTGTTGAAACTGTTGCGCTTGTCGACCTTGAGGATACCGGTATCCTGGGTGAAACCTCCGGCAACATAGTATGTAGCCACCTTTCCGCCGCCCCTTGCAGACACGTTTGCACGGTATGCGGTCGCAAAATCCTTGAACAGCATGTTGTACCAGTCGTTGGCGGGATAGATGATGCGGTTGGCATTGGGCTTTCCGGTCTGTTCTATCTTGTCGTAGCTGTACATCAGCTCCCCGAGGGGATCGCGGGTGGAGATGGCCTCGTTGTACGCCTTCATGTAGGTGACAGGGTCGGCGAGTTCAAGATTTCTGGTAGGCTGCGAAATCGAGGTTTCAACACGAGCGAAAATCTTTGCAGGACCTTCCTGTCCGCGCTTGGTCGTCACATAGATGACGCCGTTTGCGCCGCGTGCGCCATAGAGGGCGGTGGCGGTTGCATCCTTCATGATGGAGAAACTCTCGATATCATCCGGCTGAAGGCGGGCAAGGTCGGTTGCCGTAAGTTCGATGTTGTCGATAAGAATCAGAGGACTGGTATTGGCGCCGAAGGTTGTGATACCGCGGACGAAGAAGTCGGCATTGTCCTGGCCGGGTTCTCCGCTTCGCTGATATGCAATCACGCCGGCGACATTACCTGCAAGAGCTGTGGTAAGGTTGCTGGAAGGCACTTTCAGCGTTCCCACATCTATTGTGGAAATGGAACCGATGACGCTTTCCTTCTTCTGCTTGCCGAAAGCGACGATGGTGGTTCCCTCCAGTTCGTTGGCCATGTCATGCAGCTTGACCATGATGTTGCGGCGGTCGCCCACATCCACTATTTCAGTCTCCTTTCCCACGAACTCTATCTTGAGCTTGTCGGTGGGCTTGACCCCGGTAATCTCGAACGAACCGTCAAGGTCGGTGATTACACCCCTCGTAGTCCCGGATATTGTCACCGAGGCTGCGGGCAGGGGCTGGCCGGTTTCTTCTTCGAATACTGCACCCTTGACAGTCCTGGTCTGGGCGAGGGCCGTCACCGGCAGCATCAGAAAAATCAATAGAAATGAGATAAATCTCTTTGTCATATATTAAACTTTAAAGTATATTTGCGTTATTAATAGTTTGTACCCTTATTAACCACGATGCACAAATTTAACAAACTTTTTGTTATATTGATACTGTTTCCGTTTTTCTTTTTGTTCGGCATTGGAGGGTGTTCCAAGCAAAATGTACAGCAAGATGAAGCGGACGATACAATAGTACAACCAATTTCATCGGAAATTGAAATTGAGGGGCAGATGGTCGTACACGTATCGGAACGGACGGCAGTCGAACTGGAAGAGGGTTCGATAACTCTTCCGGAAGGCTGCACCCTGCGCCCCGCCCTGTCAGGCGACCCGGCATTTGAGGATCGCCACCGTAAGGCAGGCCTGCACCGCTGGTACTTCGCCGAGTTCGATGAAAGCACTTCACAGACCAAGGCGGCGGGGATCCTCGACGGAATTGCAGATTATATCGAGACCATCCCCGGCGCATCCGCAAATGCCGCCGGCCCTTTCAACGATCCTTCATTTGCTTACCAATGGCACCTGCTGAACGACGGCAGGATTGTAAACGGCGCGGTGAACGGGGCCGACATCAATGTCCTGCCCGTATGGGAAAACTTCACGGCAGGAAGCAAAGAAGTCATCGTGGGCGTGGTGGATACCGGAGTGCAGCATGACCACCCCGACCTCAACGGCATAGTGATCCCTCCCGGGCCGGAGGGCAGCAAGTCTTTCCTCAATACCAATTCATCCCATCCCTACGAATATACTCCCCAGCGCCACGGCACCCATGTCGCGGGCGTAATCGCCGCCATAAACAACAACGGCACGGGAGGCTGCGGCATAGCGGGAGGGAATGACGGTACGGGCGGCGTGTACATACTCGACTGCCAGGCGATAGGTAGCGAGGAGGGAGAGAGCGGAGACATTTACTCCGCAATAGTCTGGGCGGCAGACCACGGAGCGGTAATCCTCAACAACAGCTGGAACCTGAAATACAACTCCGAAAACGATGTCCCCGACTCCACTCCCTTTTTCTACAGAACCGCCATTGATTACTTCATCAATTATGCAGGCATCGATGCTTCCGGCAGGCAGACAGGGCCGATGAAGGGCGGAATCGTATTCTTTTCCGCGGGCAACAATTCCTGGCAGAAATCGCAACCATCGATGTATGAGAAAGTTATTGCAGTCGGAGCCACCGGCCCTGCCGGCGAAGCGTCGTCATTTTCAAATTATGGAGACTGGGTGGACATCTGTGCTCCGGGAGGAAATTATTCCCCGTACGGAAGCTACAATGCAATTATTTACAGCACGGTCAGCGGCAATGGATATGCCCAGATGCAGGGCACTTCCCAGGCCTGCCCCATGGCAAGCGGAGTGGCTGCCCTGCTGGTATCACAATATGGAGGAGAAGGTTTTACCAACAGCGAGCTATCCGAAATGCTGCTTGGAGGCACCAACAGGGAAATATCCCACTCCAGGGCAATAGGTCCGGCACTCGACGCCCATGAAGCCATGGTCTGGAAATCCAGGACAATGGAAACGACCGATGATCTCGCCGTCGGCATAAACGGCACCTCGGTCACGCTGGAATGGACAGCCAAATCGTGCGGGAACTCCGAGGCGTACTACGCATACAAGTCTGCCATCACCGAAAAAAAAGGCAACCTTGAGTCGTTCAGCCCCTTCGAGCTGCCCGCGAATGTCCGCACCAGAAACAACCCCAATCCCAAGCCCGGCTCCACGCAACGTGCAATCTTCTATCAGCTGGACTCCTGCACCGATTATTATGCCTGCACCTTCGGTTATACCAAATCTCATCAGTACACAAAGAACAACCAAATAATCAAATTCCGCATAAACGGCAGTCCTTCGCTCAAGTGGACAAATCCTGCCCCGATAGCCCTGAAACCAGGTCTGCAAGCTGAACTTACGGTTAATTACTCCGACCCCGACGGAGACGGACTTGAGGTCAAAGTCAACCCCGGAAGCAGTGCCTTCACCTGGACTGACGACGGCGACGGCACCCTGTCCATTACCATAAAAAATTACTCCTGCCCGCCCGGAGACTATACTGCAACCATAAGTGCCAGTGATTATGGCAAAACCGCCGTTCTGGAAATTCCATACACCATACTGTCAAACCATGCTCCGCAGCTCAGGAATCATATTGTCTATGACAATACCATTCAATCTCCGGGAACCCTGGAATTGAATCTGGGCGACTGTTTCTATGACCCCGACGGAGATCCCCTCACATATGATTTTTCATGCGAAGGGGATGTCGCCCAATGCTCCATTCAGGGTGATTTGCTGAAAATTGAATTGCTGTCGCATCCGGGAGTAGCGCGTATCAGGCTCACAGCCTCGGATTCCTATGTGGAAACCGGAACGGATTTCCTGATTCAGGTTTCAACCGGAGGCAAGGTTGCAGACATTTATCCTGCCATTGCCAGTGAAAAGATAGATGTTTTCGGAACATTCAAAGGAAAAGCGCACATACAGATGATTTCCTCTGCAGGCAAAACGGTCAGGGAATCAGACTTTCTTTGTGACAAGGGAGGAGTGATGCTGAGTCTGGATGTTTCCGATTTGCCGCCCGGCAGATATACCATTGTAATACAAAATGACAGAGACACGGATAAATACACAATAGTCAAGATATGAAAAGAACATTACTGATCCTTGCCCTCGCACTCTCTGCGGGGCTGACACTCAACGCGAAAATCACCCTTCCTCCCGTCATCGGCGACAATATGGTTCTCCAGCAGAAGACCGACGCCGCCATTTTCGGCAAGGCCGAGCCTGGAAAGACCGTCACCGTCAAAACTTCCTGGAACAAGAAGAAAGTCAGCACCACCGCCGACTCCGAAACCGGAAAGTGGCAGGTGCGGGTGCAGACTCCCGAAGCCGGCGGCCCTTATGAGATTACCATCAGCGACGGGGAAAAGATCACCCTTCACGACGTGCTGATAGGGGAAGTGTGGTTCGCTTCCGGACAGTCCAACATGGAAATGCCCGTAAAGGGTTATGGTTCACAGCCCGCGAAGGACGGGGTAAAATATATCACTTCCGCCATGGCGTCCCGCCCCATACGCATCTGCGACATTCAGAAGCAGTCATCCGTCACAGTCATGGACAGCTGCGGCGGAGCATGGTTCAAGCATACTCCCGACGCGGTTGCCGAATGCAGCGCCACCGCCTATTTCTTTGCCGACGCCCTGCAGAACGTGCTGGATGTACCCGTAGGAATCATAGTGACTTCGTGGGGAGGCAGCAGCATAGAGACCTGGATGAAACGCGAAGTGTTTGAAAAAGAATATCCGGAGACAGACCTCGGGCATCTCGACGGGAAACGTGAAGTCAGGCGCAAGCACCAGGACCCCTGCCTGCTCTACAACGGGCAGGTCGCTCCCCTCATCCCCTTCACTTTCAAGGGCATGATATGGTACCAGGGAGAAGCCAACCGCCCCAAGCCGGACCTGTACGTACGCCAGCAGCAGTCCTATGTGAAGATGATGCGCGAAGATTTCCAGGTGCCGGACGCGCCTTTCTATCTCGTGCAGATAGCCCCCTACCCCTACGACAACGGGCGCAAGACACACAGCGGATACTTCTGCGAAGCCCAGCAGAAAGCTGCGCAGAAGATTCCCCACAGCGGATATGTCACCACTGTTGACATAGGGGAATATGGCACCATCCACCCCTGCCACAAGCAGGAAGTGGGCCAGAGGCTTGCGTACCTCGCCCTTGCAAACGACTACGGCTGCAAGGCCATCGAAGCCAACGCTCCATACTACAAGATGGTGCAGTTCCATGACGGAAAGGCCTTCGTGCAGATGAAGGTAGGAAAACTCGGACTGTCTCCTCTCGGAGCCGAAATATGCGGATTCGAGATCGCAGGACCCGACCGCAGGTTCGTGGAGGCCAAGGCCATGCGCGATCCCAAGAAGAACGACCACGTGATAGTGTGGTCCGACGATGTTCCCGAGCCTGTGGCAGTGCGTTACTGCTGGCGCAACTGGACTGTCGGAGGACTGTACAACAACTTCGGCATCCCCGCAGGACCTTTCCGCACTGACGACTGGCCCGTAAACGAAAAAGATTGGCTCGACGAATAGCCGCCAGGGTATACAGAATCGGCCGGACAGTTTTTTGCTCCGCAGGAAAAATGCTGCGCAAACAAACTTCCGGCCGATTTAAGTTTACCGTTACGTCAGAGGCTTATCTCTATTATATAGTCAGTGCTGCAGTCGTATTCGGCAGGAAGGGTAACTGTAAAGCTGTCTTTTGCCTTCTTGTTGAATTTCAGCGCATTGCCCGTGGCGAACTCCGTAACCTTCTTGGCCTTGAGCTTGAAAAGCAGGGTAATCGTTCCGTTCTCAGGGGCTTCCAGCACATGCAGGAAAATGCGATTGTCCTTGTGCGTGACAACTCCCCAGGGCTGGGGTTTGAGCATGGTGGCGCGGGTGCCGTAGACGGTCTCTCCATTGGCGGCCATCCACTCTCCCATTTCGGCGAGGCGGGTGACGCTTTCAGCGGGGATGCATCCGTCGGGCTGGGGGCCGACATTCAGCAGAAGGTTGGCATTGCGGCCTGCGGTATTCACAAGTATGCGGACCAGTTCGGGAACGCTCTTCCAGTTGTCGTCCTTGACGTCGTAGCCCCAGCTCTTGTTGAGAGTCTTGCAGGTCTCGAGGGCAAGTTCCGTGGACACGTGCGTAGTGCGGCCGTAGCCCGCCTTGTTCTCGCCGGGGATGTCGCGTTCGAACACCTGGATATCTTCTCCGGGGATGGGAATGCGGTGATGGTTGTTGGCAACGAGGCATGAGGGCTGGAGTTCGTGAATCAGGCGGTATATCCTTTCATATCCCCAGTCGAAGTCCACCACGACATCCTGTCCGGGCTCGGGTTTGCGTATCTTGGCCCAGTCGCCGTCGAACCAGATGCAGCCTACGGGGCCGTAATTGGTGAGGAGTTCGGTAATCTGTGCGCACATGAAGTCCAGATAGCTGGCGTAGAGTTCCTTTTCCTTGTCGGTATGGGCGATGGCGGGGTCGCGGGGATAATCTTCACGCCCCCAGTCCAGCAGGGAATAATAGAAATTGAGGGTGATGCCCTGCCTGTGGCAGGCATCGGCAAGTTCCTTGAGTATGTCGCGGCCGTAAGGGGTATCGTCCACTATATTGTAGGGAGATGCCTTGGTGCCGAACATGGAGAAACCGTCGTGATGACGGGAGGTGACGGTGATGTACTTCGCGCCGGAAGCCTTTATCTGCGACACCCACTTGTCGGCGTCGAATTTTGAAGGATAGAATCCTCCGGGGAACTTGGAGTACTCCGAATAAGGAATTTTCTCGTTGTACATAACCCATTCGCCACGGGCCAGCATTGAGTAAACTCCCCAGTGGATGAACACCCCGAACTTGTCGTCGCGGAACTGTTCTTTAGCAACGACAGCCTCGGGAGATGGCACATAGCCCTTGATGCCTTCTTTCAAATCGGTGGGCGAAGCAATGCCGCTGAACGCCAGCAGTATAGAAAATAGAATTGTGCTGATCATATCGGATTATTGTTTTATCTGGAAAGGATGAAGCCAGGGTCGTTGGCGCCATTGGTGTTACACTGATAAATAACATCATAACCAGAAGTACCACTACCTGCGTTTGCTAAGGCATAATCGCCGGTCGAAGGCGTTGCGCTCTTGCAGGCGCAGAAAGCAAGCCCAAGGATGTCTTTGCCATCGCACTTCTGCCAATCCTTCATACCGTAATGCATTGCATTGAAAGAATCGGTGACGAACCAGATCCAACCCTTGTTTGCACTGTTGTTGAAAGGGACGGGGCAGAAATTGTAACTTGACCAACCGTTGCCAAGTTCAGGAAGGAGCGTGATATAGCCATATCCGGACTTGCCTGTTTCAACTGCCTGGGCCTTAGCCCCGTCAAAGAAGATACCGAAACGGAAGGTCTTGTTTTCATAATCTATATCCGCAACGGCTTCTGCGACATAAGTTTTGATCAAACCACTGACAGTAAGGTTGTTGGTAATATCCGTACTTCCATCCTTCGCAGTCTGCCCTGCCTTCGCGGCGATGGTCAGGGATGCCTTGTAACTGCTGTTCGCACTGACGCCTAGATTTGTATTCGGGGCGAAAGTCTTCGCAGCAAGGGTCCAGGACCCGGCGAAATCCTTTGCCTCGACCTGAGTTACATTGTATACTGTCCCGTCGGGGAGCGTAATCTGTTCCGTCCTGGGCTTTCCGGTGGTGTTTGCAGTCCAGCTCAGGGTGCCTGTAGAATAGCTGAGCCATGAGGAAGTCACCGAACCGGAACCTCCGTTCACGCTCTTTGACCCTGCAGTATCGGGAATCCAGAGAACTTCACTGTTAGATCCGACGGAGAAATTCTTCACGAGGGGCTCGCTCTCCGCACCCCAGGAATCTATTGCTGTCAGGGTGAATTCATAAGATCCCTCTGAAAGGGTTCCAAGAGCAAGGCTGTACTCGGAGTTCATCATCGAAGTCTGGGGAGAACGGTAGAAATCGGACATTATCAACTTGGAATCCACCGTATTGCCATCCTTGGCAAGGGTGTAGGAATAATGGTGCACGAATTCATCGTCGGTTCCGGCAGCCCATTTCGCGGTAGCCGAAGCCTTTCCGTCGGTGAGAGTTCCGACTTCCACGTTTAGCGTGGAGAGCTGCGGGGCTGTATTTGCAGCCTTGAGTGCGGCATGGTTGTATTTGAGAAGATGGGAATTGTCCGATGCGGGAGGGGCTACCGTCCAGGGCTGCCCTATGACCGTGTTCCTGTAGAAATCCATCCTTGTAACCCTCATGAAGCCGTTGGCGTCGAACTGGACGAGATGCCCTTCGGAATATTCGCCTGCATCTTTCAGCACGGTTTCACTCGACTTGTTGATGTAGTTTCCGCCCTCGAAGGCCATGTAGCTGACTGATGCGCAGCCAAGGGAAGTGAACTTGCCCTGCCAGATGCTGCGGGGGTCGTTGATAGGGAAATGCAGGTGTCCGCCGAAGGTGACTACCTGGGGATATTTGTTGAGAATGTCGGTAAGCGCACTGGTGTACCAGTATGTACCGAGTTCGCTGCCGTAAACAGTCTGGTAAATCATAGGGTGGGTAAGGAGAATAACATAATGATATGGATCCTCCGTGGTGATTTCCTTCAGCTGCTTGTCGAGCCAGGAAGTGGTGTTGGCGTCATAGACAACGGGGCTGGTACCGTTGGGGGTGACGCAGAGAATATGGTAATCTCCCACCACGCAGTGACGGCATTCGAAATTCTTGCGCATGGTCTGGTCCTGGTCGGTAAGGAAGTAATTGTCGCCCAGGATGGTATGGAACACTGCATTCTGCGTTACAGTGCTTGCGGTCCAGCTGTATCCGGGATTCATGTCGTGATTGCCTATGGTATAAATCATGGGCACGTTCACGGGGTTGAACACCTGCTCATACAAGGTCTTCAAAGTGGTTATCTGGCTCTGGGTGGCAGTATTCACGAGGTCACCCACAATCATTACGGCGTCCAGTCCGTCGGCATCCTTCTCGGCAGCACGGTTTTTCAGCTGGTTGAGCGCCGAAGAAAACTTGTTTTCGGAACCGTAATTGTTGCCTATATGCGTATCACTGATGGCGCCCAACGACAGTACAATCTGGTTCTCGTCGAAATCTGTGGGCTTTTCAACCGAAAGTACAGGAAGGGTAAGTACCGTTCCGTCGTTGAGGGTGATGACGAGATTGCCGTCCACGATGTCGGCGCTGCGGAAGAGGGAACTTCCGGGGCTGGTGGAAGTAGCTTTGTCGAGTTTGGTCCAGGTCTTTTCATTGTCGTAGGAAACATACCAGTATCCGTCCTCAATCTTGAATTTGGGGGTAATTCCGTCCTTCCCGTCTGCTCCGTCCGATCCGTCGGTCCCGTTGGCTTTTATCATCTTTCCGTTGCCGTCAAGCAGGAACTCCCCGTTCCAGGTCCAGTAAAGCACTCCTCCGACTTCCTTGACTCCGAGCTGGGGGGTTCCGTCATCGAAGAATATCTCCACGGTACCGCCCTTCCAGAATGTAACCGCCATGCCGGGCCGGCCGTTTTTCGTGATGCTCCGGATTCCGGTGACAAGATCTCCGGAGGAAATTGCATTCAGTGTAGTCTGAAGGGAAGAAATGTCGGAATTGATGTTCTTGACCGTGCTTTCCAGTTCGGCAACCCTGTTTTCGAGTTTACCGAGTCTGTCCTTGAGTTCGGAATCGTCATATCCGGAACAGGACGCAATCACAAGCGAAGCAGCTGCAACTGCAAAGATTAATCGGTTGATTTTCATATTTTCAGATATTGATTTCACGCTTATGTTATTAAAATATCCGTCTAAGGTACTAATTTTTTGCCAAAAAATTGCTTATCTTTGGAAATATGAAAAGCAAAATCCTACTTTCACTTGCCCTGGGCTGCCTCTGCGCCACATTCCCCGCAGGAGCCCAGTACACCAGTTACGTCAATCCCTTCATAGGCACCGCAGGCATGGGGCACACCTTTCCGGGGGCCTGCGTCCCCTTCGGAGGAGTGCAGCTCTCGCCCGACACCGACATGGTTCCGCACAACATCGCGGGCAAATACCAGCCCCGCACCTATGATTACTGCGCCGGATACCAGTATGGCGACAATACGATAGTCGGCTTCAGCCACACCCACTTCAGCGGAACCGGACATTCCGACCTCGGCGACATTCTTCTCATGCCGGGAACGGGGGAAGTACTGCTGGAGCCGGGCACCGCGGAAAATCCCGACGGCGGATACCGTTCCCGCTTCTCGCACGACAGCGAGACTGCCGGTGCGGCTTATTATGCAGTCACCCTTTCCGACTCGGGAATAAGGGCGGAACTGACTGCAAGCAAGAGAGTCGGAGTACACCGCTACACCTATCCGAAGGGCTCCGAGGGGCATCTGGTGCTCGACCTGGACCACGGCATCTACAATTACGACGGCAAAACGCTCTGGGCCGAGGTCCGTGTAGTGAACGATACCCTGATCACCGGCTACCGCATCACCAACGGATGGGCGCGCACCAACTACACCTACTTCGCGATTAGCTTCTCGCAGCCCGTCACGGAGTACGGATACAAGGACAGGGCGCCGATATATTATAAAGGTGGATATTCCAAGTTCCCCCAGTATCACAACTTCCCCGAAATGGCCGGACGCAAGCTCGTGGCATGGTTCCGCTTCGACACCGGAGCCAATCCCGAACTCACGGTCAAGGTGGGCATTTCCGCCACCGGAACCACCGGAGCGCTGAAGAACCTTGAGGCGGAAGCTGCAGGAAAGAGCTTTGCGCAGCTTCGCGACGAGGCCGTGAGCGTCTGGGAAGCCGAACTCGGCTGCATTGAGGTCGAAGGCAGCGAGGCCGAGAGGACAATGTTCTACACCTCACTCTATCATACGATGATAAATCCTTCCGTATACATGGATGTGGACGGACTTTACAGGGGCCTGGACCACGAACTTCACACCGCGGACGGATTCACCAACTACACAGTCTTCTCGCTATGGGACACATACCGCGCGGAGCATCCTTTCCTCGCCCTGATGAAACCCCGGCAGGACAAGGACATGGTTGAATCGATGCTCGCCCACTATGAGCAGAGTCCGCACGGAATGCTTCCCGTATGGAGCCACATGGCCAACGAGAACTGGTGCATGACCGGTTACCACAGCGTATCGGTGCTGTCCGACGCCATCGCCAAAGGGCTTGACATCAATGCGGAAGAAGCACTTGAAGCCATGGTTTCCACCTCCGAGGTTCCCTGGTACGGAGGACTGGGAGAATATATAAGCCTCGGCTACGTACCCCTCGAAAAGACTTCCACCGCCGCGAGCAATACCCTCGAATACTCCTATGACGACTGGACGATATACGCAGCCGCGGAGAAGCTTGGGAAAGATGATATCGCAGACCGGTACAAGGAAAGGGCACAATACTACAAAAACGTATTCGATCCTTCGCTCGGGCTTGCAAGGCCCCGCTGGAGCAACGGAGAATTCAAGCAGGATTTTGACATAAAACAGACTGTGGGACAGGGATTTATCGAAGGCAACTCCCTCAACTTCTCCTTCCATGTTCCCCAGGATGTGAACGGCCTGATGCAGATTATGGGAGGAGACCGCAAGTTCATCTCCAACCTCGACGAACTCTTCGGCAGCGACCTTCCCGAATACTGCTACGCCGACAACGAGGACATCACGGCGGACTGCCTGCTCGGAGGTTATGTCCACGGGAACGAACCCAGCCACCACATCCCCTATCTCTACGCATGGACCTCCCAGCCCTGGAAAACACAGTACTGGCTGCGTGAGATTATAGACCGCTTCTACAAGCCCGAAATCCGCGGTCTCGGCGGCAATGACGACTGCGGACAGATGAGCGCCTGGTACATCTTCAGCGTCCTCGGTTTCTATCCCGTCTGCCCCGGCACCGACCAGTACGTGCTCGGAGCCCCATATCTCCCCTACGCCAGGCTGAAGCTCCCGAACGGCAGGACTCTCGAAATCAAGGCCCCGGGCGTGAGCGACGCCAAGCGTTACGTCAGGGAGGTCCGCATAAACGGAAAACGCTGCGACAAACTCTATATCACCCACTCCGAAATACTGGAAGGCGGCACGATTGAATTCGTGATGGGCAAGACGCCCAACAAGCGCCGTGGAATAGCCGCCGACACCAAACCCTATTCATTATGAAAAGAATAATCTGCCTCGCCCTCGGCCTCTGTGCCGCCGCTGCCTTCGCCCAGGAAAAGCTGATTGACTATGTAAATCCCTTTGTGGGTACGGACGGCTTCGGAAACGTCTACCCCGGGGCACAGATCCCCTTCGGAGGCATACAGATAAGCCCCGACACCGACGACGACGACTACGACGTGGCCGCAGGATACAAGTACAACAAGCCCACCATCATGGGCTTCAGCCTCACCCATCTCAGCGGCACCGGAATCCCCGACCTCGGCGACTTCCTGTTCATCCCCGGAACCGGAGAGATAAAGTCCGCCGCAGGCAGCCATTCCGACCCTGACTCGGGCTTCCGTTCCCGCTACAGCCACGAGCGCGAGAGTGCGTCTCCCGGATATTACTGCGTTGAACTCAGCGACTATGGCGTAACCGCCGAAATGACTGCCGCTTCGCGCAGCGGAATACTCCGTTTCACCTATCCGGAAGCGGATCAGGCCTTCGTGATGATAGACCTGAACCACACCCTCCGATGGAAGACCGAATGGGCCTCCGTACGCCTGCTCGACGAGTATACGATTATCGGAAGCAAAGTTGTAAACGGTTGGAACCCTGACCGTTACGTATATTTTGCAGCACGGTTTTCCGAGCCGGTTGAAGACTTCACCATCCTTCAGGAAGGACAGCCCGTCATCTACAATACCAAGCGTTTCCGCAGCAGTCTCGAAGCCTGGGGACGCGGCCTGCAGGCCTGCGTCAGATTCAGCACGAAAGCCGGCCAGAGGGTTACCGTCCGCACCGCAGTTTCGGCCGTAGGTACCGACGGAGCCCTGCTCAACCTCAAGGAAGTGGAAGGCAAGAGCTTCGAGCAGGTACGCAGCGAAGCTGAAGCGCTCTGGGAGGCTGAGCTCGGAAAATACGAACTCGACCCTGCGACGGACGCCAAAACCAGGGAGACATTCTACACCAGCGTCTACCGCACCGCCCAGCACCCCTTCCTCTTCCAGGACGCCGACGGGCGTTTCCGCGCCCATGACAAGACCATAGGCAAGGCCGAAGGTTTCACGAACTACACCACTTTCTCGCTCTGGGACACCTACAGGGCCTTCCATCCCCTGCTTAACCTTGTGAACAGGCCACTCCAGGCGGATATCGCCAACTCCATGCTGGAGCACTTCGACAAGAGCACTGAGCACATGCTTCCCATCTGGTCGTTCTACGGAGGCGAAACCTGGTGCATGATAGGTTATCACGCATGCTCGGTGCTGGCCGACATGATAATGAAGGATGTGCCGGGATTCGACTACGAACGGGCCTTCCAGGCGATGAAGACCACCGCCACCAATCCCCATTACGACTGCATTCCGGAATATACCGCTCTCGGCTACGTGCCCTTCGACAAGGAGAAGGAATCCGTGTCCAAAACCCTGGAATATGCCTACGACGACTGGTGCATAGCCCAGGTGGCGAAGAAACTCGGCCATGAGGAGGATTATGAATTCTTCATCAAGCGCAGCGGCAACTGGAAGAACCTCCTCGACCCTAAAACCCTTTACATGAGGGGCAGGGATTCCGAAGGGAACTGGCGTACTCCTTTCGCACCCATAGCCTATCAGGGGCCCGGTTCCGTGAACGGATGGGGCGACATTACCGAAGGATTTACCCTCCAGTACACCTGGACGGTCCCCCACGCCTTCGACGAATACATGGCCCTTGCCGGAAAGAAATTCCTGCTCAAGCGTCTCGAAGACATGTTCACCATCGAGATGGACGAGAACATCCCCGGCGCCCACGACATCTGGGGCCGCATCGGCGGATACTGGCACGGAAACGAACCCTGCCACCACGTACTCTATCTTTTCAACAGACTCGGCAAGCCTGCCGACTGCCAGAAATGGATACGCTACGTGGCCGATAATTTTTACGGCAACGAGCCGGGTTCGCTCAGCGGCAACGACGACTGCGGGCAGATGAGCGCCTGGTATATTTTCAACTGCATGGGATTCTACCCCGTATGCCCCGGAAGCGACGGGTATGAACTCGGGTCACCCTGCGTACCCGGAGTTAAAGTCCATCTTTCCGACGGAGGCGTACTGAATGTAAAAACGCGCAACTGGAGCCCTTCCAACGTGCACGTAAAGGCCGTTTACCTCAACGGGGTGAAGGTCAAGGGCACCGGCATCAAGTACTCGGACATACGCGACGGAGGCGAACTGCTCTTCGTAATGAAAAAGTAATCAGGCCCTGTCTTCGGCCAGCGCCTTGTTGAAACACTCGCGGCAAAGAGGCTCGTAGATGTCTTTCTCACCAAGCACTACGAGCTTCCTGCTTTTGCTGAGACGGTGCGAGTGATTGGCGAGATTTCCGCAGCGGACGCAGATGGCGTGCACTTTCTGCACGTCTTCCGCTATCGCCATGAGGGCGGGGATGGGGCCGAAAGGCTTTCCGAGATAGTCGGTGTCGAGTCCTGCGGCTATCACGCGCTTGCCCCTGTTGGCCAGTGTCTGGCAGACGGATGCAAGGTTGTCGCCGAAGAACTGGGCTTCATCTATGCCCACCACCTGCACTTCATCCCCCACCTCAAGCATTTCGGCAGCATCGTTGATCGGTTTGCTGGTGATGCTGTGGGAGTCGTGCGACACCACCTCCACGTCGGAATAACGGTTGTCCACGGCCGGCTTGAAGATGGCTATTTTCTGATTTGCGAACTGGGCCCTGCGGAGCCTGCGAATGAGTTCTTCGGTCTTTCCGGAGAACATTGAGCCGCATACTACTTCGATGCAGCCTCTTTTGTTGTTGTTTTCAGCGAACATTTTGCTAATTTTGTCGTCGGGTTATGCAAATATAGCAATAAGTCCCGTTTTATGAAAGGAAAACTTTACATAGTGCCCACCCCCGTGGGGAACCTTGAAGACATGAGCTTCAGGGCGGTATCGGTGTTGAAAGACGCCGACCTCATCCTCGCCGAGGACACGCGGACGAGTTCCGTTCTTCTCAGGCACTATGGCATAACGGGGCAGTTGCAGTCACACCACAAATTCAACGAGCACCAGAGCACCGACCGCATCAAGGAGATCATTCTTGCAGGGAAAAACGTCGCCCTTGTGAGCGACGCAGGCACTCCCGGCATCAGTGATCCTGGTTTCTTCCTTTCCCGCGCATGCGCCGAGGAAGGGATTGAAGTGATTACCCTGCCCGGTGCCACAGCATGCATACCTGCACTGGTTTCGTCGGGCCTGCCCTGCGACCGCTTCTGTTTCGAAGGCTTCCTCCCCCAGAAAAAGGGCCGCACGGCCCTGCTGCAAAGTCTTTCAGGGGAAAGCCGGACCATGGTCTTCTACGAATCGCCCTACAGGCTGGTAAGGACTCTTGAGCAATTCGTGGAGGTGTTCGGAGCAGAGAGGCGTTGCAGCGTAGCCCGCGAGATATCCAAAATCCATGAGGAACACTGCCGCGGCACCCTTGCGGAGGTCCTGGAGCATTTCCGGGAGACCGAGCCCAAGGGGGAGTTCGTAATTGTGCTTGCGGGCGCTGAACGCGAGCCAAGGGCAGAACATCGGAACAAATACAAATAGGAGACTCTGCACATGAAGGCTTCTTTTAAAACGGGGGTTATCGCCCTCGCTTTCCTCATACTTGGTTTCCAGCTGGCCCTGTTCGTTCACAAGGCGGCTGTGGTGCGTATCGTGGCGAATCACGATACGCCGGATACGGTTTTTGTTTACTGCGAAGAGCGTCTGACAGATGCCTCGCCTCCAGAAGAGGTCTCGCTCCGCTCGACCCCTCCCAGCGGAGCTGGGCCCCTCCCTCTTATGGTGCCGAGGGTGGCACAGCTTTCCGGCCTCAACGCACCGGCATCCGAACCCTTTCGAAACTCAAATAAAGAAAAGGCGAGGCGTATATATGAGCAGGCGCCGGGGAGGCGGACGGAAAGTTTCAATTTCGACCCCAATACCGTGAGCCAAAGCGACTTGCAACGCCTCGGCTTCAGCGAGAAACAGGCCATGTCAATAATTGCATACCGCGAAAAAGGCGGCAGGTTCCGCCGGAAATCCGACTTTGCAAAATCGTATGTCGTGGCTGATTCGGTCTACCGGAGGCTGGAACCCTACATTCATATCCCCAAGATAGACATAAACAAGGCCGACTCGGCAGCCTTCGACACCCTGCCGGGGATTGGCGGATGGTTCGCCGCGAAGATGGTGGAATACCGCACGCAGCTGCGTGGCTACAGCAATCCCGAACAACTGATGGAGATATATCGCTTCGACGCCGAAAAATACGACAGTCTGAAAGACCTTATATGCTGCTCTCCCGCAGAGCCTTATCCCTTCTGGACTGGCAGCCTCGACGACATCCGGTCACATCCGCATATCCGCCGCTACGACACGGCGAAAGCCATCATCCTTTACAGGGAAAACACGCCTGCCGAAGAGCATACGGTGCAGGGACTGCTGGACGCCGGAATAATCTCCGGAGAGCAGGCCGCCCGCCTCGCACTCTGCAATCTAAAATAATTATCCTCTAGGATGGTGTGCCAGTATCTCCTTCTGCCACGACGCAGTATCCACATGCGTATAAATTTCGGTGGTGAGTATGCTCTCGTGCCCCAGCATTTCCTGGACCACGCGAAGGTCGGCCCCGTTTTCTATCATGTGGGTGGCGAAACTGTGCCGGAAAGTGTGGGGTGAAATCTCCTTAGTCACCCCGGCCTGGACAGCCATATCCTTTACCATATTGAAGACGGACACACGGCTCAGCGGCTTTCCGAAACGGTTGATGAACACGTAATCATCATATTCCGCCACAGGCTCAGGTCTCTCCGCAAGCCATGCCTGATAGGCCTCCACCGCCGCTCCGCCCATGGGGACCAGCCTCTCCTTGTCGCCCTTTCCTATCACTCGCACGAAACCTTCCTCCGCATAGACCTCCGAAATCTTCAGTTCACAAAGTTCGGACACCCGCAACCCGCATCCATAGAGGATTTCCAGTATCGCCCTGTCACGCAAGCCTTTGGTCTTTCGCGTGTCAGGCATCTGCATAATGGCATCCACCTCCTCCACCGACAGCACCGAGGGAAGATAGCGGCCGAGCTTGGGTGCATCCACGACATCGCAGGGATTGTCCTTCCTCTCCCCCTCCAGGATCAGCCAGTCGAAAAAGGAACGGATTGCACTCAGACGACGGGCCTGGCTGCGTTTGGACAAGTTTTCGGACTGTCCGGAAAGATACCTGGCCACATCGTCCGGACCGGCTTCCGCGGGAGAATTAGGGCAGGTATCGAGGAAAAAACGCACGTCGGAGCAGTAAGAGGCCACCGTATTCGGCGACATCTGCCTTTCGATTTTCAAATAATAATTGAAATCGGCCAATAAACGTGAATACTGCCCTGACATTTCCACAAATATAAATAAAAAGCGCTATATTTGTACGATATGCGTCTGAAAGCGTCCATACTTGTTTGCCTTGCCTGCAGTTTAGTTTTATGCAGCTGCAACTGGTTCGACACTTCCGCACCCGCGGAAGAAAATTCGGTGCTGCTTTTCTATGGCGCCGGCTACAACAATCTGTCATCCGACATCAAGAACAATGTCCAAACCATTTCCGAAGGCGACGTTCCAAAGTACATATCCAAGCACAAACTTCTGACTTACACGCATTTATCCCGCACCGACAGCGACTGGGCCACCCCTGCGGAAGGACATCTCGTGCAGCATTATTTCGACCACAAGGGCATACGGAGGGCAGACACGCTGATGCGCGTGGACGCAAGCCGGTCCGCATCCGATCCTGAAGTGCTGAGGGAAGTTCTCGAAAAAGTGGCATCGCTTTTCCCCGACTCGAAATACGGCTTGATAGTGTCTTCGCACGGAACGGGATGGCTGCCCGCCGGAGTGTACAACAAGAGCATGCAGCCCCTGCAGTTTTCCGCGAAGCGCAACGGAACGGCGGAAGACATGCCTGTATATAGTTACAACGAAGGCGAAGGCCCGAAAGTGAAGACCATATTCGCCGAGGTTGTCAAAAAGAACGGGGTGAATTATTCCCAGGAAATGTCCATACAGAGCTTTGCCAAGGCGATCCCTGTGCATCTCGACTATCTTATCTTCGATGCGTGCCTGATGGGGTGCGTGGAAGTTGCATACGAGCTGAAGGACAAAGCGGATTATATAGGGTTCTCCCCTACCGAAGTGCTCAGTACCGGTTTCAATTTCAGCGATCTTTCCATGCTGGTGAAGGATTCTCCCGATCCGGAAGCGTTCTGCAGATCCTATTTCGAAATGTATGATTCCCGCAACAGTTACGCGACCATCAGCCTTGTGAAGACATCCGGACTCGACGCCCTTGCCGGCGTCTGCAGCAGCCTCTTTGCAAAATATTCCGGCCAGATAGCCTCCCTGACCGACATGAGCGGAATCCAGAAATATTACAGGGGGTCCGCCCACTGGTTCTTCGACCTCGAAGACATACTTGTCAAAGCCGGTATAGGCGAAGAGGAACATCAGCAATTCCTCGACGCCCTGAATTCATGCGTCATTTACAGGGCGGCCACCCCCCAGTTCATCAGCATAGATATCGCCACTTACAGCGGACTTGGCATGTATCTGCCACGTCTCGGGAAATCCACGACGGTAACGCTGCCCGAAGGGACAGTCACACTGAATGATTTCTACCGCACTTTAGCCTGGAACAAGGCCACAAATTTGGTGGAATAAGTTTTATTTCATATATTTGCGCCCGCAAATAAAACCCGCAGGGGTTTTGGTGCAATGGGATCCGGACCCGGTTTCCGGATTGAGTAACACATTTT
>CAJONC010000028.1 GCA_905235675.1 uncultured Bacteroidales bacterium | reverse complement strand
ATGGAAAGTAAAAAAACAATTTGCAGATTTTTATGTTTCTTATGTCGATTTATGTTTTTTATGTCGACGTCGAAAAAATGTTAAAAAGATAAGAAACAGATAATTCTGCCGATTATTTTTTATGTTTACCGGAAAACCGCCCCCTACATACATAGGAGACGGTTTATCGTTAAAAGTTGTATATTTTACCTAAGTCCCTGCCCGGTTTTAAAAACTCAGGGCCAGACCGTTAGGCTTTACCTGCAGCATCAGATGATCGTTAATCCGTCTTTGGCTGCTGATAATCTGGTATTCATTGACAATAAGCCAGACGCCACCTACAAGCGTGGTAATAGATCCGGCTAAAGCCATAATCGCTCCGCCTTTGGTGAGTTCTCCATTCGAGTTGACCGTTAATGAGCTGAGAGAAGTCACTGCACTTCCTACGAGCGTTAAAGTAAGGGCCGTCTTGCGGTTTTTCAGCAGATGGTTCTGCTGATCGAGAAGGAAGTAATACTGATAATAGTCTGCAGTGGAAAAACTGTAGTTGTCGGAGATGGAAGGGACTCTACCTTCGGGCGTTTGTGCAAACAGAGACAATCCTGCAAACAAAGCGATTAAAACGAAATAGATCTTTTTCATAGAAATGCTTGATAATTTTGTTATTAACCTTACAAATATAATACTTTATTTGAAAATCGCTACCGCGACGGACTATTCCAGGCCCACTACGGTGAGTTCGTCCCCGGCGACTTTGAAGCGGATGTTGCAGCCGTTGTAGCTCAGGCCGTAGATACGGTCGGGGTCGTCCTGATAGGCAGGACGGGGGTCGAGCGACAGGATTTCAAGAAGATTGGGGTCGTACAGGCAATCATCGGTGTAGCCTTTTCCATTAGTTATTCCTTCGGCAAACTTCACCTTGAGTTTCCTTTCAGGAGCAGAGGAAGCAAAACCGGAACGGATACCGCTGTGGGAGTCGGCGTATTCAAGATATGGCTTGATGTCGTAGATTGGCGTGCCGTCCACGAGGTCTGCGCCGAGGACTTCAATGCGGCCTGCAGCGGCGTCTATTGATGCAATCCTGACGGAAGAAAGACCTAATGGATTGGGCCTGTAGGGGGATCGGGTGGCGAACACGCCCATCTTTTCGTTCCCCCCGAGCCTTGGCGGCCGCACCTTGGATGATGAAGCTTCCCGATTCAAGCTGAATCCCCAAATCAGCCAGATGTAGTCGAATCCGTCCAGTCCATCGAGCATGGCAGGCCGGAATCCTTCGCAAAATACTATGCTTCCTGGTAAATCAGGAACCAGCCCTGCCTGACGGGGCGTGCCGAATTTTTCCTTGAGCGGAGAACGGAAATATGCTATCGGTTCAATTTGCATGTCCGGCCATCTGTGCCTTGTAGGTCCTGTAAAGCGAATCCAGGGCAGGAAGATTTTCTTTCCTTATTGGTTCTGCGGAAGGGGACTCCAGCTTGAGAGGGTCGATGGGCGTGCCGTTCTTCCACACTCGGAAATCCAGATGCGGACCGGTGGCGCTGCCGGTCATCCCCACGTAGCCGATGAGCTGGCCCTGGTGCACACGAACGCCTGCCTTGATGCCTGGAGCGAAGCCGCGTAGATGCAGGTAGCCGGTGGTGTAGACGCTGTTGTGCCTTATCTTTATCATATTGCCTGCTCCTCCGCTGCCCCATCCGGCCGAAAGTACGGTGCCGTCGCCAAGGGCATAGACCGGAGTGCCTGCAGGTGCTGCGTAATCCACGGCAGTATGGGGTTTTACCACTCCGTGTATGGGATGCACGCGATGATAGCTGAAGCGGCTACTGATGCGGGTGAACTTCAGCGGGGCCTTGAGGAAGGCCTTGCGCATGGATTCTCCCTTCTCGTTCCAGTATTTGTTGCCGTTGTCGCCCTGGTCGTAGCGTATGGCGTACAGTGTGTCTGCTCCGCGGGTATATTCGGCGAAGTCTATTCCGATAATGTCGATTATCTCTTCCTCGCAGACCCTCTCTTTGTAAAATGCGCGGAAACGGTCGCCCTCGTGCAGCCCGAAGAAGTCCACGGTCCAGGCATAGACGTCGGCAAGCTCCAGGATTAGCAGGGGAGAGGCGCCCGCGGCAATCATGTCGTTCCAGAGCGAAGATGCAATCGTGACGTCGGTGTATCTACGAACTGTGTCCACCTGCTTTGCAATATTCCAGACAGCAAGGGAATCATAGCATTTGAAGACAGTTGAGTTGATGCGGTCGCGCTCGTAGACTACGTAGCGAAGGATGGGGGAAAGTGTGTCGCCGCAATAATAGGCATCCACTTTGTTGCCGGCGCGGAGCTTGCGTACATCGAAGATGCTGTCGCATGCGTAAACAAGTTTCTGGGCATCAGCGCCTTTCATTCCAAGTCTTGTGAAAAGTTTGCTGAACACTTCCCCCTGAGCGACTTTGCTTTCACGAACGAAGAGGGTATCGGTCCGGAACCCCAGGGGCCACACGATTTCATCTTCCGCTTCCTGCTTGCTGTTTGGCTTTCCCTTGCACGAACACATCGCCAGTGCACATAATATCAGGATAGTATATCTTCGCATCATGTTGCGAAGATAGTCATTTTTGCTAATGACAAATTCCTTTTTTTATTAAATTTGTAGGATATGAAAATGATTCTTGCATTTTTGACGGCCATTCTGGCAGCGGCACCCCATTCAGACGAGCTTGTGGGCAGCTTCAGGGAACCATCCAGGGCTGCGAGGCCCTATGTGTGGTGGCATTGGATGGATGGCGAGGTGACGCCGGAAGGAATCAGGAAGGACCTTGAATGGATGGACGCCGTCGGCATCGCCGGCATTCATCAGTTCGATGCAGGCGGAGTGAACATGCCCAAAGCGGCTCCGTTCAAAAGGCCTTATCTTTCAGACAGCTGGAAAGAGGCATTCCGCTACGCCACCGCCAAGGCGGATTCGCTGGGATTGGAAATGACCGTCGCCAGCGCCCCAGGCTGGAGCTGCACCGGAGGACCCTGGGTGAAGCCGGAAGATGCCATGAAAAAGCTTGAATGGCAGACGGTGGAGGTGAAAGTCGGCAAGGCGCAGGGAGGAAAGCTGATTGTAAAACTGCCGGAACTTACAAAAGTGACTGGCCCTTACAAGGACATTCCTGTCCGGAGGGAGTCCGTCGCCGCCCCGTCCTATGGCTATGATATATCGGTTGTGGCGGTGAAACTGCCTGAGGCAGAGAAGAATATGGAAGAGCTGGGCGCCGTTGTCAGCAGGGACGGCGACAAATCAATCACCGTAGCTTTCCCACGGAAGACAACAATAAGGTCTTTTACCGTGCAGAGCCTCCCCACCGGCATCAGGCCCAGGGAAGGGGAATGTTCCGGCCCCAACGAAATACAGTGCAGTTCCGACGGCAAAAACTGGAAAACGATAAGCCGCATTCCCAAATCCCCCCAGGATTTCACAACCATGAACATCCCTGCAACAGGGGCGAAGTATTTCCGCGTTATCGGAGAGAATATCCTTGATTTGCAGCTATATACAGTAGGCAGGATCGACCATGTCGAAGAAAAGGCGGGCTTTGCCAACTGCTACGACTTCAACCGTTTCGATACCCCTGACACGGACAATGTTCCCCCGCAGGCTGACGTGCTGGTGCTTGAAGGAAAGATGTCGGAGGACGGTACGCTTGAGTGCGTGCTTCCGGAAGGCCGCTGGTGCATCTACCGCTTCGGCGCATCGCTTACCGGCAAAATGAACCATCCGGCATCGCCAAACGCTACAGGGCTGGAGGTGGACAAGCTCGACAGGAATGCCTGGGAGCGTTATTTCCATACCTACATAGAGATGTACAGGGACGCTGCAGGCGGTCTTCTTGGAGAGAAGGGCATAACGCATATGCTTGTAGACAGTTACGAGGCTGGTCCTGCCAACTGGACACCGTCCCTGCCCGAAGAGTTCAGGGCCCGCAGGGGATATGATCTGCTTCCGTGGATGCCTGTCCTGACAGGCCGGATAATTGAAAGTTCCGCCCGCAGCGAGCAGTTCCTCCGCGACTGGAGGCAGACTCTGGGAGAGCTGTTTACCGAAAACTACAACCGCATAAACGATATCATCGCGGAATACGGCATGAAGGGCACTTATATCGAGTCCCATGAATCCGGAAGGGCGTTTATGGGTGACGGAATGGATGCCAAGAAAGCAGCATCCGTGCCCATGTCCGCCATCTGGATGACCGACAGCCCGAGCGGCTCCATGTTTCCGTCAGCAATCACTGACATACGCGAGAGCGCTTCCGTAGCGCATATCTACGGGCAGAACATTGCTGCAGCCGAGTCGTTCACTACCAACGGGGAGGACAAGAAGGCATACACCTATCATCCCGGCAACATAAAAAGCACGGCTGATGTGGCCCTTGCAAGCGGACTCAACCGCTTCATCATCCATGAATCCGCTTCCCAGCCGTCTGATGATTATCTTCCGGGGCTGGGCCTGTTCAAATACGGGCAGTGGTTCCACCGCAACGAGACCTGGGCGCCCTATGCGAAGGTCTGGACGGAATATCTTGCGCGCAGCAGCCAGATGATGCAGACAGGCCGCAATGTCGCGGACATTTTGTGGTTCTACGGAGAAGACACCAACCTTACCGCCCAATATGGCGGTGAGTCTCTCCGCTTCCTTCCTAAAATCCCTGAAGGCTACAATTACGATTATGCCAGCCCCGACGTGCTGATGAACGTGGTGCGGGCGGAGAACGGCCGTCTGGTGACGGATAGCGGGCAGAGTTACCGCATCCTCGTCATTGGCAACGGTGCCAGAAGGAATCTTTCGGGGCAGATGAATGCGCGCATAGCTTCCTTCATTTCTGCGGGCGTGCCCGTATGCTATGAGGATGAGCTGAATGAAGCGCTTAAGATGGATGGAATCAAGGCAGACGTGATATTTTCCGAGGATTCGGGAAATGGTGGTATGGTCTATGGCGGAAAGGTTCCCCGCAACAGTCGCGGGCAGGATGCCGACCTTGCCGGAATCCAGTATGTGCACCGTGCTGCCGAAGGGGCGGATATTTACTGGCTCTGCAATTTCTCCGGAGCCGATTCGAAGCAGAACGTGAAATTCCGTTCGGCATATACCGAGGCCGCAATCTTCAATCCGGAAACCGGCGAAGCCTTCCGCATTCCCTGCGGCAGGGACGGGGACTATGCCTGCGTGGATATCTGCCTCAAACCGGGAGATGCCATGTTCTATGTCCTTACCGACGAGGCTCTTGACATCCCCGATGCCGCACCTGTCCGCAGGGCTTCCGAAATTCTTACCCTCGAAAACTACTGGGATGTGGAATTCTGCCAGAAAGGGGGAGAGAGGGCCATGGAAACCTTCTCCACCCTGAATGACTGGACCACCAACAGCGACCCTGTAGTGAAGTATTTCTCAGGAACAGCACATTACAGCAGCCGCTTCAGCGTCCCTGCATCCGCCCTGTCCGCAAACGAAGAGATATGCCTCGACCTCGGCACCGTGCACGTGATGGCGGAAGTGACAGTCAATGGACAGCCTGCCGGACTGCTCTGGCACAGCCCCTTCGTTACGGCCGACATAAAGCCCCTGCTCAAAGAGGGAGAAAACACAATCGAAGTAAATGTAACCAACCTTTGGCCCAACCGCATGATAGGCGACCGCCAGAGGGGAGAAAAGCCCGTCACCAACGTGCGCCGCTTCTATACGGCAGGCGACAGACTCCTCCCTTCGGGGCTTCTCGGACCGGTAAAATTAACAGGATACAACAGATAAAATGCCTGAAGAATTAAATCTTGTACGCGACCTTGCCGTAATACTTATCTCGGCAGGCGTCTTCACCATCATCTCCAAGGCTCTCAAGCAGCCCCTGATACTCGGATACATAGTCGCGGGATTCCTGATCAGCCCGCACGTGCACTTCTTCTTCGGAATTTCCAGCGTGGAAGCGGTGAACCAGTGGTCGGAAATAGGCTTGATATTCATGATGTTCGCCCTCGGTCTTGAGTTCAGCTTCAAGAAGTTGCTGAAAGTGGGCACAGGCGCCCTCGTTACGGCCGGATCCAAGTTCCTCGGAGTGTTCGTGGTAGGATTCATTGTGGGGCAGGCCCTCGGATGGACGGTGATGGAAAGCATCTTCCTTGCTGGACTCCTAAGCATGTCCTCCACGGCCATAATCATCAAGAGTTACGACGAGATGGGTCTGAAGAATGAACCTTATGCCCCGCTCGTGTTCGGAACGCTGGTGGTCGAGGACCTGATTGCAATTCTGTTGATGGTGCTGCTTTCAACCCTCGCAGTGTCCAATAAATTCGCGGGGGGAGAGCTGCTCGGTGCAATAGCGAAACTGTTGTTTTTCGTGATTCTCGTATTCCTGATTGGCATTTATGTCATTCCTACCCTGTTCAGGAAGGCCCGGAAATTCCTCGACGACGAGATACTGCTGATAGTCAGCATAGGCCTGTGCTTCGCCATGGTTGCACTGGCGTCAGCAGCCGGCTTCTCCACCGCCCTCGGCGCCTTCGTGATGGGTTCCATACTTGCGGAAACCATTGAAAGCGAACATATCGAGCATCTGGTCGCTCCTTTGAAGAATCTTTTCGGGGCCATCTTCTTCGTATCCGTAGGTATGATGGTAGTGCCTTCGGTCATAGTGCAGAACTGGTTCGTGATTCTGATTCTTGTCATTGTGGTGATTACCATGCTGAGCCTGTTCAGCGCACTTGGTGTGCTGCTGAGCGGCAACGGACTCTACAATGCGGTCCACACCGGATGCACTCTGAGCCAGCTCGGAGAGTTCGGTTTCATCATCGCGGGAGTCGGAGTGAGCCTGGGAGTGATGCGGGAGTTCATCTACCCTGTCATCGTGGCGGTGTCAGTGATTACCACCTTCACGACGCCCTATATGATTAAACTCGGCAATCCGCTGTACGATTTCCTTCTGCGGAAGCTTCCTCCTTCGGTCCTGGACAAGATAGACCAGATGGAACAGCACGATTCCCGTTCGGATGCGGAAAAGAGCGACTGGCAGAAACTGATCAAGGTGTATTTTACCAGAATTGTCTTGTATGGAGTGGTGCTAATCGCCCTTATGATTGCCTCGCAGTCCTTGCTCGATCCCTTCCTTGCCAGGATTCTTCCCCATTTGAGCGACAATCTGCAGAAATGGCTGAGCCTTGGAATAACCCTTGCGGCAATGGCTCCGTTCCTTTACGGATTCGCAATAGACCCCGGCAGTGCCAAGACTTATGCAAACAATCTTGTAAAGGCAAAGTCGGGCAACACCTGGCCGTTACTCGGATTGATACTGGCCCGTTTCTTCATGGCGATAGGCTTTGTGATGGCAGTGATAAGCACCCATTTCCAGCTTGCCGGCTGGGCTGTTCTGCTGATAGTGTTCGGGGCACTGGTATGCATGTTTTTCGCCCGATTCAATATCAAAACCCGTTCAACGGCGCTTGAGAATCATTTCTTCGACAATCTCAACCAGAAAGAACTGGAGGAGAAGCGCAGGGCTCCCGTCACCACTTCGATCAAATCGAGGATGGCGGGTTACGACATTCACCTGGATACGATAGTCCTTTCCGCGGAATCGGAATTTGTGGGTAAACTCCTGAAAGATATTCCCATCCGCGACATATCCGGCTCGAATATAATCAAGATTACCCGCGGCAGCCACAGTATACTCGTGCCTGACGGCAATGAACGGCTTTCCGCAGGAGACGCCATGCTTGCAGTCGGAACTTCGGAACAGCTGACCGCCCTGAAACAACTGTTTGCCGAGTCGCTTCCCGACGGATCGGAAGTGCCTGAAAAAGAGGCTGAATTCGATGTGGTTTCGGTTGAACTGAAAGAAAACTCCCGCCTGTGCGGCAGGAGTCTCAAATCCTTGGACATTCGCAAAGCGAACTGTATGATTATCGCGGTGATGCGCGACGGCAAGCTGGTTGCGAATCCCCGTGCTGACTTTGTGTTCCAGAAAGGCGACATAGTTTGGATTGCAGGCGAAGTCTCTTCGCTGAAATATCTGAAGTCGCAGTATCAGGAACAGCAGTAATCAGAACTTCAGGTTACCGAGTATCGAACGGGTAAGAGTACGGGTAGCGGAACTGGTGGCATTCTTTATGGCTTTGTTCGCCACGTCCTTGCTGCTCGTCTTCTTTTTCTTGTTGCTGCCGGTCACCGAATCGGCGACAGCGGAACCCACGGAAGCGGAAACGCTTGCAATTACAGCGGTCATTGCGGCCTTTGCCACCTTGTCCATTATGCTCTTTGTGCCTTTGGAGTTGCCGTTGGCCTTTGCTGACTTTTCGCTCTTCGCAGCCTGTTCCTTCACTTTCTCTTCCTGCGCAGCCTGCTCTTCGGCAGCCTTCTGCGCATCGGCGAGCAGCACTTCGAAGGCGCTTTCACGGTCGATGGGCGTGTCGTACTTGCCTGCTATCATCGATCCGTTTATCAGCTGCTTGCGCTGGGCGTCGGTGATGGGGCCTATCTGGCTGAGGGGGAAGAGTATCTTCGCGCGCTGAACCACTGAAGGCGCTCCCTTTTCGTCGAGGAAAGACACCAGGGCTTCGCCCGTGCCGAGTTCCATTATTGCGTCCGCAGTCTTGAATGCAGGATTGGCGCGGAAGGTCTCGGCTGCGGTCTTCACGGTCTTCTGGTCCTTCGGGGTGTAGGCGCGGAGGGCGTGCTGCACACGGTTTCCGAGCTGGCCGAGTATGGATTCGGGGATGTCGGTGGGGGACTGGGTGATGAAGTATACGCCCACGCCCTTGCTTCGTATCAGGCGGACTACCTGTTCAATTTTGTCCACAAGTGCCTTGGGGGTTTCGTCGAAGAGGGTGTGGGCCTCGTCGAAGAAGAACACGAATTTGGGAAGTTCGAGGTCTCCCACTTCGGGCAGTTTGCTGTAGATGTCGGACAGCAGCCAGAGCAGGAAGGTGGAGTAGAGCTTGGGGTTCTGCATCAGTTTGTCAGCCTCCAGTACGCTCAGGATTCCCTTTCCGTTGTTGGTCTGGAGCAGGTCGTAGATGTCGAAGGCAGGCTCGCCGAAGAACTTCTCCGCACCCTGGCTCTCAAGGCTGAGAAGGGCGCGCTGGATAGCACCTATGCTGGCATCGCTTACGTTGCCGTAGGTTACCTTGTATTCGGCGGCATGCTCCGA
Source organism: uncultured Bacteroidales bacterium (assembly GCA_905235675.1). Classification (GTDB taxonomy): domain Bacteria; phylum Bacteroidota; class Bacteroidia; order Bacteroidales; family UBA932; genus Cryptobacteroides. The sequence goes on along the minus strand of CAJONC010000028.1, from coordinate 18,608 downwards.
TACATAAGCGACCATTGCGCGAAGGTCCTTCAGGTCGATGAGCAGCAGGCCCTTGTCGTCAGCTACGCGGAAGATGATATCCATCACCCCGCTCTGCACCTCGTTCAGGCCGAGCAGGCGGCTGAGCAGCATGGGGCCCATGTTGGAGATGGTGGTGCGCATGGGATGTCCCTGTTCCCCGAAGACGTCGTAGAGACGCACCGGGCAGCCTGCGAACTGTGGATTCTCAATCCCGAATTCGGGCATGCGTTTTTCGATGAAGGAGCTGACGGTTCCTGCCTGGCTTACGCCGCAGAGGTCGCCTTTCATGTCGGCCATGAAGCAGGGGACTCCAGCCTGGCTGAAGGTCTCGGCGAGGACCTGGAGTGTAACGGTCTTTCCGGTTCCGGTGGCTCCCGCGATGAGTCCGTGGCGGTTTGCCATCTTTCCGCAAATGGATATGGGACCTTCGTCCGAATGGGCTACGTACAGCCCTCTTGTGGAATCAAGCATATCAGTGTTTTTTAGTGTTGTGCTTGTGGCCCTTCCTGTTGCGCTTGGAGACATAATATCCGGCAATCAGGGATAATACCACGATAATGATTATGTAGGTTGCCATGCTGGCGTTGTCGCCTTTCACGCGCGACCACATCGCAAGCAGTTTGTCGGTGTCCTTGCCCCAGTCGTGCTCGAGGGCGCAGCGCTCGATTATCTCTTTTGAAGGATAGAGGGTTTCATTGACGCGGACCTCTGTCGCATCTTCACCGAAGAAGTAGCTGACGTCTATGGGGTCGAACTCTTCATCTATCTGGGAATCAAGAACTTCGCGTGCTCCGTTCGCGGAGACGTATCCGGTTTCGTCCATGTTGCGTATGGCGATGTCGGGCCTGCACATGAAGTTGATGAACCAGGTTGCGGCACTGACATTCTTGGCATATTTGGGGATTACCCATCCGTCGAACCAGATGTTGCTGCCTTCCCTGGGGACTGCATACTTGAGCTCGACACCCAGTGCTGCGGCTTCCTCTATCGCCCATACGGCGTCTCCGCTCCAGTTGAGCGAAACCACTGCGCGTTCCTTGGTCATCTGGTCCTTGCCGAAATCGGCCTCCCAGCCCATTATGTTCTCCTTGCAGCTCTTCAGGTAGGCTTCAACCTCGGCGATGGATTCGTCGGAAGAATCCAGCATAAGTTCATTCATCGTCACCTTTCCGCTCTTGAGCTCGTCCTGCTTCAGGTAAATGAGCACGGGACTGTAGACGTCGCGGGGGGCGTCCTTCATAAGTACGGCGTCCTTGAACTTGGGATTGCGTATGACGTCCCAGGTGGAGGCTTCTTCGTCGGTCACGTACTTGGGATTGTAGATGATTCCGGTGGTTCCCCACATATAAGGCACCGAATAGTCGTTGGCGTCGATTTCCTTGTTGATCTCCCTGAAAATCTTCTGCATGTAGGGCGACTTGTTGTTGGCGATATAGTTCACCCCGTCGGGAATGCTGGAGAAGTCGAGGGGAGTAAGGAGCCCTGTGTTGAGCATGCGTTCGATGATGTAGTCGGAAGGGCAGACCACATCGAAGTCCTCGTGGCCCTTCTCAATCTTGGAGAGCATGGTCTCGTTCACGTCGAAGGTCTGGTATACCACCCTGATATCTTTCCCTGTCTGCTCCTTGTACCAGGATTCGAACTCGGGAATGACCGATTCGTCGATGTAGTCGGACCAGTTGTAAACCTTCAGCACCTGGTCGCGGTCGTTGGAGCAGGCGCAAACGGCAGCCACGGCGGCTGCAATCATGAGGAACTTTTTCATTTCTTTTCTGTGTTCTTGGATTGACGGATGTTTATAAAGAGCAGGACCATCAGGATAAACAGGAATATGATGGTCATGAGGGGTTTGAGCTCGGGCGTGAGGCCTCCCTTGCGGGCATCTGCATAGATGTAGGTGGACAGAGTCTCGAGGCCAATAGTGCCGCGGGTGAAGAAGGTTACCGCGAAGTCGTCGAGGCTCATGGTAAAGGACAGGATGAATCCGGAAACCATCCCGGGGCGCAGCACGGGTATCAGCACCTTGCGCAGGGCCTGCGAAGGGGTTGCACCCAGGTCGAGCGCGGCTTCGTAGATGTTGGGATTCATCTGCGAGAGTTTGGGCAGCACGTTCAGGACCACGTAGGGGGTGCAGAAGGTGATGTGCGCAAGTATCACGGTCACGTAGCCCTGCGATATGTGCAGGAATACGAAGAGGAGGAACAGCGATACGCCGGTGATGATGTCGGGGTTTATCATCGGGATGTTGTTCAGGAAGTTCATCGTGTTCTTCTTCGCACCTTTCAGGTTGAAGATGCCTATGGCGGCAACCGTTCCGAGGAAGGTGGCGACGACCGAGGCAATCAGGGCTATCAGCAGGGTGTTCTCAAGTGCGGAGAGCAGGCCTGCGGAGTTTTGCATGCTGCCGGTGAAGAGGTTGCGGTAGAGGTCGATGGAAAATCCCGTCCAGTTGCCGAGGCTCTTGGCTTCGGTGAAGGAGAAGATGGCGATGAAGACGATAGGTGCGTAGAGTATTACCAGCACCAGGCCTATGTATGTCTTTGCCAATACCTTTTTCGCGTTCATCAGATGGTCCCTCCTTCAAGCTGCTCGGAATTGTCCTTCTGCAGCATAGTTGTTATTGCAATGATAACCAGCATGATAAGCGAAAGTGCGGCGCCGTAGTTCCACATGGAGTTGTTGATATTCTCCTGAATGATGGTACCGAAGAGCTTAATTTTGTTGTTGGTGAGGAATTCGGAGATGGCGAAGGTGGATACCGTAGGCATGAATACCATCATCACTCCGCTCAACACTCCCGGCATCGAGAGGGGGAGAGTGACCTTGCGGAACACTTCGGAAGGCTTGGCCCCGAGGTCCTGCGCCGCTTCCGAATATGATACGTCCATCTTGTTCAGTACATTGTAGATGGGGTATATCATGAAGGGAAGATAGTCATAGCACATACCGAAGAGCAGCGTGCCCTTTCCGAGCGTGACTCCTGCCATCGTGAACAGCTCTGCGGTCGCCAGGGTGCGCATCAGGGCGTTCACCCACATGGGAAGTATGAACAGCACCACCGTGACCGCGCTGCGGTTGTAGTCCTTGTTCGCGAGTATCCAGGCGGTGGGGTAGCCTATCAGTATGCAGAGAAGGGTGTTCTCTATGGCAACCTCTATCGAGAGGGCGAAGGTGCTGAGCGAATCGCCGTCCGAGAAGAACCTGGTGATGTTCGCAAGGGTGAAGTGGCCGTTGCCGTCGGTGAGTGCGTAAAACACTATCAGCAGCAGCGGCAGCACCACGAAGAGTACGAGGAATATGAAGTAGGGCAGGGCCCAGCTGGATCTCTTACTCATTTCCCTGTGTGGCTTTGGAGAGTTTTATGTCCTCCGGAAGTATCTTGATGCCGACAAAGTCGCCTTTGTCCCAGATGTCGTTGGAATCCACCCAGATATTCTCTCCGGCCTCGGTCTTCACCGTAAGGTGGTAGTGATTTCCCATGTAGAGTATGGATACTATGTTTCCGGTGAGGTCGGCATCTTCTTCATGGTCGAGCAGGTCGACCTTTTCGAAACGTATGGACGCGGTAACGTCATCACCTTCTTCAAAGCCTTCAGTATTGCATTCGAACTCGGTCTCGAGGAATTCTACTTTGCCTTCGCCGGTCACTTTTGCGGGGAAACTGTTGTCCGTGCGCTCCTTCTTCATCACCTGGATATCGTCGGGATCTATATAGAGCATCACCTCGCTGCCCACAGGATAGGGATCGTAGTCCTGTATCATCAGTTCGTATCCCGTATCGGTGTCCACCCACATTTCATAGTGTACGCCCTTGAAGGTGCAGGAGTTGACCTTTGCGGTGAACTGGCATTTCGCGGGGTCGGTCGTGAAGTAGATATCTTCCGGACGCACCACCACGTCAACCGGAACATCCTCGCCGAAGCCTTCGTCCACACAGTCGAACTCGTGCTTGAGGAAGGCGACGCGGCGGTCGCGCATCATCCTGCCTTTCAGGATGTTGCTCTCGCCTATGAAGTCGGCCACAAAGCAGTTGACGGGCTCGTTGTATATGTCTATGGGAGCGCCTATCTGCTGTATCTTGCCCTCGTTAATCACAACGATGGTATCGCTGAGGGTAAGGGCTTCTTCCTGGTCGTGGGTTACATATATGAACGTAATGCCAAGTTTCTTGTGCATCTCCTTTAGCTCGATCTGCATGTCCTTGCGCATCTTGAGGTCGAGGGCGGCGAGAGGCTCGTCGAGAAGCAGCACCTTGGGCTGGTTCACTATTGCACGGGCAATGGCTATGCGTTGCTGCTGGCCTCCGGAAAGGGTGGAGACGTCGCGGTCTTCATAGTCGGACATGGCCACGAGTTTCAGTACCCGCCTTACGCGCTCGTCTATCTCTTCCTCGGGCGTTTTCTTCAGCTTGAGGCCGAAGGCGATGTTGTCGTACACGTCCAGGTGGGGGAAGAGGGCGTAGCGCTGGAATACGGTGTTCAGCGGACGCATGTGGGGAGGAAGCCCCGCAATGTCCTTGCCGTCGAGGGTGATGACTCCCTCGTCGGGCTGGAGGAAACCCGCTATCATTCGCAGAATGGTGGTCTTTCCGCAACCGGAAGGCCCAAGCAGGGTGAGGAATTCTCCGCGTTTTACGTAGAGATTTATGTCGTCCAGCACCTTTTTTCCGTCGAAAGACTTGCTGAGGTGCTCTATGTTGATGATCTTGTCGTTCCCGATCATTTCAGCAATCTCAGGTAATATGTTGCTCCCACAGAGAGTGAAACGGTTTTATAAAAAGAACTGTACGCTCCTACGGCGTGGAGGCGAAGATTTTCGACAGGGAAATAACTGGCAGTCAGGCCACCGAACCAATTGTCCCCATAGGTGCTATGTGCAGACAATATATTTCCGTCCGAGTCTGTTTCGATATCGGTACTGCCTGCTTTTTCCTTTCCTCCTTTCAGAGAAAGCAGAAACTTGTCAGAAGGCGCATAGTCTATGTTGGCAAGCCATGTGCTGCCATCATAGAGAACAGTCTCTTCACTTCCGGAACGGCTGTACCAGTCAAGTCCAAATGTAAAATCTCCGGCATCGAAACGGTTTGAAAGGCAAATCAGCATGGGAGAAGGATTTCCGCCATCCATTTCAACCGGCAGGTAGCTTGCGCTCCAGATATTGCGGTAATGGCCGTATTCGCCGCGCCATGCGAGAGACATTACGCCTCCGTTGACAAATCCTTCGGAGAAAGGACGCTCACCATAGGGAGAAGCGGTGTATTGCAGGCTGAGGCCTGTGTTCCCCGATTCGGTGGTATATGCAATCTTGCCTCCCCACTGATAGCAGCTGAAAAAATTCCACAGGCCGGAATTCAGGATGGGATGAACATCGAAATCGTATTCATCGAATTCAAAACCTCCGGTGGTGATCATGTCTTTTCCTGCGGTAATGGAAAAATTCCCGATATCCAGGGTAAGATACGCCCAGTCGAGCCAGTTGGTCCAGTCGGAACGGAAAATGTTGGCGCCTTCGCCATCAATGACATACAGTTCCTTAGGGGACGATGACAACCAGTGATTTTCGATACTGAAAGACAGGTTATCGAGGATATTTCCCTCAAATAGTGAATAAAGAGATGAATTTCCGAGTGTTAAATTGCCTGTTCCTTCTGAGAAAACAGGTGTTAGTTCCAGTCTCGGGATAACGGACAACTCGACACCAGTGCCGGCGTCGTCAGCCTCTTGCGCGGACACAAGAGAGCAGCACAGCATCGCGGCTGCGCAAACTGCCAGGATTTTCTTCATTTCTTAACATAAAAAAAGGTTAGGTTAAACTTGGGTGCAAATGTAAAAAAATAATTCTATTTTTTATATCTTTGTGCCTTACAAATCGCACGATGATTCAAGTCTATTGCAAAAACACCGGCACGACAAGGTCTTTCAGGGAGGGTACGACCCTTCTCGACATGCTGCCGGAATTTCCGTTTGAAAGGCCGTATCCCATTGTGTCCGCAAGAGTCAACAACGTCTCCCAGGGCCTGAAGTTCAAGGTTTACAACAGCCGCACCGTGGAGTATGTCGACGCCACCAACCCCAGCGGCATGCGCGTCTACATCCGTTCGCTGTGCTTCCTGCTCTGCAAGTCGGCGAAGGACGTCTTCCGCGGCAGCAGGATATATATCGAGCACCCCATCTCGCACGGCTACTACTGCGAGTTCGTGAAGGCGGACGGATCTGCCGTAACCCGGGAGGATGTCGACAGGATCAAGGCCCGGATGCGCAGCCTGGTGGAGAAGAACCAGCCTTTCCACCGCTTCGAAGCCCCTACGGAACAGGTGATAGACATCATGCATAAGGCCGGCGCCGAAGACAAGGTCAAACTCCTCGAAACTTCCGGCCAGGTTTACATGGATTATTATTCCCTCGGCAAGACCAAGGACTATTACTATGGCCGCCTGGTCCCGTCCACCGGCTATCTCACCAACTGGGACCTCATACTCTATCACGGCGGAATGCTGCTGCTGGGCCCCAACAAGCATAATCCCACCCTCCTTGCTCCATATCACGATCAGCCCAAGACCTTCAGGATGTTCAGCGAGAACATCAAATGGAACGAAATCATGGGCCTGAACACGGTGGGCGACCTGAACAAGAGCCTGCTCGACGGCAACGGAAGCGACCTGATACAGATAGCCGAGGCCCTGCAGGAGAAGAAGATAGTCCAGATTGCCGAAGAGATAAACAAGCGCTACCACGGCCGCAACAAAGTGCGCCTCGTGCTTATCACCGGCCCTTCGAGTTCCGGAAAGACAACCGTCTCAAAGCGCCTCGCGGTGCAGCTCAAGGCCTGCGGCCTGCGGCCCCTCACCTTCAGCACCGACGACTATTTCGTCGACCGTGAAAAGACTCCTCTCCTTCCTGACGGAACGCCCGATTTCGACAACTTCGACACCGTGGACCACAAGGCCCTCGAATCCGACCTGCTGAAGATCCTCAGGGGAGAAGAGGTGGAAGTCCCCGAATTCAACTTCGTTACCGGAAAACGGGAATACAAGGGCCGCAAATACAAGCTGGAAGCCGGAAACGTCGTGGTGCTGGAAGGCATACACGCCCTGAATCCCAAGCTTACCGCGCGAATTTCCGACAAGATAAAATACCGCATCTTCATCTCCACCCTCACCGGCATCCCCCTCGACGACCACAACTGCATCCCCACCAGCGACAACCGCCTGCTGCGCCGCATAGTCCGCGACTACAACAAGGGAGCGTTCACTGCGAGGCAGACCATCAGCCAGTGGCCCAAGGTGCGCGCCGCGGAGGACAAGTGGATATATCCTTACCAGGAGAATGCCGACGTGATGTTCAATTCCGCCTATCTCGTGGAGTTCGCCGTGCTGCGCAACCATGCGGAACCCATACTCGCGAGCGTTCCAAAGAACTGCCCCGAATATGCGGAGGCCCACCGGCTGCTCAAGTTCATCCATTACTTCGTACCCGTACCCGACAACGAGATACCTCCGACCTCGCTGCTCCGTGAGTTCGTGGGAGGAAGCTCATTCAAATATTAGAGCCTGATGCTGGGCACTATTCTCCGTCAGACCGGGCGTTACACCCCCGCCGCCATACTCACCCCCGTTTGGACGAGCCTGGAGGTGGTGATGGGAATACTGCTGCCTTACGTTACGGCGTCCATAATAGATAAAGGAATAAATGCGGCCGATGTCCCTGCAATATGGCACTATGGCGGGCAGCTTGTTATCCTGGCCTGTTTCGGCATGGTGTTCGGCATACTTGCAGGGCGTTTTGCATCGTATTCCAGCAGCGGCCTGGCGGCAAACCTTCGCACGGCCATGTATGCGAATATACGCCGCTTTTCCTTTTCTGACATTGACAAATACAGCACAGCCGGACTGGTAACGCGTATGACTACCGATGTCGCCAGCGTACAGAATGCCTTCCAGACTCTGCTGCGCACCTCTTTCAGGGCCCCTCTGAACATGGTTTCGGCCCTGGTGATGTGTTTTTTCATAAATGCGCGGCTGAGCATAATTTTCCTGGTTGCAATGTTGGTGCTGAGCGTCTTCCTGACCGTCCTCATCACCCGTGCGGCCCGTCTTTACAGGGAGATATTCAAAAAGTACGACGACCTGAACGGGGTGGTGCAGGAGAATGTTTCCGCCATCAGGGTGGTGAAGGCATACGCCCGAGAGAATCACGAGATAAGCAAGTTCGACAAGGCTGCGCTTTCGCTCTATACCCTGAACGTGAAGGCCGAGAGCCTGATGGCGCTGAACCATCCGGTGATGAACCTGACAGTGAACGCCTGCATAATTGCAATCAGCTGGTGGGGAGCGCATTATGTGGTTGACGGGAGCCTTACCACCGGCCAGCTGACTTCGCTGTTCAGCTATATAACGACTATACTCGGTTCGCTGATGATGCTTTCTATGGTTTTCGTGCAGCTGACGAGGAGCATAGCGAGCGCCCAGCGCATAGCCGAGGTGATAGAGGAGGAACCGGACATGTCCAATCCGGAAAATCCGTTGTCCGAAGTTGCTGACGGCAGCATAGATTTCGACCATGTGTGGTTCTCCTACAGCCCCGGTGGGGATTATGCACTGGAAGATATAGACCTGCATATCAGGGCGGGGGAGACCATAGGCGTGATAGGAGGTACGGGCAGCGGAAAGAGTTCGCTCGCCAACCTGATCCCCCGGTTCTACGATGTTTCCGAAGGAAGCGTAAGGGTTGGCGGTGTGGACGTGCGCGAATACGATATGCGGGCCCTGCGCGACAAGGTTGCCATGGTGCTGCAGAACAATGTGCTTTTCAGCGGTACTGTGGCGGACAATCTCCGTTGGGGCAGGGAGGATGCGACTTTGGAAGAGTGCAGGGAGGCCTGCCGGCAGGCTTGTGCGGATGAGTTCGTGGAGGCCATGCCCCAGGGTTACGACACCATTATCGACCAGGGCGGTGCGAATGTCTCCGGAGGACAGCGCCAGCGCCTGTGTATTGCAAGGGCCCTTATTAAGCATCCCAAAGTGCTTATCCTGGACGATTCCACTTCCGCTGTCGACACTGCCACGGATGCGGCTATCCGCAGGACTTTTGCGGAGAGTCTTCAGGGCGCCACCAAAATCATCATTTCGCAGAGGATACTGAGTATCAAGGATGCAGACCGTATCGTAGTGATGGACAATGGCAGGGTGAACGGTTTTGACACTCACGAAAACCTGCTGAAAAACAACGGGATATACAAGGAAATATATGCTATGCAGACCTCGGGAGGCGAGGCCGACTTCGACGGCGGGGAGGGCCGTGCCGCATGAAAAAACAGTCAAACATGCGCCGCCTTTTCTCCTTCGTGATGCGCTGTTACAAATGGAATTTTGTGATAGTCTTCGTGTGCATCGCGCTTTCCTCTGTGATTTCGCTCGCCGCCTCCCTGTTCACCCGTTCGCTTATAGACGACCATATCTCTCCCATGCTCGCGGAAGGCGCCGACCTTGCCGCCGGCTATTCCGCGCTCGGCATCGCCCTGGTAAAACTGGGGGCAGTGCTGCTGGTGGGAGTCATCTGCGGATACCTGCACAACCTGCTGATGATTTTCGTAGGCCACGGGACCATGCTGCGCCTTCGCAAGAGCATTTTCTCCCACATGGAGAGCCTGCCTCTGCGCTATTTCGATTCCAATTCCCACGGGGACATAATGTCGGTCTACACCAACGACGTGGACACTCTCCGTCAGGTTATCAGCAGCAGTATTCCAAACCTCGTACAGTCCGTCGTCACAATAGTGGCTACGCTTGTAAGCATGCTTGTGCTCAGCCTGCCCTTGACACTGATTACGCTGGTGATGGCTCTGGGGATATTCCGTGTCACCACAAGCCTCGGCAAGCTCAGCAAGAAGTATTTTGTGCAGAGGCAGAAGAACCTCGGAAGGGTTAACGGCTTCATCGAGGAGATGGTTTCGGGCCAGAAAGTGGTGAAGGCTTATTGCCGCGAGGACAAGTCGGGGGAGGAGTTCGAACTGCTGAACGAGGATCTCCGCAGGAGTGTTTACAATGCCAACAGGATAGGCAATATAATCATGCCCATCAACCACAATATCAGCCATTTCGGCTATGTTGCCATTTCCCTGGCGGGAGCCCTTATCGTGCTTGGAGGATATTCGCAGTGGTATTTCCTTGGTTTGAACGGTTCGGTGCTGACTCTCGGTACGCTGGTGTCTTTCCTTACCCTGCAGAGGAATTTCACGAGGCCGGTGCAGCAGATTTCCAACGAAATCAACAGTATAGTCATGGCTTCGGCCGGTGCAGACAGGCTGTTTGCGTTGCTGGACGAAGAGCCGGAGGAGGATGAAGGAAGGGTGGTGCTGGTCAACGTCACGAGTTCGGAGGTGCCTGTGCCGGAATTGAGAGAAGTATCAGGCAGGACTGGAGAGTGGGCGTGGAAGAGTCCGGACGGGAGTCTGAAGAAGTTGGAGGGGCTTCTGGAACTGGATACTGTGGATTTCGGCTATGTTCCGGAAAAACAAGTCCTCGACGACATCACCCTCACCGCTTATCCGGGGCAGAAGATAGCATTCGTCGGCGGCACAGGGGCAGGGAAGACCACCATCACCAACCTTATCAACCGCTTCTATGAGATTCAGAGCGGCAGCATCAGATACGACGGCATTCCTGTTTCCGAAATCGCAAAAGAATCTCTGCGCAGAAGCCTCGGCACCGTTCTCCAGGAAACCCGACTTTTCAGCGGAAGCGTCCTCGACAATATCCGTTACGGGCGTCTGGATGCTACCGACGATGAATGCCGGTCCGCTGCAAGGTCGGTCTATGCCGATGCCTTCATCCGCCGTCTCCCCAACGGCTACGACACTATCCTGGATGCCGACGGGGGGAACCTAAGCCAGGGGGAACGCCAGCTGCTGAGCATCGCACGCGCCGCCGTGGCCGACCCGCCCGTGCTGATACTCGACGAGGCCACGTCCTCGATAGATACCCGAACCGAAAAGCTTATCCAGCAGGGGATTGAATCCCTGATGCGGGGCAGGACCTCGTTCATCATCGCCCACCGCCTTTCCACCGTGCAGAACAGCGACTACATCTGCGTCCTCGACCACGGCCGCATCATCGAGCGCGGCAAGCACGCCGAGCTCCTCGACCAGAAAGGCAAATACTACGAACTTTATACAGGGAATCAGATAGTCTGAAATTATTGCATCTGACGTATTCTGACCTCGATTTCGGGAAGGGCGGCAGGGATGCCGCTCTGATTGAGAATCAAAGTGCCCGGCTCACTCTATTTGCTTCATGCTTTCTTCAAAAGAATATGTGAACATCTGCTCGTCGGTACAGTCGCCGTGCAGAAGTTTGTTCCACACATATTCACTCGTGGATCCGTAATTTTCGAAATGGTCTTTAAGGTCTATGAAAAGACTGCGCTCGAAAGACCTGGATGCACTTATGTAGGCTTCCGCAAGCCGGTCGTTTTCTTTTTGCAACGAACGGAAAGTCTCCCTCCGGTAGTTCTTCCAATCCCAGAAGGCCTCTTCCAGCTTCCTTATCAGATCCGGACGCTCCTCCTCATGTTCATCCGGCCCTGAGGCCACATAAAACCGGATGTGCCTGGCTTCCCTGAATACCGCCCTGAACTTTTCATCTGGGATTTCAGTGCAGGAATTATCCGGATACTCAAGGAGGCATCGATACTGGATATTCCTGATGCAATCCAGATTCCTATTGTCCACTGCTGCAAAGGCCATCCACGCATAGGATCCGCCAATCCAGTAAAGGCAGTTGGAGATTCTTGAGGAAAGCGAATTCAGACGGGCTTTCTCCGTGTCCCAGTCAATTTGGGGGACTTGCTCTTTCACCGCCTTTTCATATTTCCAGCCGATGTACCTCTGCCATATACGCTCATTCCCATCGGCGGACAGCATCCCCATATTGGAATCGTCGTAGCCGTCGTACGAAAACTCCTGAGTCACGAGAGTTTCAAGCCGGTCCAGTGCCTTACGGGTTTCGCAGGGGAGTGTTATCTGCCTCTTGGACAGATATTCCATCACTTTCGCATCGATGGCGGAGAAGGTCTTGTCATCCCAGACCCTGCTTTCATCCCAGATGTCATAGGCGGCCTTCACCACCTCCCATTCCCACGGCCTTTCCTCCCTGAAACTGTCCGGCGTCCAGTCGGGAGCGGGTGATTTATGGCTTGTCTTTGCGTTTTTGTTCGTCCCGCCCTGTCCGCAGGCGCAGAGCAGCAGAAGGATGGTAATTAAATAGCTGTATTTCATTGTTCAGTGCAGTTAAAATCCGTTTTAGTCAAAAATTCAGTAACGATTATTTTGAGTCCTGACTTCGTTGGCCCAAGAATTGCTGGCGCAAAACTGTCTGGAAGACAGATATTTATCATATCTTCTCCCCTGCAGTTTTCAAGGGGAGATAATTGCTTAAAGCATTGATTAACACAGCATTAAGCGCCATGATAACTTTGCATTTTAATTCATAAACGTGGGTCTCTTTCCTTTATTTTTCTCCTCTTCATCTTCTTTGATAACTTTGCGTATTACTCCAACGATGGAGAATATTATTTCAAGAAAAAAAGCCAAAAGCGCTAAATTATCCATACTAACCCTTCTATATAGTTGACCGACTGTGTGTTTATCATGTTTGCTTATACAAATGTATCGAATTATATTATCCAAAACAAATCGCAAGCCTTGCGAAAGTGAAAATCCGTATAATTTTCATATATTTGGAAGTTGCCGCTTAAATTTTGGCTCACAAAGAGTATGAAGAATCCTGAGAGTATTTTTAGTAAAAGTCTTTACAAAATCCTGGACAAGCCGGAGTTTGACAGCAGAGATATCTTTTATGTCGGGCCAACCGGAGACCATACTGAGTATGCTTCAAACTCGTTGCGTAAAATTGCCAACGAATACAATTATACGCTACAGTCCATCACGGAGCTTGTTGGGATATCCATTGACACCGAACAAATCTTCTACCTGCTGCCGGAATTACAAGGAACCTCAACTGATATCGATTTATCAGGAGCATATAGTGTTTTCTGGGAATCCCTCTTTCCGCAGAAGCCTCTTTCAAGGAACGGAGCATTCCTGAAAATCAAAGACGGAGAAACACTTATTGGCTATTCCATACCCGATACGGAAACGCTTGAAGAGTCCTTAACGGCCTTCTGTGCATATTTGACTATGCCGAAAAAGCATTCCGGCGAAAGAATAGAGGCCTCTAGATTTGGGCTCATAAAGGAAGATGAAGCTGAACCCTATGAATATGCAGACAGCCATTTCGATATTGAAGTCAATAAGCTTTCGGAAGAAATCAGGGAAAAAGTCAATAAGTTACGCCTCTACGGGGTGAGCGAAATTGCGATAAAGGCTCTCTTTCAGAAAGAGCAGAAACTCAGCCGCCTGGTCATAACTGACGACTACCGAATCGTACTGCCGGACTATGGTGACATGGAAATCAAAATGGAACCGCTTCCTAAAGCGGTATATTTCCTGTACCTCCGGCATCCGGAAGGCCTGATGTTCAAGGAACTTCCCTGTTGCCGGGATGAGTTCATGGAGATATACAGTCGTTTAACCAACCGCCGTGACGCTGTTGCCTTGAGAAGCGCCGAAAGGGTCCTGGATCCTACGGACAATTCGATAAACGAGAAATGCTCCCGTATCAGGGAAGCTTTTATTTCCAAATTCGATGATACTCTTGCGCACAAGTACTATATCACAAAATACTACGATCTAAAGAAGTGGATAGAGCTTGACAGGGGACTGGTGGATTTGGGACCGATAGATAAAGCATTGTTTTAAATCTGACACGCCATTTACCGAGATCTTCGATTATTATTAGTTTATCTTTGCATAATTATATATGGGAGTGTTTTTGCTCATTGTATTGATAATTCGAATCGGATATTTCTCTGCTGAGAATAGGAGAAGAGAAGAAGAACGTGCTATCCAGCGAGAAAACAATCTTATCAAACAAAGAGAGAGAGAAATTGAGCAGGCTAAACAGCAGAATAAAAAAGGCTTAGAGCATTGGTCTTGTCATGAATACAATGATGCTTTTCAATACTTCAGATCCTCCTACAACTTTGGAAACGAGGATGCAAAGTATAATCTCGCTCTATGTTATTACTATGGATATGGTGTAGCAAAGAACTATAAAAAAGCTTTTACTCTCTTCATGGGGGTTACCGGAGAATGTCAGCCAAAAGCCTTCTTATATCTTGGCCGCAGTTTTTATTTTGGTCTCGGGACTTACGTTGACTACTCAAGTGCTGTCAATTATTTTAATAAAGCGATTGCCGCTGGTAACACTACCGCATCCTATTATTTGGCTTTATGTTATCTTGATGGAAATGGTGTTGCGCAGGATATCCAAAACGCGATAAGCATTTTACAATCACTTGCCTATACCGGCGATCGGATGTCAATGGCTAAATTAGGGATGATATACAACATTAAACAATACGGTGTTCAAAACTATTCACTGGCATATGAATGGTATACTAAAGCTGCTGAAGCTGGAGACATTCAGTCTCCTTTACGCATAGCGTGGCTATATGAATATGGCAGAGGCGTGGGGAAAGATTTAGAAACAGCTAAATCCTGGTATGATAAAGCACTAGAGCGTGAGGCCATCGGTATATCATATTACTACGGGAAATTCCTTATTACTCACAATCTTGATATTGATAAAGGTTTCGACCTTCTCAATAATGCGATTTTGAATAATGACCCGAAAGCAATGGTTTTCATGGGTGAGTGTCTTACAAATGGGAATCGTATAGAGATTGATTACAATAAAGCGTTTGAATTGTTTGAAACAGCCGCTTCACTTGGAGATTCAGATGCCAATGCGGAACTCGCACAAGCATATTATTTTGGACGAGGAACAGATGAAAACATTGAGAAAGCAGCAGAATTGTGTAAACAAGCCATCAAGGAGAACAATAATCTGGCGCGATTTATTCTTGCCCAAATCTTCTATTGGAGTAACAACACTTACGGGACTGTCGATGAGGCTATTTCATTACTAACTGATGCCGCCATGAACAGTTACATACCAGCTCAAATTCTTTTAGGAGACTGGTATGGTCCTAATGGTCATAATTCAAAAACCGATCTCTATGAACAACGTAAATGGTATAAAATTGCTGCTGCTTCTGGTGATGCAGAAGGAGAGTTCTCATTAGGAGATCTTTACATTTCTTCCGCCTATATATTTGTGCCGGTAGATAATTATCTATTTGACGAGCCTATAGATGACAAGTTTGAAAAGAATCTTTCTGAAAAGGGCTTTGAACTAATAATGAGTGCAGAAAAAAAAGCAATAGTGGATAACAATAGAAGTCTTCTATATAGAATTGCCCAGTCCCTTTGTTGGCATTATATGGAAAGAAGAAATGAACAGTTCGACTTCACCGATGAATATGAAAAGATCCGGGATGAAAGGTTCGAACATGGAATGTATCTGTTCCGGAGATATGTTGATCTAGATACAATTCCATTCCCCGCTGAATACGAGAAATTCAAAAAGCATCACGAAGAACTCTTTCAGAAGTATCTCCCTGTTTCACTGGATTCTCTTACAAAATTGTCATCTCAATGGGATTGTCTAAGATTACGAAAGACACTAAATGAGATTCCATATAAGTGTATTGTCGATTATCACCCGACAAGTGTTAATTATATCAGTGAAAAAATAAAGGAAGAAAGACAACTGATATGGGACTTCAAAGAAGGCGATACCATAGCTATGAAGAAAGTCGAAGAACATGTAAGAGAGATATTGGAAGACCAGTTTAAACATCTCACCCGTTATTTAACTTTGGTATGCATTCCTGCCTCATCCTCCAAAACAAATGACAGAAGATACCGTGATTTCGCAGCCTTACTCTGTCAACAATGTGAAATGTCCAATTCTTTTGATCATATTAGAATTATTCAAGATGCGGATGAAGCAAAACATATGGGCGGCACAGAACCTGCAAAGATAGAATTTGACAAAGAGTTCTTCTATGGGAAAAATGTCATTCTCTTTGATGATGTTGTTACTTCAGGGAGAAGTATGTTCAAAATGAAAAGAAAACTGGCTGATTTAGGGGCATGTACAATTGCTGCAATTTCTATCGGGAAAACAACACATACTCGACCAGAAGATGCTGTGGATCTTACAGAAGATGACGATTTTAAATATTAGTCAATTTTTGAAATCTATAAACTACAATATTTATGGGCTTATCATGTAATCAAATAATCACACTAATGCTTTTAGAGGGATTCGGATCTAAGACAGTTTTAAAGATTGGGAACTATGCCGAAAAGAACGGCATCGCTATTGAGAACTTAAATGACTTTCTTGATTTAGTCAAATTTGTTTCCCCTGGTAAGCGATCAAAAGCGCTACAAATTAGTGACTTGAAAGCAGCACAAGAAAAAACGAACCGAATTCTTAGCATAAATGAGAGACTCGGAATAGGGACTCTATCCTATTTTGACAGTAACTTTCCAGCACTATTAAAGAATACAGTAAATGACGCGGGCAGATTAGATCCCCCTGCTATCGTTTTCTTTAAGGGTAACATCGACGCACTATGTAAAGACAGTATTGCAATTATCGGTACTCGTAATGCGAGCGAGAATGCATTAAACGCCGCGACATTTTTTGCAGCAGAATTCGTGAAAAAGGAATTTAATATAATTTCAGGCCTTGCAGTTGGATGCGACACTTCAGCCCATAAAGGAGCTTTATTGGCTGGAGGGATAACTACAGCAGTCCTAGCCCATGGGCTTGACACAGTCTTTCCTCCTGAAAATGCACGACTGGCAAATGAGATTATAGAGAATAACGGGATACTAATTTCAGAATATCCAGTCGGAACTGATGTCACACCTTATACTCTTGTGGCCCGAGATCGTTTACAAGCCAGTCTTTCTATGGGATTAATAGTAATTCAAACTGGAATTAATGGTGGTTCTATGCATGCAGCAAATGCTGCTTTCCTTTCTCATAAACCAGTATTTGCCGTGTACTATCACGATGTGTGTACTAGCAATAATGAGAATACTATAGGCAACTCACTTTTGGTTAAAGAAAAAAAAGCGTCTTACATTTCTGTTGGTGATGATTTAACACAATTATTTAAACAGATCAGTAATAATAAAAATATGAGTGAAATGGCTGAAATAGAGAATAGCATTATTAAATTTGAACTATAAGAAAACGGACAGTGTATGCCGTGACTTACCCTTATACGTTCGACAAGGACGAGGAATTTTTCGCAAAGGACTTGATTGTACAAAATTTTGTACATATCTTTGTGCCATAAATATCATCACTATGGTTACAACCACTATCTCGGATTTCCGTAAAAGTATTAAGGGGTACATCGACTCTGTCATTGAAAGCAACGAGCCGGTTCTCATCAATCGTGGGCAGCAAGCCGCGGTGCTGGTGTCGCTGGAAGAGTACAATGCAATGACGCGCACGGCCTCGGTCTTGACGTCCGGCATTGGAACGGAGGTGCTGGATGCGGCCAGGAAGCAGGAGTTCATAGAAGTAGATATCGACTCGCTATGAAACTGCTATTTACACCGGAAGCGCTGGATTCCTATAATGAAATAAAGTCGGCATCACAGCGTGAAGCGGATCAGCTCAAGGATATCCTAAAAGATCTCCTTGACCATCCTGAGGCCGGTAAGGGCGCACCACAGGCTCTCACGGGAGCGCTCGGGGGGCTATGGAGCCGTAAATATGGTTTCTGTCGCCAAATTGTATATCAGATTCTTCCCGAAGAAGTGAAGATTTTTGCCATTGGGAAGAATGTCCTTCCCGGCGACCTGACTCCTTCCTCCAACTTCCGTCAGACCAGTTACAGTGAAGAAGAGTATCGCAGCGTCCTTGCACAGATGGCAGCCAATCGTGGAAAAGGCGATACGCCCAAGGTGGGCATCTTCTGGTACAGCATCGGTCGTGACGAACTCTTCGGTGTAGTCTCTCATCCGGTAGATGACTATTCAAAAGCCAATGCTTCCGATGGACGGATAACTTGTTCCGAGCTGCATGAGGATGTCTGGAAGAAAGAATTCTACAAGCAGAAATACAAAAGTGATGGTACAGGACTGTTTATCGGGCCCTATCAGGACAAGCCTCGCGGCCGGGTGTTCTACCATATTGATGATGACACCTATGAAGTTGCTGCCGGAAAGTGGCTGGAACAATATCCACATGTGTATGATATGATTCTTAAAGAGTTTAACCTGCCTCCGGAAAGGACCACTGCCAAGTACGCCATTCACTGGGATATTGGCCAATCGTGGAGATAGGTTTCCAAATAGTATGCATAAATCAACGAACCCACGATTGCTGAACGCAATCATGGATAGCCTTTGCGCAGACGGGTAAAGCGTCCACCTCAGATGTGGCACACTCATTCCGCTACCGCTAAGAGTGTTTCAAAGAAAACTAGAAAAATATAATAGGGACTTTCGTCTTTTGTTAAGTTTTATTTCTATTTGAGGCCTCCATCCGACCGGAGCCGGTGAAGACTTCGTTGTTTTCGGTCGCTTTGCCGCTT
>CAJONC010000027.1 GCA_905235675.1 uncultured Bacteroidales bacterium | reverse complement strand
TGACGGCTTGTTCATGGCTTGACAGGGGGAACGAGCCGTCAGAGCAGCGAAAGATTCCTGTTTTCGAAGAAATAACGCCAGGGGCTCCAATCGTGTTTACAGGGAAGGAGGAGGCAATCAATAGCGCTTTCAGGGCCTTTTCTTTTGATATTATCAGGCATACGGCATACTTTCCGACGTCTTACTATGCCCCGGAACCTGGGCATGAACCGGTCGCAGGCGAATGCGCCAGGGTATTTTCTCCTTTAGGTGTCGGTATCGGTTTTGGCCTGATGTTGAACGATGCCGTTTATGAAGATAAATTACGCGGGCTGCTTAAAGAAATCTCCGGTGTGAATGAGGATTTTTCCACTGAAGAAATCAATAGCTATTTCAATAAAGTTGTGGGGTCTTTGAACTATCGTGAAGATGGTTCGGCCATTTCTTTCAGGGGTGGTATCGAATGTGATAAGAATCAGGAATTCGATCCTGTGCTTGCTGCAATCTATTCTCATTGTTACTGGACGATGGTTTCGGGTTATGGAAGGTCGGATGAATTGAAAGCATGGTTATATGATGGTGTTGATGACGAGTGTTACAGGCAGAGTGAAAAGGGCTATTTGATGCAGGCTTTCTTTTTCCACCTTTCTTTTGACGGTAATATCGCTTGCAAGGAGGGAGGCTCTGTTGAATTCCATACACTTGGAGAAGAAGCTGAAAGACTTGGATTACCTTTAAACAGGAACCGTCCGGTATTGTGTTCGAAAGATGTCGTTAACATAAGCGGTGGAGAGATTAATTATCTGGACAACAATGAACTCACAATGGTGGAGATTCCCTGTTTCGGAGGCAGATATGTATTTACGGCCATGATGCCTAAGGAGAGTTCGTTCTATCACGAATGGCTGGAGGAGTTTACGGCGCAGAAATATGAAGAACTTAAAACCTGCATGGTAAAAGGACAGGCTTCCATTTCGCTGCCAAAACTGCAGGACCCGATATACAGTGTCAACAATATGTTCCAGAGTGAAGTGTCCTATGCTCCACCCTACAGTTTCAACGATTACAGAACGATATCGTATAGAGACCCCTATAATCCCTCATATTCTATTTATAATACCCCATTTGCAGTAAAATGGTATCATAATAATGATTTGGCGGCACTGGGAATAAACATTCCCCCTGGCTCCTCTTTTAGACTAAAAATAGCTTTCACTCCCGACGGCATCACCTTTGTGCAACCGCACGTTCCTGAAGAACTCCGTTCAGACTTGAGAGTGAACCGCACTTTTGCGTCGACTTCAGCGGATCAAAACCAGTCCTTTGTTTTCGATCATCCTTTCACATGGTTTATTCATGATACTTCGGCAGGGATTGTTTTGCTGGCCGGCACAACGGGATACTGATGAAACGCCTTCTTGCCATACTTGCCCTGATTGTAGCAGCCTCGTTCCAGCGAATGACAGCCGCCGAACGGGTACACATCCGTACGGACAAGGAGGTGTATGTTGCAGGAGACCTTGTAATGTGTTCAGTGTGGTGCTCGGAAGCCAACGCGATATCTGCCATGTCGTCCATTGCCTATGTTGAGCTGGTGAGCAAAGAGGGCCTGGCTGCAACATCGAAGATTGCTTTGCTCGAAGGGCGAGGTGCAGGGTATCTCAACATACCATCCAACATCCCCACGGGCAATTACGCCCTTGTCGCCTATACCAACGCCTGCGAGCGTGCGGAATGCCGGGGCATTTCAGTGTTCAATCTGTCGAGTTCGCGAAGAGTCGCAGAGGGGGTGACCGTAACGGATGCCCTGCCCGCAATACCTTCGGGGGGAATCTCGTCTCCGGAAGGAATAGAGGTTACTGAGACCAAAAGCGGAGAATGGCGCAGGCTGACAATCAGGAACGACAGGGATTCGGACATTCCCGTCTGTGTGTCCGTCTTTGAAGACGACGGCCTGCATGCAAGCGTATTCTCCACGGAAGTCAGCCTTGAACCATCTGAGCCGGAATACGACGGAGAAATCATCAAGGCAAGGGTTCTCGGCCCAAATGTGGACGATATTTCAAAATCATCGCTGCTCACCGCCATAATATCTTCGCCGGGATCTCCGGCCGATACTTATACAGGAAAAATTGACGGAAACGGCATTATTTCATTCCGCACCAACAATATCTATGGACGACGGGATCTGGTCTGCGAACTGGCAGGGTGGCAGGATGAGGTTCCGGACTGTACATTCGTTCCGGTTTCGCCATTCAGGAATATCCATGTCGAGAATATTCCGGGGATGGAAATCTCGGAAAATATGAGGGAGACCCTCATCAGGCGGGGCGCCTCAAAGGCACAGACTGCAGAGGCGGATACGTTGTTCGAGTTCCTTCCGTCAAGGGATAATCTGCTTTTGTCGGAAGTAGACTGCAAACACTGGCATTTCGACGATTACACGCGGTTCAATACCGTTGAAGAAATAGTTGTTGAGCTCCTGCCGTTGGCATCAATTCGCAAAGTCCGCGGCAGGAAGACCATAAAACTTGCCCTTTCCGACATGCCCGGAAAACGTTCCGACAACGTGCTCGTGCTTCTGGACGGCGTGCCGGTGACCAACCATGAACATTTGCTGGAGTTTGATGCGATGGCGTTGAGCGATTTGTATGTATATCCCTATACCTATGCACTCGGAAAAACGGTTTTCAGCGGAGTAATGAGTTTCGTCACGACCAGGCACGATATGTCTGCGCTCACATTCGATGAAAGTGTGCGTATCTTCGATTACGAGGGGTGCTCATATCCTGTCGCTTTGCGTATGAGGTCGAATACCGGCCCCGCCGGCGGAAGGACGCTCCTGTGGGAGCCTATGCATAATTTGAAGGCAGGTGACACCTGGTCGGTGATGATTCCGGACACGGGTGTGCCGTATTGTGTCAGGGTTTCGGAATTGGGCCCTGCAGCGACTGCCATCGCCAAGGTCCCCCCTTCAGAAATGCCGTCCATGTTGTACCGCGGCCGCGTGGCTACAAACTACAACCGTTACTTCAATGGAACTCCTTATCTGGACACGCTTTCCTTCCGTGAAGGAACGGTGATGTATAACGGCCGTCTGTATGATAATGTACTGATGCGCCTGAACAGTTACGAAAACAAATTGGAAGTGCGGCAGGACGCGAACGCCTACCCTTCGTGCCCGGATCCAAGGCAGATATCATGGTTTTCTTTCGACGGCCGTATTTTTGTCAATCTGAAGTATCAGGGCCTGGAAGCGCAGGAAGGTTTCTATGAGCTGCTTTCAGATTCGGGACAGACCCTCTACTCCAAAGTCAGCAAAGCGTATTACACTTCCGATACCGGCTCGCATAACGGCAAAAAGATAGGATACTACGACCCGAATTACAAGGAAGAGTATGTGGAGTATTTTTCGTACAATATAAGCTGGTGGCTTTTGGAGAACGGGAAATTGACACGTATAAACAAGCGAAAGGCCGGGCGCATGTTAAAGCCGTCCGGTGATAATGGCCGCTTCTTGACAAAATGCGTTGTATGGAGGCCTGTCGACGGCACAGGCTCAGGGCAGGATAAGCCGGTGGTTTTTCAAGAGCGGAAACACGGTTTTTCCCGCCTGCCGGCAGACTATTTTGATGAGGATATCGAGATAAGCTATGACACTGAAAGCGGTTTGCAGAATGCGAGGTACAAGAATAAAGTCTATGAGATAGGCATAAAGGGCGGCAAGCCGGACGACGGCTCCGAAATAAAGTTTACCGGATATGTATTCGACGACGAAGGCGCTGCCTTGAAGGACGTGCTGATTGTGGATGAATCTTCGGGCAAATATACCCGTTCCGATGAAAATGGCAGGTTCTCGCTTTCGCTGGGTCTTGGGGAGCAGACTCTGCAGTTGAGTCGTTCCGATAAGATCGACATGACTCTCAAACTGTTGGTTTTAGGGGACGGAGGCCTGAATGTGACACTTCACGACCGGTCTACGATGCTTGATGAAGCCGTGGTTTCTTCGGAGAGCATGGTACAGCACAGGTCGGCGGAAATCGGTGTCGAGAGAATCAGTTCCGCCCTTCTGTCAAAAGTTCCTACGGTGTTTGGCGAAAAGGATATCCTTAAAATCATGCTCGCCATGCCGGGTGTCCAGTCTGTAGGGGAGGCCTCCGCGGGGTTCAATGTCCGTGGCGGCTCTTCCGGCCAGAATCTTATACTATTCAATGGGAATACAATTTTTTATCCGTCCCATTTCTTCGGCATCAACTCGGTTTTCAACCCGGATATCATTTCCGAAGCGGAACTTTATAAATCAAGCCTGCCGGCCAGATATGGGGGAAGGGTGTCTTCGGCGCTGGACGTAAAGTCGAGGGACGGAAACACCGAAAAGCTCAAAGGTTCGGTCGGCCTGGGCTTGCTTACGAGCCGCCTGAGCCTGGAAGGACCCCTGGGCTCGGAGAATACGAGCTTCATACTTGGGGGACGCGCCACATATTCCGACTGGATGCTGGATATGATTCCCGAAGGCAGTGAGTTTTCCGGTGGAAACGCCAACTTCTATGATGTGAATCTCGGAATTGCGCATAAAGTCGATTCTGTCAATACGATAAAGGCTTATGCATACTATTCGTCGGATAAATTTTCGTTGGACAGCCTGAACCTGTTCTCATACAGGAATGCAAACGGCTCATTGCACTGGTATCACAAGGGCGAAGGTTTGAATTATGAGCTGTCCGTCGGGGCGGACCATTATGGAAGCGATATGCGACAGAGGGGCTTATCCTTCGACGGCTTCAGTGTCAGGACATCCCTTCAGCAGTATTTTCTGCGGGCAGATGCGGAGCAGGACATTTTCTACAGGCACAAAACCGCATATGGGGCGGAGATGCTTTTATACGATATAAGGGGCGGACGGCGTGAGCCCTGGGGCGAATACTCGGGGGTGATTCGGATGCAATTGCCGGGAGACAACGCTTTTCAGCCGTCGTTGTATTTTTCAGATACGTGGACTCCTTCGGACAGCCTTTCACTTGAATCCTGTATCCGTCTTTCATCTTTTTTCAATGGACCTTCCTTCCATGTTTTTCCTGAACTCCGTCTGTCCGGAAGATATTCTCCCGTTCCTACCCTGTCATTCAAAGCAGGGGCAAGCACGGCAGTCCAATACCTGCACTTGATAACCAATACGGCAGCTATATCTCCAATGGATATCTGGCATTTGAGCGATGAAAACTTTTTGCCTATGAGAGGCTGGCAGGCTTCGGCAGGAGCGTATTGGACCGTCGCGGGCGGAAGGCTTGATTTGAGCGCGGAGGCATACTATAAGGATGCCTGGAATTATTATGACTATGCTGCAGGGGCGGAACTGTTGATGAATGCTGATTTGTATCAGGATGTGGTTCGTACCAGGCAGAAGGCCTATGGAGTTGAATTGATGGCAAAGAAAAGTGTCGGGAAGTTGAACGGGTGGATATCCTATACCTGGTCAAGGTCGTTCCTTAGGGATATCAGCGGCAATCAATGGCTGGTGAATGGTGGAAGATGGTACAGCTCCCCTTCCGATAAGCCTCACGAATTCCAGTTCGCGGGGAACTATGCCCTGACCAGGCGGTACAGTTTCTCGTTGAATGTGAATTACAGCACAGGGCGTCCTGTCACATTGCCTTTTGGCTATGCCAATTATGAGGGCGGGTACCGCCTGGTGTATACCGAAAGGAACGGGTACAGGGTGCCGGACTATTTCCGCGTCGACGTCGCTTTCAACATTGAACCAAGCCATTATCTGAAAACTTTGACACACACATCATTCACTGTTGGCTGTTATAATGTTACAGGACGTCACAATGCATATTCCGTGTACTTCGATACCAGAGGTGGATTCGCCGGTGCATACGGCCACCTTGTCAGCATATTTGCGGTTCCCATACCGTATGTGAATTTAAACATTATGTTCTGATGAAAAGATATTCTTTACTTTTGTTCATTCTGTTTCTGTTCGCATCTTGTGAATATGATTTCAAGCCGGATATTGACAACGGGGGCGCCCTCTATGCCATAGAAGGGGACATACTCATAGGAAGAGTGAGCAGTTTCAAGGCGACCAGGGTCATTGCTATGTCTTTCGGCGATTTCAGTGAAATGAATCAGGTCAATGCCACTTTTTGGGTTGAAGACGATCAGGGAGTCATCTACAGGCAGGAAAAGTCTGAAAAGCCAAATATAGCTACGGTGGACCTTACCGGTGCATCAGACCAACGGAAATACAGGCTTGTAACGGAGATTGAGACCGGGTCATCCGAAACGCTGCGTTATGCATCTTCCTGGATGGAACCGGAACCGCTGCCGGACGTTGAGGTGAGCGTGGAGGATAATATTCCTGATAAAAACATATATCTTTCCGTAGGAGGATCTTCGGGGTATTATCGCTGGGAATATGAGCGATTGATCAGTGTTTCGTCGCTTCTTGAAGCTCCCGGGTATGAATATTCCCCGGCTACAGGAAAAGTGATAAAAAGGGAAAGCGGCTGGTGGCCCTATTCGTTTTGCTGGAATGTGCAGCATCCCGGTGTCAGTAGGGTTTATTCTTCCGACCTGTTACCGGCAGATTTTAAAGGCGAGATCCTTATATTCGTTTTGTCTAATTATGAAATCAGTCGTTCGGTAAGTCTCAGGTTGATAATCAGGTCATTGTCGGAAGGGGCATACAGATATCTTACCGCCCTTAACAAGAGTTCGGAAATCAGCGGGTCCCTCCTGTCGCCTCTCCCAGGCGAGATTGTGGGCAATATCTTAAACGTTGACGATCCTTCCGATTATGCCGTAGGATATATCTCGGTTTGCAACTGTGCCGTGGTTTATATTCAAAAAGACAATCTTGTGAGTCCTGCATACGATCTGGTCTCAAGATATGTCGTGGAAGGAATAGATGAAGAAGACTACAAAAAGTATTACGACAGGGGATTTGTCCCTTACGACAGTGAGGACCGCTGGGTGCCCTACAGGTGCGTTGATTGCAGGACCGGTGGCAATCTGTTGGAGAAACCGAAGGGGTGGGATTAAACCCTACTCGTTCTCATCGTAGATGACTTCCTCTTCTTCGGGGGAGTCATCTTCGTTTTCGTCGTCATCCTCATCCTCATCCTCATCGTCCTCGTCGTCGAGGTCATCCTCGTCCAGCCCGAGCATCGAGAGTATGCCGCCCCCGCCGTTCTCGCCGGGAAGGCGCCTGCGGTTGTCGGGAAGGTCTTCGAAGGCTACGTATCCGTGTTCGAATTCGATGGGAAGGGGTCCCTTGGTTTCTACGCAGACGGGAAGCTGTACGTCGGAACCGGGCACTTCGCCCTCGAAAGTGACGTTCACGCTTTTTTTGGAAACTACGTCGTAGAAATACACGAATTTGACTATG
Source organism: uncultured Bacteroidales bacterium (assembly GCA_905235675.1). Classification (GTDB taxonomy): domain Bacteria; phylum Bacteroidota; class Bacteroidia; order Bacteroidales; family UBA932; genus Cryptobacteroides. The sequence continues at coordinate 59,931 of CAJONC010000027.1, read as the reverse complement.
CCGGCCTTGACCGTGTCGGCAAGGGACACCTCGTCGACCGTCTTGTTCCCCGGAAGGGGCATCAGGGCGAAACGCCCTGCCACATTGCCGGCTTCGTCCAGGGCCTTGAACAGAATCTGCTGATCCTGCGGGAATTCAAGATCGGAACGGAGTTGCTTGTGAAGTGTGTACAGAGTATTCGAGGCATTTACGAGATAAACCCTGTAAAAACCTTTGATTCCTTCCAGTGTGACGCGGTAACGGTAAGTCATCTTCCAACTAATTTCAAAATATAGTGCGAATATACAAGATTTTTTGCTAATTTTGGTTATGAATCGTTTCAGTATTATAATTGCAATATGCCTGATGCTGGCTTCAGGCGCACACGTGGAGGGCCAGACCATATCTGTCAACCCAAAATTCGGGTCTGTTTCCGATGCCGAACTGGATTTGAAGGTATATGCTCCGGACACTTCAGCCGCTGCCATCCTGCTGTACAAAAGCAAGGAAGTGAAATTGTCGTTTGACAACAACCTTGACATCACACGGAAGGTTACCGTGAGGAAGCGTTACAAGGTCCTCAAAGAAAACGGCAGGGATTGTGCCGATATCAAGATTGTATATCTTGCCGATCGTTCCGAAAAAGTCATCGGAGTAAAGGTGAGTACATACAACAGTGCCGATGGCAAAGTATCAGAATCAAAACTGTCCAAAAAGCTGATATTCGACGAGAAATATACCGAAAACCTGAACCAGGTGAGTTTCTCCGCTCCGGATGTGAAGGTGGGCTCCGTAATAGAGGTCCAGTATGAATTCAGTTCGGCGAGGTATCATGATGTCGGTGTTGAATTCCTGCAGGAAGGCATACCCGTGAACTGTGCCGAATACAGTGTCAGTTATGCGGATTATTTCCTGTTCAATAAACTTATGAGAGGTTCTCTGGCTTGCGAGAGTTCTGTCTCCAGGAACTCGGAACTTATAATACTCCGTAATGGATCGACCCTTGACCTGAATATGATTACCGACAGTTTCCGTGCTGTGGACATCCCTGCTTTCAAGCGTGAATCCCATTGCTTTTATCCGGACCAGTTCAGGCTTGCCATAGACTATGATCTGCGCAGCATAAACATTCCGGGCTTCTTTTACCGCGATTATAGCACGACATGGGAAAAGGTCGATGAAATCTATGTAAAAGAAGGCCTGCTCAAAGAGTTCGGCAGGAAACTGCGTTTCGCTTCGGAAATTGAGGCTGCTGCCGCAGGAACTTCAGGAGAGGAAGAACTTATTGCCGCCGTGCGTGCAGTTGTGTGCAACAAGATTCGTTTCAATGACATTGAGGCCCGCTTCCCGGATGTCAACAAGGCAGTAAAGGAAGGCGTCGGCAACAGCGCTGATTTGAATGCGGCCGTGGCGTGTGCCCTGAACGGGCTTGGATACAAGGCGGAGCCGGTGCTGTTCCGCGACAGGACAGATGGACTGCTCGTGGACTTTCATGTCTCCCTTGATGCTTATTCCGGACTGCTCACCAGGGTTACCACACCTTCGGGCAAGGTCTATTTTGCCGATTTTTCATGCGATGAAGGCTATCTGAATGTCCTGCCTTCGTACTGTTTGGTTTCAAGGGCCAGGGTTATAGATTTCAATGAACGGGGAACCTGGGTGGATTTGCAAGGCCTTGTCCAAAACAATCGCAAACAAAATACGGTTGCATCATTCTCTTCCGACGGCACCATTACAGGGAAGAATAAGATAAATTTCTACAACCAGGCGGCATGGTCGGTAAAATCCCGATACAATTCTTTTTCTGACAAGGAGGATTTTATTTCCGGCGTTGAAAAGGAGGAGGGGATAGAGGTTGACGGTTTTAATATGGAAAATGCAGATAAATGGTCGCCGGACGCAACGGTGACATTCGATTTTTCCATGGAAGCCACGACTTCGGGCGACCTTGTATACATCAAGCCTTTCTTCGACAGTTTCCATTCTGCCGATGATTTTAAAAATGCCGAGAGGTATTCTCCGGTCGATTTCGCATATGCCGAAGAAATACGTTTCAACTATATTTTGACAATTCCTGAGGATTATGTAATCGAGGAACTTCCGAAGAATGCCCAGATTGCATATGGGAATGATGGCAGCAGGGCAATGTTGCGTTGCCAGGCTTACAGTCCGTCGAATGTAGTGCTGACGTACATCTACACTATGAAAGAGAGCTTTATCATTGCGGATGATTACCCTGAATTCCGCAGCTATTGGGAGCAAATGTGCGCTTTCTACAATTCGACGATAGTACTCCGGAAAAAATGAAAAAACGACTGCTTGCCACCATATTCCTTCTTTCCTCCATCGGGGCCTTTGCCCAGGTGAAGGTAAACGCGGTTATACTTGAGCACTCTGAGCAATTCACCATGAATTCCGCCACGAGCGGAACGCGCAGGGTTCACAAGGTGGTTAAGGTCCTTAACGAAGATGGCATGGACGCCGCCGACTTTGTGGTATTTACCGATTCCTTCATGTCTCTGGCTTCTTTCAGCGGGGAAGTGGTTCCGGAAGGAGGAAAGCGAATCAAGGTTTCAAAGAAAGACTTGCAGATGATGTCGCTTTCGTCAGGACTCGCTTCGGACAGTTATCTCACAGGATATTCCCCTGACAAAAAATTCCCTTTTGTGGTTACTTATGACTATACGGTAAACTACAGGGACGGAATTCTGGATTTCCCCGTGTTCCACCCTCTTTTGGAAGAGAAAACCGTTCTTGAGCAGGCTTCCTTCAAGCTTGAAGTCCCTGCCGGAACAAAGGTGCTGTACCATGCCGAGGCCCTGTCCATGCAGAAAGAGGAAGCTGTAAAAGGGAAGGACATATATGTGTGGAGCTGCGGACGGATAGGCCCGTTTGTATATGAGCATATGATGGCGCCCCTCACGGGAGTACTCCCTGAGTTGTATTCCATGCCGGAGGATTTCGTTTATGGAGGCGTCAAAGGATGTCAGGCAAACTGGAACGAATATGGCCGCTGGCTCTACAGCCTCCAAACTGGTACCGATGATCTTAGCCGGGAGGACAGACAGTCCGTGGCGCGGCTGACAGTCGGATGCGGCACGACCTTCGAAAAAGTGCAGGCCCTGTATGCATTCCTGCGCAGCAAAACCCGTTATACGAGCATCCAGCTCGGCATAGGAGGATATAAGCCCATGAATGCGTCGCAGGTCGCCAAAACAGGCTTCGGCGACTGCAAGGCCCTCTCCAACTATATGCAGGCGCTGCTTCGCGAAGCCGGTGTGGCATCGGAATACTTTGTGCTGGGAACCGATACCTGCGATCTTCTGCCGGAGCTGCCAGCAGCCGGACAGCTTAATCATGCGATGCTGGCAGTCCCTCTGCCGGAGAACGGAGATACACTTTTTGTAGAATGTACCAACCCTTCGATCCCCCTTGGCTTCCGTCACGATGACGTCGCAGGTCATGAGGTGATACTCATAGGGCCGGAAGGAGGACGCAAGGTCAGGGTCGGATCATATCCTGATTCGCTTGACAAAACTGTAAGCAGGGCGGAAGTGAAGCTTTCCCGCGACGGATCTGCTGCTATCCGTGCCAGTGAAACCCATGTTCTGGATGATGCCGTTTCCTATGTGTCTTTTTCGGAGCTGAAGCCGGACACGCGCAAAAGGATTCTTACCGGAGGCTGGTCGTTGCATCCCGAGAATGTGCAGCTGGTGTCCATTGACATCAATGAAGACGGATACGCAAAGGACGGGAGAGGGTACTGCCCCAGGGCCGACCTGGTCTTTACCATGGAATGCGGCAAATATGCCAGCCAAAGCGGCCGTCGCATGTTTGTGCCTCTGAATCCGATGCGCAAGGGCCTTGATTTTCAGCGCAACGAGCGTATCAATCCCATGTTACGCAGGGCGTCCTTCGAGATTGTGGATATTTACGAGATTTCCATCCCCGAAGGATGCAGGGTGGAAAGCCTTCCTGAGGATATAGAGCTGGACAGTGTCTGGGGATGTTTTGTGTCGCAGGTGCGTGAAGAGAACGGCAAGGTGGAAGTGCGGCAGTCTTTTACCGCAAAACCTTTCGCAGAGCCCAAGGAGAGATATGGAGAATACAGGGATTTTGCCCGGAAGGTGAACAAGGCTTATACGGCCGAATTCGTACTCAGTACAGAGTAGGCATGCATACGGAAGATAAATACAGCACAATCGCCGCTCCGTGCGAGGGTCTTTTCAAGGACAGCGGAAGCCGCTTCATCGCTTATGTATTTCCCGTTTCGTCCGAGGCGGAGGTGAAACCCATCGTGGATGCCCTGCGGAAGGAGCATCATGCGGCGCGGCACCATTGTTATGCTTACCGCATCGTCAAGGTTGAGGACGGCCCCGAAGGCCCCGTACTGGACAAGGAAGGTTTCTGGCGTGCCAACGACGACGGAGAGCCCTCCGGGACGGCCGGGCGCCCGATTCTGGGGCAGATAGATTCCCGTGGCCTGCAGAATGTACTGGTTGTGGTAGTCCGTTATTTCGGGGGCATCCTGCTGGGCGTTCCAGGGCTTATCCGCGCCTACAAATCCGCCACTGCCGACGCTCTCGACAATGCGCAGATCATCGAAAAAACCGCATCCAGATGCTGGCAGATTGAATTCAGTTACGAACTTATGCCTGCAGTGATGGGGGATCTCAGGTCGCAAGGGCTGGAAGTGGCCGGGCGCGATTTTGCCGAAGGTTGCAAGTTTGAAATAACCGTACCCTTATCGAAAGAAAAGACCTTATTGGAACATATCGATAATATGGGTATACGCAGGGAGAAAACAGTTTAATGCTATGATTGGAAATTCTCTTCAATGGAATAATCCGATCATAAAACAGTTCCCTTTTATATTAAGTTTATGAAGCATTTGATTATCCAATATGTATCTTTCGGAATACTATTAATTCTAATGGTAATGTGCAAGCATCCGCAGCAAAAAGATACAGACACACATCCCGGATACTTAATAGAAAAATGTTCAATAAGAATAGTCGATGCTTTAGACTGTAATTGTTTATCGCGTCTGGATTTCTTTTATGGTGACACTTTATTCTGCCCGGAGTTTCACTATTCCAGAAATAACCATACTTTAGAATCAGTTGGGTTAATTGATCCAACCGATGTTAGGCAAATGTTGCGATGCAAAAAAATATTCAGTCCTATATATAGAATACAGGTTTTTGAAACATTTAATACGTTTGTTGCCATAAACAACTATTTAGGTGTAGATTACTATTACCTGTTCAATTGTGTTTCAGACGAAATTAAATCAATCGCTTATATTGGCACGTTTTGCGTTTCTCCAGAAAACGACTATTCATATTCTTATACTACAAAGGATGGTAATTCTTTTTTCTTGTATTCGGTATACCCATCAATTACCGACAAACAAATGCATGATTCAAATGAAGATGAATTATCGACTAATTATTTCATTCATGAACCTGTACTTAGTTATGAAATACTTAAAAACGGAACCATTCAATCACGTATTACACATTTGTGATTCTCTGGATAATTTTTGGAATATATCAAGAATTTAGGTATCTTTAAGGATAAAATCAAAAAGTTATGAGCAACAAGCATGTTTTCAACGCCGGCCCCTGCCTTCTGCCGCAGGTGGCAATAGATAATGCCAGGGAGGCTCTCCTCGATTTCAAGGGCACCGGAGTTTCTCTGATTTCAATTTCGCACCGCACCAAGGAGTGGGAGGAGACCATGGACGAAACCCGCGCCCTCTGGCGTGAAATCCTGAACATTCCGGATGAGTATGAGACCGTATTCCTCGGCGGAGGAGCAAGCCTCCAGTTCCTCTATGTGGCCATGAACTACCTTGAGAACAAGGCGGCATATCTCGACACCGGAGTATGGGCCTCCAAGGCCCTCAAGGAGGCGAAAGGCCTCGGGAACGCCTATGCGATAGCAAGTTCCAAGGACAGGAACTACTGCTATATCCCCAAGGGATACGAAGTGCCCTCGGACCTCGACTATCTCCACATCACCACCAACAACACAATCTACGGCACCGAAATCAAGCACGACATCGACTGCCCCGTTCCCCTCATCGCCGACATGTCCTCCGACATACTCTCCCGCAGGGTGGACGTCAGCAAGTACGAGATGATTTACGGCGGCGCCCAGAAGAATGCCGGCCCTGCCGGCGTGGCCTTCGCCATCATACGCAAGGACAGTCTCGGAAAGGTCTCCCGCTACATCCCCACCATGCTCGACTACCGCAACCATATCGACAAGGGCTCCATGTTCAACACACCTCCGGTGTTCAGCATCTTCGTGATGAACGAAACCCTCAAATGGCTCAAGGGCGTGGGCGGCATCGACGCAATTCACGAAATCGACGAAAAGAAGGCGGCTGCCCTCTATGCCGAAATCGACCGCAACAGCCTCTTCCGCGGAACCGCGGCGGTGGAAGACCGTTCCATCATGAACGTCTGCTTCGTGATGGCGGAAGGACGCGAAGACCTGCAGGACGAATTCCTCGCATTCACCAAGGAACGCGACATCGTGGGCATCAAGGGCCACCGTTCCGTGGGAGGATTCCGCGCATCGCTCTATAACGCCTGCACCCAGGAAGATGTGGACGCCCTCGTAGCTGCAATGAAAGATTTTGAATCGCTGAAGAAATGAAAGTACTTCTTGCAACCCAGAAACCCTTCGCCGCAGCTGCGGTGAACGGCATACGCGAAATACTCGTGGGCGCAGGACACGAAGTCGCCCTGCTTGAAAAATATGCCGACCAGTCAGACTTGGTGAAAGCCGTCTCCGATGCGGACGCCCTTATCATACGTTCCGACAAAGTGACCGCCGAGGTACTCGATGCTGCAAAAAAACTCAAGATAGTCGTCCGTGCCGGCGCAGGGTACGACAATGTGGATCTCGCCGCCGCCACCGCACACGGGGTGGTGGTGATGAATACCCCCGGCCAGAACTCCAACGCAGTCGCCGAACTCGCCGTCGCCATGATGATTTTCATGGCCCGCACCCAGTTCACTCCGGCGACAGGATCCGAAGTCCAGGGCAAGACTCTCGGCATCCAGGCCTTCGGCAACGTCGGCCGCCTCGTGGGAGCCAAGGCGAAGGCCCTCGGAATGAAGGTGAAGGCCCTCGACCCTTATCTCTCCGACGAACAGATAATCGCAGGCGGAGCCGAACCGGTGCACAGCCTCGATGAACTTTATTCCGGCAGCGACTACGTCTCCCTGCATATTCCCGCCCTGCCCTCCACCGTCGGCAGCATCAATTACGAACTCATCACAAAGATGCCCAAGGGTGCTACCCTTGTGAATACCGCCCGCAAGGAAGTTGTCGACGAGGCCGGCCTTGAAAAGGCCCTCGAAGACAGGCCCGACCTCAAATATGTGACCGACGTGGCCCCCGACAACCTTGCCGTCCTGCAGGAGAAGTTCGGGCTCCGCGTGTTCGCAACACCAAAGAAGATGGGTGCCCAGACCGCGGAGGCCAATGTGAACGCCGGCCTTGCAGCCGCAAGGCAGATAGTGGATTATTTTGCAAACGGAAACACACGTTTCCAGGTAAACAAATAATATGGTACGCGTAAAACCCTTCGAGGCGATAAGGCCTCCCAAGAATCTGGTGACGGAAGTCGCGGCACCTCCATACGACGTGCTGAACTCCGCAGAGGCAAAGGCCATGGCTGGGGAGAAAAGCCTGCTGCACATCACCAAACCTGAAATCGACTTCGATCCTATTGCAGGGGAGCACGAGCAGCGCAGCTACGACAAGGCGGTGGAGAACTTCAGGCTGTGGAAAGAGCGCGGCTGGCTGGTGCGTGATCCCAAGCCCTGCTACTATGTGTACGCCCAGACCATGGAAGGCCGCACCCAGTACGGGATAGTGCTCTGCGCCCATGCCGACGACTATGCCAAAGGCCTTATCAAGAAGCACGAGCTTACCCGCAAGGACAAGGAAGACGACCGCATGGTGCACGTGCGCATCCAGAATGCCAACATCGAGCCGGTGTTCTTCGCGTTCAAGGACAACGAAGAGCTTAACGGGATAGTGGCGAAAACGGTTGCGGGGCCCTCGGAATACTGCTTTACCGACGAGAACGGCTTCGGCCATGAGTTCTGGGTGGTGGACGACGATGCGGTAATCGCGAGGATTACGGAGATTTTCACCGGCAGCGTGGAGGCCTTCTATGTGGCTGACGGACACCATCGTACCGCAGCGGCCGCCCGTGTCTGCGAAGATAAGAAGGCCGCCAACCCGAACCATACCGGCAAAGAGGAGTACAATTACTTCATGGCGGTATGCTTCCCCGGGAGCCAGCTCAGGATAATAGACTACAACCGCGTGGTGAAGGACTTGAACGGTTTTACCGAAGAAGGCTTCCTGAAGGCCCTCGGAGAGGACTTCGACGTGAATGTCATCACTGCCGAAGCAAAGAATCCGACGGGCCTGCACAACTTCAGCATGTATCTCGGAGGAAAATGGTACAGCCTTAGCGCCAAGTCCGGCCGCTACGACGATTCCGACCCCATAGGCGTACTGGACGTGACAATACTCTCCAATCTCGTGCTCGACAGGCTCCTCGGCATCAAGGACCTCCGCACAGACAGGCGCATCGACTTCGTCGGGGGCATACGCGGGCTCGGGGAACTCAGCCGCAGGGTTGACAGCGGGGAGATGGCGGTTGCCTTCGCCCTTTATCCGGTGTCGATGAAACAGCTTACCGACATCGCCGATACGGGCAACATCATGCCTCCCAAGACAACCTGGTTCGAGCCCAAGTTGCGTTCGGGCCTTGCAATACATTCACTTGACTAAAAACGCCCCGTTATGAAAGACTACTCCGCCCAAATACACAGCACACTGAAGACTTTCTTCGGATACGACAATTTCAAAGGAGACCAGGAACGGATTATCAACCACCTGCTCAACGGAGGGGATGCCTTTGTGCTGATGCCGACCGGCGGAGGAAAATCGCTTTGCTACCAGCTGCCTGCCCTGGTCGCTGAAGGCACTGCGATAGTCATTTCTCCCCTGATTGCCCTGATGAAGAATCAGGTGGACGTGCTCAGGGGTTTCGTGAACGGCGACGAGAGCATAGCCCACTTCCTGAATTCCAGCCTTTCGCGCCAGGAAATAGACGAAGTGCGCGGAGACCTCATTTCCGGAAGGACAAAGATACTCTATGTCGCTCCCGAGTCCCTCACCAAGGAGGAAAACGTCGATTTGCTGCAGGGGCTGAATATATCTTTCTATGCGGTCGACGAGGCCCACTGTATTTCCGAATGGGGCCATGACTTCCGCCCCGAGTACCGCCGCATCCGCCAGCTCGTGGACCAGATCGGCAGGGCTCCCATCATCGCCCTCACCGCCACCGCCACACCCAAGGTGCAGAGCGACATACTCAAGAACCTCGGCATACAGGGCGCGGAGGTGTTCAAATCTTCCTTCAACCGCCCCAACCTCTACTACGAGATACGCAACAAGCTGGAGCCGGAAAAGGACATTGTCCGCTTCATCCGGCAGAACGCCGGCAAGTCCGGCATCATCTACTGCCTCAGCCGCAAGAAGGTAGAGGAAATGGCAGCCTTCCTGCAGATAAACGGCATACGCGCCCTGCCTTACCATGCGGGGCTGGATGCAAAGGTGCGGGCGGAGAACCAGGACAAGTTCCTGATGGAGGAGACGGATGTGATAGTGGCGACGATTGCATTTGGAATGGGCATAGACAAGCCTGACGTGCGCTTCGTGATTCATTACGACATACCGAAGAGCATAGAAAGCTACTATCAGGAAACGGGCCGCGCCGGACGCGACGGCAAGGAAGGCCTCTGCATCACCTATTATTCCTACAAGGACATACGCAAACTGGAAAAGTTCATGCAGGGCAAGCCGGTGGCCGAGCAGGAGATAAGCCGCCAGCTGCTGAACGAAGTGGTGGCCTATGCCGAAAGCGGGCAGTGCCGCAGGCGCCTGCTGCTGAACTATTTCGGAGAAGAATACCCTGAGGCGAACTGCGGAGGATGCGACAACTGCCTGCACCCCAAGCCCGTATTCGACGGCCGCAAGGACATGCAGCTTGTGATAGATCTTGTCACCAGCCTGCCGGAGCACTTCAAAGTTGAACATCTGGCAGCCATACTCTCAGGTAAGGAGAATGCACTTATCAAGAGCTACCGGCACGACGAACTGGAATTCTTCGGAAAAGGTTCGGCCCACGACGAGCGCTACTGGATAACCGTGATCCACCAGGGCCTGGTGCTCCATCTTCTCGAAAAGGAGATTGAATCCTACGGCCTCATCAACGTAACCGGGCTCGGCCTGCAGTTCCTCGTAACCCCCTGGAAACTCGAGCTGGTGCAGGACGGCGTGTTCACCGACGGGGAACCGGACGACGAGGAAGATGAAGAAAGCGTCGCCGCGGCCAACGCCATGCGCAACGGCGGCGGTGGAGACCCTGTGCTGCTCGCGATGCTGAAAGACCTGCGCAAGGACATGGCCCGTCGCCTCAAGCTCCAGCCTTGGATCATCTTCGGCGATCCCGCACTTCAGGACATGTCGATACTTTATCCCGAAACTTTCGACGAACTCAAGAACTGCCAGGGAGTGGGGGAAGGCAAGGCCCGCAAGTTCGGACGCGAATTCCTTGACATAATCAAGAAATACGTGGAGGAGAACGATATCACCCGTCCCGACGACTTTGTGGTGAAATCCGCCCCCAGCCGCAGCGCCAACAAAATTTTCATAATCCAGAGCATAGACCGCCGGATGGAACTCGAAGATATCGCCGATGCCCGCGGGCTGGATCTTGAATCACTTGTGAGCGAGATTGAAGGCATAATCTCCACCGGAACCAAGCTCAACATAGATTATTATATAGAGAACAATTACGACGAGGAGGACGTTGAAGAGATTTACGATTATTTCCGCAACGAATCCGAGTCCGGAAGCGTACAGGAGGCTCTTGACGCCCTCAGCGGCGACTTCGAGGAACTCGAAATCCGCCTGGTCCGCATAAAATTCCTTTGTGACATTGCATCGTGATACCTAAAGAGACGGTCGACCTCATCCTGGATACCGCGCGGATAGAGGACATTGTTGGAGATTTCGTGACGCTGAAGCGCCGCGGGGCCAATTTTGTCGCCTGCTGCCCCTTCCATCAGGAAAAGACTCCGTCTTTCTACGTGTCTCCCTCAAAAGGCATATTCAAATGCTTCGGCTGCGGGAAGTCGGGCAGTGCCGTGGGCTTCCTTATGGAGTACGAGCACAGTTCCTATACAGAGGCCCTGCGCTACATGGCAAAGCGCTACAATATCGAGGTGGTGGAAGAGGAGGAGTCGCCGGAGGTGATTGCCGCCCGCCAGAGGAGCGAAAGCCTGATGCTCGTGAGCGAATTCGCCCAGAAATTCTTCGTGCAGAATCTCTCGGAGCAGGAAGGCCGCGACGTTGCCATGGCATATTATCATTCCCGCAGGCTTGAGGACGAAACCATCTCCAGGTTCGGTCTCGGATGGGCGCCTTCGCAGAAGGACGCCCTGGTGCAGGCGGCGCGCAAAGCCGGATTCAAGGACGAGTACCTGCTGGACGCGGGGCTTGCGGTTCGGCGCGAGGACGGCAGCCTGGCGGACAAGTTCCGCGAAAGGGTGATGTTCCCGATACATTCGGTGAGCGGCCGCGTGATCGGCTTCAGCGGGCGTACCCTGAGGTCGGACAATCCCGCCAAGTACGTGAACTCTCCCGATACCGAGATCTATCACAAGAGCAACATACTCTTCGGAATCTGGTTCGCGAAGAGCGAAATGTCGAGGCAGGACCGCTGCATAATAGTTGAAGGAAATGTCGACCTCGTGATGCTGCACCAGCTCGGAATCACGAATGTGGTTGCGCCCTGCGGGACCGCCCTCACAGTGCAGCAGGTTCGCCTGATACGGAAGTTCACAAGCAACGTCACCCTTATGAACGACGGCGACTCCGCCGGCATCCACGCCTCCCTGAAGGATATAGATCTTATCCTGGGCGAGGGCCTGAATGTGGACGTGGTGCTGCTTCCCGAAGGTGAGGATCCGGATTCCTTCTCGAAAGGAAAGAGCCTGGAGGAAGTGCAGGATTATATCGAAAGCAACAGGAAGGATTTCCTCGGGTTCAAGTCGGACATACTGCTGAAAGATGCCGCAGGCAATCCCCTCAAGAAGGCAAATTTCGTAAACGATATCGCCGACACCATAGCCCGCATCCCCGATGCGGTGAAGCGTTCGGTGTATGTGAATGCTGCCGCGGAAAAGTTCGACGTGTCGGCGGATGTGATATTCACCCGCGTGAAGACCACGCGCGACCGTATCCTGGAAGATGAACGGAAGGAGAAGGAAAGAAGCGCCAGGGCGGAGGACGGGGGAAGGACGGTCCCCCCTCCGGAGGACTTCCCAGGAAGCCCCGGCCCTGATGCCCCTGTCCCGGAGTCCGGCAGGTATGTTCCTGAAAACAGCACACTTTCACCGGTGGAAGCGGACATACTCACCTTCCTGCTGCAGTACGGTACCGATGAACTTACCTTCGAGACTGATTCTCCCTACTACGATCCGGAAGCGACCGATACGGTTGCCGACTTCATCTCCTCGGCGATAGAATCCACCGGAGAATCCCTTGCGAACTCGGCCTACCGCAGGGTTTACGACGAATATCTCAATCTCTACGACCAGGGCATCCCCCAGGATGCGATAGTGCGCACCCTGCTGGATTCTCCCGATCGCACCCTTGCCGAAGTCGCCGGAGAGCTCTCCACCCGCAAATACAACCTTTCGGTAAAAGATCTCGAAAAATCCCTCACCTCCACCCAGTTCTGGCTCGCCCACTATGTGCCAAGGGCCATGCTCACCCTTGCCGAACGCAGGCTGCAGGTGCGTTACGAACAGCTGCGCCGCAGCCTCAAGGATGCGCCTGTAGAGGATCAGGAGAAAATGATACGGGAGATGCATGAGACGCGGAAGCGCCAGCAGAAACTGAAGTCAAGCTTACAGAATGAAGATTTGAACAGATAAATGGAAAAGAATTTCAAAAGAACCCTGGTAACCTGTGCGTTACCTTATGCCAACGGCCCAGTGCACATCGGGCATCTTGCAGGAGTGTATGTTCCTGCCGACATCTATGTGAGATATCTCCGCCTTCGCGGTGAAGATGTGCTTTACGTGTGCGGCTCCGATGAACACGGCGTTCCCATCACCATCAAGGCCCGCCAGCAGGGTTGCAGCCCCCAGGACATAGTCGACGAATACCACAATATAATAAAAGACAGTTTCGAGGCCCTCGGAATACATTTCGACATCTATGGACGCACATCCTCGAAGGTGCATGAAGAAAATGCCTCCCAGTTCTTCCGCAAACTCTACGACGAAGGCAAGTTCATCACCCGCGAGAGCGAGCAGTTCTTCGATCCCGAGGCCAACACCTTCCTTGCGGACCGTTACATCGTGGGCACCTGCCCCAAGTGCGGCCACGAAGGAGCCTATGGCGACCAATGCGAGCACTGCGGGTCCACTCTCAGCCCCGAGGAGCTCATCAATCCCCATTCCAAACTGAGCGGAGCCATCCCCGTCAAAAAGAAGACTACCCACTGGTATCTGCCCCTGCAGGATTATGAGCAGTGGCTGCGGGAATGGGTGCTGGAGGGACACAAGGAATGGCGCAGCAATGTCTACGGGCAGGTCAAGAGCTGGCTCGACGGAGGCCTGCAGCCCCGTGCCGTCACCCGCGACCTCGACTGGGGTGTGCCGGTGCCGGTTGAGGGTGCCGACGGTAAAGTGCTCTACGTGTGGTTCGACGCTCCCATAGGCTATATCTCCAATACCATGGAGCTTCTTCCCGACGGCTGGGAAAAATGGTGGAAGAGCCCCGATACGCGCCTGATTCATTTCATCGGCAAAGACAACATAGTTTTCCACTGCATAGTGTTCCCCGCAATGCTAAAGGCCTACGGCGACGGATTCATACTCCCCGACAATGTGCCTGCGAACGAGTTCCTGAACCTGGAAGGGGAGAAGATTTCCACCTCGCGCGGCTGGGCGGTCTGGGCACACGAATATGTGCAGGATTTCCCCGGCAAGGAGGATGTGCTGCGCTACGTGCTCACTGCCAACGCCCCTGAAACCAAGGACAACGACTTCAGCTGGAAGGAGTTCCAGACACGCAACAACTCCGAACTGGTGTCTATCTTCGGAAACTTCGTGAACAGGGCCGTGGTGCTGACGAACAAGTATTTCGAAGGGCGTGTCCCCGCGGCAGGAGAGCTGCAGGATGCCGACAGGGAAGTGCTCGACGCCATTCCGGCGCTGAGGGAAAGCCTTGAGAAGAATATAGACGCTTTCCGTTTCCGCGAGGCCCTCAAGGATGCCATGCAGATAGCCCGCATAGGCAACAAATACATCTCCGACAGCGAGCCGTGGAAGATAGCCAAGACTGACCTCGCCCGCACCGGCACCATACTTAATGTGTGCCTCCAGCTCTGCGCCGACCTTGCAATCGCCTTCGAGCCTTTCACCCCCTTCGCCTGCGGACGCCTGCGCCGTATGCTCCGTATGGAGACCTTCAGCTGGGACCAGCTCGGTAAAACCGATATACTTCCCGAAGGACATCAGCTCGGCGAAGCGGAACTTCTTTTCGAGAAGATAGACGAAGCGGCAATTCAGAAGCAGCTCGACCGTCTCGATGCGATTCGTGCCGCCCGCGAGGCCGAGGCCAGGGCCGAACTTGCAAAGCAGGTGGCTCCCCAGAAGGAGGAGTGCACTTTCGAGGATTTCGAAAAGATGGACATACGCACCGCCACCGTGCTCGAGGCCGAGCGCGTACCCAAGACCGACAAGCTGCTAAAGCTCACCATCGACACCGGCATAGACAAGCGCGTAATCGTCTCAGGCATAGCCGAATACTATGCTCCCGAAGATATGGTCGGGAAGCAGATCTGCATCCTTGCGAACCTCAAGCCGCGCGTAATCAAGGGCATTGAGAGCAAGGGGATGATTCTGATGGCGAAGCAGGGCGACGGCTCCATGCGTTTCGTTACGCCTCAGGAAGCAGTGGTTAATGGAGCTCAGGTTGGATGATATGAAAAGACTGATTCTTTTTCTGGCGATTGCGCTTTTGACCGCATCTGCCTCATTCGCACAGAAAGACTGGGCCGGATTCGGCAGGTATGCCGAAGATAATAAAACCGTTACAGTACGCCCCAAAGCGGTATTCTTCGGTGATTCCATCACGGATGCATGGGGCAGAAACTCTTCCGGCTTCTTCGTGTCGAACAATTTCGTAGGTCGTGGAATCAGCGGGCAGACCACCAGCGAAATGCTGGTCCGCCTGCGTGCAGATGTTCTGGAACTTCATCCGAAATATATGGTCCTGCTTGCCGGTATCAACGACATTGCCATGAACAATGGCAAAATCAGCGTGGAACAAACCTTCGGCAATATCGTTTCGATGGTGGAACTTTGTAAACTGTATAAAATCAAGCCGGTACTCTGCACAGTGTTCCCTACGACCGACATTCCCTGGCGCAAAGAAGTGCCCGATGTCAGCGCTCGTATCGGGGAGTTGAATACCCTGATCAGGGACTACGCCCGGAAGCACCATATCAAGTGCGTGGATTATTTTCCGCCCGAATGCTATACCGACGGCCGCCTGAATCCGGAGTTTTCCAAAGACGGCGTCCACCCCAACGGCCAGGGTTATACAATCATGCAGGAAACCATCCTGAAGGTGCTGAAATAAAAGATTGCCAATTAGCGTTGTTGCAGCGCCTGCGGCAGCCTTCCGCCCCTTCGACCCCTAAAGGGCACCCTCCCCCTAAGCCGGGGGTGGCAGGTCGTGCGGGGCGGAAGGCTGCCGCAGGCTAGAGCTTACGGATAAGGCTGATTCCGTCGCGAAGCGGCACTATGACGACCTCCGTGCGGGGGTCGTTTTTTATGTGGTCGTTGAAGGCACGGAGCGCCTCCGTCTTGGCATCGTGGCAGCTTTCGTCATAAGGCTTCCCTCCGAGCAGCACGTCGTCCGCCACTATCAGCCCGCAGGGACGCAGAACGGGGAGTATGGCCTCATAATAATCGATATACTCCCTCTTGTCGGCATCGATATATGCAAAATCATACAAGGAGTCACCGGAACACTCGGATGCTATGGCTGAAAGGCTTGCGAGGGCGTTTCCACGGCGGAGCGTAATTTTCTGCGAGACTCCGCAGCGCCTCCATCCTTCAAGGGTGATATCTTCGAGTTCGTCGTCGATTTCCAGTGTGTCCAGATGCCCGTCTTCCGGCAGACCGAGAGCTATGCAGGCAGCAGAATAACCGGTGAAAGTGCCTATTTCCAGGGCTTTGCGAGCCCCGCTTATCTGCGCGAGCATAGTCAGGAGCTTCCCCTGGACTGGGCCGCACATCATCCTGGGGTAATTGGTGTGGATGTGCGTGGCGCTCTCTATCCAGTCCAGTCCCTGTGCGAGCGGACCGGTATGCGAGTTGAGATATTGGTCGAGTGCGGAGGGCATCGCTTATTTCTTACGTATGCTGCGCAGCTGGTGGGTGTCGGTGGTGAACACCAGTTCACAGGTTTTGCGGCCGGATGAAGACGGGATGACTACTTTCACGTTCGCGTATTTCTCTCCGGATGCAAATGCGGCGGCAGCCTGGTCGGGATCGGAGTATATCACGCCGACCGGCTTGGAACAGATGGCCTTGAGGCCCCTGTATGCCACTTTTTCCGACAGCTGGGCCTGTTCCAGATAGTACTGGAGTATGTCGATGTACGCAGGGAAATACAGGAGTTCGTCTCCCATGGACATCTGCGCTGGGGCTATGGGCAGCATCACCACGTCGAAGCCTTGTTTGAGCTGGTCGGAATCTTCCGGATCGCCGCTTTTGGTTACTACCATATAGGTGAAATCCTCGTCGAAGGCGAAGCGTACGAAATAATACAGATTGGAAAGTTTGTCGGCAAGATACTGCTGTACCGTGCAGAATTCGTAGGGAGAGAGCATCCAGCGGCTCGCAACTTCTTCTTTGATAATTGCATCGAACATGTCCTGTCCGGTCAGTACGATGCGGGTGGTGCGGGTCTGGAAGTCATCCAGGCGGTTCCTCTTGGTATAATACTTCCCCTGGCCGAAGGCGGCGGCGCAGCAGACGGCGAGGATGGCGGCAAGCAAAAATTTTCTCATCAAGTTTTTCACGGTCGCAAAATTAACAAATTATAATTATTTTTGTAGTTATGTCAGAGTATATTGTATCAGCACGCAAGTATCGTCCCGACTCTTTCGAGACGCTCATCGGGCAGGACAACATAGCCCAGACCCTCAAGAACTCGATTCTGCGGGGGCAACTGGCTCATGCATACCTGTTCTGCGGCCCCCGCGGGGTGGGCAAGACCAGTACCGCCCGCATCTTCGCCAAGACAATCAACTGCATGCATCCGACTGCAAATATGGAGCCGTGCGGGGAATGTGAATCCTGCGTTTCGTTCGCCGAAGGCCGGTCCTACTGCATTTACGAGCTGGATGCCGCTTCCAACAACAGTGTGGAGGATATCAAAACGCTGATGGAAAAAGTGCAGATACCTCCTCAGGTGGGCAACTACAGCGTGTATATCATCGACGAGGTCCACATGCTGAGCCAGGCGGCGTTCAATGCCTTCCTAAAGACTCTGGAGGAACCTCCGTCCTATGCAATCTTCATACTCTGCACAACCGAAAAGCACAAGGTCCTTCCTACCATCCTTTCCCGCTGCCAGACTTACGACTTCAACCGTATAGGCATCTCCGACATGGTCCGCAACCTTCGTACCATCGCGGACAAGGAAGGGGTGAAGATAGATGACGAATCCCTGCACATCATCGCCCGGAAAGCGGACGGCGCCATGCGCGACGCCCTCACTATCTTCGACCAGACTGTTGCCTTCTGCGGCACCGACGTCAAATATGCCGATGTCGTCCGCAATCTCGGCGTGCTGGACTACGACTACAGCTTCGACCTTGTGGAATTTTTTCTCACAAAGGACTATGCTTCGGCCCTGCTCAAATTCGACACTATTCTTTCCAGAGGATTCAATGCCCTGCACTTCATATCCGCCCTCGGAGACCATCTGCGCAACCTTCTGGTGGCGCGCACCGGAGGCCTGGAATCACTGCTGGACCTGCCGGATTCCCTGAAGGAGCGCTACCGTGAACAGGCTTCGCGATGCAGCGTAAAGTTCCTGTACGACGCCATCGGCATAGTTACTTCCTGCGAGGCAGGATACAAGGCCAGCACCAACCAGCGGCTGCACATTGAATACGCCCTGATGCGGCTTTCCTTCCTCGGCGGCGTGCCCGAAAGCTCCGTCGCCCAGGGCCCTGCCAGCCTGGCTCCCGCTCAGCCGGCTGCCACCAGCGCTTCATCTGCTTCTGCCACCGGCACTGCACCTGGTCCCGCTGGTGCTGGCCCCGCAGCTGCTCCTGCCGCTCAGCAGGGCGCAGGGCCGGCTGTTGCTGCATCTGCGGCCCCTGCCGGTAAGGAGGGCCTGGCGGCTAAGGCATTGAAAGACAGCGAGATAAGCAACTCTCTCCCCCTGAAAAACAAGGGGGAGACATCTATTCAAAACATTGATAATCAATCAGTTGAGCGCCATGATGATGACGTCATCGAACTCCTTGATCTGGAAGATGTCGACACTATTGCCTCATCCGTAAGCGCCGCCGCCCCTGCCGCTTCTGCAGAAAACGCCGCTTCCGCTGCCGGAACCGCCGTTCCTGCCGAAAATGCTCAGGTTGTTGCTGCCGAAGCCTCTCCCGCTGCCGAACCCGCTCCCGCCGCTGAAGCCGCTCCCGCTGCCGAAACCGAAGCTGCGCCAGTCGGTCGGAAACGCAGCACAAGGGCGAAGTCGGTGATGAATTCGCTGCTCGCAGGGGAGGAAATCTCCGCAGCTGCTTCTCCCGCCTCCGCCGGAAACACCGCCGTCACCGCTCCTGCCGGAAACAAATCCGCCGGAAAAGCTGTCCCTGCCGCTGAAGCAAGCCCTGCCGCCCCCTCCGAAGCAGCCTCCGCTCCTTCGGGAACGGCAAACGCGGACTCCGGAAAGGCAGCCGTCAGCCCTCAAACGGGCGGAACAGCAGACGCAAGCGTCGTAACGGCAGCTGCGCCGGCCGAAACTGTTCCCGCAGAACCCGTTCCGGAACCTCTACCTTCCGACGAAGAAATACTGGCTCACTGGCCCGAACTCATCAAAGCATGTTCTGCGGGGAAACCCAGGCTGGAAAATGCGCTGAGCAAAGCCAAACTTTCGCTCTCCGAAGAAGACGGCTTCAAGAACCTTAGTTTCGAAGTGGTGAACGAAGCCCAGAAACAATGGATAGAAAAAAGCATACTCCGCAATATGGAGAATACTTTTGCCGGAATACTCAAAAACGGCAAGGTCCACCTGTTCGTGAGCGTGGAGCCGGTCGACGACAGCGTCCGGAAAGTTTATCTTCCCGCCGAAAAGGCACAGGAATTGATGAATACCAATCCCGAAGTCAGGGGTCTTATCAGCGACCTCGGCCTCGATGCTAATTAGACAATGAAAGCGTATGAAACTCCGCTGCGAAAATCTTGTTAAGAAATATGGCGTACGCACCGTCGTCAAGGGTGTGTCGATGGAAGTGAACCAGGGTGAAATCGTGGGATTCCTCGGGCCCAACGGCGCGGGCAAGACCACGAGCTTCTATATGATTACTGGACAGATAGTTCCTAACGAAGGCCGCATCTTCCTCGATGACGAGGAACTTACCGGACTGCCGATGTACAAGCGCGCCCAGAAAGGCGTGGGATATCTCCCCCAGGAGGCTTCGGTGTTCCGCAAGATGAGTGTTGAGGACAACATATTGTCGGTTATGGAGATGACAAAGATGACCAGGCAGGAACGCAAGGACCGCATGGAGCAGCTGATAGACGAATTCAATCTGTCCAAGGTACGAAAAAGCCTCGGTATCCAGCTTTCGGGAGGGGAACGCAGGCGCTGCGAGATTGCCCGCGCCCTTGCCATCGACCCCAAATTCATCCTTCTCGACGAACCTTTTGCAGGGGTGGACCCCATAGCCGTCGAAGACATACAGTACATAATCGCAAAACTCAAATACCGCAACATCGGTGTCATCATCACCGACCACAACGTGGGAGAGACACTCGCCATCACCGACCGCGCCTATCTGCTCTACGAGGGAACCATACTCCAGCAGGGCACTCCGGAGGCTCTTGCGGGGGACGAGGACGTGCGTACGAAATATCTCGGCAGCGGCTTCGTGCTGAAGCGCTCCGTTTCGGTGGAGAGGGCGCAGCGTGAACATGAACAGCAACTTGCTGCACAAAGCAAAGAAGAACAACTATGAACATACTTGTAGTAGACGACGAGCGTGCCATACGCAATTCGCTCAAGGAAATACTGACCGACGAAGGTTATGAGGTAGAAACCGCCGAAGACGGCGCCGTGGCTATAGAAATGCTGGGCAAAGACCACTACGACGTGGTTTTCTGCGACATCAAGATGCCCGGCAAGGACGGCGGGGAGGTGCTGTCCTATGTAATGTCCGAAGGAATAGATTCAGCAATGGTGATGATTTCCGGCCACGGCGACATAGAAACCGCGGTGGACTGCATCAAGAAGGGAGCCTTCGACTTTATCCAGAAACCCCTCGATCTCAACCGCATCCTGATTACCGTGAAGAACGCCGCGGAGCGCACCACCCTCGTGAAGGACAACAAGGTCCTCAAGAAGAAGGTGTACGGGCAGCAGATGATAGGTTCGTCCGCAGCCTTGCAGCAGATCCGCGACATAATAGCCAAGGTAGCCCCCACCGACGCCAGGGTGCTTATAACCGGTGCGAACGGGACCGGCAAGGAGCTCGTGGCCCGCAGCCTGCACCAGCAGAGCGGGCGCAGCGCCATGCCCTACATTGAGGTGAACTGTGCGGCCATCCCTTCGGAACTTATTGAAAGTGAACTCTTCGGACACGAAAAAGGTTCCTTCACTTCGGCCGTGAAGCAGCACAAGGGCAAGTTCGAACAGGCCGACGGCGGCACCCTTTTCCTCGACGAGATAGGGGATATGTCGCTCGCCGCCCAGGCCAAGGTGCTGCGCGTGCTGCAGGAGAAGAAACTCTCGAGGGTGGGGTCCGACAAGGACATACAGGTGGATGTGCGGGTGATAGCCGCGACCAACAAGGACCTTCGCAGGGAGATAGAGGAAAATCGCTTCCGCGAAGACCTCTACCACCGCCTGAGCGTGATTCTCGTCAGAGTCCCTTCGCTCGACGACAGGAAGGAGGACATCCCCGAACTCATCAGCTATTTCGCGGAGCAGATTTGTGCGGAAAGCGGAAAGAGCCCCGTTCCGTTCAGCGACGAGGCGGTGGCTCTGCTTCAGGAACGCAGCTGGCCGGGCAATATCCGCGAGCTGCGCAATGTGGTTGAAAGGCTGCTGATTCTCGGCGGCAATCCCGTTTCGGCAAAAGACGTAAAAGATTTCGTATGATAACAGTACCCGACATAATCATCGCCGTCGACGGCTGGTCGTCGACAGGCAAGAGCACCTTCGCAAAACTTGTGGCGAAACATTTCGGATTCCTCTATCTGGATTCCGGAGCGATGTACCGCGGCGTTACCCTTTACTCCCTCGAGAACGGCCTCATCCGCGACGGCATTATTGACACCGAAGCACTGAAAGCCTCCATCGGGGAGCTGGACCTGCATTTCGAGCGCCCCGGTGACGGCAGTACCTGCCTGTTCAGCGGCACGCGCAATATCGAAAAGGAAATACGAACGATGGAAGTTTCCTCCTTCGTCAGCCCTGTTTCCGCAATACCTTTCGTACGTTGCTGGGTGGACGAACGCCTGCACAAATTCAGCGAAAACGGCCGCGTGATAATGGACGGGCGCGATATCGGCACCACTGTTTTCCCCGACGCCGAGCTCAAGATCTTCATGACCGCGAGCGACGAGGTGCGCGCACAGCGCCGCTACGACGAGCTTGTCCAAAAGGGAGATACTGCCACCATGGAGGATGTGATGAAAAACCTCAAGGAGCGCGATTATATAGATTCGCACCGTGAGACGTCCCCCCTCAGGAGGGCGGAGGATGCCTATGAACTGGACAATTCCGACATGACTCTGCACGAGGAACTGGTTTGGATCCAGGGGCTTATGCAGGGGAAATTCGGCATTCTGGGCTGATGCGCGTTGAGATTGATCCGAATTCCGGATTCTGCGCCGGAGTGATTCGTGCCATCAATGGTGCGGAAGGATTGCTTGCAGAAAAGAAAAGCTTTTATTCCCTCGGGGCGATAGTCCACAACGAGGCGGAGCTTTCCCGCCTGCACGAAAAGGGCCTGGTGACAATCACCCTGGATGACCTCGCAGCAGGAGAGCTCCTGCCCGGCAGCTCATTGCTGATCCGCGCCCACGGGGAACCTCCTGCAACCTACGAACTGGCCCGCAGCAAGGGTTGCGAGGTGGTGGATTTCACCTGCCCCGTGGTGCTCCATATACAGAAAACCATACGCGAGGCCTGGGAGAGCAGGCGCCCCGCAGGGCAGATAATAATCTTCGGAAAGATAGGTCATGCGGAGGTCCTCGGCCTCGTGGGCCAGGTTGACGGGAATGCGGTCGTGGTGGAAAATCTCTCCCAGCTGGAAGCCTGCATAGAGTCAGGAGCCATAGACTGCTCCCGCCATGTCGACATATTTTCCCAGACTACCAAAAGCCCTGTGGAATATGCGGAACTTTGCGTAAGCCTTTCCCGGAGGATGGCGTCCCAGGATCTTCTGGATGTGCACAACACTATCTGCAGACAGGTGGCCGGAAGGCATCGTGAACTCGGGGAATTCGCAATGGCTCACGATGTTATAGTTTTCGTGTCCGGAAAGGCTAGCTCCAACGGAAGGGTGCTCTTCGACCTTTGCAGTAAGATGAACTCCCGCAGCTATCAGGTGGGGGATGTGGCGGAAGTAAGGGAAGAATGGTTCCGCGCCGACGACAATGTAGGGGTGTGCGGAGCGACGTCCACGCCCAAGTGGCTGCTCGAAAAAGTGGCGGACTATATCAAAAATTTGCATTAGTGGAGCAGATTCCTTACTTTTGTATGCTATAACAGAAAAAATCAAATACTTAACAATATGGCAACAACTGCAGATTTCAAAAACGGACTTTATCTGAATTTCAACGGCAAGCCCTGTATGATTGTTTGGTTCCAGCATGTAAAACCCGGCAAGGGCCCCGCTTTCGTAAAGACCAAACTCCGCAATCTTGAGAACGGACGCATTCTCGAAAATACTTTCACCGCCGGTGCAAAGATTGAGACCATCAACGTGGAGCGCCGCCCCTATCAGTTCCTTTATGGCGACGAGGACGGATTCAACTTCATGCATGAAGAAACCTACGAGCAGATTCATCTCCCTCACGACGTGGTTGACAACTCCGACCTCATGAAGGAAGGACAGCACGTGGAAATGATGTTCGTGGCCGATGAGGAACGCTGCCTCACCTGCGAACTCCCCACCTATGTCACCCTCGAAGTCACCTATGCCGAGCCTGCAGTGAAGGGCAACACCGCTTCCACTTCCGCCCTCAAGGAGGTCACCCTCGAGACCGGAGCAAAGATCATGGTGCCTCTCTTCATCAACCAGGGAGATGTCATCACGGTGAACACCACCGACCGTTCCTACGGCCAGCGCGTGTAAGAGCCTTCAACGAGGCTACTGCATCCTCTCGATTTTGAACTGCTGGATGCGGCTGCTGCCGCCGGTGCTTTCCGTATTGCAGTTCACGAATATGGTAACAAGAAAATTTTCGCCCCCTGCATTCAAATTGCCGAGGGCGTATTTCATTCCGCCCCTGCCTGCCGTGTAGGTCACTTCGAAGGAACGGGGAGTGTGGTTGCTGAAGAAGGCATCCACCAGGAGTTTCGCCTGGTTCCTGCTGGAGTTGCCTCCTTTGGACAGTACCACTATGTCGAGATTGTCGGCAAACCAGGCGGAAAGGGCATCGGTGTTGCCTTGGGAGATGTATTTGGAAATGGGGACGAATACATCGTAATTGGCTCCCTGCTGCTGTGCAGACGCGTTGAAGCCGGCTGCGAGCAGGCAGCCGAGCACGATGATGGTCCTGAATCCGTTTTGCATACGAAGCCAATCATTTGCAAATTCCAAGCCAAGTGATTAAATTTGTATGTATGAAAACCAATTTGCTCGGAATAGACATAGGCGGCACCAAATGCGCCGTAATTTACGGAATAGACAGCGACGGAAGTCTTGAAATTGCGGACAAGATACGCTTCGGCACTTTCGACGTAAACTCTACCGTCCGGAACATAATCTCCGCCCTGAAGGAGATGTGCGGAAGGCACATGCTCAATCCCGATAATACCAAGGCTGTGGGAATATCGTGCGGAGGCCCTCTCGACAGCGCGAAGGGGCTGGTAATGTCGCCTCCTAACCTGCCCGGATGGGACGGCATCCCCATAGTGCAGCTGGTGGAAGATGCTGTCGGCATCCCCGCCTTCCTGCAGAATGACGCCAACGCCTGCGCCCTCGCGGAGTGGAAATACGGGGCGGGGAAGGGCACGCGCAACATGGTTTTCCTCACCTTCGGAACCGGAATGGGCGCCGGCCTTGTACTCGACGGGAAGCTTTATTCCGGCACCAACGACAATGCCGGAGAGGTGGGACACATACGTCTCAGCGATTTCGGCCCCGTGGGTTACGGAAAGGCCGGATCCTTCGAGGGCTTTGCGAGCGGGGGAGGAATAGCCCAGCTCGCCGCGACTGCGGTTAAGGAAAAACAGATGATGGGCGGCACCGTATCATGGTGCCCCGACGGCAATACCGGCGCCATCACTGCCAGGATGGTCGCAGAGGCTGCCAAGGCCGGGGATGAACTGGCTACAGGTATTTACAGGACTTCGGCCGAATATCTCGGCAGGGCCCTTTCCATAATGATAGACATACTCAATCCCGAAGCGATAGTGATAGGAAGCATTTTCGTGCGGGCCGAGGATTTGATACGTCCCTTCATGGAAGGCGTGATCGCACGCGAGGCGCTGCCGGCAGCCGCAAGCGTCTGCCGCGTCGTGCCCGCCGCCCTTGGCGAAGCCATAGGCGACATAGCCTCGCTCTCCATCGCGGCAGCCTCGAACTGAATTCCCACTGAAATCCCTTGCCTGAAATGAAAGAACTGATAACAAAAGACCTTGCCGAAGCGAAAAACGAACTGGAACGGTTTCTCGCCGATCCTGCAAGCATTCCCTCCATAGAGCAGGCCGCATCTGTCTGCGCCGGCGCCATCAGGGCCGGCCGCAAAATACTCAGCTGCGGAAACGGCGGATCGCTCTGCGACGCCACCCATTTCGCCGAAGAACTCACCGGCCGCTACAGGGGCAGCCGCAGGAGCCTTCCCGCAATCGCGATCAACGACCCCGCTTACATCAGCTGCACGGCAAACGACTTCGCATACGACGAGGTTTTCGCTCGCTATGTCGAGGGGGTGGGCGTCGAAGGCGACGTGCTGCTCGCGATAAGCACAAGCGGAACGTCCTCCAACGTCGTCAGGGCGGCGGAGGCTGCGAAAAACAAGGGAATGAAGGTGGTCGCCCTTACAGGCCCCGCCCCCAATCCCCTCGCAGGGCTTGCCGACACCGCCGTCTGCGCCCCTGAAGCCCCCCACTCCGACCGCATCCAGGAGATACACATAAAGATAATACACATACTGATTCACGCCATCGAGGCGGAACTGGAATTCTGACAGCCATGAAAAAGAACTCTGCATCAGTCATACTGCCCGTAATGTTCGGATTCCTCGCCATGGGATTCATAGACATGATAGGGCTCGTAACCAATAATGTCCGTGCCGACTTCGGCATGTCCGACGGTCTGGTAAATACAATCTCCCTGTCCTGCTACCTCTGGTTCCTGCTGCTCTCGATCCCCGTCGGAATGGCCCTCACCAGATACGGACGCAGGAAAATGGTGCTGCTCAGCCTCGCGATTCATGTAGCCGCCCTCATCCTTCCGTATCTCTGGTACAGCTTCGCGGGCGTGCTCATTGCCTTCTCCCTGATAGGAATAGGCAACACCATACTCCAGGTGGCGCTCAACCCCCTTGTCACCGACATAGTGAGTGCCGAAAAAGTAAGTTCCACCATCACCTTCGGGCAGGCCACCAAGGCGCTCGGAAGCATAGTGGCTCCCTTCATCGCAATGTGGACAGCCGTCTCGCTCGGGCACTGGCAGCTGCTCTTCCCCATTTACGCGGCGCTCTCGCTCGTGGGACTTGTCTGGCTTTGGCTCACTCCGATCGAGGAGAGTTCCGGACAGCAGCAGGCGGTGGGTTTCTGCGAAACCCTGGGTATGCTCAAGGACTCCGCCATACTCTCTTTCTTCATCGGAATAGTGGTGCTTGTGGCGGCGGACGTTGCGGTGAACATGACACTGCCGCGCCTGATGACGGACCAGTTCGGCCTCAGCACCGAAAAGGCAAATCTCTGCAACAGCCTCTATTTCCTGGCGCGAACCGTAGCCGCATTCGCGGGGGGAGCCCTGCTGCTCAAGGTATCCGACAGGAAATTCTTTTCAGCAGGATGCTGGCTTGCAATGCTCGGGCTGGTACTCCTGGCAGTGTTCGGGAAACTCGGTCCCGTGCCCGCGCTGACAGCGGTCTGCATCTTCGGCATAGGCTACGCCAATCTTTTCGGCCTGGTGTTCGCTATGGCCATGCGCCGCGCTCCCGGCAAGGAAAATGCGGTGTCGGCCCTGCTCATCGTGGGCCTGATAGGCGGCGCCATCCTTCCTCCGGTGCTGGGGTGGATAAGGGATATAAGCGGCTCGCAGATAGCCGCGGTGGCCGCGATTGCGGTGGTGTGGGTGTATATGTTGTGGCTTGACGCAAAGATTCGGAAGGCGGAATGAAGATAGTGCTGCTGACAGTCGGGAAAACCGATGTTCCCTGGGTGAAGGCCGGTCTGGACATGTATTCGGAGCGGCTGGGGCATTATGTGCGTTTCGAACTGAAGGAGATTCCGGAGCTGAAGAACGCAGGGGCCCTGAGCGAGGCGCAGATTAAGGAAAAGGAGGGGGCGCTCATCCTGAAGGCGGCGGGCTCTTCGGAGATAATCCTTCTCGACGAACACGGCCGCGAGTTCCGTTCGGTGGAGTTTGCGGATGAGCTCCGGAAGCGCCTTAACCGCGGCGGGAAGGACCTGGTGTATGTGGTCGGAGGGGCATATGGATTCAGCGACGAGGTATATGCGGCAGCGTCTTCAAGCATATCCCTGTCGAAGATGACCTTCTCGCACCAGATGGTTAGAACGATTTTTGCAGAACAGCTTTACCGTGCCTTCACGATAATGAAAGGCGAACCTTATCATCACGAATGAAGAGACAGAAGTATTTGGACATATCGGCCCTGAGCCTGCTTCTGCTCAGCCTTGTTTTCTTCGCATTTTCGCTGCGTGGAGGCATAGCTCTGAGCGGAGGTGACATCCCCGCGCACAGGATGGAGCACAGGGTGAACGGCCGCATGAAGCTTCTCGACAAAGGCATTGAAGCCGCCTTTGCGCAGGATCCTTCGCAGTGGCTTGATCTGTCCGGACTCGGAGACGATATAGTTATCTACCGCTATGTCGGCGACACCCTCCAAAGCTGGTACAACTGCTTTCCCGTGCTGAACGACAATCTTGAGACGGGGCAGCGCTTCGAGATGATTTCCAATCCCCGCAGTGCGGCCTATTCCCCCCTCTCCGACCTCGGCCCCGAACTGCGCCTCTGCAATTTCGGCCCGAGCTGGTATCTCGCCAGGACGGAGGAACGCGGGAACGTGAAGGTCGTGGCCGGACTGGAGATTGCCGACGCTTTTGAAGAGGGGCCCTACATGGTGCTTCCGCTGTCGTCGAGCGAGGGCTTCGAAGTGAAGGTGGGGGGAGTGCCCCAGTTCAAGATAGACAGGCCGTCTTCGTCGGCGCAGCTGCCGGTCAATCCGGTGCTGATGGTGTTTTCGCTTGTGCTGCTGCTGATAGCGGCATTCCTTTTCATATCCGCCAAACCCTGCCTCAAACGCTTCTGGATAGTTGCGGCGCCCATGCTTCCGATGATGGTGCTGCTCTTTTTCCTGGGACGCTACATCGGTAGCGACCTGCCCATCTTCTCGCCCGCGGTGTATGCCGACGACCGCTTCTTCTATTCCCTCGGAGCCCATATCAATTACATTACGGCCATAATCCTTTTCGTGACCTTCCTTTTCATGGTCCGCAAGGATATTTTCCACAGGCTCAGAACCCGCCGGTCCCTGGTTGCCTGGGCGGTGTGCATAGTGCTGCTGATTGGAATGATTATCTGCTACATAATCTTCGGAATCCGCAGCATTATCCTCAATTCCAACATTTCGCTGGAACTTTACAGGCTGGACAACTTCAACATGATGAGCGCCGTGATTTATCTGGTATACATCATGCTGTTCACCTGCATACTTGTGCTCCTGCAGATGCTGCAGCCCGTTTTCTCCCGTTTCACCGGCCGCCATTTCGACGCATTTTCGCTCTACAGCCGCATATTTTTCGCTGCGGTAGGCGCGGTCTGCTTCGTGTGGTACACGGCGGATCTCGGGGTGAAGAAGGAGCAGGCGAGCCTCGAGGTGTGGGCGGGACGCGTCTCGGTCAACCGCGACATTTCGCTCGAGATGCAGCTGCTTTCGGTCGAGGACAGGATAGCGTCCGACCCCCTGATAGCATCGCTGTCCCTGCTCGACAACGGCGGTGCGAGCATACGCGGACGTCTTTCGGAGAACTACCTTTCGAGGGTGATGCAGGAATACGACGTCACTGTCAGTCTCGGGCCCGAAGCCTTCGCGTCCGTGCAGCGCGGGGAGTTCATTGCTCCCGGATCCCGCTTCGTGTATTCCGACACCGGCAACGGCTTCGTAACGTACAGGGGAGGATTCGCATACAGCATAAAGGGATACGGGGTTAGTTATGTCACGATAAGCATTGAGCGCAAGAGCGACTGGAAGTTCCGCGGATATGCCAGCATACTCGGTCCGAGCCTTCCGGGAGAGGTCAACATCCCTTCCAAATACTCCTTTGCGAGGTACGATTCAGGCAGGCTTATCACTTTCAGGGGCATCTATGCATACTCCGTCTACCTTAATGAAGACTCGAGGATGAATGTGCAGGGACGCATGGTCCGCGACGGCTATATGCACTTCATCTATGATATGGGGGGAGGGGAGACCGTAATTTTCTCCCGTCCGTCCATACGGATGTTCAACTATCTGGTATCGTTCTTCTTCATAGGGATGCTCTGCTTCCTCTATTTCTCCATCTTCGTGTTGAGGCGCCCGCGCAGGAGGGCTTTCGGGCAGAGCTACTTCCAGAACAGGATAATAATGGTGGTAATGGCCTCCCTTTCGGTCACCCTGATTGCAATGGCCCTGGTAAGCGTGGCTTTCGTGTATACGCGCAGCGAGGTCAACCGCAATGCGATGATGACAGAAAAGATAAACTCCATCCAGGCGTCGCTATCCGCAAGGATACGCGGTGCGGTGCGGCCGTCCGACATCCAGTCTCCCGAGGTGGTGCGGGTGCTTGAGGACGTGGGCAAGAACACCAACTCCGACATCTCCCTCTACAGCCCGCAGGGCATGGTTTTCATGACTACGGCGCCCGACGTGTTCTACCAGCAGCAGGTGGAGTCGAGAATCAACCCCGACGCCTACCTTGCGATAGTGCGAAACACCAGCCGCTACTTCATAGGCAGGGAAAAAATTGGCAGGGAAAAGTTCTACAGCCTGTATGCGCCCCTGCTCTCCGACGAGGGCACCCTGCTGGCCATAATCAGTTCCCCCTACACCGATGAAAGCTACGACTTCGAAACCTATGTCGTGAGCCATTCCCTGATGATATTCTCGCTCTTCGTCTTCCTGCTGATGGTGGCGATGTTCATGATCTCCAAGGTGCTGCAGAGCATGTTCAAGCCCCTGGTGGAGATGGGTGCGAAGATGAATTCGGCAGGTCTGGGCAAGCTCGAATACATAGAATACGACAGCAAGGACGAGATCTCCGGCCTCGTGACGGCATACAACCGCATGGTAAGCGAACTCGGGGAGAGCTCCCGCAAACTCGCCCAGGCCGAGCGCGACAAGGCATGGAGCGGAATGGCCCGTCAGGTGGCGCATGAGATTAAGAACCCGCTCACTCCCATGAAGCTGCAGCTCCAGCGCCTCATCCGCCTCAAGGCCAAGGGGGACGACAGCTGGCAGGACAAGTTCGACGAGATAAGCAGGGTTATACTCGACCACATCGACATACTCACCGACACCGCAAATGAATTCTCCACTTTCGCCAAGCTCTATACCGAAGCCCCCGTGCAGATAGACCTGCCCGCCCTGCTTCAGGAGGAAATGGCTATCTTCGACAATCACGAAGGCATCAGTTTCGAGTACATAGGCCTGCCGGAAGTGTCCGTCGAAGGGCCTAAGCCCCAGCTTACCCGCGTGTTCGTGAACCTGCTGAACAATTCGGTGCAGGCGCTTTCCGACGCCGGCGTCAAAGACGGAAAAGTGAGGATCAGCCTGCGGAAATCCATCACCGACGGCTTCTACGACATTGTTTTCGAGGACAACGGCCCCGGTGTGGACGACGAAAACATAGACAGGCTGTTCACCCCTAATTTCACCACCAAGAACGGGGGAAGCGGACTTGGTCTCGCCATCTCGCGGAGCGTCCTCGAGCGCTGCGGGGCGTCCATCTCCTACAGCCGTTCCTTCGCCCTCGGAGGGGCGTGTTTCACCATTCTTTATCCCGAGGGATAAATTTTGATTTTTTGCTGCGTTTTTGTACGCAATATTCGTTATCTTTGCATTGTTATGAAGATAACGGAAGCAAAGTTTGCGGGAAGTTGCACACGGGTTTCCTCCAAACCCAAGAGGCGGCTGCCCGAATTCGCTTTCATAGGGAGATCCAACGTGGGCAAAAGTTCCCTTATCAACATGCTCACCGGCAACGGCAAGCTCGCGATGACATCTTCCACCCCCGGAAAGACCAGGTGCATCAACCACTTCATCATCAATGACAGCTGGTATCTGGTGGACCTTCCGGGATACGGATACGCCAGGATGAGCCGGGAGGGCAGGGAGGAACTTCGTTCGATGATTAACGACTATATCACCGGATCGGAAGAGCTGCAGTGCCTTTTCGTCCTCGTCGACTCCCGTTTCGACATAACCTGCATCGACATCGACTTTATAGCCGGACTCGGCGAAAAGGGTATTCCTTTCGCCATTGTTTTTACAAAGTGCGACAAGCAGGGAACGAACGCCGTCGCCGCCCAGATTGAGCGCAGCCGCAATATCCTGCTGGAAGACTGGGAGACCCTGCCCCCCGTGTTCGCAAGCTCGGCGGCGAAAAAGCAGGGGAAGGAAGAAATTCTGGATTATATTGACAGTATTTTATCTGCAGAATAAGTTATGCAACACGAACACAGGATGTTAGTTTTCAGCTGCAAGGCTTCCGAAGCCTTTGCGCAGCGAGTAGTGGATTATCTTCAGGCGACCGAGGGGCCGGAAGACGAGCACATCGTCCTCGGCCAGCTCGACATCGACAAGTTCAGCGACGGTGAATTCCAGCCTTCGTACCGCGACAGCGTACGCGGGGCCACGGTGTTCCTTATCCAGAGCACCTTCCCGCCGTCCGACAACCTAATGGAACTGCTGCTTTGCATCGATGCCGCAAAGCGTGCCTCCGCCGACAAGGTGATAGCGGTGATGCCTTATTTCGGATGGGCCCGCCAGGACCGCAAGGACCGTCCCCGCGTGAGCATAGGTGCCAAACTGGTGGCCAATCTGCTGCGTGCGGCAGGCTGCGACCGCGTGATGACCTGCGACCTCCATGCCGACCAGATCCAGGGCTTCTTCGACATCCCCGTCGACCATATCTACGCCAGCGGAGTGTTCGTGAAAGAGATTACCGACATGAAACTGCGCAATCTTGCGATAGCCGCTCCCGACATGGGCGGCGCCAAGCGTGCGAATTCCTATTCCAAATACCTCAGCAAGCGCCGCGACTGCCCCGTTATCATCTGCCACAAGACGCGCGAACGCGCCAACGTGGTGAGCGAGATAAAGGCCATAGGCGACGTGGAAGGGAAGGATGTGGTGATAGTGGACGATATGATAGATACCGCGGGCACCCTCTGCAAGGCCGCCGAAGTCCTCAAGAAGCTGGGAGCCAACAGCGTCCGCGCCTGCGCCAGCCATGGAGTGCTTTCCGGAGGCGCCGTGGAGCGCATTGAGGCTTCCGCGCTGGATGAGGTGCTCATCACCGACACCATACCCCATCCCGAAATCACCGGCGAGAGCAAGATACGCGTCCTGAGCATCGCTCCGGTCTTTGCCGAAATGATGCGCAGGGTATATATGTATGAACCGATAAGCACCCAGTTCGAGATTAAGTAATGAAAGTCTTTCTTGCAGCCCTCCTGTTGGTCGGAATCTGCGTCCTGCTGATGAGCGTAGGCATCATCGCAAAACGCGGCTTCCCCCAGTTCGACCTGGGCCGCAACGAAAAGCTGAAGGAGCGCGGCATTACCTGTTTCAAGGACGAGGATGCCAGGTTTCACGAAGGACGCAAAAGCGTCTGCGACGGGAACTTCTCCGACGCATGTGCGGAATGTTCCCTCTATACCAAAAAATAAGTTATGGGACTTGTAGCTATAGTGGGTCGCCCCAACGTGGGCAAATCGACCCTTTTCAACCGTCTGGTGGGAATGCGCCAGGCCATTGTGGATGATATCTCCGGCGTAACCCGCGACCGCCATTACGGCCGCAGCGACTGGAACGGAAGGGAATTCTCGGTGGTGGATACCGGAGGATACACTTCCAATTCCGACGACGTGTTCGAAACCGCCATACGCCGGCAGGTGCAGATTGCGATAGACGAGGCCGACGTGATTCTGTTCATGGTGGAGGCCGCGACAGGCATCACCGACTATGATTCCGAAATTGCCGACGTGCTCCGCCGTTCGCGCAAGCCGGTGATACTCTGCGTGAACAAGGTGGATTCGGGGGAGAAGGTATACGACACCTATGAATTCTACGCCCTTGGCCTCGGAGAGGTCTACAGCATCTCCGCAGCCAACGGCAGCGGCACCGGAGACCTGCTGGACGCGGTAGTGGCGGCCCTGCCAGAAGAAAAGGACGGGGAGGACCCGTACGCCGGTCTTCCCCGCATAGCCATAGTGGGCAAGCCCAACGTGGGCAAATCTTCAATTACCAACGCCCTTCTCGGCGAAGAACGCAACATAGTCACCCCCGTCGCAGGCACCACCCGCGACTCGATAGAAACCCACTACAACAAGTTCGGCCACGAATTCATGCTGGTGGATACCGCCGGCATACGCAGGAAGGGCAAGGTCAGCGAAGACCTCGAATTCTATTCCGTGATGCGTTCCATACGCGCCATCGAGCACAGCGACGTATGCGTGCTGATGATAGACGCGACTACCGGAATGGAGGCCCAGGACATGAACATCTTCAACCTCATCATACGCAACCGGAAAGGCTGCGTGCTGGTGGTGAACAAGTGGGACCTCTTCATCAAGGATTCCAAGACCATGAAGGAGTACACCGCCGCCCTGAAGTCGCGCCTTGCACCCTTCGACGACGTGCCCATCATCTTCACCTCCGTGGTCAAGATGCAGCGCATCCAGGACGTGCTCGACGCCGTTACCGAGGTGTACGCCAACTACTCGCAGAAGATACCCACCGCAAGGCTCAATGAAACCCTGCTCCCCATCATCGAGGAGACTCCTCCGCCCGCATGGAAGGATACGTGAAGATCAAGTACGTCACCCAGCTCCCCACGAAGTTCCCTTCCTTCGCATTCTTCTGCAATCTGCCCCAGTACATAAAGGAGCCTTACAAACGCTTCCTCGAGAATCAGCTGCGCGAACATTTCAATCTCACCGGCTGCCCCGTGCAGATTTACTGCCGACAGAAATAATATGCCCTCTTCCGAAGAAATATCCCTCCTGGAGCTGCAGGAACTTATAAGGGACGGCGTAGAAGAAGCCGTACCTGAAAAGCTCTGGGTACGTGCCGAGGTGGCTTCGGTGCAGGCCAGGAGCAACGGCCACTGCTATCTGGAGCTGTCCCAGTCGGAAGACGGCCGCCTTGTGGCAAAGGCCCGCGCGGTTATCTGGAAAAGCATCTGGTTCGCCCTGCACAGATATTTCGTGGAGGCTACCGGCAGCGAACTCGCTCCGGGGATGCAGATACTCGCCCGAGTGCAGGCCAATTACAGCGAGCTTTACGGCCTTACCCTCGTCATAGACGAGCTTGAACCGCAGTTTACCCTCGGCGCCGCCGAACTCGAAAAACGCCGCACCATGGAGAAACTCGAAAAGGACGGGCTGACGGAAAAGCAGCAGGAACTCGAACTTGCCGTCCTGCCATATTCGCTGGCCGTAATTTCCGCCTCCGATGCCGCCGGATACGGCGACTTCTGCCGCCATCTTTCCGAGAATGAATACGGATTCAGGTTCAGGGTGGATCTTTTCCCTGCGCTGATGCAAGGGGAAAGCGCTCCCGAAAGCATTGTGGATGCTCTGCAGGCGGTCGAGGCCGACGGAGGATATGATGCCGTGCTGATTCTCCGCGGCGGCGGATCCAGGCTGGACCTCGCCTGCTTCGACGACTACGGCCTTGCCTTCGCCATTGCAAACTGCGGCATCCCTGTGTTCACCGCTATAGGCCACGAGCGCGACCACAGCGTGGCCGACATGGTGGCTTATGAGGCGGTTAAGACTCCCACTGCGCTGGCGGACCTCTTCATCGAAGCTTTCGCGTCGGAAGATGAACGCATCAGTTCTTTCTCGAACCGTCTGCGCCTCGCGCTTTCAGCCAAAATATCTTCGATGGAAGCTGCGGTCGCCGTGCTGGAACAGCGTATCAAGGCAGCCGACCCGCGGAGCATACTTTCCCGGGGTTATTCGCTGGTGGCCGATGAGAAGGGCGTGGTCGTCAACTCCGCGGCAGGCCTGCGGAAAGGCTCGCGCCTCCGCATTCTCTTCGCCGACGGATCGGTTGAAGCCGAAGTCCTGTAGTTATTCTCCGATAAACGGCTGGAGGAAATCCCATACCCTGTCCATCCAGTTGTAGCTTCCGGTTCCGGGCGATGCCGTACGCTGGAAGCAGTGCTGGCGCGTTGCGAGGGTGTGGAGTTCGCTCTGGATTCCCATGGCGCGCATCTTTTCCCAGGTCTTCACCGAATTCATCGCGGCCCACGGGTCCGCGTCGCCGTGGATGAAGAGCATGGGGGCGGTGTCAAGGTCGAAAGTGAACTCGGGGGCGAGTACCGCCGAATCGTCGTTGCCCTTGGTGGTGTTGTACCGGTCAAGACCGTCGGTCAGGGCGTAGGCGGGATAGATGCCTATGCCCCACTGGACATTGCAGGGAATCTTGTCTATGTCGTCGAAGGGCCTGTATGCCCTGTGTCTGGACGAGGTTACGCCCAGAAGGGTGAGGTGTCCGCCTGCGGAAGAACCCATTATACCTATGCGGTCGGGGTCCAGGCCGTGCGAAGGCGCCTCGCTGCGGACTATCTTTATCGCGCGCTGAAGGTCTTCCAGGGCCGTCGTATGCTTGGCGAGGGGAGCTGCGGGACGGGGAGTGCGGTATTTGATGGTGACGACCGTAACGCCTTTGGCGTTGAGATACCTTCGTATCGGGGCTACCTCAAATTCATCGGGATTGTTGCTGGTGTAGGATCCTCCGGAGTAGATGATCTGGATTGCATGGGTGTTCAGCTGGTGCGGGAAATGCCATTCGATGTAAGGCTCGCACTGGTTCTCCTGCCTGTCGGGCATCTTTCCTTCGGGCCAGATGGCTTCCTTCCTGTATCCGGCACGGTCCTCGTCGGAGGCGAAGCGGTCCATGAGTTTTTCTTCCGGAGCGACAGGCCCGAGATATCCCATCTGTGTCATGAACTCGATAGCCCTTTCGAAGCCGAAAGCGCCATGTGCCTTGTTGGGGTAGAGATGCAGTTCCGCAGCTATGCCTCTCTTGCGCAATTCCCTGTATATAAGGGTGGAACCATTGGGAGAATAGGGATCGTTTCCTCCGTGGTGGAGGCTGATGGGGCAGGTCTTTTCATCGAACTTGAACACATCGCTGAGCGCTACGTCCACGCCGTATCCGAGCCTTGCGGCCGATGCTCCCATCTCCCCGTCGGTAGTGACGTAGGCGGGGGCGTTCAGAATGGCCCAGTTGATATGGCAGGGAGTCCTGTCGATCGCGTCAATGGGTTCGTAGGCGGCTGTTTGTGAATTCGTTGCGAGCAGCAGGCCCAGATGCGAACCGGCCGACATTCCAACTACGCCTATCTTCTCGGGATCGAATCCGCGCTTTGCGGCCTCGCTGCGCACCATCCTGACTCCTCTCTGCCCGTCTTCCCAGGCGGTCTGATAAATGGGGATTCCTTCGGGACGGGGAGTACGGTAAACGAGGTTGACGCACTGCACTCCGCGGGAAGTGAGCTCTTCGTGCCAGTACTTGATCAGCCGTACGTCGCAGCAGCTGTTGTAGCCCCCGCCGGAAATCAGTATCATGCAGCTTCCGTTGGGATTTTCGGGCTTTTCGAACCATTCCAGGTATGCGACGCGGTGCAGCTCCGGTTTGAAGCCTTCCACCTGCGATTCGTCGGTCATTGCTGCAATCTGGTGGGCCTGCGCATCGGGCATCTTGCCTGCGGGCCAAATGCTCTCCCTCTCCCAGGCCCAGAGGTTCAGGGAGATGAAGACGAGTATAATGGACAGGGATTTCTTCATAACAGGACAAATATAAGTAAAAACTTATAAATGTCCGCCGGTATTTTACGAGTTGAGGAGTATGTCGGCGAGAATGCCTCCGGCTGTCTGGCGGGGGCCTGCGCCCGCACCCTGTATCAGCATAGGGGAGGGGTAGTCCTTTGTGGTGATGAGAACGGCGTTGTCGGTGCCGTGCAGGGCTGCGAGAGGACTTTCGGGCGACACCTCACGAAGCCCCACTTCCGCCTTCCCGTCGGGAGTCACGCTTGCCACATATCTGAGTATCAGCCCTTTGACTGCGGCCTGGCGGTATCTCTCCTCTATGTTGTCGGGGATAGGTTCAAGGGCCACCTGTTCCTGTTCGAGGGGAATTCCGAGCTGCCTGCTGAGGATTATGGTCTTGCGGAGCACGTCTTTTCCGCTCAGGTCTATCGCGGGATCGGGTTCGGTGTAGCCTTTCTTGCGGGCATCTTCCACAAGCAGGACGAAGTCCTTGCCCTTGTAGTTGTCCAGCAGATAGTTCAGGGTTCCGGAAAGAACCGCCTCCATCTTCACGAACTCATCTCCGCTCTGCAGCACCCTGTCGAGGGTTACCAGTACCGGAAGAGCGGCCCCTGCCGTGGTCTCGTAATGCAGTGACACTCCGCACTTTATGGCTTCTTCATGCAGGGCGCGGAACTTGGCGTAGGATCCCGAGAAGGGAATCTTGTTGCATGCCACCACGCTGTAGCCCTTCCTGAAAATCGATGGATAAAGATCGCCCATTCCGGCGTCCGCGGTGCAGTCGACGAAAATTGAATTGCCGTCTGCCTGTGGAAGAGCCTCTGAAAATGCCGTTCCGGGGATGATGCCGTTTGCGAGCCGGTCTGCGATGCCCTCCCAGGAGAGTCCTTCGGGGTTGAGGATATAACGGCGGGTGTTAGCCAGTCCGCACAGGACGAGCTGCACTCCTTTGCGGGAAGCTATACCCGGGGCGTTTTCTGCAAGCATCTGCACAAGGGCCTTGCCCACTTTGCCGTAGCCGGCGATATAAAGATTAGTTCTACTCATAACAGAATTGCATTCAATTTGGCTGTTTCCAGCAAAAAACCGTCGTGCCCGTAATCCGAGCTTATCACTATGAATCTGGCGCGGGGAATCCACCCTGCCCATACTTTGCCTTCCTCCGGAGGGAATATCTGGTCGGTATCTATCGCAACCACGGTCACGTCGGAGTTTATCCTCCCGAGTGCAGCCTGCACTCCGCCCCGTCCTCGGCCGACATTGTTGCTGTCTATCTGGTTGCAGAGATTGTAATATGAATAGGCGTCGAAACCACGCTTCACAAGCTTGTCGCCCTGATGGCGTTCATACGATGCCACGCGGCCCGCGAACAGGGTGTCTTCGTCGGTTTCGCCCTGGGTGAGTCCGTAGCAGCGGAAGCTCCGGTACGACAGCACCGCCTGCGCCCTCGCACATTTCAGGCCTGCCGCACCTCCCTCAAGGCCTTTCGCTTCGCGGAAGCTCGGGTCGGCCTCCAGGGCCATCCTCTGGTTTTCGAGAGTAGCACCCAGGTAGGGGGATTCCCTCGGCGCGGTTGCCATGAAGTAGCAGTGCTCGAAAATCTCCGGCTTGGCTACGGCCCATTCTATTGCCTGGAATCCGCCCGAGGAACTGCCTATAAGTTTGTTTATCTTCTTGATTCCAAGATGCTTGCGCACGGCCTCGAAGGCTGGAATCATGTCGCGGAGAGTCAGTTTCGGGAAGTCCAGCAGCCAGGGCTTTCCCGTGTCGGGATTGATGCTGGCGGGGGATTCGGAACCGTAGGGGGATCCGAGCATGTTGACGCAGACCACGAAATTCTTCCGCGTGTCCAGCACCTTGCCTTCGCCTACAACTTCGGGCCACCAGTCCTCGGGGTCGCTGTTCGCGGTGAGGGCATGGCATATCCATACCACGGGCAGTTCGGGGCTGTATTTATTGTGGGAAGTGTGGTACACAACTTTCGCCGCAGGCAGCCTGCCGCCGGCTTCAAGATTGACCGCTATGGTTATTTCGCCTTTAATCATTACGTCGGCAAAGTTAGTCAAACTGGAATAAAATTATAATAGTTGGTCTGACTTTGGAATAATTTACTAAATTTGTGTGTTCTTATAGAATGAACGCGAAATATTACTTGATTTGACAAGCTTTAAACGAAAATTATTCTTATGCCCTATCCCGAAGATTCACGACTCGATGCCACCGATTTGCAGATTCTGCGCTGCGTGCAGGAAAACGCCCGTATTACCACCAAGGAACTTGCCGCCAGGGTGCATCTCAGCACCACCCCCGCTTTTGAACGGCTCAAGCGCCTGGAAAAGGAAGGCTATATACGGAAGTATGCGGCAATCCTGGATGCCGAAAAACTTAACCGCGGATTCACCGTCTACTGCTCGGTGAAGCTGAAACAGATGACCAGGGAGGTGGCAAAAAACTTTATCTCCGTCATTAGGGACATCCCCCAGGTGGCGGAATGCTACAATGTGTCAGGCGAATACGACTACCTGATGAAGATTCAGGCCCCCGACATGAAGTACTACAACGAATTCATCATCAACGTCCTCGGCACTATAGACTCCATCGGCAGCATCCTCTCCACCTTCGTCATGGACGAGATAAAGAATACGCATGCGCTGAATCTGTAACTGTTAATTTGAACCAAATTTGAGTCATTTTCATTCAAGTGTGTTGTGTACTTTTGTACGTTGCATTAACTAAAACTAAAAAATTTTTGGATGATATGAAGAAAACTGGCATTCTGGCCGCAGCGCTCTTTGTCATTGCGGCTTGTGGAAAAACTACACCTGCTCCCGAACCAGGACCTGATCCGGTTGTTGAAAAAATCCCCATCAATCTTTCCATTTCACCTTTCACGAAAGCGACTGATACCGCCTATGAATCTGGAGATGTGGTCGGTTTGTATGTGGTAAATCAGGGGAGCACCCTGGCACCCACCGGAAATCATGCCACAAATGTCTCATTTACATTTGACGGCAGTAAATGGATAGCCGCTTCGGAACTTTATTGGAAGGATCAAAGCACCGGCGCGAGTTTCTACTGTTATTATCCGCGCGTAGGGAATGTCTCCGATGTGACAGCCATTCCTTTCTCCGTCAATACCAATCAGTCCACTCCGGCCGGATATAAAGCGTCAGAACTGCTTTGGGGAAGCAGGACAGGCGTGGCTCCCACTTCCGATGTGGTGGAAATTGTTACCACGCACAGAATGAGCAACTTGTTGATTTATATTAATCCGGGCAACGGTTACACTGCGGAAAGTCTGAAGGAGGAAAATATTGAAGTGTCCATAAACAATCTCAAGCCCGTCGCTACATTGAATCTCGGTACGGGCGAGGTTGTGGCTACAGGTAATCCTGCCGACATAACCCCATATCAGGAGAACGAGCATTTTCGTGCACTTGTGCCTCCTCAGACCATTCAGAACCAGACTCTTATTTCTTTGAAAGTGGGAGATTACTCTTTTTCTGTCAAGGAAACCATTACGCTGAAATCAAATATGCAGCATAAGGTCACTCTGACGGTTAATAAAGTGTCGGAAGGAATCAACATTGGCATAGGCAATTGGGAATCCGATCCCAATGACTATGGCGGAACTGTAAAT
Source organism: uncultured Bacteroidales bacterium (assembly GCA_905235675.1). Taxonomy (GTDB): domain Bacteria; phylum Bacteroidota; class Bacteroidia; order Bacteroidales; family UBA932; genus Cryptobacteroides. Next base: position 19,474 of record CAJONC010000027.1, on the reverse strand, counting down.
TGATATAGATATGAGAACCGGATTCGTTTATATTTTGGCAGCGGGCTTGGCAGTAAGTGCCTGTGCTTTGAATGAGCCCGACATGCCTGTTTCTTTAGGAAACACTGAAGCAGGAGCCATCAGAATCGGAGGAGAAATCGATCACGTCTATGTCACAAGGGCGAACGATCAAGGTTTTGTGAATGGAGATGAAATCGGCATTTACGTGGTGGATTACGACGGCGGCAACCCGGGGGAGCTTACCCTGAACGGCACCCGTGCCAGCAATCTGCGCTACACTTTCAACGAAGCGACCTGGGTGTGGACTCCGGATCACGACATCTACTATAAGGACAAAAATACCCACATTGATGTTTATGGCTACTATCCCTATGGCTCTCCGGACAGTATAGAATCGTTCAGCTTTGAAGTGCAGAAGGATCAGTCGGATGAAGGAGGCAACGGTAAGATGTCTGCCTATGAGGCCAGCGACCTGCTCTGGGGCAAGACTGAGGATGTGGCCCCTTCGGACCGTACGATAAATGTGAAATTCTCCCACGTAATGGCGTGCGCCAGGGTGATTCTTGCCCAGGGCAGCGGTTTTGATTCATCAGAGTGGGCCGGTCTGGAGAAAAGTGTTATTACCGAGAGCGCCATACGCACATCGTCCGTCAATCTGAAAACAGGCGAGGTTTCCGTGACCGGTACCCGCCCTTCGACAGGAACCATAGCTCATAAAAACGGCAATGAGTGGCGTTGCATCATAGTCCCACAGACGATAGCTGCAGGGGATGCACTCTTCAGCATTTCGGTAGGCGGCCTGCCTTACTCCCTTCGTAAAGGCGAGGATTTCACTTTCGTGGCAGGGCGCCAGCACAACTTTACCATCACCGTAAACAAGCGCACCGAGACCGGTGACTACGAATTTGTCCTGACAGGTGAGAGCATCACCCCCTGGGAAAACGACCCCATCAGCCATGATGCAGTCGCCAGAGAATATGTCATAATCAATGTTCCGGAAGCCGGAACGCTGGATGCTTGCATTGAGGCTGCCGGAAAAGACCTGACGCAGGTGCAGAACCTGAAAATCACCGGACAAATCAACAGCCGTGACTTTGCCGTGATGCGATATAAAATGGACAAGCTCAAGAGTCTGAACCTGAAAGAAGTGAAATTGGTTGCCGGAGAAGGCGGATATTTGGAAGAAGGAACAATGGACTATAGCAATAACATGGAAGATATGATTCCGGCTACAGCTCTTCCTAACAAAGAGACGCTTACCCGTTTGGTCCTTCCGGACAAATTGCGCATCATTGGCAACGCCGCTTTTAATAACTGTATTAATCTTTCTGGCTCTTTAATTCTCCCCGAAGGATTGGAAGAACTGGGGCAAGCCGCATTTTGGTCCTGTAGCAGTTTAAATGGACAGCTGCGCCTTCCGTCCACTCTGAAGAAAATAGGATCGAAGAAAGGCTATATCGGATATTGGGATGGCGTTTTTTACAATTGTGGCTTTGTCTGCGAGCTGACTCTTCCAGAAAATGTCGTAGAAATTGGTATGGGCGCGTTTATGGGATGCCGGGGGTTGTATGGTAATCTCAAACTGCCCAGTAAACTGGAATTGATTGGAGAAATGGCATTCAGTGACTGCGTTAATCTTACGGGATCCATCGAGATTCCCCAGCGTGTAACTGATATCCCCGTAAATTGCTTTTCCGGTTCCGGATTTAATGGTGTTCTTACTCTGCATAATGGCATTACCACTATTGGAGACGGAGCTTTCCGTGGTACGGCATTAAAAGGAGAATTGAACCTGCCCGAAGATTTGGAGGTGATTGCCTCAGAAGTATTCCTTGGCTGCGATTTCTCCGGGGAGCTGGTCCTGCCCAAGAACCTTTCCCGCATCGGAGACCACGCCTTCGCTTACAACTGGCGCCTGATGGGCGTTCTGGAGATTCCCCAGAATGTGCAGTCCATCGGAGCCGGAGCCTTCGCTCATTGCTGGAGTCTGGAAGGGGTTATCTTCCCCGACGCGCTGGAGAGCATCCGTTATGAACCATCCTGGTACGATGACGGCGGTGCCTTCCAGGGCTGCTATGGAATTGGCAGGATTGTCTGTAAAGGGGCGATACCTCCGTATATCCAGTCCGGCGCATTTGACGGCGTCCCCAAAGATAATTTCACATTGGAAGTCCCGGAATCGGCCATCCAGCAATATCAGTCGGCTACCGGCTGGAAGGACTTCAAGCGCATCTCCGCTTATCGTAATTTAGTCATCCGTCCTTCGATGGCTACTGCTATCAACACCTCCGTCACCCGCGACCTGGTGCTGACTGCAGACGATGAGTGGGAAGTGGAAAGCCAGCCGGACTGGGTGAGCCTGGACCGCACCTCCGGCACGGGCAAGGCTGAATTAAAGCTCACCTTCTCCCAGATGCCGCAGGGCAGCGAAGAGCGTGAAGGAGAAGTGGTGTTCAAACTCAAGGACAAGGACTACCGTACTCGCTGCAGAGTTACCCAGTATAACTATGAATACGCTGAGGACCAGGTGATTACCCTTCAGAACGCCTCCAAGGGAAATGGAGTGAACATTGTGATTCTTGCCGATGGCTACAATGCCAAGGATATCAGCGAAGGGAAGTTGCTGGACGATGTCAATGAGGCTTACGGCTATTATTTTGATATTGAGCCATATAAGACATACAAGGACTACTTCAATGTATACACGGCCATTTCCGTTTCTCCGGAATCGGGCATCGGCAGTATCAATACCATCATCTACAACCGCTTCAACACATCAGCAAAGGGCGGGGTGACATTGGGCGTAAGAAACGGGGACAGCGACTACAACGAGATTTTTAAGTATGCCTGCAAAGCTCCTACGGTAAGTGAAGCCAATCTGAATGAAACGCTGATTATCATGGTGGCCAACACTACCGATTACGGCGGCATCTGTTATATGTATGAGGACGGCCTTGCCCTTGCCTACTGTCCGATGAGCAATTACGGTTATCCGCTGGATTTCCGCGGCGTGATTCAGCACGAGGCAGGTGGCCACGGGTTCGGTAAACTTTTGGATGAATATATCTACCACAACGAATTTATAGATGGTTGTAGCTGTTCTTGCTGCCCTCATGATTCGGAGCTGGCAATGGCAAAGGCAATGGGCTGGGGCAGGAACCTTTCCCTCACCGGCAAGATGAGCGAAGTGGATTGGGCCCATCTCATCTTCCATCCCAAGTACAGTGCCTTTGTGGATGTGTTCGAGGGAGGCTATATGCACACCCGCAGCGTCTATCGAAGCGAGCAGAACAGCTGTATGAACAACGACATCCCTTATTACAGCACCATCTCGCGCCAGGCCATCGTGGAACGCATCAAGGCTCTGGCCGGAGAGCCGTTCGACTTTGACGAATTCGTGGAGAAGGACGTTTTGGTGTCTTTCGGTACATTTGCCACCAGAAGCTTTATTCCCGGACAGACCTACGTCCCTATGGGACAGGCACACAGTGCGCCTAAATTCATGGGAGAGCGTCCCGCAATCAAATGGTAGGAGGATTTATTATGAAAAAAACAATATTTTTGGCAGCATTGCTCGCTTTGGCGTTCTCCTGTGAAAAAACACCATCCGCATTGTTGTCTGTCGAAAACGAAATGGTTTTTGAGCCTATTTTCCCCAGTGCCGCCGTGAAAGCGACCGCGGCCGGCTTTGAAAGCGGGGACGAGATAGGAATATTTATCACAAAGTATAAAGACGAAAAACCGTCACCCTTGCAGATAGCAGGCAACTGGGGAAGCAACCTGTCACTCACCAACAGCGGCATCTCGTGGACTTTGGATCCGAAGGTTTACTGGGATGAAGGTAAATTCGACATTTACGGCTATTATCCGAAAACAGATGTTGTTTCCGTGGACGCATTGCCATTCAGTGTGCAAAGCGACCAGTCCATTACCGGGGGAGCAGAAGGAATGAGCGCTTATGAGGCCAGTGATTTCCTGTGGGCGAAGGTTGCCGGAGTCAGCCGTACGGAATCGGTGCCTATGGCTTTCCAGCATAAGATGTGCAAGGTGACGGTCAAACTGGTAAAGGGGGAAGATTATGAGGGTGAACTTCCGGAAGATGTCGCTGTTTATGTTCACAGCACGATTACGGAAGCGCAAGTTGATCTTTCTACGGGAGACGTGGTGATAGACAATCATCGCCCCAGCACTTCCATCAAGGCAAGAAAAGCTGCCGTGGACCGTTTCGAGGCGATAGTCGTTCCCCAGCGCCTCAGCAACCGTGTACCGTTGGTGGAAATTGTCTGCGGACAAATCTCGTATCTTTTTGATTCCACCGTCCAGTTCAAGAGCGGAACTGAACATACCATCACCATTACCCTCAGCGACAATCCCGAGAGGGTTGCGATAGATATAGGGGGCCAGATTGAGAATTGGTGATAATGCTTAACTTTGTGTCGTGAAGACTTTGCGGCATATATTATTATTGGTTGTTGTGCTGGTTTCCTCTTGCGGGAAACCGGCACAGCCCGATTTAGTAATGCTTGTGCCTCAAATCATTTCAACAGAAGTCATACCTTCTACGGATGCCGTCACTTTCTTCGCCTCCGTCAACGGCCCTGCACATTTTACCTCATGCGGTTTCGGCACCATCAAAGACGGGATGATACGTGAATTCACAGCTGTCATGGATCCGTCGCGTATGGATTTTTCAGTAACGCATGACGGTTTGACGCCGGATACCGATTACGCTTTTTATGCTTTTATAGCAAATGGCACTTCCCGTATCCAAACTCCTGCAAGGCCGTTCCGCACATTGAAGGTGGAAATTCCTGATCCTAATCCTGATCCCGATCCTGAGCCGCCAAGTGTGGTTTTCTCCTCCGTGCAGGCTGTCCCTTCCGTCAATTCAGCGGTGCTTTTGGCTACCCTGAGCGAAACGGACGACGTTGTTTCGGCAGGATTTGCCGTTTCTTCCGACGGTATCAACTTCACTGATTATCCCGTTTCCGTTTCTGGAAACGGCATTTCGCTTACTTTGGAAGGTCTTGCACCCGATTCGCAATACTGCTTCACGGCCTGGGTCGTCCAACGTTCCGTCCGCGTTAATACCGAAGCTGTACGTTTCCGAACAGAGAAGGAAGTCCATGTCGTTCATTTTTTTTCTCTGTCGGCGGAGCCGGATATGATGTCGGTTGTGCTTAGTGCATCTGTAGACGTTCCCGCCTTTGTCGGCTATTGTGGTTTCGGACTTTCACGGGAAGGTAGGGCCGCCGCAGAGTATGGTGCGGTGATGAATGACGGCACTTTTTCCGTCAAAGTCGAAAATCTGCTGCCGGGCATGAACTATACCTGCTATGCGTTCGTTTCAGTTGACGGTGAACGTGTCACATCTGATTTCTTTAGTTTCAGGACACAGGAAGATACCTCGGTTCATTTCTCCGATATTGTCGCGCAGGCCCTTTGCACAAGCGTCAGCATGCGTGCCCGGCTCTCAAGAACGGAAGGGATAGTTTCTTCCGGATTCGGCCTTGCCCGTGACGGTGAGGATTTTACGGAGAGGAATGGCACATTGCTGCCCGACGGGAGACTGTCCCTGGATTGGGATGGCCTTGATCCCGGAAGTCATTACCGCTTTTATGCTTTTGCGGTAAACGAAGGCGGGAGGACAGTCTCGGAAGTGCTTGATTTCTATACTCAGGAAGTTCTGTCAGGGGATGTTGATTTCGTGCGTCTTGAGGCAGAGGTAAATGGATCTTCCGCTTCATTGAAAGCTGTTCTCAGCAGTGTGAAAGGAATCTCGGAATATGGCTTTGGCCTATCTTTGAACCGATATGACTTCATCGAATATAATGCCTCTCTCACAGCAAACGGATTCGAAAGGATTGTCGGGGACATTTCCTCAGGCAAGACCTATTATTACTATGCATTTTTTACGTTGAACGGGGAATACAGGCACAGCGAACTGTTCTCCTTTACTGCTCCATGATTCTATGAGTGATCAAATCCCGGAAATACACGTGCTCCTTATGCAAGTGGAGTCCCGCTTTGGAAGTGTCTCACACGCTTCTGATTTTGCAAACTTGTCAGAAGACATTGAGAATGAAACTTCAGAACTTGTGTCATCATCAACCCTCAAACGGCTGTGGGGATATGTGGATTATATGTCCAATCCTCGTATTTACACATTGGACGTACTCAGCCGTTATATAGGTTATCAGGATTTCGGCCATTTCTGCGCCGAGATTCACAATGATCCCCAGTTCGTCTCCGGATTTCTTACGGGAGAATGCTTAAGCGCGGATTCGCTTTTGGAAGGGGAAAAAATCAGGGTGGGATGGGACCCTAACCGTATTGTAGTGCTCAAGTATCTTGGGAACAATCGCTTCGAAGTGGTTTCCGTCCAAAATGCCTCCCTTCTCAAGGGCGACCGCTTTGTTTTGCCTGCAATCGTAAAAGGTTTTCCTATGTATATCCCTCACATAGAAAGGGACGGGAAGACCACCCCCATGTATGTTGCAGGTTATCGGAGCGGCATCACTCTGATAAAGAAATTGCAATAGAAATAGCCTCTTCCGCCTGACGCACGAGGCCATCCACGGCGTTATCGCCGAAAGTACGGAAATGCCAGGCAAGAACGGCGGCAAGAATCACGGTGATGCACGAAGGAATTATCCACATTTTTTTCCTGCGGGCAATGGCTCTCTGAAGTTCGGGTATATTTTGATAACGTTTACATGGTTCTTTAGCGCGGCACCGATTTGCGATATGTGACAAATGCGGAACCAGTTCTTCCATAATGACACCTATTGACCAGATGTCGCTCCTTTCATCTGCAGTCCCGTTTTGCAGCAGTTCAGGGGCGGCATAGGCCCTGGTTCCGGCAGCGCCTTTATTTATGATATGGGAGTCGGAATCGGAAAAGCCGAAATCTATGATTTTTACGTGCTCCCCCTGATATGTAACCATAATATTCTCCGGTTTCAGATCCCTGTGTATGACTTGTTTCCGATGCATATATGCCAGAGCATCAAGCAATTCGTCGAGAATGGCAGAGCGTCTTGCCCGCGACGGATTGGTGTGAAGCCATTCACGCAAAGTGCATCCTTCCACCCATTCAAGTTCTATCGCATTACCATAAGTATCCAAAGGAGTGTAGGCATAATAGGCGCAAATTCCGGGATGGGTAAGGGAAAAACCGATTTCAAATTCTTTTCTCAGAATGCTTTCGTAAAGCATATTGTCTCTGTGCTCAGGAGTGAGGACTTTGTATAGTCGGATACGCCCTCCTGCACGGCTTTTAAGTAGACAGGTTATTCCCGAACTGACACTTGAAATGGGTTCCAACGACAGATTTTCCTCCGCCCTATGTGTCTCCCAATCCGAAAAGAATCCTGATGGAGGAGTCGTGTTTGAAATAGCTGCCATAACCAAAAAACAAATATACGTAAATTTTTTGTATTTTTGTAGAATATGCGAAGGCTCGGTTTCATAGTTGTACTTTGCTTACTTGCAGCTGCATGTACTGAATCTGCACCTGCGTCGGTTTCTGTCCCGATTGAGGGCCGTTGGGCATGTTTCAACGGAACGGAAATCATCAGGCAAGCCGGGAAATACGGGTTGGTGGATATGAATGGCACCCTGATTCTTCCATCGGACTATGCTTCAATCGAGTTTCTGGATAGCGATTATGCCCTGCTTGACGGAGACGATAATTTTTATATCTGCGGCAAAAATGGAAGAATCCTGGCCAAATCCAAGCAAAAAGACAGTTTGTACTATTTCTGGCGGAATATAGTGGAGGATTGTCTGGAACAGGACAGACAGTCTTGGGAACAAGTCATCCAAAGTTATGGGGAACTGTGCGACCGTTGCAAATCCTGCAGAGGCCATCGTCTTTCCCGCAAGGATTTTGATAATTTGTCAGCTCTTCAGAAAAGCATAGTATGTAAACTGAATGAGGCGACAGGGACGCCTACTGCATCTCAAAGGGCACGCTTGGAAGCATTGTCGGCAGATTTCAGGAAAGCATTTTGATGAAAAGGAGCGTCTTTGTGATATGTGTTTTCCTGAACTTTGTCTTTAGTGCGAAGTGTCAGGATTATATCCACAGGGATTACTTTGGCAGTGGAAATACCCGGGAAGCTGCGCTGGATGCGCTTTTAATGCAGATTCACAATTCTGTTCCTTTTGAGAATCCTGCAGTCCTCAGCACCTACAGGGCTGACATTTCCAAAGAGGTGATTGAACAGAATTCACAGGGAAAATATTCCATGTCTTTGAGTGGAACCACTTTGGACAGAATATTTCAGGTACGTCAAACCCGGGCTGCCGGTATTCTTACAGAAGGACGGAATGCCGGAACCGATTCCGTCCGGAAGAATTATTATATCTGGGCATACTATTATCTTCTAAGTCTCCCCTCGGGGCATAAATTGCCTGGAAAGGAAGAAATCCGCTCGTGGTTGCTGTCGCACGAAGGGACGGAAATTGCTTCGCTGCAGGTACCTATGACACATATCGAAAACGAAGTATCTGCAATCCGGCGCATTGTCGGGGATATTTATGCAGAACCTGAACGTGTAACCAAGGTAAAAATTGCCAAGGAAGATACGGCGCAGGAAATTCCGGTTGCAGTAAAACCGCAGCTTGAGTTGATGGCACCCTGTCATTCTTTCGGAGAAGCGATTGCTGTTGCTCCTTCTTGCGAAAACAGGCTGGCGAACGGATGCCCGTCTATATACACCCCTTTCCCCGTTCCTCCGCAGAAGTTAAAGAAAAATCTGCTCATGACAGCAGGCTTTGCACCCGACTTTGTCGTCGGCGCAATGGCAAGTGTCAGAAAGCAGTGGGGGGCTGTGATTGCTTTTCAGTCCGACTTTTCAACGCCGGAATATTCATTTACCGCAATCAGCGACGGGACTGTGCCTTCCGGAGGCTTCATCTGGCCTTCAGGGCAAACCCGTCATTCGTGTATGATGCTGACTGCGGGAGGAAGCCGTTCCATTATTCCGTGTCTGGATGCCTATGTCACAGCAGGATATGGTTTTCGCCGCGTTTTTTGGGAAGATAGCGATGGAAACTGGGCGAAGATGCAGGATCTCTCATCGGCAGGCATGGCGCTTTCGGCAGGGCTGCTGTTCAACCGGAAGTACTTCGCCACCACACTCAATGTCTTCACAATAGCATTCCAAAACCTTGGCATCACATTCGGCATAGGCCTGGATTTCTGATTGCTCCACCCACGGCATCGGCAGCATCCTCTCCACCTTCGTCATGGACGAGATAAAGAATACGCATGCGCTGAATCTGTAACTGTACTGTCTTAATCAGCAAAGACTCATGAAAAGAGTCATTTCACTGCTTTTGTTTTCTCTGGCCTCACTGGCGCTCTGTAGCTTATTTGGCCAAATGTGCCCATTTTTACGCTGTTTTGGCCAAATAGTGACATTTTGTTTGGCCAAAACATGTCTTTAGTATATTTGTGGCCAAATAATGACGATTATGATTGGGCGTATCTCTGTGAAATCGGTAAATCGAGACACGCACTTGACGGCTTCGGATGTCATCAAGTCTCTGTCCACAAAGCCGTAACCAGTCTTAAGCATAGGAAATAGCTGCCTTTTGAAATCTTGAATGGACCGCCTGCCAATGGCCTCCAGAGCAAGAGGAATGTCAACGCCCCGTGACAGGGAAAGATAATAGGCGATGCATTTGCGAATCAGTGATGTGGATTCAGCATCACTGTATAACCCTTTCTGCTGCATCGTATAGGCGTCGAAGATGTCGCGTGGAGTGTTCCTTTCCAGCAGTGCCTTTAGCTTGGCTCCGAATAGCTCATATTCAGAGAGCACACGGACAAAGAATTTCTCCTCCGGGAGGAAGGGATTGCAGGCCTCCCGGACCACCGTCTCATAGATATGACAGCGGGAAAGACAGTTGATATCCAGCTTGATTTTATCCCGATTACCGGTGACGCTTTCATAATACAGCTCTGTCTGGTGAATGGCGTAATTCGGCCGTGGGTCACTTAAGAAGTACCCCATAGATGCAGTAAGCTCACGGATTCTGACCGACACTTCATCCTTGACGGCAAGCATTTCTTCCTTAGGTGTATTTCTGGCGAGGTCAAAGTCAAGATCAACACTAAGTCTGGGGATTTCGCTGTAATGGATGATGTTGATGGCTGTTCCTCCTTTCAGCGTCAGATTCTCAGAAAGAAAGGCATCGTCATTGATGGCCTGCAGGATTTCCAGCAGGCGCATGGTCTTCTCAATGGATGCCATTGGGTATCCCGTTGCCTCCATCAAGCTCTGCAGTTGTTTTTTAGTATATGACTGCTGTTCCATATTCGGTTCCTTTAGATATCCCTATATCCTTCGGTACGAACAAGTTCCACCTGGGGATAAACTTCAGGGCCTTGTCCCCGTCGGTGAGTTTATTCTTCACGCCGCTGCCCTTAATACGGCAGATATTCAAAAACTTATCGTCTACACCAATGCTGCTTTGAAAAAGGGAAAGAAGATATCCCGTTCGGCTCCAGAGGGAGGCGTTGTCGTAAGCTTCCAGGCAGACGAGCATATCCCTTTCATTCAGTTGACCGTAAGTAATGGACGAAAGCGCATAGAGCAGTTCTTCCAGCCCTCCGGCAAGGTCAATATGACGGATGCAGTCCACCACGGTCTGTGACAGGGAGGTTACCGCAATGGAATTTCCGTCCGGGTCCTTGCTGATAACGACGTTGAAGGTAAACTTGAGGGGATGATATTCGTATGTTACGCCATCTATGACAAACGAACGGAATCGTTTGTCTGAATGCAGGTAGATGGTATTGAACTGCTGGGTCTGCAGCGCATAATACTGGAGTGCGCCGTGATAGGCGACGCATCCGCCGCTTACCCTGGCACACCCTGCGGCGTACTCATTCGAAATATGTTTCGTTTCCTTCACGACACAAAGATATAAAGAATAGTGTAATATAACAAAATAACTTATTATTTTATTAGTAGTAAACTATTTCATTGGTTAAAAAACGGAACAAATATAATTTCATTGTCTGCTCCTGACAGTTAAGAATCAGAGGTTTCATAAAACACCAGACGCACACCAAGACTTCACTTCCTCGTAGGCTTTCCAAATAGCCTCTCGCGGATTGGGAAGGGGAACGACATTCTGAGCCGCCATTTCGAGGCGGTGGCATCCTTTTGCAAAAAAAATGTGCAAGCCTATGAATAAATCCCCGGCCCTTTCATAAACTCCACAAATTTACTACCTTTGCTTTTGCAAAGTTTGGGACAGAAAACCATACTGCAAATCCAGGCTTTGCACCCATGAAACTGAACGAGGCAAATAGGGCGCGGCATTCCGTGCACAAGTCTGAGCACAGGCAGGATAAGGTAGCCGGGGTGGCGACAATCCTCCCTATCCTTATCCTGTGCATCGTGGCCGTCAGCTGCGGGACGCGGAGCAGGGTGCCCGCCACACCGGTGACAGATGCGATACAGGCGCGGGGGACGCTGCTTGTGGGCACTACAGGGGACTACAGGCCGCTGACTTACAGGGAAGCGGAGACCGGTGAGTACTGGGGCTTCGGGATAGATGTGGCAGGGGAGATTGCAGGGAGCCTGGGCGTGAGCGTCAGCTATGTCCCAACCTCATGGCCTACACTGTCGGCAGATGTCCTGAATCCGGAACAGTTCGATTTAGCCATAGGCGGTATTACAATTACGGATGCGCGTCTTGCGACTATGGATATGTCCGAAGGCTACCTTTGCAACGGAAAGACCATACTCTGCCGGAAAGAAGATACAGGCAAGTACAAGACGATCGAAGACCTCAACAAGCCGGAGGTCAGGGTGATGGTAAATCCCGGAGGCCTTAATGAGCAGTTCGCCAGGGAGAATCTTCCGGACTGCCGGCTCATCGTCCACGGAAAGAATGAGGAGATCCCTGCAAAAGTCGCGGGAGGGGAGGCCGATGTTATGATTACGGAAATCACCGAGGCCCCCTGGTATGTGCAGAACGATACCCGGCTTGCGGCACCGCTTCTCGACAGCCCCTTCACCCGGGGGCAGATAGGCGTCCTGATGCGAAAAGGGCAGGATGACCTGCTTGAGAAGGTCAACGCAAAGATTCGGGAGATGAAATCCAGCGGAAGGCTCAGGGAGCTTCACGACAAATATGGCTTGATTTACGGCTATTGATGCGGATGATGCCGCACACGAACAAACACAATACACAGTACATGGAAAACAACAAAGTTTATTTTTTCGACACCACCTTGCGTGACGGAGAACAGGTGCCTGGCTGCCAGCTCAACACCGTCGAGAAGATTCAGGTGGCAAAAGCCCTGGAAAGCCTGGGCGTGGACGTCATCGAAGCGGGATTCCCTGTCTCCAGTCCGGGAGACTTCAATTCAGTCATAGAAATCTCCAAGGCGGTCACATGGCCTGTAGTATGTGCGCTCACGAGGGCCGTGGACAAGGATATCGACGTCGCTGCGGAGGCATTGAAATATGCCAAGCACAAGCGTATCCACACCGGTGTCGGCACCTCGGACTACCATATAAAGTATAAATTCAATTCCAACCGCGAGGAGATACTCGAACGGGCCGTCCACGCGGTCAAATACGCCAAGAAATATGTGGAAGACGTGGAATTCTACGCCGAGGATGCCGGCAGGACCGACAATGAATACCTCGCCAGGGTGGTGGAAGCCGTCATCAAGGCCGGCGCCACCGTCGTCAACATCCCCGACACCACCGGCTACTGCCTCCCCGAAGAATACGGCGCCAAGATAAAATATCTCGTCGAACACGTCGACGGCATAGACAAGGCGATAATCTCCACCCACTGCCACAACGACCTCGGAATGGCGACCGCCAACACTATGGCAGGTATACTCAACGGCGCCCGCCAGTGCGAAGTCACAATCAACGGAGTGGGCGAACGGGCAGGCAACACGGCCCTCGAAGAGATAGCGATGATCCTGAAAGCCCACAAGGGGCTAAAACTCCAGGACAATATCGACACCACAAAAATATACTCGATCAGTCGCACCGTCAGCAGCCTGATGAACATGCCGGTCCAGCCGAACAAGGCAATCGTCGGCAAAAACGCATTCGCGCACTCCTCCGGCATCCACCAGGACGGAGTCCTCAAAAATCTAAGCACCTACGAAATCATCGATCCGAAAGACATAGGCCTGGACACCAATTCAATAGTGCTGACCGCCAGAAGCGGACGCGCAGCCCTGAAATACCGCCTCAAGGCCAATGGCGTCGACATCGAGGGAGAGCAGCTGGATGAACTCTATCAGAAGTTCCTCAGGCTCGCCGACAAGAAAAAAGAGATAAACGACGACGACATCCTCCTCCTCGCCGGAGCAGGGCCTGCCGGAGGCAGACATATCAAAGTGGACTATCTCCAGTCCGTCTGCGGCATAGGCGTCAAGCCTGTAGCCAGTATAGGCATCGATATAGCCGGTGAGAAATTCGAAGCCTCCGCGAGCGGCAACGGCCCGTTCGACGCCGCCGTGAAGGCCATACGCAAAATCATAGACCGCGACACCGTCATCAAGGAGCTCACCATCCAGAGCATGAACAACGGCGAGGACGACACCTGCAAAGTGCATATTCAGGTCGAATACGAAGGACACGCATATTACGGCTTCGGGTCCGATACCGACATAGTGGCGGCTGCGGTAGAAGCCTATGTGGACTGCATCAACAAACTCAGAAGATAATGAACACGCTCTTTGACAAAATATGGGACGCCCATGTGGTGCAGAAAATAGAAGACGGCCCCGAGCAGCTCTACATCGACAGGCTTTACTGCCACGAAGTGACCTCGCCGCAGGCGTTTGACGGACTCAGGGAGAGGGGTGTGCGCTGTTTTCGTCCGGAGAGCATAATCTGCATGCCGGATCATAACACCCCCACGCAGGATCAGGACAAGCCAGTCAGCAACCCCGTGTCCAGGGCGCAGCTTGAGACCTTGGAGAAGAACTGCCGCGAATTCGGCCTGACATACTACGGCATGAACACCCCCGACAACGGAATCATACATGTCGTGGGGCCTGAGAAGGGGCTTTCCCTTCCCGGCATGACGATAGTATGCGGAGACTCGCACACATCCACCCACGGAGCCGTCGGTGCCGTGGCATTCGGCATAGGCACCAGTGAGGTGGAGATGGTTATGGCTTCGCAGTGCATACTCCAGCAAAAGCCCGGAACGATGCGGATCAGCATCGACGGCAGGCTTGGAAAGGGCGTGACAGCCAAGGACATGGCCCTTTATCTGATGATGAAGCTCACCACGGGCGGTGCCACCGGCTATTTCGTGGAATACGCGGGGTCGGCGGTGCGCGCACTTTCAATGGAAGGCCGTCTCACGCTTTGCAATCTCTCCATCGAAATGGGAGCGAGAGGCGGGCTCGTCGCCCCTGACGAAACGACCTTTGAATATCTGAAAGGACGCCAATATGCTCCGAAAGGTGAAGACTGGGACAAGGCGGTAGAATATTGGAAAACGCTGAAAAGCGATGAGGACGCCGTGTTCGACAGGGAACTGCACTTCAATGCCGAAGACATCCCCCCGATGATAACTTACGGCACCAATCCGGGCATGGGAATGGCCGTGGACGGATGCATCCCCATGTCTTCGCCGTCAAAGCCCCTGGATTACATGGGATTCAGGCCGGGGCAGAAACTTCTCGGACATCCTGTGGATTATGTATTCCTCGGAGCATGCACCAACGGCAGAATCGAGGATTTCCGCGCTTTCGCATCCGTCGTGAAGGGGCGTAAAAAAGCCGGAAACGTAACCGCGTGGCTTGTCCCCGGCTCATGGGCCGTGGACAGGGCAATACGTGAGGAGCATCTGGACGAAGTGCTCGAAGACGCGGGCTTTGAGCTTCGCCAGCCGGGATGCTCGGCCTGCCTTGCGATGAACGACGACAAGATTCCCGCAGGGAAGTATTCGGTCTCCACGAGCAACCGCAATTTCGAAGGCCGCCAGGGCCAGGGCGCCCGGACAATACTCGCAAGCCCTTACACCGCAGCGGCCGCGGCCGTCACCGGCGTGATTACCGATCCAAGAACTTTAGACGTCGATTTTAAATGAAACAGAAATTCGAAATAATCCGAAGCAGCTGCGTGCCCCTGAAACTGGACAACATCGATACCGACCAGATAATTCCGGCCCGTTTCCTGAAGTCCACCACAAGGGACGAAAAATTCTACGGCGACAATCTGTTCAGGGATTGGAGATACCTTCCGGACGGCACGCCCGATCCGTCATTCGTGCTGAACGACCCGCGTTACGGAGGGGAGATACTTCTGGCAGGGCAGAATTTCGGCTCGGGGTCCAGCCGCGAGCATGCTGCATGGGCCATTGCCGGATATGGATTCAGGGTAGTCATCGCCGGATCCTTCGCCGATATCCACAGGAACAACGAACTTAACAACTTCGTGCTCCCTGTAGCAGTGTCGGAGCCGTTCCTCTCAGAACTTTTCGACACCGTACTGGCGGATCCGTCCGCTATGGTGGAGGTGAACGTGCCCGAACAGAAAGTCACCAATCTCGCCACCGGAAGGAGCGAGACCTTCGAGCTGAACTCATTCAAGAAATATTGTCTAATGAATGCCATGGACGATATAGACTACCTTCTCGCCCATAAATCTGAAATTGAAAAATACGAAGCCGGAAGGCTTCATTGAAAACAAGGATATGGAATTCAGGATAGCTTTGTTGCCGGGCGACGGAATTGGCCCGGAAGTGGTGGCCCAGGCCGTGAAAGCAGTGGACGCCGTGTGCCGGAAATACGGACACAGCACCGTATACCGTGAGGCCCCTGTCGGGGCATGTGCCATTGAGGAGTGCGGACAGCCGTACCCCGAGAGCACCCACAGGCTGTGCATGGACAGCGACGCCGTGCTTTTCGGCGCCGTCGGGGATCCTAAATATGACAACGATCCGACTGCGAAGGTGCGGCCGGAACAGGGGCTTCTGTCGATGCGGAAGCAACTCGGACTCTTCGCCAATCTCCGTCCCGTGGAGACTTTCCCCACACTTGCCGACAAATCTCCCCTCAAACGGGAAATAGTGGAAGGCGCCGACTTCCTCTGCGTACGCGAGCTTACAGGAGGAATGTACTTCGGGGAGAAGGGCCGTCTTGACGGGGGAGACACGGCTTTCGACACCAACATATATCATCGCTACGAAGTGGAGAGGATACTCCGGCTCGCTTTCGGATATGCTGCTTCCCGACGGGGAAAACTGACCGTGGTGGACAAGGCCAACGTCCTCGAGTCCTCGCGGCTCTGGAGGCAGATCGCACAGGAGATGGCACCGTCTTATCCGGACGTCGAGGTGGAATACATGTATGTGGACAACGCCTCCATGCAGCTGATACGCTGCCCGCGGCATTTCGACGTGCTTGTCACCGAAAACACTTTCGGCGACATCCTTACCGACGAAGCCAGCTGTATCACCGGATCCATGGGACTTCTGGCCTCGGCATCCGTCGGAGAGCATACGAGCGTTTATGAGCCCATACACGGATCATATCCCCAGGCGGCAGGAAAGGACATCGCAAACCCCCTCGCGGCCATCCTGTCCGCTGCAATGATGTTTGAATACTCCTTCCATCTCCCTGAAGAAGGCAGGGCCATACGCAAGGCTGTGGCCGCCTCCCTCGACACGGGCTTCGTGACCGGCGACCTTGCCGCCGACGGACGCGGATTCAGGACATCGGAAGTGGGCGACCGGATTGCCGAATATATAGCTAACGACAAATAATCATCGAGTAAAATGGACTGGACAAAACTTTCCTTCGCCGTACAAAAGACGGATTCGCTCATCATAAGCAGGTTCACTGACGGAGAATGGTCGGAACCGGAGGTATCGAAAGACTTCACATTTCACATGGACGTATATGCAGGGGTGTTCCACTATTCCAACTCCTGTTTCGAAGGACTCAAAGCCTTCAGGGGCGCTGACGGTAAAATCCGCATCTTCAGGCCCGATGAAAACGCTGCCCGCCTGGCCCGTTCCGGAGCCTTCCTCGGCATGCCATATCCTTCCCCTGAACTCTTCATCAAAATGTGCCGTATGTGCGTGGAAGCCAACATTGACTACCTCCCTCCCTATGGCTACAACGCCTCCATGTACCTCCGTCCGGTACTCATCGGAACCAACCCCCAGCTCAATGTCACCTCGTCGAAAGAGGCCGTATTTGCAGTTCTCGGCAACCCTGTCGGCAGCTACTCCGGCATAAAGGGCCTCACATCAGTGACTGCGACCATCGCGAGGAACTACGACCGCGCGGCGCCGAACGGCACCGGCAGCTATAAACTGGGTGCAAACTACGCACCCTCCTTCCACGCCTACAACCTGGCCCACTCCCAGGGATTCACCGAACTGCTCTTCCTCGACCCCGCCACGAAGACCAACATTGACGAATTCGGCACCTCCAACTTCCTCGCTATCAAGGGCAATACCTATGTAACCCCTCTGTCGGACAGCGTCCTTCCCTCCATCACCAACAAATCCCTCAGGCAGATAGCCGCCGACATGGGCATGAAAGTGGAACAGAGGGTAGTCCCTGCTGCGGAGCTCTCTGAATTCGATGAAGTCAACGCCTGCGGCACCGCCGTGGTAATCACACCTATATACTCGATCACCGACAAGCCGGCACTGGAAAGCGAATCCGCCACCAAGGTGTACGAATTCGGCAGGCCCGGAGAAGTCGGCGCCGTCAGCAAAAAACTGTACGACCACCTGAGGGGAATACAGGACGGCATCGAGCAGGATGTCCACGACTGGTGCATGATACTTTAAAACATGCCCTGAATTATGGAACTGACGTATCTTCTGATTACGGCCGCCCTTGCCATCATCATACTGGCAGTTGCCTGGGTCCTGACTTCCAGGAAGGCAAATGCCGCCCACCGGCAGGAGCTGGAGGCCAGGGACAAAGAGATTGCCGGCCTCAGCGGAGAGGTGACGGAACTGAACGCCGAACTGATTCGCAGGGAGGCCGATATCCGTGTGGCGAAAGAACTCCGCGAGAACGAAAAGCAGCAGTACGAGAAAGCCCTTGCCGATGTGAAAGCGGCCCAGGAGAAGGCCCTGGAGTCTGCTAAAAACGCCCTTGCGCTGGAGAATGAAAAAATACTCAAGGCCCGCGAGGAGTCTTTGAAGAAGGAAGCCGCGGAGACCATGAAAGTGATTACCGGCGGCCTGAACAAGGATATAAGGGATATGAAAGAGGCTTTCGAGGCCCAGAAGAAAGTCCAGACCGAAGAAAGCAGCTCAATAAAGACCAAGTTCGAGGAAACCGTCAACAGCATACGCCAGCAGACTGAGAACATCGGCAACACCGCCGAAGACCTGGCAAAAGCGCTCAAGGGACAGAACAAAATGCAGGGTATATTCGGAGAAACCATACTGGAGAATATCCTGAAGGCGGAAGGGCTGCGCGAAGGGCACGACTACGACGCCGAATTCTGGCTCCGCGACAAGAACGGCAACCGCATCAAGAACGAGAATACCGGCAGGACTATGCGCCCCGACTTCGCCATCCACTTCCCCGACGACACCGACATCCTGGTAGACTCCAAGGTGTCCCTGACCGCCCTTGCCGACTACTTCTCCGCCGAGACGGACGAAGCGCGCGCAGATGCGTCCCGCCGCAACCTGGAGTCGGTGGAGAACCACATCAGGGAACTCACAAGCAAGGAATACCAGAAATATGTCCAGGGCCGCAAGACTCTGGACTACGTGATAATGTTCATTCCGAACTACGGTGCCTATCAGCTGGCAAAGATGGAAGACAATGAGATTTTTGCCAAGGCATTCAAGCAGAACGTGCTGATTACCACTGAAGAAACCCTGATTCCTTTCCTGCGCCTGATTCGCTCCGCCTGGGTGCAGAAAGAGCAGATGGACAACATCTCCGAGATTGTCGATGCCGCTCAGGACATGGTGGACCGCGTGGGACTCTTCTGCAGGTACAATGCGGTTCTGGAAGAAGACCTGGAGAATGTCCTGCAGGAATTCAAGAAGAATTCCAGCCGTCTGGTTGATGGCCGTCAAAGTATAGTCAAGGCTGCGATGAAGGCCATAGACCACGGCCTGAAAGCGCCCGAAGGCAAAAATGCCCTGCCCCAGCTCGGCCCCGCGGTGGAGGATAACTGACTTTGTGGGGAGAGCCTTTTCTACGACAATCCCGATGACCTTACCTTCCTCTAATCCACCCTTGGCCGCCAGGCCATCGTCAACACACACGTTGATGGCATCATCCGCTATCTCCAGAGTTTGTCATCCTGAGCTACGCGAAGGATCTCCCCACGAAAAAGCCGCCACCTCCTCCGAGATGACGGCCTCTTTCTATTCCAGCAGCCCCCGCTTGCTCATTTCTGTAGAGAATGCTGCGGCGTTATGCACACCAAACTTCGCATACAATCGCTTACGGTACCATAGCACCGTGTTC